>JANNIH010000035.1:0-33287 GCA_031404815.1 Holophagales bacterium | reverse complement strand
GCTCGGCCTGGTCGGAGCCCGACCGGCGGAGCAGAAGAAAGGAGCCGACAAAGGGATCGACGGCCGGCTCTACTTCCACGACGAGAGCACCGGCGGCACGACGAAGCAGATCATCTTTTCAGTCAAGGCAGGCAAGACCGGCGCCGCCCATCTGCGCGACCTGCTCGGTGTCCTCGATCGTGAGAAGGCTCAGATCGGCGTCCTGATCTCACTCCAGGAACCGACCCGGGACATGCGCAAAGAAGCGGCCTCGGCGGGCTTCTACGCTTCGCCCTGGGGGACCAACCATCCTCGACTCCAGCTCCTGACCATCGAAGAGCTGCTCTCCGGCGCGAAGTTGGACTACCCGCCGAGCCGCGCCAACGTGACCTTCAAGAAGGCTCCGAAAGCAGCGACCGCCGCCGTGGCGCGCCAGATCGACCTGCTCGACGATTGAGGGGTCGGGCTCAAGGCGCCAGGACGACCTGGCGGCGGGCCCAATAGCGACCCCGCGGTCAAGGTTGGTTCACTGCGGGCTCCACCGGTTCGAGAGACACTCCCCGCAGCCGGCTCCCCTCCGGCAACGACGGATAGAAGAAGTACTTGCCACGGACGGGTAGCTCGATCGCGACCGGTTCGGCCGAGAGCGGCCTTTCGACCAGCTTTCGGTTCGCGGCATCGACCGCGCGCAGCGAACCGGAGCCGGAGAGCGTGCCGTCGAGCCGGAGCGTGTACTTCCCGGCGGCGAAGTACCCCTTGAACAGAGCCCATTGGCCGGGCAGCTGATAGGAGACGCTCCCCCCCGTGCGCATGCGCAGATCGGGCACGTAGGCATCGCGCGCGGGCATCATTCCCCCGGCGCGGCAATCGGCGGGGAGCGGCTCCAGCCGGTAGAGCTTGACGATCGGACCGAGCCGGATGCGGCCCGGGATCCACTCTTCTATTTGCGGGTAGCTGCCGAGGATCGTCCGGTAGCGCTCCGCGATCCCCTGGTGGTGCGCCTTGCTCAACAGTTCAGGGTTCAGGAATCGTTTGTAGGCGTCGCTCGCGAGCAAAAGGTAGTCGTTGCCGGCCGCGCGCATCTCGGCTTCGCTGAATCGGCCGGCGAAGCGGGTCGGCACGATCTCGAACGCGCCGTCGGAGAAGCTCGGCGCGTACTGCTCTTTGACGATCCGGGACCCCGGCGGCAGGTGCTCATAAACCCAACGCAGAGCGAGCTCCCGCGTGGACGCCCGGGCGTAGCCGATCGTCTCGATCGTGGTGCGCCAGGCCGGCGGCGCGAGGCAGAGTGCCGCGAGCAGCGGCGCCACCGCGTAGCGCACGGAAGGCGCGCTCCGAGCGACCTTGCCACTCAGCCACACCGCCCCCGCCGCGAGTCCGACCCCGAGCAGCACGGCGAGCGGCGGCATCGCGGGGTAGAGGTTGCGCTTGACCACCATCGCCATCGAGAACAGCAGGCCGAGAAAGAGCGCGGGGAAGACCGCCATCCGCAGCCAGCGCCCGCGTCTGGCGGGATCGAGCGCGAACAGGCCGAGCAGACCGAGCGCCAGCGTCGCCGCGCCGAACGACTCGACCAGGATCTCCAAGTAGAACACGGCGTTGCTTTGGGGGACGACGCCGATCCAGCCGTGGAGCGCGTATTGGCGGGCGCCGAACAGCATGCCGCGCTGGCCGAACAGGGCGATCTCCGGATAAACCAGGAGGCTCGGGGAGAGCGCGACGAATGCGGCGAGCGCGGCGAGCCCCGCCCAGAGGAGGCCCCAGCTCCAGCGGCGCGGCTTGGCACCCGGCGTGTCGGAACGCACGAAACGCCAGCCGAGCCAGAGCGCAAAGATCGCGACCGCGACCACGCCGGCGGGATATTTGGTCGCCGCGGCCAGCCCCGCCCAGATTCCCGCGGCGATGTAGTCCCAATTTCGTTCGCGATCGAGCAGGCGGCCGGCGAACGCGAGCGAGACCGCGGCGAAGAACGCCGAGGGGGCATCGCAGATGAACAGGTGCGACCCCATGTTGAAATGTGGGTTCGCGATCAGGAGTAGCCCGGCGAACGCCCCGGCGAGGTTGCCGAGCGCGGGCTGCGCTCCCCCGAGGGGCGTGCCGCCCGCGATCCGCCGCGCCAGCAGGGCCACCGGAACCACGGTGAACGCGCCGAGCAGAGCGGCCACCAGGCGCAGGATCAGCCACTCGCGCTCGAGCGGCACGGCAACACCCCAAATCGCGTGGACGATCCCCCCGGTCGCCTGCGGAAACAGCCCCGCGAGCCAGAGGGCAAAGGCGTAGAGGTGATAGGTGAGGTGCGGATAGACGAACGAGCGGGTGAGCAGCTTGCCGTCGTTGATCTGCGTCGCATGCTGGTAGTAGGTCCCCTCGTCACCCCAGTAGCGCCCGGAGACCTCGTGATCGGCGCCGATCAGGCGCACCGCGAGGGAGAGGGCGAGGAGCGCGGGAATCAGCCAGGCCCGCGCACGGACTCTGGCGCGGAGCCAGAGGAACGCCCAGCCCGCGCCCGCCACGAGAGCGATCGGTAGGACGAGCCGCGCGACCGGCACCGCCCACGCCAGGCGCAGGCCGACCGAGAGGAGCCAAAGCGCCGCGAGCAGCCCCCAGGCCGCAAGCGCCACCACTGTGAACCCGCGAGCGGGTTGGGCGGGTGGGGCGCTCGGGTCGATCCGTGTTGTCGGGTGCTCGCGCAAGCGTTGCGTCTCCGGGTCTGGTCTTTCGCCGAACCGGGCAATTCTAGACCGCGTGCTCTCCGTGCGCGTGAAACTTGCACCCCGGTCGGCTCGTCTGAATAGGTACACCGAGGAGAAACGACCATGAACCGACACGCACTCCCCAACCTTTTGCTGCCCGCCCTGCTGTTGCCCGCCCTGCTGCTCACCCTCTCCCTGCCGGCCAAAGCCGCAGGTCCCTACTTCCATCTCGAGATCCGGAGCGCTCCGGAAGGGCGCTCCCATGGCGACGGACAGGATCGTGTCTCGATCGACGTGCCCGTCAGCTTCGTCCAGGCGCTCGTGGCACTCGTCCCCGACGGCATCCATTCCACCGGCAAGATCCGAATCGACGAGCGCGAGATCTCGCCCGCCCAGCTGCGCCGCATCTGGCGCGAGGTGCGCAAGCTGCCCGAAGCGAAGATCGCCACCTTCGAGGACCGCGAAGGGCGCTTGGAGGTGAGCAAACAGGGCGGCCACCTGGTCTTCCGCGCCACCGATCCGCACGAGCCCCGAGGGGGCCAAGCGGTCGTGCGCATCCCGGCGCCGGTGGTCGATGCCCTCCTCTCCGGCGCCCCGGGCGAGCTCGACTTCTCCGCCGCGATCGACGCCCTCGCCAAGACCGGCCGCGGCGAGCTGGTGGCGGTGAGCGAAGATCGCGACACCGTGCGCATCTGGGTGGATGACCGCGAAGGGCGGTAAAGTGAGCAAGGGTGAAGCCGTAGACGAACCTCAGGGGGACCTGTGGCCATGGGTAAGACGGCACCGAAGAACATCGACGAGTACATCGCGGCCTCTCCCGCCGAGGTGCAGCCGATCCTCGAGAAGATCCGAAAGACCATCGCCGCCGCCGCGCCCGAGGCGCAAGAACTCATCAGCTACCACATGCCCGCGTTCAAGCTGCACGGAATCCTGATGTACTTCGCAGCCTTCAAGGCTCACATCGGTCTCTACCCGCCGGTCCGTGGAGATGCCCGCCTCGAAGAGGCGCTCTCGCGCTATGCAGGACCCAAAGGCAATCTCAAGCTCCCGCTCGATCAACCCATACCCTACGACCTCATCGAACGAATCGTGCGCCTCAGGGTGAAGCAGGACCGCTCTTTGGGCGCAGCCAAAGGAAAGAGCGCAACTAGTTACTTAGTGGGGGGCACAGCAACGCGTAGGCAACCCGCTTAGCTGGGTAGCCGGGGCGCGATTTGCCACGACATGGTTCCAAGCAAAGCTCGTCGGGGTTAGGATGTCCCAACAGGAGAAGCGCCATGAAGGCAACTCATGTCGAAATCCACGACCTCGAAGGCCAACTCGGTAGCTATGTCCAGCAGGTCAAGGGTGGAGCGACCTTCGTGATCACGGAGCAAGGCACCCCGGTTGGGCGTTTCCTCCCCGTCGAGGAATCGACCACGGATCGGCTGAAGGCGCTGGTCGATTCCGGCCGGCTCGGATGGAGTGGCCGGAAGCTTCGGCCGATCCGCCCCCTGGCAACGACCCAAGGTGGACGGTCAGTCGCCGATCTCTTGCTCGAGGATCGCGATTGATCCTCTGCCTCGACTCGAGCGCGCTGGCCAAACGCTATCTGGTGGAGCTCGGCTCCGAGATTGTCTCTGCCCTCGTCGATGCGTCGGAGTTCGTCGCCACAGCTGCAATCAGTCATGTTGAGGTCATCGCAGCCTTCGCGAAAGCATCCCGACTGGGAAACATTACGAGTGAAGACGCCACGACGGCTCGACATCTTTTCGAGGCCGAGTGGCCCGATTTCTTGCAGATCCCTACCGACGAAGCGCTCTTTCGGCGGGCGGCCAACCTCGCCTGGGACCTCCGGCTTCGGGGATATGACGCCGTTCAACTGGCATCAGCGGTCACACTCCAGGACCTTCTTTCCGAACCGGTCGGTTTTGTGACCTTCGATCGTCACCTCTGGTCCGCGGCGAAGATGGCGGAAATTACCGCCTTGCCCGTTGGCTTGCCTGCACTACTCGACTCCTGAGCTCCGCTTCGCCACCGTGAGCCGGCCAACCCGCGCTCCACTGGAGGTGAGGCCGCCACCTGCCGGGTCGCCGAGTGTTACAGTTTGGCTTGCGGCCTCAAACCGATGAGCTTGGGTCCGTTACGCCACAGCGGAAGGATCGAGGCGATGGCACGACTCGTCGGAACGGTACTGGCACTTTTCGTGGGATTGTTTGCCACCGGCGTCGGCTTGGATCGTGACCGAGCCTTCTATCCGGTCGTCACGATGGTGATTGCCGCGTACTACGTGCTGTTCGCCGTCATGGGTCAGTCCACTCACGCGCTCTTCCTCGAATCGCTTGTTTGCACCGGTTTCGTGGCGGTCGCTGCAGCCGGTTTCAAGCGGTCTCTCTGGGTTGTCGTCGCCGCCCTTGCGGGTCATGGGGTTTTCGATCTCACCCATGCCGCCGTCATTGCCAATCCAGGCGTGCCCTCTTGGTGGCCACAGTTCTGTCTCACCTATGATGTTTCGGCAGCCGCGTATCTGGCGTGGTTGCTCAGGAGCGGCCGTGTTCGCGCTACAGCCTAACCCCTGCGCCGATGCCGTCGCGGAATCAGCCGGGGCGGCGATCGCCCGGAATCGGCGCCGGCCTCTACTCGTATGACCGAATCCTTCTCCATCCGCCTCGCGACCGCTGCGGATGCGCCGGTGCTCGCCGGGCACCGGGCCGGCATGTTTCGCGATATGGGAGAGCTGCCCGAGCACCTCGCCCCAGCGCTGGTAGACGCCACGCGACGCTACTTCGAGGAGGCCATCCCCGCGGGCGAGTACGTCGGTTGGGTCGCCTACCCGAGAGGTAGCCTGCACGAGATCATCGCGGGTGCGGGTGTACAGATACGCCGGGTGTTGCCCCGCCCCCACCCCACCGGCCAGGATCTCGCCACCGGCCCGCAGGGCCTGATCCTGAACGTTTACACAGATCCTGCCTGGCGCCGCCGCGGGCTCGCGACGGCCCTCATGGAGGGTATTCTCGATTGGGCGGCGACGAACGAGGTCAACAGTCTGGTCCTCCACGCATCGAGGGACGGTCGGCCGCTCTACGAGAAACTCGGCTTCACGCAGACGAACGAAATGCGCTATTGGGGCCATCTCGGGCTTCACGCCCCACGCTCTCCGAAAGGAACGCCATGCCAACTCCACTGAATCGCGCCAAGGACAACCCCTGGAAGTTGAAAACCCCGCCGGGTACTTCCGAGTACACGATGCACGCCGATGAGAAGGATGGCAAGAAGATCCTCGTCTGCACCGTGGGAAGTACCGTCTTGCACTACGACGCGCGCTGCATCGATGACCTGCATGCGATGCTCCAAAAGGCCGGCGACTGGGTCGAGCTGGGAGGTGCGGACGAACAGAAGCCGGCGAAGGAGGGGACCGTGGAAGCTTGGGGCCGCGCAGAGACCAACCCGGCGGGCGGCTGGTACGGCTTGAAGAAGGGACTGCGCGGCCGGTTTGGCGTCTACCTCCCGCCGCTGATGGAAGAGCTCGGGCTCGCCGAGCTCGAGCACAGCGCCAAGAACAACCGCATGCGCGCCAAGTAACCGCGGCGAAGAGTCGGCGCCCGCGGCCGCGACAATGCGCTCGAATTGGGCTTCCTGGTAGAGCCGCAGGCCGCTATCGGAGCCGTATAGCGGCGATCGGTGGCGTAAAGCCGCTCTACGCGACTGGATAGCTTTCTGGGCGGCGGATCGCCAACATCCGAATTTCGATCGCGGCTATCGACGGCGAATAGCCGCTATCGAGCGGCGAGAGCTCGCCATCCGCGGCGGATAGCGACGATCGGAGCCTGGATCGTGTCGCACCCCGCTGGATAGCCGCTCTGCGCGGCCGATAGCCGCTATCCACCGCTGAAACTGGCTCGCCGCCGGGCTATACCGAATCGCGGCGTCCTACGGCCGCATTCTGCGAGCACAAGCCGCTTTCCGCCGCGCGATAGCGCTATCGCTTCACGCCGGAGGCTGAATTCTCGCGTAAGCGTCCGGCGCGAATCCAATCGCCGCCTTCAGCCTTCGGGCCGGTGAGCTTGTCGATCATCGTTGGTGATCCAAGAAGAGGTGATCCAAGAAAGCGGCGATGACGATGCGCGGGTGGTCTATCTCTCGGGCGACAATGCGGCCGGTCAGACGAGGTGGTGCGTGCGATCCTCGCGTTTCGCACGCACAGCGGCCCCGGCTCAGAACGCCTGGCGATCCACCTGGGTGAGCAGCCGCCCCGCCGGCTTGGTGTAGGTCTTCACCTTGCCGGTGGCGGAGTCGGTGATCTTTACCCGGTAGGCGCCGTCGGAGAGGTCGCCCAGGTAGACCCAGAACTTGCCGTTGGATGCGCCACCGTCGATCAGGGCGACAGTGAGGTCGAGATCGTCGCCGAAGCGAAACGCCGCCCGCCGGTCATCGAACAGCGCGCCTCTTGCCGGTTGGTCACCGCCCTCGGCGGGCCGGCTCACCTCGATCTTGAACCGGTCGCCGAACAGGCCGAGCGGCGGCGCGGCGGGAACTTCCGAGATCGCCGGAACCGCAGGGGCACCAAGAGGTCTCAGGTCGGCGGCGAGCCCTGCGATTCGCCCGCTGGCGAAGCGACCGGCCGGCTTGGTCATCGTTTTGATCTGACCGGTGATCCGATCGGTGATCCGGATCGTGAGGGCTCGGTTGGTGGTCGCGGCATAGGTCAGTGCGGATTGCGAACCATCCTCGGTCAAGCTGACCGCGACTTCCTGCTCGCGTCCGGGGAAGGCGAAGAGGGCGCTGCGGTCGTCCAGGCGGATCGGCCGGGCACGCTCGGTTGCGCCCTCGAGGCGAAGCACCTCGATGCCGAACCGATCGGACAGCAGACAGGCGGCGCGCCGGCCGACCGGGCAGTCCTTGCGGAAGATCCGGCCATGCAGATCCCAATCTTTCGGGATTTGGAATTCCTGGTCTTGAAAGACGCGCCCCGCCTCGCCCCAGACGGCCAGAAAGGAGCCGGAGGCGGAGCGCGAAAACGTTGGGCCGTCGAGGTGGGGATAGACCCCGGGGGGCGCCACTTCGAGCGGCGCGCCGGTCGCCGTTCCCGTCGGGTCGAACAGGCGCGCCGCGAGGGACCCGTGGGTCTGCGCCGCCAGCACCAGCACGTTGCCTGCGGGATCGGTGCCGATGGCAGGGTCGAACGGAAACACCCCCTGCTCCCGGACCAGGGACCCATTGGCGCCACCCCGGTGTACGGTGTCTTTGGCAAGTCTGGTGAAACGCGCTTCGAAGGCGCTCTGGTCGGTAGGGAAGTTGACAAAGGAGGTTGGCCAGGTCATCAGCCAGCCGCCAAACTGTTGCGCACCGAGCAGACGGGGGGCGTGATGCTCGGTTCTGGCGCCGGGCCCGGTGATGCGGAAGAAAGGTCCGGCCGCCGTACCGTCGGCCGGGTACCTCCGGCCGAAGATCGCGGTGTAGTAGGGCAACTCGTCAAAGACCCGGTTGCTCCAGGCGACGAGCAGGTCGCCGTCGTCGGCGAACGCAAGGTCCGAAGAGGTCGGGAAGTAGGACGTGCGGTCGGCGAAGGCGACCGCCTCGCCCTGGGGAGAAAGGTCGGCGGCGAAGCGCCGCAAGAGGTTCGAAGTGGGCTGCGGCCACTGTTGGCGTATCCAGATCAGGGCGAGGTTGCCCGCGCGATCGACCGCCAGGCGGGGCGTGACAATGTGGATGCCGGGCGCTCCGGGATCGGCGATCTCCGCCGCTCCAACCTGGCGGCCCCGGCCGTCGAGCCGAGCGAGACGCACGGCGGGGCCGACGCCGACCGAAGCGAGCGCATACCCCCCGTCGGGCAGGGCGGCCAGGCTCGGCTCATACCCCAGTCCGAGATCGACCTCCGGGCCGAGCGGGCGCCCCTCGGCCGAATAGGGGCGGGCGATCAGATTCCGGCCGGGAGAAAGACCGCACTGGCGCGTCCAGACCATAACGAAGCTGCCGCCGGGGGAGGCGGCGACGTCCGGAAACCGATCCTCGCACTCCGGCGACCCCTCCAAGAAGCTTGAGGTATGAAGGCCCTGTGCCCGCGCGGTCGGCGCAAAGGCGAGGCAGCTGACGGCGAGTGCGGCCAGAGAGAGGTTGCGGCGCATACAGGATCTCCTCGAAGTAGTCATCCATCACGATGGCGTAAACCGGCGGCGCATCGTCTCACCACGGGTGAAAAGCCGTCCCACCGAAGGAACCATCCCGACTGAAAAAATGCCGTCACAGCATACCAACAATGGATTGGGATACAAATGCCCGGCCCGCTGAGAAGTGCCAGGCTCGCCACACCGCTCTCTGTTCTTAGGCGAACAGGCGCGAAAAACAGCACCTCGGCGCGATTTGCCAGAAAGTGGTTCGAAGTGGTTCCAAGCAATACCTGTCAGGGGTTAGGATGTTCCAACCGGAGAAGCTCGGTATTCCGGTCTCCGACTTTGTGAGGTGTTTGATGCCTGAAGATCGCCCGGTCGCACTTGCCGACGGCAGCGTCGTCCACTCGGATTCCGAGATCCTGGGGGGAACTCCCGTTTTCGTAGGCACCCGGGTGCCTGTACAGACTCTGGTCGACTATCTCGAGGGTGGCTACAGCGTCGACGAATTCCTGGACAACTTCCCCAGCGTCCGCCCGGCGCAGGTCAACGCGTTCCTCGAACAGGCGACCCGGGCACTTCTGGCACGCGTCGCGTGAAGCGCGTCCTCCTCGACGAGAACCTGCCGCGGCTGCTCGCGCGGGAGCTTGCGGATTTCGAAGTCCGCACGGTCCCGGAGGTCGGATGGGCTGGGATCAAGAATGGAAAGCTGCTTCGACTTGCCGAAGCCGAGTTCGACGTCTTTCTGACCGCGGACAAGAATCTTTCCTACCAGCAGCCGCTCACCGCTTTCCAGCTGGGTATTGTGGTGCTCCGGGCGTATTCCACCAAGCTCGAAGACCTTCTGCCGCTCGTCCCGGCGACCCGTAAGGCGCTCCAGAGTGTGCTGGCCGGACAGCTCTGTATGGTCGGCTCAGCCTGATCCCGGAGGCCGGAAGCAACCCCATCATGGCGACGACCTCTCTGGGCTTGAGAACGGCGCCGTCCGGCAGCGTCTTTTGGGCCGCCAGATAGTCGCGCAGGCAGCCGATCTCGTCGAAGAACTTCGGCTCCTCGCTCGGCGCCACGAGCTGCGCCGCGAGCCCCTCTTCCGCTGTGAGGCCGCGGATCTCGGCGCCTAAGAAGCGTACCGCATCCCCAGCCTTCCGGGCGCGATTTCGGCTCACTCGTGTTAGCCTCAAACGTGCCTTCTACTTCCTTCTCTCCACTCGCCCGCTGGGCCTTTCTCCCTCTTCTGTTTGCATCCGGCTGCGTCTCGCTCACCCCCTACGCCGAGATCCGCCACTCGCTTCCGGAGGCGGACCGGCTGACGATCGACGGCCGAACCGTCCATGTCGAGCAGCGCGGCGAAGGCGAGCCGCTGCTGCTGCTCCACGGCTTCGGCGAATCGACCTACTCCTGGCGGCAGGTGGTCCCCTCGCTCTCCGCGCACTACCGGACGATCGCGATCGACCTCCATGGTTTCGGCTACACCGAGCGACCGAAGGAGCCCGCCGCCTATTCGCGCGACGGCCAGCTGCGGTTGATCCTCGGCGTGCTCGACGCGCTCCAGATCGAATCCGCCCACGTAGCGGGGCACTCCTACGGCGGTGCGCTCACGCTCGCTCTGGCGGTGCGCCATCCGGAGCGGGTCCGCTCGCTCATCCTGATCGCCAGCGCGGCACCGACCTACCCCGACGAAACGAAAAACCGCATCGCGAAGTCGCGTACGCTCGCCCGGCTCGCCCTTGGAGTGCTGCTCCGGCCGGCCGCGATCCAACGCAACCTGCGCAAAGCGTACTTCGACGATTCTCTGGCGACGCGACAGGTCGCCCGCGCCTATCTCTCCCGGCTCGCGGTCGAAGGAATTCTCGACGCCTACGCCGGGCTCTCCGCGCCGCCGCCATCGCCCGGTCCGCCGATCGATCTGACTCAAATCCGGCGACGCTCACTCTGGATCTGGGGCGTGCATGACCCTCTGGTCAAGATCGAGGGCGGCCGCATCGCCGCCGGCAAGATCCCGGGCTCTACGTTCGTCGCCCTCGAACGGTGCGGCCACTCGCCGATGGAGGAACGGCCGGACGAGGTGGTGCGTGCGATTCTCGCGTTTCGCGACGAACAGAAAGGGAACGATTGAACACCACCTCCCCCACCCATGCATTCGCCCCGGTGGCCAGGTTCGTCGCCGACCTCTTTTAGGGACAGAGCTCCGCGCTGCAAATCCGCCCGCCGCAACCGCCGGAGCGAGGAATCGACCACGGATCGGCTGAAGATACTGGGCGAGTCCTTACACTCAGGCGGCGCCGCGCTCGAGCATCCGGACCGAGAGCAAATCCTCGTCCCTCACCTGCCGAACGTCGGCGGTGCTCAGGGACACGAGCGCCTGGGTTCTGCCGGAAGCCTTGACGAACTCGACTTCGAGATGCTCCGGCGAGTAGACCTGGACCACCGCTCCAAGGTCACCCTTGCGCAGTCCCTGCTCTGGGAAATCTCTATCTAGAACGACGCTGTCGAGTTCTTTGACTTTCATGGCGCCTCATCCGGGAATGCCGTTACCAACCGCGGAGTATCTTCGGACCTCAGAATGATCCAGACCGTCATGACTCCTGCGCTCCGTCCGGACGGCCCTCGAAGGGTACCACTGACCTCGTATTTTTGCCCAAATTGGCTGGCCTGGCCGAGAGCAGCTTCCTGGGACTGGGCGATCTGGAGTAGGTCGAATCGAAGTCGCTTCCATCCGGCTCTCGTATAGCCGAGAGCGCCAAAGAATACGGCCTTGAAGCGGCCGATCGGGTGTTCCGTCGAGAGCAGATAGTCACGGACTTTGGCATCTTCAACGATCGCGTACTCAGCCCCCGGCATCTTCATAGAGGTCCTGAAGTCAGCACGCAGACCTTCCTGCTGTGCCATCCGTCCGAGAACCTCCAGCCCCCTCGCGCGTAGAAGTCGATTTCCGACCGCGGATCTCCCGCAAGCGCGGCTCCTTGCGTACCCGTTCGAAATGGCTCACCCCACCGCCGCCGTGGCTCTCCTGTAACTGGCTCTCTTTCTTCCCGCAGGGACCGGCGCGCAGGGGGATGCGGCGGCGGACAAGGCCCCTCCCGCGCCGGTGGAGCGGCTCAAGGAGACGAGCCACACGCTGAAGCTCGACGGGGCGACGATCGCCTATCGGGCGCTGGCGGGGAAGGTGGTGATCCAGAGGTTCGCGTGGCACCTTTTTGGGGAGCTCGCGGTCGAAGGAATTCTCGACGCCTACGCCGGGCTCTCCGCGCCGCCGCCATCGCCCGGTCCGCCGAACCTCCCCGTGGCAGCGACCCGAGGTGGCCGCTCGGTTGCCGCTCTCTTGCTCGAGGACCGCGATTGATCCTCTGCCTCGACTCGAGCGCGCTGGTCAAACGCTATCTGGTGTCACCAAAAGCACTGCAAGCTGGAGCCCCACCTCGCCAATCCTCGGCGCCCTGTGCGTCGGCCTTTCGCGCTCGGTTCGGGGGGTTCGATCCTCACCGTGGGCTGGGAGGCCGCTTCCACCCCGCCGATGGCGGGTGAAAATCTCTTCAAAGTCTAGCGCAGTTGCCGGCCTTCAGGCATCCCGATGCCAGGCCAGGCGCGACGGCGGAGGCGCGCAGGTTAGATAGGGTGGCACCTATCTGGCTGGATCGACTGAACTCTGACGCGCGCTTTTTCACCGTCTGACGTTTGAATTCAGCGGCTGCCGAAGCGAAGGCAGTCCGCTGGAATGAAGGTTATGCGTGCTGTCAGAATGGGATTTCATCATCGATCGCCTCTTGGCTTGCCGCGGCGCCAGCGGCACGCTCGGCCCGCGCCTCCAGCGCCCTGATGAAACGGACCGAACTGCAGACATGGTTGAAGATGAGAAGACTCTCGTCGTAACTCAGCGTGGGGTTGTCGTGAGCAAGGCTCTCCTCGTTCCGGACCCTGTTGAACGCTTCCATGGTGCTGATGCTGGACTTCAGGATCCGCTCGGTCATCTCCGACTCGACGAGTCCAGCATTGCGGAGTGCCTTGACGTACTCGCCGAAGATGCTGTGGAGCGGCTTGCCCCTATCGATGGCGATGCCCCGCTTCTCCGCCAGGGTGCGGGTCAACTTCGTGACGAAGGTGTGCAGCCGGTCAAGACCTGCCTCCGGTTCGTTCTTCTCGATGGAGTCGCGCACGGCCCGCGCGAGGACTTCGAAGCCTCGCTCGGTGCCCTCTGCAGTGATCGCGTCCAGCGCTTCAACAGGCGCACTCTGCTGAAGGCGCCGTGCGATCCGATCGCATTCCGCAAACAGTCGGTCCTGGTCGGGATCACGCGCTACCGGCCGGCAGTATTCGAGTAGGTCGTGGACAAGCTTGCCGACGAGGTGACTCTGTTCCTGCATCCAAAACGCGCGAAGCCGGTTCGCCTTGGAACCGCTGGCCTGGTCGTACTTCGCGTCGTAGATGTCCCGACCCGTACTCTCGGCAACGAACTCGGCCAAGGTCCGGTTCGAGAAGTCCAGGATGTAGCCGCCGCCCATCTGGAAGAGCTTTTCGAGCCTTGTCCTCTCGATGAACGTCAGGTCAGACATTAGCGCATCCCTGTTGGTCGCTACGCATAACGCTCCGGTTCAGCGGCGGGCCGCGCAGCGGAGCGACCGCCGGAACCGGTTGTTAGACCGCGCATCGCTGCAAGACACGAAACACACTCTTTAGGATTTCCCTCGCGTCGGTCTCAGCCAGTTCGTCCGGGTGAGTGTCGCTCTGGACCGCTCTGCGTTCGATTGTGTCCGGCCCTAGAGGTCGGCGGAAATGAACGATCGGGTTTCGCAAGCGGCGAACCTTGTCGAACTGGTCAAACTCCTCCTGTGATAGCCACTTGCTCTTGAGCGCCTCGCGAAGCAAATCGAGACTTCCAGCACGTTCGAGGTCATCACGGCCTGTGGCGTAGAATCGCGCAGCGAAGACGCGCTCGATGAAGGCCACGCCAAGAATCGCGGTGGCCAGAAACTGGCCGTATGCGAAGCAGTACCTGGCCTCTTCAAGTAGCCGGAGCGAAAGCCAACCACCGTTGAGCATGAACCCTAAGTCGCTCGCCGGATACTTGGACGCGAGCCACTCCAACCTCGCTATGCGGTCCGGGCGAGCAATTGCGTCCTCGTGCTCGATCCACTTGTGGGCTTCGGAACGATTCATCGGGCACTCCATCCGTCGGTCTGACGTGTATTAGGCAGACCTGCATAACAGAAGACTGGATCGTCAAAAGGTGAGCGAGTCTTGTCCGCGCTCGGGATCGAGCGGCCCGGGGAATGGTAGGAGCCTTCGATCCTAAAAGTCCTCCCGCCGCAACCGCCGGATCGCCCAAATCGACGGGCCGACGATCCAGAGCAGCACCGAGAGCGCGAGGCAGAGCGCGGCGCAGAACGGTTGCAGACCATCCGGAACTCCCGGCCGAAGGGCGGCAAAGATGACTGAAGCAGCTGTCGAAGTAGGCGCCGCCCCCGGAAGCCGTCCGGCCTTCCTTCAGCCGCACGTCATCCATCGTGAAGCCTTTGACCAGCAGCTCTTCCAGGCGCGCGGTGGCCCACTGGCGGAATGCGGTGCCGCGAGCCGAGCGGACGCGGTAGCCGACAACGAGAATGGCGTCGAGACTGTAGTAAAGCGTGCGGTATTCGGCTTGAGAGCATGAAGGTCGCCCACCTCAGGTGACCTTTAACGTCTGCGTCCCGACAAACTCCGAATTGAGCTTGGGCTCGCCGTCCTCAAGAAGCATGGCGACGACCTCTTCCAGGTTCAGCCGAAGCTCATCCATCGTCTCGCCTTGCGAGTGAGCGCCGGGCCAGCCGGGCACGTAGCCGACGTATAGGCCCGTCACGGTGTCCTTCTCGACGATGGCAGTGACGTTTCGCATGGCAATAAGGCTTGCACTCCCCATTTCCGGAGTCGGCTGGTCAAATCACCACGGCGGGCCTTCGAGCATGCAGGACTTTCCGTCTTTCCAGGTGAGCCCGGCGAGCGGGTGCTTTTGCAGAATTCGCCGCTCTCGGAGGATCGATAGCGTCATGGCGATCACGGTGTCCTCGTACCGGTCGCCCTCTTCGATCGACAGGATCTTGGCTTTCTCTGCCTCGTCGATCGGGCACCAGAACGCCCAATAGTCATCGAAGATGTCGACTGAATATTGCAGCGCGGGAGCGTGGCAATGACGGCAGGCGGCCAGGATTACGTTCTGGTGATACCCGTAGACGATCGGTTGGGTGATCCGAAACGGGTTATCCCCCGGCGGCAGCTCGGACGGCTGACAAAACCGGCAGGGGAAAGGTTGGACCTCAGGGCGAGGGCCGAAGAGCCTGGCCAGCCAGCTGTTCCATCGCAAGACGATACCTTTCGATTCGCGCGTAGTCTTCCGCCGTAGGTGCCGCAATGCGCCGGAGGTCGGAGTTGTCGGCGAGGTCCGCGATCTTCACCCGGCGACCGAGGGGATTCTTACCCGCTCGGGCGACGAACTCCTCGTAGGTCTCCCCGGTGCGGCGGGTTACCGAGTCGATCGCCTGCACCACCTCGTCAGAGAATCCCTCGCCGCTCAATTGATCGAGGGTCCAGGACGTATCCTCCACGACGTCGTGCAACACGGCCGCGATTCGCTCGTCGAGCGTCTCGACGGCAAGCATGACGCGCAGCACGTGGAAGATGTAGGGCGCGCCAGCCTTGTCGACCTGCCCGGTGTGGGCTTCGGCGGCGATTGCAATTGCCCGTTCGATCGTGCTCATCTTGCGCCTGGTCTTCCGCAAAAACCTGTACCGCCAAATCGGTAGAGATTGGCTGCGCGAGTTCGCTTCCAAGGATCATAAGCGATCCGCTCCGCCGCCGGAGATCGAGGGCGCGCTCCGCCTCGCTCATCCTCGGCAGCGAACCTCGGAGTGGTACAGTAGGCACCGGTCCTGAGAGGTGTTTCATGCCTGAAGATCGCCCGGTCGCACTCGCCGACGGCAGCGTCGTCCACTCGGATTCAGAGATCCTGGGGGGAACCCCCGTCTTCGTAGGCACCCGAGTGCCCGTGCAGACGCTGGTCGACTATCTCGAAGGTGGCTACAGCGTCGACGAGTTCCTGGACAACTTCCCCAGCGTCCGCCCAGCGCAGGTCAACGCGTTCCTCGAACAGGCGACCCGGGCACTTCTGGCACGCGTCGCGTGAAGCGCCGACGGATAAAGTCTTGGCGCCCGAGAACTCTGGTACGGGCCCGGCGATCTGCCCCCGCTCCTTCGAAGCCCGTATTCCGGTATTCTTTGGTTTCCAAGGGAGATTCTCGATATGCGGCCGTCCTTCACAGCAGTCGTCAAACAGGATCAAGGGGTCTGGGTCGGCTGGATCGAGGAGGTCCCCGGCGTCAACTGCCAGGAGGAGACCCGGGAGGAACTGCTGGAAACCCTCCGCGTCACCCTGGCCGAAGCGATCGACTTCAATCGCAATGAGGCCAAGCTCGCCGCGGGATCTGGATTCGAGGAGTTCCAAATCGCCGTATGAAGCGCCGCGACCTGTTGGCGCATCTTTCGTCCCACGGCTGCGCGATCCTTCGCGAGGGTGGTCGCCATTCCTGGTGGCACAATCTCACGCTGGGGAGCCGAAGCGCCGTCCCGCGCCATCGCGAAATCAACGACCTTCTCGCTCGAAAGATCTGCCAAGACCTCGGCGTTCCAGATCCGTGAACGGGTAGATCGGTCCTACAAATCCGCCCGCTTGAGCCTCCGGAGCGCCCAGAGCGACGGGCCGACGATCCAGAACAGCACGGAGAGCGCGAGGCAGAGCGCGGCGCCGAGGGGTCCGTTCGTGAAGCGGAGCTGGGCGAGCGAGCCGGCGCCGAAGGCGGCGGTTCCTTCGATCCCGAGCATCGTGCCGGTGCGGATCGCATCGACGGGATTGGCGAGCACGGTCGCGATCAGCACGCGCGAGGCGGAAAACGACGGCAGGAGCGACGCGAGCCCTAGCGCCACCACGTCGATCAGGGCGACGGCGAGAAACCAGACGACCAGCGCGGGAATAGGTCCGGCCAAATCGAGGACGATGAGGGCCGGGGGCCGCGCAGGTTAGGGTGGCACCTATCGGGGACGGCGGGACGGCGACCGAGTTCATGCAGGATCTGGCGGGCCGCCTCGCGAACCGCGTCATGCTCACGACGGACGGCCACAAGATGTATCTCGGTGCGGTAGAGGACGCCTTCCAAAGCGAAACCGACTACGCCATGCTGGTCAAGAACTATGCGAACCTGGCAAGCGGTCCCGAGACCGGTACAGCCCGGCCGAATGCACCGGATGCGAGAAGCACCTGATATCGGGGAACCCCGAGTCCAAGCGGATCTCTACGAGCTACGTCGAGCGCTCAAACCTCAGCCTGCGCATGGCCGGTCGAAGCTCCCAAGAGGCGGGGGCCGTACAAGAATCGGGTAGTTGCCGAGGACTAGAACGAAGCCTTAAGTTTTTCCACGAAGTCGCGGCATTTTTGGTGAATCTCCCCAAACTCACCGGCCGCCGCGAGAGCTAACATCTCGCGGTGAAGCGCAAGAGAACGCTTCCGGCTCTTCGCCGAGATCATTTCGTCAGATTTCGCTCGCCCGCCGAAATACCAGATCCGTTCGAGAATCTTGTCGGCATCGGCCGGAGACAGGGTCGCGGTTCCTGGTCGCCTCTGAAGGCGAACCTCGATCATCTCGGCTAGCACGGACGCCTCAAACTGCATTACGTCGGTCGGTCTAGTGCCAGCGAAAGAAATGCCGAGCTGTGCAAGCGCATTTGCCGGAAGGGCTGGTAGCGCGCGCTGCTCTCGAACCCTCCGCGGAGCCTTGACTAGATTCACGCAGAAAGTAATCAAGATAAATAAGGCCAGGGCTCCGACCCCGCTCGCGAGGGCCGCAACCGCCGCCTTTTTCCATGACCCCTCGGCCAGCTTTATGGCAACCATGGCGGCAGCCATAACGGCCGACGTTACCGCCGTCACAAGCGCCCCCGCATGTTCTTCCCCAGACTTCCACGTACTACTCCACGCCTGTTCCAGGCAGAGCCGTCCAAAGCTTACGCGCACGAAGGCACCCCCGTAGATCCGGTATTTAACTGACACTCTACCCCGGCCGCTGTCCGGGCGGTCATTTCAAAATGACCCAGTGCCCGGAAGGCGTAGACGATGCGGCGGAGGTCGGAACTGCGGCGGGGCGCATGGGTTCTGGCGACAGATGCTTCAGTCATCTTTGCCGCCCTTCAGCCGGGAGTTCCGGATGGGCTGCTTCGCCGTTTTCTTCCGCCCGCGTGCCTGCGCCGGGGCCGTGCCCACCGCCAGCCGCTTGACCTCCTCGACGGCCTGGTCGAAATCGCTGCTCGGCTGCGCGGCCTCGAGCCGGCGGCGCTCGGCGTCGTACTGTTCGAACTGGGCGTGGGCGTGCTCCTCGGCCAGTTGGTGCGAGACCGCACCGGCGTGGGTCAGGACATTGCGCTCGTTGAATTTCAGGAAGGCGTCGAGGCGCTCGACCCATTCGTCCATGTGCATCGGTTTCTTCCGCCGGGCTTGATCCTCGGCGAAGTCGAGGTACATGGTGACGACGCGGTTGAGCTCGGTGATCTCCTGCTGCGACAGGTAGTTCTTCGCGACGGTGACATCGGCTCTGCGGATGGGGCCGTGCGGCACGTTTTTCCAGGTGGTCAGGCCCATATTGGGCTGGGCGGCATCAGCGCGGCCCTGAATGACTTCGGCGGCGGTGCGGCCGTGGATTGCGAAGTGCAGCTTGTTCTGGACGGTGGCGAAAAACGTCTGGCTCACCGGATGCGTCGGGTCGTAGTCGATGCTGGTGGCGTAAATGTCGGTGATCTTCTGGTAGAACATCCGCTCCGAGGCGCGGATGGCGCGGATGCGCTCGAGCAGCTCGTCGAAGTAGGCGCCGCCCCCGGAAGCCGTCCGGCCTTCCTTCAGCCGCTCGTCATCCATCGTGAAGCCCTTGACCAGCAGCTCTGCCAGGCGCGCGGTGGCCCACTGGCGGAACGCGGTGCCGCGGGCAGAGCGGACGCGGTAGCCGACGGCGAGGATGGCGTCGAGACTGTAGTAAAGCGTGCGGTATCGTTTGCCGTCGGCTGCAGTTGTCAAGGATTCCTTGACCACTGATTCCGCCTCTAACTCCTGCTCTTCGAGGAGGTTGCGGAGGTGCAGGCTGATGTTCTGCTTGGTGGTCTGGAAGAGCTCCGCCATAAGGCCCTGCGTCAACCAGACGGTGCGGCCGTCGAGGCGGACCTGGAGGCGGGTGGCGCCGTCCTGGTAGATCAGGATCTGGCCTTCTGGCGGCGTCGGCTCGGGAAGGCTGGGCCTATCCGGCATCGCGGAACCTTTCCAACCGCTTGCGCACCACCGCCATCAACCGTTCGCCCTCCCCAAAGCAAGCCTCCAACTCCGCCAACAGACGCGGCTACTTCTCCGCGAACGGCTCGTCATCGTCCTCTCGTGCCTCTGCGCCAACGTCGCGGGTTTCCAGCAGGCCTTCGCATGGCGATGAGGCTAGCACTCCCCAATCATGAAGTCACAGATCCGCCCGCCGCAACCGCCGCAGTGCCCAGAGCGACGGGCCAACGATCCAGAACAGCACCGAGAGCGTAAGGCAGAGCGCGGCGCCGACCGGTCCGTTCGTGAAGCGAAGCAGGGCGAGCGATCCGGCGCCGAAGGCTGCGGTTCCTTCGATGCCGAGCATCGTGCCGGTGCGGACCGCGTCGACCGGGTTGGCGAGCACGGTGGCGATCAGGACGCGTGAGGCGGCAAACGACGGTAGGAGCGAGGCGAGGCCGAGGGCCACGACATCGATCAGCACGACGGCGAGGAACCAGACCACCAGCGCGAGGGCGAGCGCGCGGGCTCGTTTGCGGCCGATCGCCGAGGCGGCGAGCAGTGCGGCGATTCCGAGGAATACCGCGGTGAGCGCGAGCGAGCCGGCGAACAGGAGGGCGAAGCCCCCCCACCCCTCGCCGCCCGACTGGGTGAAGATCACCAGGCCGGCGGCGCCGAAGCCGAGCGCCTGCGCGGCGGCGAGCGCCTGGAACAGGCCGAGCAGCTTGCCGAACAGGATGGTGCCGCGGCCGACCGGCTGCGAAAAGAGCAGCTCCGCGGCACCGCGCTCCGGCGCCAAGGCGGTCACCCCGATCAGCAGCGAGGTGAGCGGTACCAGGAGCAGCACCAACCGCACCAGCGACGAGGCGGTGCGCGCGAAGTCCTGCACTCCGCTCCCGCCCGACAGGATGTAGCCGGAGGCCGCGACCGCGAGAGCGAGCGCGGCGAAGACCACCGCGAACACTTGAGTCCAGCGCGAGCGCAGCGCGAGGATCAGCTCTTGGCGGGCGCACAGGAGGAGCGGCTGAATCGGTACCGGCTTCACCTCGATGGCCCTTCCCCGTTGGGCGGACCGTTCGGCCCGAACACGTCGGCGCCGGTGATCGCGACGCTCCCCGGCGCGTGCGGGTCCTCGCGCCAGGAGGTGATGTTCTCGTGCGCGATCAGGTGCGAGCCCATCGGCGTCGCCAAGCCCATCGCCTTGGTATAGGCCGCCCGATCTGCGCGGATCCACTGCTCCGTCCGGTGATCGGTGACATAGGCGAGAGCGCCTTTCGGCAGCGTCGTCTGAGCGGCCAGGTAGTCGCGCAGGCAGCCGATCTCGTCGAAGAACTTCGGCTCCTCGTTCGGCGCCACCAGCTGCGCCGCGAGCTTGTGGTCGGAGATCGCCATCCGGCACCAGGCGCAACTCTCGTTGTGGAGGTGGAGCGGAACCGGTTGCGGCACGCCGCCGGAACAGGCCCAGCCGCCGAGGCCGAGGAGAATCGCAACCGAAAGGAGTTGAACGAAGCGAAGGTGTTTCACGAACTCCCCCCTTCCCGAGTTGACTCCGGAAACCCACCCGGCGCTCCGTCAGGAGTCGGCATCGTGGCTCCGACGAACTCCAAGTAGAGCGTCTCGAGCCGCCCCTCTTCCGCCGTGAGGCCGCGGATCTCGGCGCCCTTGAAGCGTACCTCATCCAGCACCGCCGGGCGCAGCGCCGCCGGCCCGGGAACCAGCAGTTCCTCGCCCAACCAATAGGCTTCGGGTGCCAGCCGACGTACGCTCTCCAACAGGCCGGCCGGACGGGAGGCGAAGCGGAGGCGAAGCACCCCACGGGAAGCCAATCGCTCCGCCAACTCAGCCTCCGAGAGCGACGCCACGAGGCGCCCTTCGACCAGCACCATGAAGCGATCGGCCAGCCGCTCGACATCGCCCAGATGGTGCGAGGTAAAGAGCACCGTCTTACCCACCCGTTTGCGCTGCCGGACCAGGCCGTAGAACGCGCACAGGCCGTCGGGGTCGAGCGCGGCGGTCGGCTCGTCGAGCAGCAGCACGGGGGCCTCAGGCAGGGCGGCGACCGCGAGCCCGAGCCGCTGCACCATGCCGCCCGAGTAGGTGCCCACCGCGCGCGCTCCCGCGCCGTTCAACGAGGCGAGATTCAAGACCTCGTCGATCCGCCGCTCCGGGGCGCCGCGCAGCGCGCGGTAGAACTCGACCACTTCGCGCCCGGAGAGCGCCTCGGGAAACGACACCCGCTGCGGCAGGTAGGAGAGGATGCGCCGCGCCTCCGGCTCGCCCGCCGGCCGGCCGGGCTCGCCCAGCAGCACGCTCCCCGCGCTCGGGGCCAAGAGACCCGCGGCGGCTTTCAAACAGGTGGTCTTGCCCGAACCGTTCGGCCCGAGCAGCGCCACCACCTCGCCGGGCTCGATCGAGAACGAGACGTCGTCGACCGCGAGGTGATCGCCGTAGCGTTTGGAGAAACCTTGGAATCGAATCATCGGCGCCCCTTCCTGCCACGCGAAAGGACGACCGCGCCCCACCCCAACGCGACCAGCGACGCCGCGAGCCCCTTTCCGTCGGCTCCCCTTTGGCGCCGATCAGGTCGCGGTACCTGCGGCAGCGCGGGAGGGCGAACGAGCGCCGTGGCATCTTCGACCGGGATCGCTTCGAGCACCGGAAAAGTCTGCTCGGCGAGCGCCAAGGCTTCGGCCGCGAACCCCTCGGCCATCAGGTCGGCGGCGGTCAGGTTGCCGCGGAAATGATCGAACACGTCGCTCAAGCGATAGGGCCCGTCGCTCCGGCCGTCGCCGTCGAGATCGGGCTCGCGGTTGTCGGACCAGTAGTTGCCGGCAAAGACGGTGTCGGTCCGACGGCCGACCAGGTTGAGCGGCGACAGGTTGCCGACGAACGAGTTCCCCTCGAAACGGTTGTTCGCGCACGAGTCGTAGAGCACGACGCCCGCGTCCGACTCGGCGATCACGTTGCGCCGGAAAACGTTGCGGTACGACCCTTCGAGGAAGATGCCGCGCGCGTTGTCGGCGATCAGGTTGTCCTCGGCGAGAATGTCGTCGCACGCCTTGAGCAGCAGGCCGACCGAGGCGAACCCGCGGTTGTGCAGAAACCGATTGCGCCGGAAGACGATCCGCTTCGAATACATGAGCGCGGTTCCGGCGGCGCCGTTTTCGAACGTGTTGTCCTCGAACAGATTGTCGTCCGAGAACATGTAGTGCAGGCCGTAGCGCAGATCGCGCGCGGTGTTGCCGCGGATCACCCCGTGCGACGACGACTGGATGTAAACACCGTCGCGCACGTCCACGATCTCGTTGGCCGTCAGGCGAAACCCCTGGGTGTTCCAGACGTGGAGCCCTGAGCCTTTCTCTCCCGGGTCCTTGCCGCGGATGCCGTGGATGCTCGAACGTTCGACCACCGCGCCGTCCGCTTCGCGCAGGTAGATCCCGAACAGGCTGTTCCTGATCCGGCAGTCGCGGATCACCACGTTTTTACCCGCGACGTGAATGCCCGAGGCATCCTGCCCCAGATCGCCGCCGCCGCGCCCATCGACGTCGAAACCCTCGATTGAGACCCGGTTGGCGCGCACACGGACCACGCTCCCCGCCCCGGCGCCGAGCAGCAACGGCCGACCGCGCCCGATCAGCCGGAGCGGCCGGTCGATCACCAGATCCCCTTCGTAACGGCCGGCCGGAACGATCAGCGTCGAGCCCGGCAAGGCGGCGTCGATCCGCGCCTGGAGCGGCGAGGCCTCGTGCGCGGCCGGCCGCCCTTCCAAGGTGGTGGAAGCCGGGATCGCGTCGGTTGTTGCCATCGAATCGGGGGCTCCGATCGCAACCAGCAGCGCGAGCGCGGGCAGCCACGTCATGCGCGGCCCGCGTTCTTCGCGCCGCGCCAGCCGAGCGCGAGCGCAGTAAAAAGCAACAGGGCCACCACCCCGAGGCAGTACGAGGCGGCGGCGGGATACGAGTAGACCACGAAGTTGGCCAACTGCTTCTTGCCGAACATCGGCGGCATGAACGGCGGCACTTTGACCGCCGCCGTGGGCAGCAGGTAATGCCCGTAACTCCAGAGTTTGAAGCCGAACGACCAGAGCGAAAAGCCGGCGAAGTAGACGTAGAGCACCACCACGTCCACCAGTTTGCCCAGCTCGCCATGGACCGCGGCGCGCAGGAACAGGAGGCCGAGCGCGCCGATCGCAAACGGCAGCCAGTGGAACTCGGTGAAATCGGTGGCCGACAGATCGTGCATGCCGATGTAGTGGTTGAGGAGGTTGATCTCCTTTAGATCCTGGCCGGCGTTGCCGCCGACCAGTTGATGGCTGTAGATGTCGAGCCGCAGGCCGTCCGGATATTGCGGCGCAAACATCGTCATGTTCCACAGCGGCGCCAGATAGGTCGGGACGAGCAGCAGCGCTGCGAGCACCAGCAACAGCCGCGGCACGCCGCCGAGTGGCGCGTGCAGCTTTTTCGTTTCGCGCTCGAGCCTGTTGCTCATGGTTCGCCTCTCTCCCGACCCGATTTCAGGTCGCGGTTTCGCGTCACTGGTTGTCGACGATCAGATACCCTTGCATCTCCTGGTGGAGCGCCGAGCAGAAGTTCGTGCAGTAGTAGGGGAAGACCCCCGCCTTGTCCGCCTTGAAGGTGAACGTTTTGGTCTCCCCCGGATCGACCACGATGTTGATGTTGTAGTCGAGCAGGCCGAAGCCGTGCAGCTCGTCGGTGGTCTGCTCGATGTTGGTCACCGCGACCGTCACCGTGTCCCCCTTCTTGACGGTAAACGCCGTCGGCGTGATCGTCGAACGGACGGTGATCGCCTTGACCGTCACCTTGTCGCCCTGGCGGGTCACTCCGGCATCCTTGACATCCCAGATCGCGAGCGGGTGCTTGTTCTCCTCCTTCGGGTAGACCTCGATCGGATGCAGCTTGTCCGCTTTGATCATCTGGGCATAGTGCGGTTCGGGCTCGGTGAACGCGTCGTAGAGCAGCTTCATCTTCTCGCCCGAGATATCGACCAGCTGGGACGATTCCGGCTGCGAGGGCCCGACCGAAAGATGCCGGCCGTGCGAGAGCTTGTTCAAGCCGACCAAATACTCGCCTGTCGGATGGGCGGTGTCCCCCTCCGCCGCGGTCAGGTGACCGATCGAATACGACATCGGGATCTTGTCCACCACCTCCCAGGTGCCGAGCTTCCACTTCGCGATCGCGCTGTCGACGAACAGCGAGGTGTAGGCGTAGCCGTCCGGCCCGAACTGGGTGTGCAGCGGCCCTAGGCCGACCGCCACCTCGGCGTCTTTGATCGACTCGTACTTGAGCACCGGAATGCCGTCCTCGGTGCCGGTGAAATCCTTGTTGCGGATCGCGGTGAGGACCTTCTCGATGTTGAACACCGTGGTCACGCCCTGGAGCTTGCCCGAGCCGATGATGTACTTGCCGTCGGGCGAGACATCGACGCCGTGCGGCGACTTGCCGCAGGGGAGCAGATAGACGAGCCCCGGGACCTTCGCCGGATCGATCACCTTGACGCCGCCGATCAGCTCCCCCGCGCCGCCCGCCGCCGCCTTCTCCGCCGCTTTCCAATCGATCGCCGCGATGTAGTCGCGGTCGCGCTGGGTGGAGGTGGTTTCGAGCTTGCCGGTCGCGCGCTCGCTGTTGTAGGCGGTCCAGAACATCCAGCCGTCGGACGCCCCTTTGCCCGCGTCGCCGAGGTCGTAGTCGAACGGCGGCATCAGGATCTGCCAGGCGAGCGAGATCTCGCCGCTCTTGGGGTCGATCTTGAGTGCCGCGACCACTCCTTTGTATTGGGTCGCATAGTTTTCAATCGGCGCCACCGTCCCTTTGGGGATCGGAATCGAGAAGCGCGAAGCCATCATGCTGTATTCGGTGTTCGGCGTGACGAACGCGGAGGCATGGTTGCCCGAGATGTTCGGCACCGGGCCGAAGATCTGCTTGGTTTTGAAGTCGCGCAGATCGACCCGCGCCACCCGGCCGTTCATCTCGTTGACGAACAGCCACCGGCCGTCGTAGTCGCCGTTGGTTTCCGAAAGCGCCGGATGATGGACGTCGCCCCAGGTGAGGCCGCCGAGCATCTTCTTGCTGTCGTCGTCGAAGCCGTAGCCGGTCGCCGGATACGGCGTGTAGACCGGGATGGTCGAAATATGGCGCATCGACGGGACGCCGTAGACGTAGATCTGCCCTGAATGGCCGCCCGACGAAAACAGGTAGTACTGGTCGAGGTCGCCGGGGGCGACGTAGGTCTTCTGCGCCGCGAACGCGACGTCGGAGACCGCGCGCCCGGCTTCGCTTCCTTTCGGGGCCTTCGGCGCGCAGCCCCAGGCGACCGCGAACACCAACAGGGCGAGCGCCGTGCCACTTAGGATCAGGTTCTTCTTGCTCATGGTGTTTCACTCCGTTTCTGACGTTGATGTTCGGCGAAGGCTTCGCGCAGCTTTTGGACCGCCACCGCTTTTTCTTCCGGCGACAGGATGATCTGGCGCGACAGCACGACCGCCATGGTTCCGGTCGGTTCGCGTAGGAAGTCGTCGATCGTGCGGCCGAACCGCGACTGCACGTCCTCGACCGCGGTCGATAGATCGGGGCCGATCTGCGCCGGGCTGGTCACCCCGAGCGCCGAGATCGAGTGGCAGACGAAGCAGCCGGTCTTGACGAACCAGGCGCCCGGACCGTTCTTCATCGCCGCCTCCCGGTTGGCCTCTTCGAGCGTCGTCGGGTCGGTGCGCGGCGACCCGGCCAGGTAGTGCGCGGGCAGATCGCTCTGCCGCCATGACAGGGTGAGCATGGCGAGCGCCTGCGCCTCTTCGGTGGTCAGGTCGAAACTCGGCATCACCGTGTCTTCCACCATCGCGCGCGGGTTCTTCAAATGGGCGACGTGCCAGGCGAACGCCGTCTTCTGGCCGAACAGGTGGCTGTAGTCGTACTGCTCGGGCGCCTTGTCGCCGACTTCCGTGAGATCGGGGCCGATCGTGCCGCCTCGGCCGTTGATCACATGGCAGGCGCGGCACCCCTTGCTCTGCACCAGAGTCTTGGCGCGATTGATCGCCTCCATCCCTTTCGTCTCGCGGTCGTAGCGATGGCAGACGTTGCAGTTCATTTGCAGCAGCGCACCCTTGTCCCCGGCGAGCGAGTAGTCCTCGCCGAGCCTTCGGCCGAGCAGCGGCTCCTCCCAATGTGCCACTTGGCCATGCGCGGGAACGGTGTCGATCGCCCACCCCTGGCCGCCATGGCAGGAGGTGCAGCCGAACTTCTCGACCGGGTGATTTTTGAGCGGCTCCGCCGGGTGGGTCCGGAACGGCTCGTCGGCGCTCTCGAAACCTTTCCAAGCGGTCGCCTGGTGACAGGTGATGCAGCGGTCGGCGCGGCCGAGGTCGGCGATCCAGTGTTGCTGAATGCCGGACGGCACACCTTTCGCCTTGTCGTCGCCGAACTTCTCGGCGACCAGGCGGCGGAATTCGAACTGGTAGTAGCGCCAGTCGTGGACCCGGTCGCGCCAGGCGAACAGAGCGGTCGAGACGATCAGGGCGACGCCCACGAGAGCGAGGATCGGCCGGTCGCGCCGCGGATAGGGAGAGCTCGTGCGTTGTTCCATGATCAGATCCTCGCCGGGACTTGCGGCCAGGTCTCCCAGGGCCAGTAGAAGTGCCAATAGGGGCCGCGGCAGAGCGTGCCGACCAGAGTGAGCCCGAGGATGAACAGGCAGAGGAGCAGAAAGACCAGGTTCTGCCGCTTCCGTTCGCTCGGAAACCAAACCCCTGCCGAGGCGCCGGTGCTCCGGTCGAGCCAGGGCCAGACGGTGAGCAGGCCGATCAGCAGGCCGGGGAGGATCACTCCCCCTAAGAACGCGCCATTGATCGTGAAGCTCCCTAAGTGGATCGTCGTGTCGGTCACGACCTCTTGCAGCCAGAGGAAGTACCAGGGCGCTTTCGCCGGGTTCGGCGTCACCAACGCGTTCGCCGGCTCTTCGAGCGGCGACGGGATGAACAGCGCGAGCGTACCGACCAGGGCGATCGTGCCCAGGATGACGATGCCGGCGCGGCGCAGCAGGTCGGGCACCGCGTTCACCGTCGCTTCGGGCGCATCGAGTGTCGCGGCGCTGATCCGCGGCGAGGTGCCGCGCGCCACACCGAGCAGGGTGTAGGTCTTGGTGCCGCCGGCCGGGAGATCGCGTTTTTCCGCCAGCACCGTGGCGCGGTCGGCGCGCGCGAGGCCCCCGTCTTTGCGCACCCGCCACATGTGGTAGACGAAGAGCAGCCCGAGCAGCCCGGGCAGCGCGATGATGTGCAGGACGTAGAAGCGGATCAGCGTCGGCTGCTCGATCGTCCGGCCGCCGATCAGGAGCTCGCGCACGGTGGCGCCGATCCACGGAATCGCCGAGGCGATGTTGGTGCCCACCGTGACCGCCCAATACGCGAGCTGGTCCCAGGGGAGCAGATAGCCGGTGAACGACAGGAACAGCGTGAGCAGGAACATGACCACACCGATCACCCAGTTCCACTGCCGCTGCTGGCCGCGGCCGACGCCGTTCTTGTAGGCGCCGGTCAAAAACACCCGCGCGAGATGAAGGAACACGACCGCGACCATCAAATGCGCCGAGATCCGATGGACGGCGCGGATCCACGAGCCGAACGCCACCACGTACTCGATGTCTTTGACCGAGGCGTAGGCGCGCTCGACCGACGGAATGTAAAGGAAGAGCAGCGGCCCGCCGGAGAGGATCAGCAGCAGCAGCAGCGCCGCCGAGACCGTGCCCAACCAGTAGGAATAGTTCCAATCGAGCGACGCCTTCGCGACTTTCGCCGGGAACCAATGGAGCATGAAGTTCGACACCACCGCGTCGCCCGCCTCGCGGTCGGAGCGCGGCCGGAAGCTCCAGAAGCGGCGCGGATGCACGCCCGGCGCGGACGGCGCGTCCCCGCGGGTCGCGGCCTTCTTGCGCTCCCCCCCTGCGGCCTTCTCGATCGGTGTACCCAGCTCGGTCATGGCGGGTCCTTTAAGCCAACGTCAGGCGGAAATCGGGATCGACCTCGGCCGCCAGATCGACCACCAGCTGTTCGTCGTCGGGCGAGACCGAAAGGCGATACCAGGAGAGCGGCTTGGGCGCCGGGCCGGAGACATTCGTGCCGTCGCCGTCGTAGCGCGAGCCGTGGCAGGGGCAGAGGAAGCGATGGGTGAGCCGGAGCGGAGCGCCCCCGACCTGATGCGTCTCCGGTCGCGCCAGCGCCTCGGCCCGCACGGTGCAGCCGAGGTGAGTACAGACCGCGGAGATCGCATGGAACGTGTTGCCGTCGCGGAAGACGAACAGGCGCTGGTCGGGCAGGTACTTCAAGCCGTCGGGAAACTCGTGGGTGACCCCGAGCTTTACCGTGGTCGGCGCGTCGTAGGAGACGTTCGGCACCAGCGAGCGGAGCGAGGCGACCGCCTGGCCGCCGAGCGCCGCGATGCCGGCGCCGGTGCCGAGCTTGAAGAGGAACTCCCGGCGGCTGTCCCCGTGCGCTGCTTTGGCGTTTCGCTCTTCGTCGCTCATCTTGCGGCTCCTTCCCTGACCGTCCGAATCGGTGCGGCGTCGGTTTCGGCCCAGCGTTCGGTGATCGTGAAACGCTCCATGGTCATCGCGTCGGTCGGACAGCGGATCGCGCACAGACCACAGCGGATGCAGCGCTCGTCGTCTTTGATCATCGCGGCGAGCGGCAGGCCGTCGGCTTCCGCCCGGGCGACCAGCTCTTCCGACAAGTCGGCCGGCAGGTCGAGATCGGCCAATGGCACTATTCCCAGGCAGTACTCCGGGCAGGCATCGACGCAGCGGCTGCACAGGACGCACAGCTCCGGGTCGTAGATCGTCTGAACGTGGCAGACCAGGCAGCGCGCCGCCTGCTCGCGCGCCTCTTGCCTGCCGTAGCCGGTCTCGACCTCGGCGATACCGGTGCGCCGCCCCACATCGAGCGTCGGCGGCGCCTCCCGGTCGTACAGATCGAAGCCGGCGATCATCCGGTATTGCGAGGTCGGGATCTTCTCGATTTCGAGCAGCGTTTCGATCCGCGCCGCGGCGCCCGCCCCGACTTCGCTCAGATGGGTGTGGATCGAGCGCGCCGCGCGTTTGCCGTTGGCCACCGCCTCGATCAGGTTGCGCGGCCCGAACGCCACGTCGCCGCCGGCAAAGATGCCGGGCGCCGAGGTGGCCAGCGTGGCCGGATCGACCCGGATCGTGCCGCCGGGATGGAGCGCCACGCCGTCTTCGGGCTGCAAGAACGACAGGTCGGGCTTCTGGCCGATCGCGAGGATGCAGGCATCGGCCGGAATCGTCACCAGGTCCGCGTCGTCATAGGTCGGCGCGAAGCGACCGTCGGCGTCGAACACCGCGGTGACTTTGCGCAGCTCGATCGCTTCGAGGCGGCGCTCCCCCACGAAGCGCTTCGGCCCGCGGCGGGTGAGGAATCGGACCCCCTCTTTCTTCGCCTCGTCCAGCTCCTCGTGCCCCTGGGTCGTCTTGAGCACCGGCATCTCGTCGAACTGTTCGAGCGAGACGATCGTCACTTCCGTTGCCCCCCCGCGCAGTGCCGCGCGGGCGGAGTCGAACGCCTCTTTGACCCGCGCGTCCGCGGCACCTTCCCCTTCGCCCGCTGCGAGGCCTTCGGCCAGCGCGTCGAGTTCCTCTTCGCCGCCGACCCGCAGCGCGGTGCGCGCCGCGTCGAACGCGACGAAGCCGCCGCCGATCACCACCACCCGCCGGCCGAGATCCATCCGGAAGCCGCGGTTGACGTTCAACAGGTAATCGACCGCCTTGACCACCCCGTCGAGCTCGACCCCCGGCACTTGCAAGTCGCGCCCCTCCGAGACGCCGACCGACAGGAAGAACGCCTCGAAGCCCTGGGCGCGCAGCGCCGCGAGCCCAAATTCGGCCGAGAGCGGGGTGTTGAGCCGGAGGGTGGCGCCGAGCGCCAGGATCTTGTCGATCTCGGCGCGAATCAACGTCCGCGGCAGGCGGTACTCCGGAATGCCGAACCGCATCATGCCGCCCGGTTCGGCCGCGGCCTCGAACACCGTGACCTCGTAGTCGAGGAGCGCCAGGTCGTGCGCCGCCGACAGGCCGGCCGGGCCGGCGCCGATCACCGCGACTTTGCGCCGGGCGCCCGAGGGTCGCTCGACACCCGCCGCCACGTCCTGCCCCATGATGGGCAGACTCGGCAGGAGGGATCGAACCGGCAGATGACCGGGATAGCGATTCCCCTCCGCGATCCCTTCGGTCCGCAGGCGATCCTGGGTGTCGGGGCGGATCGACTCGACGCCATAGCGCTCGGTGACGAAGCGCTTGAGCGCGCGGATCGAAACCGGCGCATCGATCGCACCGCGGCGGCAGGCGTCTTCGCACGGCGCGGCACAGACCCGGCCACAGACCGAGGCGAACGGATTCGGCGCCCGCGCGACCAGAAACGCCTCTTCGTCCCGCCCCTCCGCGATCAGCTGCACGTAGCGCCCGGCATCGGTCCGCACGGGGCAGCCGGTCTGGCACTTCACCTGTGCCTGCCAGGCCGTCAGGTCGGGAATTTTCACACGCACGTTCATCGGGATTGGTCTCTGGCGAGAGCGTCTCCCGAGCGGTCGAACCCGGCCTATGATCGGCGTCATATCCGGCGGGCGAACCGGCGATTCGGTCGCGCACCGAAGGAGAGGAAGGCACCTACCCGTCGGGGCGGGATTCGGGTTCCTTCTCGTGTTAGCCTAAAACGTGCCTACCCTTTCCTCCCCTCCGATCCCCTGCTTGGTGCTCCTCCCTCTCCTGTTTGCGTTCGGATGCGTCTCGCTCACGCCCTACGCCGAAATCCGCCACTCCCTTCCGGAAGCTGGCCGGCTGACGATCGATGGCCGGACCGTCCACGTCGAACAGCGGGGCGCGGGCGAGCCGCTGCTGCTGCTTCATGGCTTCGGCGAATCGACCTACTCCTGGCGCGCGGTCGTGCCCCCGCTAAAGGAGCACTACCGAACGATCGCGATCGACCTCCACGGTTTCGGCTACACCGAGCGACCGAAAGAGCCCGCCGCCTATTCGCGCGACGGCCAACTGCGCCTGATCCTCGGCGTGCTCGACGCGCTCAAGATCGAATCCGCCCACGTCGCGGGGCACTCCTACGGCGGCGCGCTCACGCTCGCTCTGGCGGCCCGCCACCCGGCGCGGGTGCGCTCGCTGATCCTGATCGACAGCGCGGCGGTCACCTATCCGGACGAGTCGAAGAGCCGCATCGCAAAGTCGCGCACCCTCTCCCGCCTGGCGCTCGGAATCGCGCTGCAGCCGAACGCGATCCGGCGCAATCTGCGGAAAGCCTATTTCGACGACACTCTCGCCACGCTGGAAGTCGGTCGCGCCTATTCCTCACGGCTCGCGATCGAGGGGGTCCTCGACGCCTACGCCGGTCTTTCCTCGCCCCCTCCCTCGGCCGGGCCGCCGATCGACCTCGCGACGATCCAGAAACCGTCGTTGTGGATTTGGGGTATGGAGGATCGGACGGTGAAGATTGAGGGGGGCCGCATCGCGGCGGCGAAGATGGCGGGGTCCACGTTCGTCGCCCTCGAACGGTGCGGCCACTCGCCAATGGAGGAAAAGCCGGACGAAGTGGTGCGCGCGGTCCTGTCGTTCCTCGATGCGCAGCCGGCTTCGACTTCGCTCAGCCAACGGGTGCCCGGAGAGGTGACCCCTTGAACGCTCTCACCTCCCCCACCCATCCGCTCGGCCTGGTCGCGACTTGCGCGCTCGGACTCGAAGATTTCGTCGCGGCGGAGCTTGCGGCACTGGTTCCGGGCCGGACCGCGGAGATCGAAAAGAGCCGCGGCGCCGTGACCTTTCCCGGCGACTGGGCGGATGTCTACCGCGCGAACTGGCGCCTGCGCACCGCGAACCGTGTGCTGGTCGAGATCGCCGGCTTCGATGGCGCGGACGGCGAAGCGCTCTACGCCGGGGCCCACGCGCTGGTGACGGGTGGCGATCGCTCCGGCCCGACGGGGGCATTGGGCTGGTTCGCCGATCTGCTCCACCCCGACCGGACGTTTTCGATCCAGGCGACCGCCGCGGGCTCGGAGATCCGCGATTCCCGCTGGGCCGCGCTGCGGGTGAAAGACGGCATCGTGGACGCCCAACGCGAGCGCTGGGGCCGGCGCGCGAACGTCGAGCGCGAAGATCCCGACCTCGCGCTCCGCCTACGCCTGCACCGCGACCGGGCGACCCTCCTGCTCGACACTTCGGGCGAGCCGCTCGACCGGCGCGGCTATCGGCTGGACGGCGGGACCGCCCCGGTCCGTGAGCATCTCGCCGCGGCCTGCGTGCTCGCCGCCGGTTGGGACGGCAAGGGACCGATCGTCGATCCGATGTGCGGCGCGGCGACCCTGTTGATCGAAGCCGCCGACTTCGCCCTCGGCCGCGCACCCGGCCGGCTGCGCAAGAGTTTCGCCTTCGAGCGCCTCCCCGGCTTCGACCCGCGCCGCTTCGCCAGAGTCCGCGCCGAGACGATTCCCGCGTTGACCACAGCGGAAGAGCTGGCGCTCTACGGCAACGACCAGTCGGCCACCGCGCTCGCCGCGGCACGCGCGAACCTCGAACGCGCCGACCTCCTCGATCGCGCCCACCTCACGCAAGGCGACGCCTTCGCGCTCGAAACCCCCGCCCCTCCCCCCGGCCTGCTGCTGGTCAACCCACCCCACGGCCACCGACTTCTAGAACCGGGAGCACCCGGAGACCTCTGGCGCCAACTCGGAGACCTGTTCAAACAGCGCTTCCGCGGCTACCGCGCCGTCGTCCTCGCGGGCGAGACCCACGGCAAAGGCATCGGCCTGAAACCCAAGCGCCGGATCCCGATCTGGAACGGGCCGCTCGAAGGGCGGATTTTGATCTTCGATCTGTATTGACGGGGCGGTTCGATCGACGAAATAAGCCCGCGCCGGCGGCCCTGCCGCTTCAGCGCCCTCCCCCGCTGCGGTGCCGAGCTGGTGCTCGGCGCTCCCGGGGTTTCACTCCGCCTCCTCCGAGTCCCACATCTCGCGGTAGGCCTGGAGCGCTCCCGGGGGAAGCTCTTGCAGGAGGTTTGTCAGGGCCCCGTCAAAGTCATCATAAGTTCGGCTTGCCGGTGCAACCTCCAGCGATGGGACAGGCCGTCAGCCCTTCCGCGGCCTGAAAGGCCGGTAGAACTGAGCCCAGGGCTGAGGCCGAAGGCCGATGCCCTGGGTT
>JANNIH010000034.1:0-10237 GCA_031404815.1 Holophagales bacterium | reverse complement strand
CCAACCCCTCGGTGCTCGATCTCTTTCGCGCGCTGCCGGAGCTGACCACATGAGCACCGCAGTGCGCGCCTTGCTGACCGGCCGGATCGACTACGCGGGGCGGTGTCCGCCGGCAGGGCTCTCCATGCGGGAGGCGGTCGGGAATTTTGCCGGGTATCGGCCCCCTGGGCTCGCCAGGCTCCAGCCTGGCGTTTCTCTGGGCGAAGTCACCCCCGGCGGTCGAAGGCAAAGGCGCCAGGCTGGAGCCTGGCGAGCCCAGGGGCCGGGGGTGAGGGCTGAGATGCTCGGCCGCTTCGTCGTCCCCGCCCGCCGCCTCGCGGAATTCGGCGCGGCGTTCGATGAGCTGCCTGAAGAAGATCGCGAAGGGATTTGGGCTCTCTCCGTCCTGCTCACCAAAGAGACGGCCGAGAAGGATCTTGCCCTTGCCCAAGCGTTCGCAGCGGGCCGGGCGGACATTGAGATCGGCGCCTTCGAAACGCCGGCTGATTCCTCCGAAGCGATCGAGCGCCTGCGCGCTCTCGTTCCGGCCGGGCAGGAGATCTACTTCGAGCTGCCGATTCAGGCGCCGAATCTGGATCGACTCCTTGCAACCATCGCTCGAACCGGCGCCTGGGCAAAAGTCCGGACCGGCGGTATCGAAGCGAAAGCATTTCCCTCGCCAGACGCTTTACTCAACTTCCTCACGGCCTGCACAGAAGCCCGTGCCCCGTGGAAGGCGACCGCCGGCCTCCACCACGCGCTCCGCGGCAACGCGGCGCTCACCTATAAACCGGCAAGCCCTTGCGCCAAAATGTATGGCTACCTGAACGTTTTCCTCGCCGCCACCGCCCTCTGGGCCGGCCGGCCGCAAGTGCAAGCGCTCTCGCTCCTTTCGGGCGAAGGGCGAGGGGACCTACAAATTGACGACGACGCGATCACCTGGCGCGGGGTTCGCCTGACCGCCTCCGAGATCGCCGCCGCGCGCGGATCATTTTGTCGTTCGATCGGCTCCTGCTCGTTCACCGAGCCGGTGGCAGAAATCCTTGAGCTCGACATCCCCTTTTAAAGGAGCACCCGTGAGCGAACCCCGGCTCAACGAAACCCACGACCCGGCCGCCCGGAGCTTCGTCGCTTCGGCCAACGTCCCCGGCACCGATTTTCCGCTCCAGAACCTGCCGTTCGGCGTGTTCCGGCCGGCGGGCGAAGCGCCCCGAATCGGCGTCGCGATCGGCGACCGGGTGCTCGATCTGCCCGCCGCGATCGAATCCGGCTTGCTCGACTTGAGTCCCGAACTCGCGGGCGCCTGCGCGGCCCTCTCGCTCAACGCTCTGATGGGGCTCGGCCCCGAACCGCGCCGCGCGCTGCGGCGGCAGCTGTTCGCGCGGCTCCGTTCCGACAGCGCGCTCGCTTCCGACCCCGCTCTCCAGGCGCGCCTGCTCCGGCCAACCTTTGAGATCGAGATGCGGCTCCCCGTCGAGATCGGCGACTACTCGGATTTCTACGCCTCGATCGAACACGCCGCCAACGTCGGCTCGATGTTTCGGCCGGACTCGCCCCTGCTGCCGAACTACAAATGGGTGCCGATCGGCTATCACGGCCGCGCCTCTTCGATCGTGCCGAGCGGCACCCCGATCCGCCGCCCGAGCGGCCAACGCAAAGCGCCGGAGGCGGAGGCACCCACATTCGGCCCCTCCCGACAGCTCGACTACGAACTCGAAGTGGCCGCCTGGATCGGCCGGGGCAACGCGCTCGGCGAACCGATCGACATCGAACAGGCGGAGGATCACCTGTTCGGCCTCTCCCTGCTCGACGACTGGTCTGCGCGCGACCTCCAAGCTTGGGAGTACCAGCCGCTCGGGCCGTTCCTGGGCAAGAGCTTCGCGACCACGCTCTCGCCCTGGATCGTGACGATCGAGGCGCTGGCACCGTTTCGCGTTCCCGCGGCCTCACGACCGGAGGGCGACCCCGCGCCGCTCCCCTATCTCGACTCGCAGCGCAACCGGAACGAAGGGGCGTTCGGCATTGCGCTCGAAGTTCATCTCCAAACACGAGGCATGCGCGAGCAGGCATTGCCACCGCTCCGCGTGAGCCGCTCCGACTTCCGCTCGCTCTACTGGACGTTTCCCCAGATGATCACCCACCACGCGAGCAACGGCTGCAACCTCCGCCCGGGAGATCTGCTCGGCAGCGGCACCGTCTCCGGGAAGAACCCCGAGCAACGCGGCTGCCTGCTCGAACGGACCTGGCGCGGGAAGGAACCGCTGGTTCTGCCCTCCGGCGAAACCCGTGCCTTCTTGGAAGCCGGCGACGAGGTGAGCTTTGTCGGGCGGTGCGAGCGGGAAGGGTTTGTTTCGATTGGGTTTGGTGAGTGCCGCGGGGTGGTTGAAGGGTAGCGAAAAGAAGGTGAGACCAAAAGGAGCCTTCCCGCCCAAGAGCAAGCCGGGATCGCGCGGGGATCTTTTAGCCGGGCATCTCAAACACCAGGGTAACGGTCCAGAAGTGCCTGCCATGCCGGGTCGTCGCGGAACTCGAGCCAATCGCCATCTTCACGGACGTGCGCAGCTTCAATAGTGCCTTCCCTCAAGCACTCTTCGAGACTCTCCAGGGCTGGGCCTCTTTCTCCTTGCAAAGCAAGAGTGCAGGCGAAGTTGTACCACCTCGTCACCGGCACGCCGCGGAGGGCGGCTACTCTCTCCAAGAGATCGGAGGCCTGGCGCAAAGCTTCAGAGCGCTGGTCAGGTTGACTCGCGCTCAGGCGGGCCAGCGCGCCCAACTGCGAGCCCCAGTTGTAGAGCGCCTCGTGCAGGTCCGGCTTGGCCTCCACCGCAGCCTGGTAGCGCTCGATCGCCTCTCCCCGAAACCGCTTCTCTTCACCCGGATCGTCAGCGCTCAGGCGGGCCAACTCGCCCAGCTGAATGCCCCAATTGTAGAGCGCCCCGTGCATGTCCGGCTTGGCCACCACCGCAGCCTGGTACCGCTCGATCGCCGCTTCCCGCAGCCGCTTCTCTTCACCTGGATCGCTGGCTCTCAGGCGGGCCAGCGCGCCCAGCTCATTGCCCCAGTTGTTGAGCGCATCGTGCTTGTCCGGCTTGGCCTCCACCGCAGCCTTGTACCGCTCGATCGCCGCCTCCCGAAGCCGCTTCTCTTCACCTGCATCGCCGGCGCTCAGGCGGGCCAGCTCGCCCAACTCATTGCCCCATTTGTAGAGCGCATCGTGCTTGTCCGGCTTGGCCTCCACCGCAGCCTGGTACCGCTCGATCGCCGCTTCCCGCAGACGCTTCTCTTCACCTGGATCGCCGGCGCTCAAGCGGGCCAGCGCGCTCAACTCAAAACCCCAGTTGTCGAGCGCCTCGTGCAGGTCCGGCTTGGCCACCACCGCAGCCTGGTATCGCTCGATCGCCTGCTTCCGAAGATCTGCTTCATCGAGCGGGTTCTGAGAGCAATGATCTGCCTGGCGACCAAGGACGCAAGCCCAGAGCACATAGTCTTCTGGCGCATAAGATTCTGCAACCGAGAAGGCCGCGGAAGATTGGCGATCGAGTTCCAGCGCCTCATCGGGGACGCCACGATCTATAGCTTCATTCGCCTGCCTGGCTAGCGATCGCCCCTTGGCCAGGTTCCTTTGGCCGCTGTCCGAAATGAGCTCTGCGAAGGTCCGGCCAAACTTTCTGGAGGTTTCTTCAAGCGCCAGCTCTCCACCGGCCAGGTGCACGGCGCACACCAGCCACTCTATGGAACGCCGAAGAACCCAAAGGGAATCGGTGTCGAATCCTCTCCATTTCTCCAATTCCTCGCGCAAGATTTCTTCCAACCGAACCACTTGGTGCTCACTCAGGTTCTGCCTTCTTCGAACCAGCGCGTGCTTCTCCACGGCGGCCAGGGAGATCGAACCTTCGATCAGCTCCCAAAAGCCCGGCGGCGATGCGGCACGCAAGGCGGGCGGCACATCCTCCAATGGGTTAAAGGGAAGCAGCCATAGAGCCCGCGGGAAGCGAGGTGGCACTGATGCGCCAAAGAAGATCCCCAGCTGATCAGGCACTGGAACCTGGGCCTCCTCGACCGCCAAGGCCAGCCGAAACCAGCGCGGATCCGAGAACACCCGATCCAGTCGCTTCTCGAAGCGTTGGTTGCCGGCCAGAAACTCCCAGATCCGCGGGACCGCCACAAGCCGAACCAGCAAAAAGACCGCCTCTTTCTCCACCTCTTCCTCGCCATCGAGAGCCAGATCGATCAGCAAATCGAGCTCCCGCTCGCCGCCACCGCGCAGGCACGCGAAGAATAGGATCCCTGCCAGCAGCACGCGATGGCGTGCCTTCGCTCCAGCCAGTCCGTGGCGCTGACGGATTTCCCCGGCCTCCAAGGAAGGATTGCTGAGCACGGACGGGAGGGGCCTTCCGCCGGGCGCGAGAAAAACGCCGGGAGGCCCGTGCAGCAGCCGATCCGCTTCGAGCGACCGCTCAAGGGCTTCCACGCGAACCACCGCCTCGGCGGCGAGCGCGATCATCGCGGCGTGGGATGCCTCGGAACCGGGCCACTTGAGGCCAATCCAGGCGAAATGGTGCAAATCGATCCACAGCTCGCGTCGCGCCGCAGGACCTTTCGGTCCCACCTCGAGGGCGGATTGAATCCCCTGGTGGAAGAATCGAGCCGCCCGCTCAACGGGCGATCCTGCGTCCGCAGCCGCCGCGCCATGGAGAACCCGCACCATCTCTGCCCGCGTGAGCGTCGGACCGAGAACCTCGCGCCAGAGAGCGCCGAGCAGGCGCGCCGCATCCGCCCAAGACGGTTGGTCAGGTCCCCCGTGAGCGTGGTCAATGATGGCAACACCGCTCGGGCCGCAGAGGATGTTCCCGCCGTGGAAATCTCCGTGCCCGACCGCTGCCGTAGGTCGAGGCTTGCGTTCGCTCCAGGCCCTGAGTCGCCGATGCCAGCCCAACAAGGGGTTGGCGACCGATAGATCCCCGAAAGGCAACGAAGCCGCCTCAGGATCGAGGCTGATCGCTTTCAGACGATCGCGATAGAACGACAGGCTCACGCTCTCCAAACGTCCGGAGATCGAGACGCTTTCGGGAACACCACCCGACAGGGCCGAGCGAATCTCTGCCGCCGGTACCTTCTCGACTTGGAAGCAAGCCTCGTCGGGGTTGTTGACGAACACCCGATCGCCTTGAACCACGAGATCAGAACCCCGAGTGCTGACGACTTTCCCGACCCAACGTAGATCGTCTTCTAGGGTCCCGACCTGGATTGACCGCGGCTTCTGGAGCCTCGTCTTGAAGTTCCAGAAAGAGCGTCCCCCCTTCGAACCGCACATGCCGCGCTTCAAGGACGGCCGCCGGGGACCAACGCTGAAGGTAGAAACCCTGCTGGGCCAGGGGTGACCGTTCCTGATGAGCGGATGTGCCGCGACGCAGCTGCCGCTCGATCAGGCCGAGTGCGAGCCGAAGGTTCGCCCCCACCCGATCCAAAGACTCTCCATCAGAGGCGAGCGCCTCTCGGCAAAGAGCGGTCAGGCTCCGGAAGGGGCCGGGGAAAAGACCTTGCGCATGCCGGTAGACGATGCAACCCAGGCCGTCGGTGGGGGGATTGTCAGGGTCAAAGCCCGATGCTTCGACGGAAAGGAAGCTTGGCGCCTCGGCGCCGTACTGCCGAACGAAGCGCACCTCTTGGGCCAACCGCTCGGGAGAATCCAGCTTGACCACCGAAAAATCGGAGTTGCCAGATGCCCCGCTCAGCCACTCGACCTCGAAGACGCGGGCGCCGGAAGCCCCTTCATCCAACCGCCGAAGAACCACCGCTTCCAAGTACCGTTCGGCCCGTGGGTCCCGCAGCAACGCCTGGCGAATCAGCCGTCCGTCATCCGGCGGTAGATCGATCTGCGCGCGAAATCTGGCTCGGGGGCTCATCTTAGGGATAGCGAATTGTTCCCGTTTGGCAGCTTCAGCGCAAGGCCGGGCGTAAAAGGGGGAGACGATCGCCGCGATGGGAATGACTCGAACAACGCGCGACGACTCTTCAAGCCTGCAACCGTCCAAGTGCCGTTTTTGGTTAGGCGGACGATTCTGACGGAGCTGCAGGCGTTGGCGGCAGCCTTCATCCCAGGTCGAAAAGACTGCGCAACCCTTGGGCCACCCGCTGCTGTAGCTCCGGTGACAGCTGTCCGAGCTGCCTTTTGATCAGAGCGGTCGAGGCCGTCATCAGGCGGTGCAGTTGCAGCGTCGAGGGGACTCTCAGACCTGTCGCAGCAAACCCCGGGTCGCGCGAATCCAGCACGAGGTCGGTGTCGAGAAGCCTGCTCGGAGCTTGGCTGGTGATGAACGCCAGGACCACGTGGCGATGGGGTCCGATCGGCTCCGTCAGACAGACCGCCGGCCGAACTTTGGTGCTCGAAAGGTCGTCAAAGGGGAACGGGACGAGCACGACCTTATGCCGGGTCACCGTATGGCTCTCCGTCTTCCAGCGAGTAGATGTCCTCTTCCGGGGCCGAGAGATCGAGGAAGGCGGAATTTCGAGCTGCGGCGCGCAGCCATTCGTCTTCCTCTTCTGCCCCTTCGGCCAGGGGGTACAACACGATGACGCGCACCCGCATCGGGCCGGGGAGGGGCAGAGCTTCGTCGAGCCTCAGCCGGTGATCCTCACCCACCGTTCCGGTCGTCTCTAGGGCTGTCATCGCGGCTTCCATCGCAGTGGATCTCCTTGGGACGCAGACCCTCGATAGCGGCGTCGTCAAAGATTCTAGCGCAAGTGGCCAAAGAGCGAAGACCGTTCGGAAAATTTACTTTATGATTCGCTCCCAGCATTCCGGATCGAATGGATCGAACTCGCACCGCCCCGGCCAGCCGGGCTGACGCGTGCCCGTTGATGGCTCTCCAGGGAGGAACGATGGCCATGGCCGACCGACCGCCGCACGAAGACGTAAGCCTTTCCCCCGAACCCGCCGTTTGGACCCGACGCCGATTCCTCGAAATGGTCGGCGTCGTAGGCGGCGCCGCCGCGGTGTACGAAACGATGGTGGCGATGGGGGTGATGCGCACGCCGCAGGCGTACGCCGCCCCGCTCCCTGCCGATCCGGCGATCGGCGCGGGGAAGCGCGTCATCGTGCTCGGGGCCGGGATCGGCGGCTTGACCGCGGCGCTCCGGCTGCTCCAGAACGGCTACGAGGTCCAGGTGCTCGAAGCGTCGAGCCGGATCGGCGGGCGCAATTTCACCGTCCGGCGCGGGAGCGTGATCCGGCAGATCGGCCGCACCGATCAGACCTGCGCTTGGGACGCTCCGACTCCAAAGCTCGATCTCTATTGGGAGGCCGGCTGCGGACGCATCCCCTACCACCACTATGCGCTGCTCAATCTCTGCCGCGAGCTGGGCGTCCGGCTCGAGAACTACATCATGGAGAGCCGGGCGAACCGGTTCCAAGAGCCGAGCTTCCGGGCCGGCGCACCGACCGTCAACCGACGGATCGCGAACGACACCCGCGGCTATGTCTCGCAGCTGTTGGCCAAGGCAATCAACCAGGGCGCGCTCGACCAGGAGCTCTCGCCCGCGGAGAAGGCCGACCTGCTCGACCTGCTGCCCTCGTTCGGCAAGGTCGAACCGGCGCAGGGTTTCGCCTACAACGGTTCGAGCCGGCTCGGCTACACGGTCCCGCCTGGCGTCACGACACCGGGCAAGATCGAGGAGCGGATTCCGCGCGCCGAGCTGCTCGCGTCGAAGTTCTGGAAGCACCGCTTCTATCAGCCCGAGGATTTCGAGTGGCAGACCTCCCTGCTCGAGCCCGTAGGCGGCATGGGCAAGATCGTCGACGCTCTGGCCGCGGCGGTCGGCGCCGGCAAGATCCGCCGCGGCGCCGTCGTGCGGCGGATCTCTCAGTCGGCTTCCAGTGTGACCCTCCTTCTGGCCGACGGAACGAGCGTCGTCGGCAACGCCTGCATCAGCACGATCCCGTTCCCTCTCCTCTCCCCGATGCTCGACACAGCGAGCTTCGGCGCCGACTACCGCGCCGCGGTGGCGACCCCGAAGACCGCCAATACCTGCAAGGTCGGCTGGCAGGCGGAGCGCCGCTTCTGGGAAGACCCGAATGCCGATCAGATTTTCGGCGGGATCAGTTGGATCAACCACCCCGTCACCCAGTTCTGGTATCCGTCGAGCGGCTACTTCGCGAAGAAAGGGACCTTGACCGGAACCTACAACTACGACTCGGCGACCAAGCCGGTCGCCCGCGACTTCGGCAACCTGTCGCTCTCCGCCCGCCTCGATCTGGCGTTCGAGGGGGCGACCCGGCTCCACCCCAACTTCGCTCAACACGTCAAGAAAGAACTCGGCCTCTCGATCGCCTGGCAGATGGTGCCGCACCTCGAAGGCGGGTGGGCCGATTGGAAGGACGATCAAGCGCACCGCGAGGCCTACCGGCGGCTGCTTGCGCCGGACCGGAACTTCTCGGTCTGCGGCGATCAGCTGTCGTACCTGCCCGGCTGGCAGGAAGGGGCGATCCTCGCCGCCGAGCACGCGGTGCGCAACCTGCTACCGTTGCCGAAGGCGCTCGCGGCACCTTCGATCGAGCGTGCGCCGTCCGCGGCGTCCGTGACCGGCGCCGAGTAGCGGAGAATGCCCCGAGGATCCGTCCAACCGCCACACCGCCCACCGAGGAGAAACCGCGTTGAAGAGTCCACTCCCCGCCCGCCCGAACGTCATTCTGCTGCTCACCGACCAAGAGCGCGCGACCCAGCATTTTCCCCCTCGTTGGGAAGAGCGCCACCTTCGCAACCTGACCCGCCTCAAGAAGCACGGGCTAAGCTTCGAGCGCGCGTTCTGCAACTCGTGCATGTGCAGCCCGAGCCGGAGCACGCTTTTCACCAGCCTCTATCCCGCACAACACCAGGTAATGGACACGCTCACCTATGACGGCACCTTCTCGCCGACCGAGACCCAGCTCGATCCGACCTTGCCGAACCTCGCTACCACGCTCCGCCCCGCGGGCTACCGCGTGCCCTATCGCGGCAAGTTTCATCTGACCAAAGGTCCGCAGGGCGAGAACAGCCTGCTGCAAGAGGGGATCTCAATCTACGGCTTCGAAGGGTGGCTGCCGCCCGACGCGGGCGAAGACACCGACGTGCGCAACTTCGGCGGCGGGTATGCCGCGCACGATGCGCGCTACATCCAGCAGGCGGTCGACTTCCTGCGCGGCACGACACCCGACCAGCCGTTCTGCCTCACCCTCTCGCTGGTCAACCCGCACGACGTGCTCTCCTATCCGCAGAGCTACACCTATGGCTACACGGATGCAGACCTCCAAGGCGAGGTCCGCCTGCCCTCGACCTGGAACGAGAACCTGCGGGCGAACCAGAAGCCGACCGCCCAGTCGCAGCTGGTGGTCACCGCCGCCTTCGGCATCGGCGCCCTGCCGGGCAAGACGAACAAGCTCGCGTACATCAACTTTTACGCCAACCTGATCGCCCAAATCGACGGCCAGCTCGATCCGATCCTCGACCTGCTCTACGACGAAAACGACGAGCCGACCGAGCTGGGGCGCAACACGATCGTGATCCGCGCCGCCGACCATGGCGAGATGGGGCTGGCCCACGGCGGGCTGCGGCAAAAAGCGTTCAACGTTTACGAGGAGACGCTCCGCGTGCCCCTGGTGGTCTCGAATCCGGTGCTCTTTCCGGAAGGGCGGACGACCGATCGCATCGTCTCGTTGATCGACGTGCTCCCCACGATTTCCGACCTCTGTGGAGTCGCCCCTCCGGCGGGCGCCAAGGGAAAGTCGTTCGCGTCGATGATCACTCAACCGAACCACCAGCCCTCGGGCTCAAACGACCTCTACTTCACTTTTGACGACGTACGCGCCGGCTTTCCGAACAACCCGAGCGCGGTGCACGCGGCGAACCGCATCCGCTCTATCCGCGAGACGCGCTGGAAGTACGCCCGCTATTTCGACGCCAACGGCTCCTACCCCGAGGAGTTCGAACTCTACGATCTCGACAACGATCCGACCGAGATCACCAACCTGGCCTACGACTTGGGCTACAAGAAGGAGCGCGAGCGGCTGGCGAAGAAGCTGGCCCAGCGGGAGCGGGACGCGATCTAGCCCTGAATCCAGCACGTAAAAAATCGTCGGAGGTAGCCTAAAACGAGGAAACGCCCGTTTCTTCAGGGTATTATCGGAATGGATCAGAAACCGAGTACCCGAAAGAAGAGGCGTTTCAGATGAAGAATAGAGCGAATTTAGAGCGTCGTCAAGACAGCCTGGCCGAGCGCCTGG
>JANNIH010000033.1:0-103355 GCA_031404815.1 Holophagales bacterium | reverse complement strand
CGCTTGCCTACTTTGTCCCACTCCTCGATGAAGAGGTCCTACTGACTCACTACGACCCGGGCTACATCGCCTACCTGCGCCACAAGGTCGAGCGCGACCTAAACGTCCAGATTCCTACGGGTGGGGAGGATCGCTAACACGGCGGATGGCTGACGAAAGTGACTGCACGAAATCTCGGCGACCGGCTCGGCTGGGAGCCCGCCGATCTCGAACCCGGGATCGGCGAGCCGTACTACTGCATTCCCGGGACCTTCGCGCTCCACCTCGCCCTGGCCGGCTGGCCGCTCATTCGCTCCGACGAGACCTGGGAACGCCGCTACAACTGGTCCGACGCGGGCGAGCCCGAGGGCCTTGCCTACAAGATCGAAATCTTCGAGGCCATCGATCGAGAACGTGGTTTCGACGTCCGGACCCCGCGCATCCCGGGGCTGGAGTACCGCGACTTGGATGAGATCTGAACGGCGCTAGTCAAGTTTGGAGTGCGCCGACGCGTCGGCGCTCGGAAAGCGGCGACACGTCGCCGCACTCCAAAAGGGCATTCGGATTCAGGGTCGGGGGTGAAGCGAGGCGCCACTTGGAAACGACAATCCGCGGCGGCGTGTCCCGGACCTACGCAGCGGACAGAAGGCCTCTCTTTGGGGAACCTTCAAAGAGGTAAGCGGGCATTCCGACTTAGATCCCGAACACGCCGCCCCGATACGCGGAGACCAGGACACAGGTCGCGGAGGCAACGACCTGGGTCGCGAACACGCCAACCGGCTACGCGGGTGCAACGACTCGGGTCGCGAACACTCCAACCGGCTACGCGGAGGCTACGACCTGCTGTCGGAACACAACGAAGCGGTTTCGATACGCTCCGACCCGGCGCCCGAACACTATGCGCGGGTTCCCGCGTTCTGCGAACGGTTGTCCGGAGTCGGAAAGCCCGGTCTCGCATGCCGGAAACCGCCTCGGGTACAGCGCGGAGCGGTTCTTGTTGGCCGCGAATCGCGCCGTAGTGCCCGCGTACCACGATCCGGAGTTCGCGTGCCCGGTCGCAGTTCCCGCGTACCCGGTCGTAGATCTCGCGTGCCCGGTCGTAGTTCCCGCGTACCCGGTCGTAGCTCGCGCGTAACGCGTCGTAGCACTCGCGTACCCGGTCGGCGAACCCGCGCTGCTCGCCGTAGCACCCGTGTACTTCGTCGGGGTCCTCGCGCGCTTCGTCGGCGTACCCGCGTACCCGGGGGCGAAGTCGCAAAACTCGCCGTAGCGTCCGCAGACTCCATTTTCTCATTGCCGCCGGGCTTCTTGTGTCGCAACGAATGCCGATCGTACCCTCGTTGCGACTGTCCGGCATCATTGCGCCACAGGCGCGGACTCGACATGCCGCCGCCACGCTTCTCGGCCTTCTTGCCCTTCGCGTAGTCAGAGGGATCAGCTCCGCCAGAGACGAGGCATCCCTCGGCCCCACTGGTGGAGCAACTCGGTGAACTCTGTCGTATCGCTCATCAGGGTGCGTACGTCATGCTATCAAAAAAGGTCGGACTCCGCGGAAAGGAGAGGACACCGAAGACGCGGAAGCGTTGGCGGGTACAACTGGAACAGAGCGCGCCGCCGGAAACCAGCCGGCGCGCTCTGTTGGCGGCACTAAACTTCCAGGCGCACGGCCGGGTCGCCGAGGACCTGGAAGCCGGCGGCATCTTCCGTCGAGCACCAGAGGTGCGCAAACACCACTGGGTCCACGGTTTTCATCTGGTTCTGTTGAGTCCAAAGGCGGCCCAACTTGAAGGCGAGATCAGCGGCACCTCGACCGAAGAGCTGCAGCGCATGACCGACCGGCACCCCTTTTCCTAGATGTTTGAGTAGGGCGAGCCAGAGCGCAGGGGCGTCACCCTTGTCGGGCCAGTAGAGGCTCGAAGTCCAAGCGCGATCGACATGGCCGACCACTGCACGCGCCCCAGCCTTGAGCAACTCCTGCGGCAAGCGTGCGATGAAAGGCTCCTTGGCGATCCTTTCTCCACCACCGAGAGTATGCATCGCAAAACTGTCGTTCTCGGGCGTACCGAGGCCGAAGCACGTAAGGTGAACCGAGATCAACCCCTTAAGATCGATACCGGGGGCGAGGTCGGCTGCAGTGAAGCAGACGCTCCCTTCGACATCCGGCTGGCAGAAGAGTGATCCCTGTTCGGCGAACTGATACTCGTCCCCACACGGAAGCGCCAAGCCGTGACAGGCGGTAAACAGCAGGCTAGGGATCTCCGCGGAGAGCATTCCTCGCAGTGCATCGTGGGTCGCTGCTTCGGCAATCGCCGCCTGCACATTCCAACCGGGCAAGGCCGCACCGAGCCGTTTCGACAGCGGCTCCACAAGCTCGTTGCAGAGCTGGAGGGTCGCTTCGTCTCCGTCCTCGAGCGGCGCGAACAGCGCCACGGAACGCCGGGACGGCCGCTCTTCCAGAATCTCCAGGTTCCGCGCGTAGCGGGCGTAGGCCTCAATGTCGTGAGCCTTCGGATCATCCACTTTTGTGAAGCAGAGCCGCCCGACCGCGTACTGGATATCGAGCTCGGCGACGGCTTCGAATGTCAGTTCCTCGGGCCGGCCGACAAACAAAATGTAGTAGGGAAAGCGATCGGGGTCGACCAGACCTGGGCGTCGGCTCAACTCCTCCGGATCGATCTCACGGTATCGCAGTCCGGCTTGTTCGTCGCGCCGCTCGAGCAGGGGTCGAAGTGCCCTTCGCACTTCGGCAGGAGTCTCTTTCGCGAACACCACCCCCCACCCGGTCTCGGCGAGATCGGACGGATCTCTGAACTCAAGCTCCGGATCGCGGTGCGGATCTTCCGGCGTGAGCGCGGTGAGGAATTTCTTGACCTCATCGAGCAATCCGGGACGGGTCGGGGAGCGAAGCGCCAGCTGCCCGAGCTCGGCCGGCGTGAGCGGTGGCAAGAGCGGTGTTCCGGTACGGCCCAAGCGGCCAAGAAACGAGAGAGGCTTCGGCTCGTTCATGACTTCCGTCCTCCAGCCGGACTTCCTTCCTCGTCGCGGCTCAGAGGCTCGGCCAGCCGCACAGCAGGATCGCCGAGCACGACAAAGTTGCGTGCATCGTTGGTGGTGACCCATAGGTCGGCAAAGGCCTCTATATCGTAGGGGCGGAGGAACTCCCGATCTTCCCAGAGGTCGTGCGTCGACACACTCAAGTCGGCGGCTTGAATGTTCATCCGTTCCATCGCCCAACCGACGGGATAGCCGTCCATCAGCAGCCGGAGCACTTCGTCGTACACCTTGACGTGCCCGCCCTGGCCGTTCCAAGTGAACGAGCTGGTCCAAGTCCGATCGACATGGCCGATCACGGCCAGCGCACCTGCCGCAAGAAGTCGCTGCGGAAGGCGCGCCACGAACGGGGAGTGCGCGATCTTTTCCGGCTCCTTTTTCGGGCCGTTTTCCTTCCTCTCAGGCTCCGCCGCGCTGCGAACGGCAAATGAGTCGTGCTCTGGAGTACCGGCGCCGTAGCAGGCGAAGAGAAAGGTGATCGCGCCCGCAAGGTCGGCGCCTCGCGGCACATCGGACGCGGCGAAGCAGTGATCGTCGTAGAGTTCCGTACCGACACCAGGCCAATCGGCACAAACAAGAGCACCCTGCCGCGTGAGCTGGTCGGGATCATCGACGTCGTAGCCGACTCCATGGCTTGCGGAAAACAAGAGCGACGGTCGCTCGGTCCCGAGTAGCCGGCCGAAACGCTCACGCGTCGCTTCGGCCCCCCCGATCGTCCGCACATTCCAGTCAGGCCTTTGGCGCCGGAGCAGCTCGGCAAGTGGTGCCGCAAGCTCGTTCGCAGTCCGCGCCGTCGCTTCGTCACCGGCGTTTTCGACCGCGAAGAACGCGAGATCGCGTTCGCGTCGCCGCTCTCCCTTCTCAGCTGCAACGACAGCGTTGGCGTAGGCCGCGTATTCGTCCGCGTTTGCGAGGTCGAGGCGCCCAACCGCATATTGCACATCGAGCTGGGTTTGAAGGCGATAAGGAAGGCGCGTCGGATCGCCGACCATCAGCAGGTAATACGGCAGGCGCTTGGGGTCGGGAGGGCTACCCTGCTGGTGATTGATTTCCGGCATCAGCATCAGCTCGCGCGCCGAGCCTGCCGTAACTCCGCGGTACGCCTTGTAGCGCTCCTCTCCCGCCTGGTTGCATCTCCGGGTCAGGAGCGGCGAGAGGGCTTCCTCGACTTCCCGCGAAACCCCTGGGGCAAACAAAACCCCCCAACCGGTCTCGGCCAAGTTCGTCGGGTCTTCGATCTCCGAGCCCGGCGCCCGGCGAGGATCGCGGACGGCGCTCCCTCGGAGAAAGTCGGAAAGGAGTCGTTGGGTTTCCTCATCGACCGGTAGGCCCAGCGCGATCCTGCCGATCTCCTCGGCGGAAAGAGCCGGAAAGAGCGGCCGGCCGGTACGCGCGCGGAGGCCATTGAAGGCGATACGCGAGGCGGTCATCGAGGGCCCCCTTTGCCTTCTTCGTCACGGGCCGGCGGCGGCCGCCTCTTTGGCCGCGGCCCGGGCAACGGATTGGCCGGCCGCGGGCGTTCGTTGGTGCCGCCGGTATGCAACTGCTCGATTGGCAGATCGTCCTTCTTCGCCGTTTCCTCGTCCTTCCGCACCCCGGGGAATTGCCAATCCCCCAAGAAGACGAATCCAGCCCAATGGTAAGGATCGCGGAAACGCGGATCGAGCCGAAGGGCGAGCTGCGCCCTACGTAGCGCGTTCGCCGGTCCTTGGCGTTCCTGAACCAACTCCCGGTAGAAACGTCCCATGAGCACTGCGGTTCCTTCGTCTTCGACCGGCCAGAGACTTACGACCAGACGGGGCGCGCCCGCCGAGAGAAAACCTCGGGCAAGGCTTTCCAAGCCTTCTCCCCGCACCTCGCGCCCGACGCCCGTCGAGCAGGCGGAGAGCACGACCAGCTCAGCCGGAAGGTCGAGGTCGTAGATCTCATGGAGGCGCAGGTGCCCTTCGTGCGGCAGGCCCTGGGCGTTGACCGTGGAAAAGACCAGGCCTGAGAGTTCCGGCCGATCGGGATCGACCTCGGCATGCGTCGCGAAGTGGACAAACCGGTAACCCCGCAGGCCGCCGCCGCGCACCAGTTCCCGATTGGCGGCGAAGTCGCGCGCGACGAAGCGTTGCGTCGGCGGAAACACGGAGAGGATCTCGTCTGCTTCGCGGCCGGTCGCGGGCAGCCTCCGGTAGGTACCGGAGAGCGGATTCAAGCCCGGGGGTCGAGCCGGCTGACCGCCGCGATCAACCCGCGGATCGTCGGGGGAGAACACCGGATCGGCCACGACGGCGATACCGCCGAGAACCGGAAGCCGACGTCCGATCTCATCGCGAAGCGCCGACAGCGCAGAGACAGAAGGCAGCTGTACCAACTCGAAACGCGCGAGGAGCGGCGGCGGCTCGCCGTTGGCCTCGGCGGTCTGGCCAAGGTCGGGCAGAGCGGCAAACGGAACCCCTTCCAAGGCTCCTTCCGCGACGATCGCCAAGCGTCCGACCTGAAGCTCGTCGAGCGCCGAAGGCAGAATCGCCCGGGCAAGGGCGGTCGCCGCCGACCGGCGCGGCGCTTCGGCCCCGGGGTCGGCACGTGCAAAGAGGCCCGCGGCCCGGCGCGCCAGCTCTTCGATCTTCGCGCGGGACGGCAAGAGATGGAGAGCCGGCGCACCGTCTCGCCGGAGTACCCAAACCGCACTCTCCTCTGCGCCCAGAGAATAGGCCAGGAGCGCGGTGCGATCATCCAACAGCGAACGGGCACGATCGAGGCCGATAGGGGTCGGCTTGGCCAGCTCGGCGCGACGCGGGTTAGACCGCCGAAAGTCGGCGCGAATTCCTTCCAGACGGGCGACCATCTCACGCTCCTCGGTTTCCACCTTTGCGAGGGAAGCGGCGGGCGAACCCTGGTCCACGAGGGTCCGCCGGTGATTCTCGAGACCGTTGAGCTGATCTTGGACCTGCCGTTCCTCGGCGAGTGCCGCAGGATTGGCTTCACGGCGAATCCGGCCACCGGCCTCGCTCAGCAAATCGAGCAGGGAGCGAGCCCGTCGGCGCTCGCCCACGGCGAAGGCTCTCGTGTTCCATTCATCCTCCGGCATGGCTTCGCGTTCGGCGAGAACGATGGCGAGATCCAGATCGAAGTAGGCCTGGCGCGAAGCGAAGTACGACGAGCGAGAGGCGATCCCGAGTGCTTCGCCGCGCAAGCTCTCGACCTCGGCGAGCGCGATGTCGAGATCTCGACGCGCCGATGCGAGATCTCTCTGCCGGAAGCTCGAACGGGCGAGCCCGTAGTGGTTCGAAGCCATCCCCTGGCGATCGCCGAGCGACTCGAACAAGGCGAGCGCCGCGGCATGGAGCGCCGCGGCTTGGGTGTCATCCCCCGCCTCATACCAGGAACGGCCGAGGTTCATGGTGGCGATCGCCTCACTGTAGCGATCGCCGAGGTCGACGAATTTTGTCCGCGCCGACTCGAGATGAACCCGCGCGGCCTCCGGCTCATGCGTACGGATCAACGCTTCGCCGAGGCCGTTTTCGGCGACCGCGATCCCCATTTTATGGTCCACCGAGGCGAGCCGGAGCGCGCGACCGAAGTACTCTTTCGCCGATTCGATCTGCCCTTGGAACGCCGCGATCTCGCCGAGCTTCGCCAGTGCGTTCGACTGACGATCGACCTCTTTGCTCTGCTCAAAAAAGTCCAGCGCCGCAGCGAACAGGTCCCTTGCCTCGGGGTATTCCGCTCGGGCGAGCCGGAGTTGGCCCAGCGAGAAGCGAAAAGCGGCACCTCGCGTACCACGAACCGGCTCAGACATCCCAGGGTTCAGTTCCAGTGCGTGCTCGAAGGCCTCGAGGGCATCTTCCACCCGCCCCTGATCGTTCAGTGCGCTACCGAGCCCGTGCCAGGCGTCCGCGATGCCATCCACTCGGTCCAGCTCCTGCCAGCGCGCGAGGCTGCGGCGATACGCTTGCTCGGCATCGGAAGGCATCCATTCCGACAACGAAGCAGCCCCAAGGTCTGCGCTCGCTACGGCATCGAGCTGCCGATCGCCAATCGCCGCAGCGAGATCGCACGCTGCACGCAACGGCTCGATCGCCGCAGCGTTCTCGGCTCGCAGTGTTCGAACCCAGCCGATCCGGTGCTGGGCATTGGCTGCGAGCGCCTGGTCAAAGACTTCAGTTGCGATTGCCAAGGCCTGGGCATAATGCGTTTCGGCCTCTGTGAGTGCCGAGTCGGTGTAGATACGCCGCAGTGCCTCGCCCTCCGCCAAGGCGCGCTCCCCTGCCACGACTCGGCGGTCCCGAGCCGTCGCCGCATGGCGAGCTTCGATCGCGATCGCGTAACGCGCATCCATTTCAGGAGGCCCTTCGTCGGCGATAACGGCGAGGTGCCACTCACCCTCGGTCTCGGCGACCAGCGAAACCCGTTCGTAGCCCCTTGTCCCTCCCGGGGAGTCGATCGCAATCGGCTTGGCGGCACCGGAGGAAGTGAGCACCAGCCGAACATCAACCCCGCGCTGCTCGGCGGCGACGACCAGGTACTCCCCGGCGTGGGCAGCGATCGTGTATTCGTGTGTTGCTCCGGAAGCGAGCTCGCGCTCGACCGGCGGACCGTCTTCGAGCTGGAAGATACTTGGCATAGCCATTTCCTCTCCCCAAGGAATCCTGCCCTGGCGCACCACGAGCCACGCAGCGAGAAGGGCCAGGCTCAAGCCGGCCAAGCCGAGCCCTACGACCAAGACGCGACGGTGATCTCTAGGTGCGGCCGGCATCGAGAGCGACCCTCATCGGGTGCCTCCAAAGAAAAGTTTCCGGTTCTTTACGCGACAAAAGACACGGTTTCGGACCAAAGATGAGAGAAGTTAGAGGACTTCGATCCGGATTTCCTCGACTGCCAAGAGCTTTCCGCCTTCGGCGACCAGTTCGAGGCGGTAGCGTCCGGTGGCAATTCGGTCTCGAGGAATCAGAATCCGGACCTCTGACCCCGGCCCCGCTCTTACCAGAGTCTCCTCGAAAATCCGGTCTCCGGGGGCTCGCACGAACCGAAACCGGGCGTGCTCGATACTCGGCACGTCTTCCGAAAGAACGACCGAGATGAGAAGCGAGCCCTCTCCTGGCCCTAGCTTCACCACCCGGTCTCCTCGGACCGCGGATCCGAGTGAAACGTTCTCGGTCTGAGGGTTGAAGACGATCGCCTGCCGCCCTCTTACCAACTGCCATCCCAACCCCACCGAAACCGCCAACAGCGCTGCCGCCAACCACGGCGAGCCGCGCCGAACCCATTCCCGGAACCCGGTGCCCCCGCCCCGCTCTGCCTTTTCCCGTTGGCGCGCCCGCCAATCCCCCATCTCCACCACCTCCCCACCCCAAGGGTGTTCCTTCTCCTCCCTCCCCTCCCCCACCAGCCCCGCCAGCCCCGCCAGCACCGCCCGGGCCGGGTCGAGCACCTCTTCCACCCAATCGCGGTATTCCGGATCGCGATCGATCTCTTCGCCGAGCGGATCGAGGTCGGCGGTTCCGGCGGCGAGGATGGCGTGGAGCGCTCGGGCGGCCGTGAGGGTGGCCGGATCGAGCAGGCCGGTGCGCAGCTCGGGGCGCAGTCGGGCGGCGGCAATCAGGACGGCGTGGCCGCAGCGGAGGACCAGGGGACCGGAGAGGACGTTTGCGCCGAGGGCGAGATCGCGGCTGCCGGCGAGCGGCTGCACGTCGGCGGGCACCGCGAGGAACGCCAGGGGCCGGGCTTCGAGCAGCGCCCATTCGACCGGCAGCTCGGCGGTTTCGGTGAGGACGAAGATCTCTCCCGGCTCGGGCGCGTGGCCTCGGCGCCGTTCGAGCTCGCTCGCGAGGGCGGCGCGCAGCGCACTTCCTTCCGTTGGTTGGTTCGACATGGCAGCGCCCTCTCTCGTCTCTTCCCGCCGTCAGTTCGGGTCCGACCGCCGCCCGGCGGTGGGGCTCGACTCGGGCCTGGCCTGCGGCGATCTGCAGCCCGCGATCAGGTCGCGGAGGGTCGCGAGGGCGGCCGGGATGCGCTCGCGCGGGATTTTCAGTTGGCGGGCGATCTCGCGATCGGGCGGCAAGCGATCTCCGGCCACTCCACCTGCGGCCGTCCAGACGCGAAGATATCCCCACAATCGCCCCAGGATGCGGCGGGTTCGCTCGTCGGCCGGCAGGCGGGCGAGCGCGCCGAGCACGCAGGTGACCAGGGCGCGGTAGCGATCGCGCTGTTCGAACGCGAGATCGGGACCCGGCTCAGGGTCGGCGGTGTCGAAGCGATCGACCGCGCCCGGCGTCTCGCCGGTGCCGACCGAGGGCGCCCTTCCTTCCGGCCCGGCAACTCCGAGCCGACCGGTGGCCGTGCCTAGAAGGATGGCCCAGCGCGCGCGCACCTCGGCTTTGAGCGGATCGACCAGTTCGCGAAACTGGAATACTTCGAAGCCGTCGTCCCAGAGTTCGGTCAACCGCTCTCGGAGGCGCAACACGATCGGGTCCTCGTGGCGTCCGGTCGCGGTAATCAGATCGGGCAACAGATCGTCACACCAGCGCGCCAGGCGGGCGTTGATGCGCCCGGCACGCTCGGCGCTCAATACCTCGTCCCGGCCGGCATTCCAGGTGAGCAGGGTGTCGTTTCGGACTTTTCCGTCGCCCGCCAGGATCGCCAACTCCCCGGCATCGACGGCGGCACGCACCGCCCGATGGAGGACCTCGAAGACGCGGGTACCCAAGGGGTCGCAATCCCGTTGCCGCTCGTACACGAAGTGGCGGACGTTCAAGTAGACCAGCCCTTCGATGTTGTCTTTCACCAAGAGCTGCGCCGATAGGGCGCGCAACCGGTCGACAAAGATGTAACCGAAGCCGTCGGCGAGCAGTTCGTCCAGCGGCCCGCCGCCCACCCCGGCACGGCCACCCTCGCCGGCATCCCACCGCTGCGAACCATAGATGCCGAGATAGCTCGGCGAGGTTTCCCACAACCCGCGGCGCGTGATCTCGGAGCGCAGCGCAGCGCGCAGGGCGACCAGCAGGGGCGCCACCTCGCGATCCTTGGGGTCGGGCGCGCGCACGTAGTCCGTGAATACCCGGGATGTGTCGGTCGATCCGCGGCCTCCAGTTTCGCCCTTCAAAGTGTCTCCATTCAATCACGAAGCCAGCCCGTTTTGCCGTCTTCTCTTGCCCGGCCCGGCCAATTCCTCAAAACCGGCCGTTAGCTACGAGTGGAGGCGGACGCGGACCACCTCCAACAGCAGGGGCCCCCCAACCGCAAACAACCAACCGTATTGCCGCGGCGCTTGGAAAGAAGCGCCGCAGAGGGGAGCACCATGTCTTCGATCGCCACCCAGCTGTCTGTGACCCGCCGCAACCTCTTCTCGTTTCGTCACTTCGCCGCCCTGCTCGCGTTCGGCCTGCTCGCTCTCGGGCTGCCGCAAACAGCCGCGGCGGCGACCTGCGCCGACGCGTTCGCAAATTGGAACTCCGGCAGCACTCTGGTCCACAGCATCACCGGATCTTCGAACTATGCCAGTGAGATCGACGAGTGGGACAGCGACATCGTGAAGATCCGCCACAACATCCCCGGCGTCCTGGTTCTGGGCGCCAAGGGAGAAGCAATCCTGGGTACGCTTTACGTTTGGGACGAGGTGAACGAGGAGGCCGACACGGTGGGCACCATGGCGCTCGGCGGAGGCAGCGGTGCCACCTACACGGCCACGGTGGATATCGGCGACTACTGCCTCGAGATCTCCGATGACGACTCAGAGGGGTACTACGAGCTGAACATCAACTTCCTCGACGGTTGCACCCTCGGCACCCTCTCTCCCACCTATTGCAACTCCGGGGGCGAGTAGCCGAAACGACCTGACTCATCGGCCGCCAAACGCCGGGGTTCCTCGACAGGACCCCGGCGTTTCTTCGTGCCGCTACTACTTGAGCCCGATCTCGATCAGGCGCTGCTCGAGAAATTGGCCGGCGGTGATCGGCGGAAACTTGGCCGGATTCTCAGGCGTGACGAAACGAGGGTGGACGGTGAGGTCGGCCCCCGAATAGGGGTGGACGAAGAACGGCATCGAGTAGCGCTCGCGGCTCGTATCTCCGGGATTGACCACGCGGTGGGTGGTGGCGGGCACCACTTCGTTCAGGTGACGAGACAGCATGTCGCCCGCGTCGACCACGATCTCGCCCGGACCGGTCTCGACCGCCATCCATTCGCCTTCGCGGGTGAAGATCTCCAGCCCCGAATCGGTCGCCTCACAGAGCAGGGTGATCAGGTTGATGTCCTCGTGCGGTGCGGCGCGCACCGCACCGGCCGGGATGCCTGTTGGCACGGCCGGATAGTGGAGGATGCGCAGGACGCTGTTGCCGTTGATCGCCAGGTCGGCGAACTGGCGGCGCGGCAGACCGAAGTACTCGGCGAGCGCTTCGAGCAGCGTCGCAGCGGTCGCCTCCAAGCGGCGGAACAGGGCGACCGTCGGCTCGTGGATCGAAGAGAGCGCCTCGGGCCAGACGTTCCTCGGATAGACCTCTTTGGCCGGATGGCCGTCGGGCAACGCCGCCGCGGCATCCGGCTCTTGGCCGACGTGGTAGAACTCTTTGAGGTCGGGCGTCGGGTTGTTTTTCGCGTGCTCGACGCCGAACGGCGTATACCCTCGGGCACCGCCGGTGCCGCCGACAGAGCGCTTCTTGATCTCCTCGGGCAGCTCGAAGAAGCGCTTCCAGAGGTCGTAGGTATTGCGGATCAGCGCAGGATCGACGCCGTGCGCCTCGACGTTCAGGAAGCCGAACTCGACCAACCCGGCGCCGAGCGTTTCGACCATCCGCGCCCGTAGAGGCCCCGTGCCCGAACGGTAGTCGTCCAAGTTCACACTAGGAATCTTCTTGCGCGTTGCGGTCATGGCGAGGGCTTAAACGCGGGCACCTTCGGTCCTGGCGAAGGAGGCGGTCATTGCGGCGGGGTCGATCTTCGGCAGGTCGAATTCGACCTTGCCGCCGTCGAGCTTGATCAGGCGATCCGCGACATCATAGTAGTGGTCGTCGTGACTGATCACGAACACTGTTTTGCCTCGGCTCTTGAGCTCCGGCAGCAGCTCGCGGTAGAAGACCTGTTTAAAGAACGGGTCCTGGTCCGCAGCCCACTCGTCGAACAGATAGATCGGCCGATCTTCGAGGTAGGCCGCGAGTAGCGCCAAGCGTTTGCGTTGTCCTTGAGAAAGTTCGATCGTCGAGAGGCGCCCGTCTTCGATCCGCACTTTGGCGGCAAGCCGCAGTCGCTCCAGATAGCGACGCGCGTCCGCGTCCAGTTCGCCCGCTTCCGCATGAGCGCCGACCATGTGCTCAAAAAGGTAGAAATCGGAGAACACCACGGCGAACCGGTCGCGATATCCGGCCCGATTGGCATCGGTGACCAGCTGTCCGGCAGAGCGGATCTCCCCCTCTTCCGGCGGGTAGAGGCCGAGGAGAATCTTTGCCAAGGTGGTCTTGCCGCTGCCGTTGCCGCCCACCAGAAAAACGATCTCCCCGGGCGGAAACGACAGGCTGATCGGGCCGAGCGTGAAACTCTCGCTTTCGCCACCCTGCCCTTCGGCCCGGTAGGTGTGGCGCAATCCGACCAGCTCGATGTGCTCTCCCTCGGGCGCCGGCTCGGAGCCTAGAGGCAGAGCGGCTTCGTTCGCCTCCTGCGCGAGCGAAAGCCCCAAATTCTCGACCGCGCGCGCCGAGATCGTCGCCCGGCCGAGAATGGGCAGCAGGTTGAGCAGCACTTCGAGCGGCGTCATCAGGTGGAACAGGACCAGGGTGAGACCGATCAGCGTCGCGGTCGGCATCTCCTGTCCTTTGGGGACAACGAACACCATGAGGCCGACCAGGATGAAGAATAGCACCTGCCCCCAGCTCGAAGCGGCGGCGAATAGAATGGCACCATTTCGCCCTTCGCGCTGGAACGCATCGGCATTGGCTTCGACATCCTTGAGGTAAGACTCGCGCCGCAGGCCATGCATCTTCAGTTCTTTGGTGCCCTCTACCAGGGCACGCATATTCTTGATCACTCCGTCGGCTTCTTTTCGGGCGCGTCCGAAGAAAACCATCGCTCGCCCAACGGGGAATCGATAGGTGGCGATGCCGCCGACCATGAACAACATGACGTAGGCGAGAGCGGTAGGCGACAGCCAGCCGATGTAAGCCAAGCAGCCGAGAACGATCGCCACATGCATGAACAGCAACGGAAGCTGCGCGAGAGCCTCTACGATCACCTGGAGATCCGCGGTCAAGACGGTCATCAGCCGATGCGGGCCGACGGTTTCGAGCTGGCGCAGCGGCGCCGCCAGAATGCGCCTCGACAGCTGCAGCCGCGCCACCATCATGCTCCGTTGCGCCAGATAGATCAGGAGGGCCTGCGACGCCAAGCGGAAGAGCGGCAAGGCGGCACACAAGGCGACGAACCGCCACCCCAGACCGGAACCTGGCCCCCCGAGAGCGATGGCGCTGTTGATCGAGATCAGCAGCACCGTGTTGGCGAGACCACTGGCCAAACCGGCGAGGACCACACCCGCGATCTGAAGGCCGGCGAACGGCACTCCACGCGACAGGCGGCGGAGAAACGCAATGAGGGTGAGCAGATCACCCATGCAAAAGCACAGCTTCGGCCACGTCGAGTCTTCCCACCTCGGCAAGCTCCGACCAGGTCTTGGGATCAGCCATCGCGACCAGCACCTTGCGCTCCCCCGTGAAAGGCGAGCGGCCGTGCGAAGCCAACATATTGTCGAGCATCAGCAGGTCGCCCGGCTCCCAGAGAAACTTCACCGTCTCGGCGTCGTAACAGGCGCGCAGGTGGTCGAGCACCTCCGGCTCGATCGGCGAGCCATCCCCGTAGTAGGTGTGGGTCGGCAGGTCCTCGATCGGAAACTCTTCGAGCAGAGCCTCGCGCACAACGGGGGCCATGGTCGAGACGTTGAAGAACGTCACGTGGTTGAACCAGACCAGCTCACCGGTGTAGGGGTGGCGCGAGATCGCGGGCCGCACGGCGCGGGTGCGCAAGCGATCACCATCCTTCCACTCGACTTCGATCCCGCTCTTGGCGCAATGCGCCTCTACTTGGGCGCGATCTTCGGTCTGGAAGACTTCGCGCCATGGGAGACCGAACCCGTCGCCGAAGTTGCGGACGTAGGTCCATTTTCGCTCGGCGAATTTCTGCCGGATTGCGGGATCGATGCGTTCGTAAATCCGGCGGGTGTCGGCGATCGGCGTCTCGCCGCCACTCGACGCGCACCGAGAGGAGAAAAACGCGATGCGCATCGGCCAAGCGTTCTGGTAGGAGTTCTCGTTGTGCAGAAAGATCGGCTGATCGGGCGGATAGTCGGTCGAGGTATAGACCTTGCCCGCCACCGCGTGGCGCGGCGACGAGCGCTCCTTGTACTCCAACAGGTCGCCCGCGATCGAGCGGAAGGTGCGCTCGAAGTCTTCCACCTGGGCGAGCGGGAATCCCCTGAACAGCAAACCACCGTGCTCCAGCAGCTGTTTCGTCAGCTGATCTCGGTGCCCCTGGGCCCAGGCGGAGAGGTCGACGCCGGGGACGCTGGGGCGCAAGACGAGCGGCAGTTTGCCTCCCGTTGGGAGAAGCTCAGACCGAACCAAGTCTTCGGCCGAAACACTGACGGCCCGGCGCATCGGCTGGCCGATCGATTTGAGGCTCGGTTTGGGTGTCGGTTCAGTCATGAGGGAACTCCACAGAAGGGGTCGGGAAGGTCCATCTTGTAGTAGTGGGGCCAACCGCGGCAAGCGAGACAGCGGCAAAGCCCGAACCGGCACACCGCCGAGATCCGAGATCCGATCCGCCATAGAATCCCGCCATGGACTGGAACGCCCGATACCGCACGACCGGCTCTTTGACTCTCGCTCTCACCCCGACGGGCAAGTTGGTCGGCACCAACTCGATCTCGCGTCCGGCCCAAGAGGTCGAGCTCGACGCGCTGCCGGTGCTGATCGCGTTCGCCAAGGGGGATACCCCGCGAGAGGTGTTCACGCGCTTGGCCGAGGAGTGGGAGGTCGAAGAGGACGGTTTCTCCGCGGCGGTTGAAACACTGATCGAACAGAACCTGCTCACTCCGGACGGCGAGGCCGCCGCGTCGCCAACGCTCGCCACCGCCGGCTTCGCCTCGCCCTTTTCGCACCACCACATGCTGCGCGACGACTTGCGGGTCGGCGCCTACCGCGCTTCGATCGAACGCCATTGCCCCGGCCGACGGGTCGCGGAGATCGGCTGCGGCACGGGCGTGCTCTCGCTGTTTGCCGCCCGGGCGGGTGCCCTCTCGGTCGATGCGATCGAAGAGAGCACGATCGCCGAGGCCGCCGCAGAGCTGTTCGCCGCCAACCCGTTCGGCGCCTCCATCGCCCTTCATCGCGGCAACAGCCGGGATGTCCAGCTCGAATCGCCCGCCGACGTGCTGATTCACGAACTGTTCGGCACCGACCCGTTCGAAGAGAATCTGCTGCCCGCGCTCGCCGATGCCAAAACGCGTCTTCTGGCGCCCGGCGCCCTCTTCTTGCCCGCCCGACTGGAGGTCGCCTGCGTTGGGATCGACAGTGCGGGCAGCGGCCTCCAAGATCCAGCGAAGATTCGCGCCGAGGCGCTCGCCTACGCGGAGCGTTTCGGGTTGGAGATGGCGCCCTGGCTCTCCCGGCTGGCCAAGCTCGATCCGCAGACCTTGCGAACCATGGCGCGCGACACGTCGTTTCAGGTGCTCTCCGAGGAATGCCCGCTCTATTCGATCGATTTCTCTGCCGACGACCTCGCCGCCCCACCGCCGCAGCCCCAGCCCCTCCTCCGAATTCGAACCGCCGGCACCCTCGGCGCCCTGGTCGTCTTCTTCCGCGCCCGTTTCGACGACGAGATCGCAATCTCGACCGCCCCCGACGCACCGGCCACCCACTGGGGTCACGACATTCGGATCTTGGCCACAGCGCGCGAAGTCCAGCCGGGAGACGAGATTGCGCTGGCCGCGAGCCTCGAAGGAGCGTACGGCCGGCAGAAACTGCGGCTCGGGTTGGCTTGAGCAGTGCTAGGCTCGGAGCGCAGACTGCGACTCCTTGCCACCCTCGGGAACCATGAGCCCTGAACCCCTCACCGGCGCGGACGCCCCCCCTCTGTCCAGGCGCTTATGGGCCTACGGCTGCCCAGAGCTGATTCCGCTCGACCGGCCGCTCACGGCACCGGCCCAGATCGAATACTTGGACCTCCTCCCCCGCAGGGGATCCTCCACGCCTCCGCTGGTGACAGGCGTGGCCGAGCACCAGGGCACGGCGTTGCTCTACATCTTGGACGCCGGCGCCGATGCCGGGACCGACGCCGCCAGGATCGCCCAGCTCCAGCGCCAACTGGCCAATCGAAGCGATCCCGCCTGGCTGGGCGTGGCTCGGCCCGGTTCCCTCGAACTCTTCCCGATCGGTTTTCACGAGACGATGTCCACGGCCGCTGTCGAGGTGATCTCCGAGAGCGACCCGAGGGCCCCGCTCTTTTTTCAGAGCCTCGTTCACGGCACTTTCTCGATGGGCGAGGGGATTCAAGGCGCGGACTACGTCTTCAAGAAGATCTTTGGCCTCTTGACGCAGACGACCGACAAGTACGTTGGTGAGGAGGGCCAAAAACACGGCCTGGCCCCTTTGGATGTCCTGTCCATGGCCGGCCGCGCTCTCTTCTTCCGCTTCCTGATCGATCGGAAGATCGTTCTCGCTTCGGAGCAAGGGGAGATCTGCCCCGCCGCCGACGGACTGAAGGACACCTTCGCCAATGCCGAGAAGGCGGCGCAGACCTCCGCTTGGCTCGATGAGACCTTCAACGGCGACTTTCTTCGGCTGATCGACGAATCGATCCCGGCGACCGACCGCGCGGCGCGCCAAGCGGCCTATCTGCACTTTTACAGCAGCGTCGAGCAGCGCGCAGGGAAGGACTTCTTCAACCACCTGCACGCCATCCTGAACGGCTGGCGACACACCGGGGCCGGGTTCCAGCAGGAATTCGACTGGGGCGACCTCGACTTCGCTCATATTCCGGTAGGAGTTCTGAGTCAGGTGTACGAGAGCTTCAGCCATCGAGCCGATCCCCGCATCGCCCGCGGGACGAGCGTTCATTACACTCCGCGCACGATCGCGCGGCTGATGGTCGATCAGGCCTTTGCGGCGGTCAAAGACCCGTCCGGGGCGATGGTCCTCGATCCGGCTTGCGGCGCGGGGATCTTCCTGGTTCTCTCGTTCCGTCGGCTCGTCAGCGAGCGCTGGCGGGTCGACCAGAAGCGCCCCGACACCCGGACGATCCAGAGCATCCTCTATGGTCAGTTGCGCGGCTTCGACGTCAGCCGACCGGCCCTACGCCTTGCGGCTCTCGCGCTCTACATCACCGCGATCGAACTGAACGGAACGCCGCGGCCGCCGAAGGCTCTGAAATTCCCCAAGGATCTCCGAAAGGGCGTGCTGTTCCATTTCGGAGACGATTCGCCGGAAGCGGCGACCTTCTCGATCGGAAGCCTGGGGCCGAGTGTTCCGGCCGAGTTGAATGGTTGTTTCGACATCGTGATCGGGAATCCCCCGTGGACGCGACTGCGCGAGGAAGAGCGACAGAGGGTAGATGGAAAAGTCACGACCCGAGTGAGCAAGACAGATGCGCTGAACCAAGAGTTCACAGAAATGGGGCGACGGGTCCTCCGTGAACGGGGCTTCGCCGAGCTGGCCAAGCGTTACAAGAACCCGGATAAAAACCCCGATCTGCCGTTCCTCTGGCGCGCGACCGAATGGGCCAAAAGGGAGGACGGCATCATCGCCCTTGCCTTGCACGCGCGCCTCTTTGGGCGCACTACAGGAAAGGGTTACGAGGCTTGGATTGCCATCCTGAGAAGCCTGTCGGTAACGGGACTGATTAACGGCGCCGATCTGCGGAAGACCCCGGTCTGGGAATCGATGGATATGCCTTTCTGCCTCCTCTTCGCACGCAACGCTGTTCCGTCGGCGGAGCATCAGTTCGTTTTCGCCGCCCCGCTCCAAGAGCCCGGATTGAATCAGCAAAGCCGGTTCCGTCTCGATTACGAGACAGCCAAGCCAATCAGCACCCGGCGATTGGAACAGCAACCTTGGGTCTTGAAGACGTTGTCGCTGGGAACTTGGCGGGATGTGGAGATAATGGAGACTCTACTGTGTGCCTTTCCTCAAAGCTTGGCGGCGTATTGGCGAGCCTGGAATCCGAAGAAGGACAAGACTGGGAAGGGTTTCGACCTCCTAGCAAGTCCACAGAAGGAAGCAGGGTTTCTTGCGGAATTTTTAGTCTTCGAGGCCCCAGAGTCGGGATTTTCGATTCAGCGCACTTCTCTTAGAACCTTCAAGGAAAGGCACGGCAGGGTCGGAGATGACGGGAGGGTACTCTGCACGGCGTATTGGCCAAAAACGATTGCGCTCTACCAGGCTCCCTTGGTCATCATCCCCCAGTCCCCCGGCGACGATCCGGAAGGCTCTCGCGCCTATCTCTCCTCGGAAGCACTAGCCTTCTCCCAGAGCTACTACGGCTACTCGTGCGTTGGACATCCAGAGGAAGAGACGCTGGCCGCTCTGCTCTACGTCCTCCCGCATTCGACGCTCTTCTCCTATTTCTGCCTGATGTCCAGTCGCCGAGCCGGCTTCGATCGGCAGACGTTCAACAAGGAGGAGTTTGATGCGCTTCCGTTCCCTGACCTTCGTTCGTTGTCGAAGCCCGAGAAATCCACGATTCGAAGGCTCGCGCACCAACTGGAGAGCGACCGAAAGAAACCTTGGGACGAGATCGACTCTTTCCTTTTCCGCCTTTATGGACTTGATGACGATGCAGCACAAACCGTCCGCGACACCCTGTTTTCCGCCATGTCCTATCGACGACAAGGGCGCGCCGCTTTGCAAGGCACGAGCCACCCGGATCGCGAACCGTTCCGCCGGGAGCTGACCGGGCTGCTGGAGCCGTACTTCGATGTGTGCGGCGAGAAGGTCTCTATCGAAGAACCCCGCGAACAGCCAGACCGCTGGGAGCAACCCTGGTACTTCCTCGCTATTTCGCGCGCCGGAGAGACTGTCTCCTTCAGCCCTGCTCTACTGCGTACGGCAATGGAAGAGGCGAACCGGCGCTCTGCGAGTCGGATTTTAGTCAGGGTCCCCGGCCAGCGCGGCTTGCTCCTAGGCCTGCTCAACCAGCGGCGCTGGTGGACGATCACCCGAGCCCGACTCTGCGGCCAAGCCATCATCCGGCAGCATCTTGACGCCTTTGGTTTGACCGAGGGCGCATGAGCCAAGGCCAAGCTGACGGGTTCTTCACGCATGGAGTTCGCCCGGGGGCGTATCGGCTACCCCACCCTCGCCTCGGGCTGCCCGTGATTTTGTTGGTAAGACGGATCATCTCCCAAGCTCTCGAGATCCTCATCGAACGCGGATTCTTTCTCGCCCGGCAGAAAGAGGACCGGGTCACCGAAGAGCTGCGAAAAGTGGTCGAGAACGACCTACGGTGGCAGGGGAGGGTGCCCGGGTTCAACCGTTGGACCTACGAAACGGTGGTGCGGCAGGCACAGGTGGAAAATTTCGATGGCTCCAAGCCGAAAAAGGAGCCGGACCTGTGCTTCCGGCTTTGCAATTTCGAGGAAGAGCCCAGACCCGTGCTCTCCGTACACGATGCGCTCTTCGTGGAATGCAAACCCGTAGATGCGGGGCACGCCGCCGGAAGTGCCTACTGCGACCGTGGACTATGCCGCTTTGTCGACGGCGACTATGCGTGGGCGATGGAGGAAGGGATGATGGTCGGCTATGCCCGCTCGGGTCGGACCATCGCCAAGCACCTGGTCCCCGCGATGCAGAAACCCCGGCGCTTCGAAGCGCTGAAGATCGCCGAGCTCCCTCGCCCGATCTCATCAGCCGATGAAACCGGCGGATCGGGCGCGGAGGCCCTTCACGTCAGCCGGCATCGACGGGAATTCCCTTGGCCGGATGGCAAGGGCCTGGCGACGGAGATCGCGATCTACCACTCCTGGCACAGGTGCGGCTAGGAACCTGGCTCCCCGCCAGCGTGACCCTTGAGCCTCCCTACCCGAACCGCCCGGTGATGTAGTCCTCGGTCTGCTTCTTCATCGGGTTGATGAACAGCCGGCCGGTGTCGCCGTACTCGATCAGCTCGCCTAAGTAGAGGAACGCGGTGTAGTCGGAGACCCGCGAGGCTTGCTGCATGTTGTGGGTGACGATCACCTGGGTGTACTGGTCTTTCAAGTCCTGCATCAGCTCTTCGATGCGGGCGGTGGCGATCGGATCGAGAGCCGAGCAGGGTTCGTCGAGCAGGATCACCTCGGGCTCGACCGCAATCGCGCGGGCGATGCACAGGCGTTGCTGCTGACCTCCCGACATGCCGAGCGCGCTCTCGTCGAGCCGGTCCTTCACCTCGTCCCAGAGTGCCGCGCGATGCAGGCTGCGCTCGACGATCTCGTCCAGGTCGGCCTTCTTCTTGATCCCTTGGATGCGGGGGCCGAAGGCGACGTTCTCGTAGATCGACTTCGGGAACGGGTTCGACTTTTGAAACACCATGCCGACTCGCTTCCTCAGCCAATTGATGTCCAAGGTCGGGTCGTAGATGCTCGCACCTTCGAAACGGATGTCGCCTTCGGTGCGCACGCCGTCGACCAGATCGTTCAGTCGGTTGATGCAGCGCAGCAGCGTCGACTTGCCGCAGCCCGAGGGCCCGATGAAGGCGGTGATCTTCTTCGGTGGGATCTCGAGCGAAATGTCCTTGAGCGCCTTCTTGTCGCCGTACCAGAGAGATAGGCGGTCGACCTCCAGGATCGGATTGTCGATCTGGGGCCGCAACGCCGGATCGCGGTCCGGAGCGGCGGGACCTGGGCCGGCGTGGTCGGCCCGAGCGGGGCTGGGCGCGAGATCCTGCATCGGCTCTCTCCTCGAAGAAACATCAGGGGCAAGGGTTCCAATCATACGGCGCTCCCGGCGTACTTTTTACGCAGGTGATTGCGCAAGGCGATCGCGGTCAGATTCATGATCGTGACCACGATGATCAGCAGCAGCGCGGTCGCGAACACCAGCGGCGTCGTCGCCTCGATGTTCGGGCTCTGGAAGCCGACGTCGTAAATGTGGAACCCCAAGTGCATGAATTTGCGCTCGAAATGGACGAACGGGGCGTGGCCATCGACCGGTAGCGCGGGCGCGAGCTTGACCATGCCGACGATCATCAAGGGCGCGACCTCGCCCGCGGCGCGCGCCATGGCGAGGATCATGCCGGTCAGAATGCCGGGCGCGGCCGCCGGGATGACCACCCGCCAGAGGGTCTCGAACTTGGTGGCGCCGAGCGCCAACGACCCTTCGCGAACGATCCGCGGCACCGCGGCCAACCCCTCTTCGGCGGCAACGATGACCACCGGTACGGTGAGCAGAGCGAGCGTGAGGGCCGCCCAGAGTATGCCGCCGGTGCCGAAGGTCGGCGCGGGGAGCGCTTCCGGGTAGAAGAGTCGGTCGATCGAACCACCGACGAAGTAGACGAAGAATCCGAGACCGAAGACGCCAAAGACGATCGACGGCACGCCCGCGAGGTTGTTGACCGCGATCCGCACCATGCGGACGAACGGCCCCTGCTTGGCGTACTCCCGCAGGTAGAGCGCGGCGAGAACCCCGAGAGGCACGACGGCGAAGCTCATCAAGAAGACCATCATCACGGTACCGAAGATCGCCGGGAAGATCCCCCCTTCGGTGTTCGACTCGCGCGGGTCGGCGGTGGTGAACTCCCAGATCCGTTGGACATAGAGCCCCGCTTTGCTCCAACCGCTCATGGCGTTCGGGCGGATCGCGTGAACGATTGCAGAGAGCGCGAGCTCTTTGGTCGCGCCATCGACGGCGGCGAGCACAATCTGGTCGCGTTCGAGTTCCTCGCGCATCGCGGAGAGGCGGTCGGCGAGCTTCTGGTATTCGGCTTCGCGGACCGCGAGGTCGGCGTCGAGCCCGGCGATCCGACGCGCCTTTTCCGCCGCGGGAAGCGACAAGAGGTCGAGCTTCTTGCGCCGCAGACGGAGCTTTTCAATCGCCGCATTGATGTCGCCGATCTCCCCCTTCTCCAAATCGGCGACCTTTTCGCTCTCGGCGATCTTCTGCCTGTGGAGCGGCCCAAACGCCTGCCACGAGGCCTCCGAACCGGACGCCACGACCTTACCGCCTGAGCGGATCTCCTGGATCGTGCCGTAGAAGTTGCCGTACTCGAGCCGCTCCAGCAAGACCGCGCCCGGCGGGTTCGAAATCGAGGCGATTCCTGCGCGATCGACCCAGGCGAAATCGAGCCCGACCAGATCGCGGTTGCCGATTTTGAGCCGCAGCCGATCGACCCCCTGGCGCTCCCCCTCGGTCGGTCGCTTTTCCTCCTCCCAGAGCTCGCCCAAAACCTTGCTGCCGTCTTTCATCGTCAGCTCGATCAGGTCGCGCTGCCAGAAGAAACGGCCGCCGTTCCAGGCGAGCAGCGCGAGGATGCCGACGACCAGGAGGAGATTGAGCGCGAGAGCGCCGCCGCACAGCGCGGTGAATGAATCGCCGAGCACGTCGGAGCGGCGTTTTGCAGGGGTCGAGTTCGGGCGGCTCATCGGTTCGCTCGTCGAAGACTTGGGTGTCAGGTCACTGTTCGAAAGGGGTGGCGGCGACCATCTAGAGCTGCGCGTCATTTAGAGCTGCGAATACCGTTCGCGTAGTCGTTGGCGCACGATCTCGGCGAGGGTATTGACAAAGAACGTCATCGCAAAAAGGAGGAGGGCGGCGAGAAACAGGGTGCGGTAAAGCGAGCCCGCCTGCGCCGCCTCGGGGATCTCGACCGCGATGTTCGCCGACAGCGTGCGGAAGCCATTGAACGGATTCCACTCGAGGATCGGCGTATTGCCGGTCGCCATTAGCACGATCATGGTCTCGCCGACCGCACGGCCGAAGCCGATCATGATCCCGGAGAAGATCCCGGGCGAAGCGGTCGGCAAGACGACGCGGGTCACCGTCTGCCAGCGATTGGCGCCCAGAGCGAGGGAGCCCGCCACCAGATTTTGCGGCACGTTCGAGAACGCGTCCTCGGCGATCGCAAAGATGATCGGGATCACCGCGAAACCCATCGCGAGACCGACGATGATCGCGTTTCGCTGGTCGTAGGTCCAACCGGTGGTTGCCGATAACCAGGTCTGAAAGTTGCCATCGAAAGCGAGATGCTCGAACGGCTTGCTGAGCGCATAGCAGAGGCTCAAGCCCCCGAGCAGGGCGACCACGTAGAGCCCCGTCTCGCTGCCGGCCCGGAAGCGGTTGCGCAAGCGAGCGGGCACCATTTGCCAGAAGCTTCCAGCCAGCCAGACCACTGCCGGCAGGATCAGGAACGAGAGGAAGAGCGCGGGCACCACCTGCTCGACCCGGGGCGCGAGCCAGAGTCCGGCGAGAAAACCGAGTACCACGCTCGGCAGCGAGGCCATCACCTCGATCACCGGCTTGAGCACCCGCTTGTAGAAAGGGTGCATGAACTGGGAGATGTACATGGCGGAAAACACGCCGAGCGGAATCGCCAGCAGCATCGAGTAGAACGTGCCCTTGAGCGTGCCGACGAGCAGCGGGACGAGCGACAGCTTGGGCTCGAAGTCGTCGGTGCCCGACGAGGACTGCCAGACGTACTTCGGCTCGCCATACCCTTCGTACCAGATCTTGCCGAACAGCGCCTTCCAAGAGACTTCCGGGTGCGGATTCCACACCGAGAGCTCGGCGAGCTTGCCTCCTGCGGCCAGGACCGCGCCGTCGGCCTTCGGGCTGAACGCGAGGCCGGTCGGTCGGTCGAACGGCCCGCGCCCGGCCCAGAGCGTCCGCTCCGAGGTCGACCAGTAGAGGCCGAGCCGGCCGCTCTCGTCGGCGGCCAAGAAGCCCTTGCCCCGACCGGACGGCGCGAGCTGGCGCACGGCGCTCGGCAGAGGGGGAAAATCGCGGATGCGGGTCAGGCGATACCCTTCGTCCTTCTGCTCGACAGGAAACCAGATCGAGAGTGCGCCGTTCGCCTGCCCCACCACCAGCGTTCGGCCACCGATCAGCGGCGAGAGCGCGGTGATCGCGGAGCGGCCGGCCGCCGCGAATCCCGGCTCCCCCAGCTGCGCCGCTTCGAGACGCCACCAGATCAGGCCGCCATCGGCCGTTCCGGCCCAGAGGTTCGCCTGCTCCTCGTCGAACACCAGCGCAGTGAGCGAACGGGAGAGCTTCGACTCGCCCGACGCGACCGATTCGGTCGTCTCGCCGGTAATATCATTCGTTTCGACCGAGCGGCGGACGACGACCACCGTTCCGTCCTCCAACTGCGCCGCCGCAACCGCGCTTCCATCCTTCCCCAGCTGGGCGGCAAACGCGCGGAGCGGCCGTCCCGCGGGGTCCATCTGCAGAAGAATGGGGGGATCGAGGCGCGGCGTCGTCCGACGCTCTGAGCCGTCGGCACCCGCAAACGCGACATCGAAGCCGACCGGCACAATCGCCACCCGTCCGTCAGCCAGGGCGGCGGTGAGTGCCCGACCGCCGGGCGGCGACGAGGCGGCGGTGACCGCCACTTTCGGCTCGGCGATCGGCCGCTCGACTTCGAGCGCGCCGCTGTCGGCCCGGACCGCAACCACCCGGCCATCGCCGCTGATCGCCGCGACCAGCTCGCGGTGTTCGTCGGTGAGCACGGCGGAAAGGGTCGCGCCGGCAACTTCGGCCGTCCGCTCCGGCTCGACCCGCGCCTGAGAGAAGATCGGCCAGATTTCGGCCAGGATGAAAATCAGAATGCCAAGGATGCTCGCAACGATCGCGACCCCTCCCGCAGAGACGACCCAGCGCGCGGCGCGATCGCTCCAAAGCCGACGTTTGGGGGTCGGCGCAGGCAGCAGGCGGGGATGAACCCGGCGCTTGGGCGGCGCGGGGGCAGGGAGCGGGGTGAGCGCGGGCTCAGGCATCGGCATTGGAGATGTCGGATCAATCATCGAGAATCTAGAATGAAGGGCGACTCCGAAGCACGAACCGAGAAGCCTCGCTTCCCGATTCGTGATTCGACATTCGCCATTCTTACTTGAGCTTGGCGAGCTCCTGCTTGGCGACCGTTCCGGTGAGCGGCAGGAAACCATCCTTGACCACGATCTGCTGACCTTCCTGCGCCAGGATGAACTTGACGAACTCGCGCACCATCGGATCGAGCGGCTTGTTCGGAGCCTGGTTCACATACACGTACAAGTAGCGCGAGATCGGGTACTTGCCGGTGTAGACGTTCTCCGCGTCGTCGCTGAACATGGCGCCGGCCGTCTTGCCCAGAGAGAGCGCCTTGACGCCCGAAGTCTTGTATCCGATTCCACTGTAGCCTACCCCAAACCGGTCGGCGGACACGCCCTGGACGACCGATGCCGAACCCGGCTGCTCCTTGACGGTGTCCTTGTAGTCGCCCTTGCAGAGCGCCACTTCCTTGAAATAGCCATAGGTGCCGGACGCCGAGTTACGACCATAGAGGCTGATCGGCTGGTTCGCCCACTCGCCGGTCAAACCGAGGTCACCCCACTTGGCACCCCCCTTTTTGCCGCCGCAGGCGCGGGTCTTCGAGAACAGCGTGTCGACCTGTTGAATGGTCAGGCTCTGCAGCGGATTGTCCTTGTTGACGAACACCGCGATGCCGTCGAGCGCCACTTTGATCGGGGTCGGCTTGTAGCCGTACTTCTTCTCGAACTGGTCGATCTCTTCGGCCTTCATTTCGCGGCTCATCGGTCCGAGCTGCGCGGTGCCCGCGATGAGAGCCGGCGGCGCGGTGGACGAACCTTTGCCTTCGATCTGGATCCGCACGTTGGGGTACTGCTTCTTGTAGCCTTCGGCCCAGAGCGTCATCGCGTTGTTCAAGGTGTCCGAACCGATCGAGTTGACGTTCCCCGAGACGCCGCTCACTTTCGAATATCCGGGGATCGACGGATCGACCTTTCCGGCCTGCGCCACGACAGTGGTTCCGCCAGCGAGCATCGCGAAGGACACAAGGGCCACAACCGTGGCGATCTTCGAGCTGCGCTTCATCGTCTTCTCCATTCTCCCAAACCAGGGCAGATGTTTTTAGGTTCGATTGCTCCCGGCCGTAGCCGTCCGAGCGAGGCGAACGATCGCATCCAGGTTTGGCAGGTGGGGAGCCGATGTGTGACAGCGAGGTGACAGGGCGAATAGGACCTCGCGACCTGGGCGATGCCCCAAGCGTCGCGTCGTCGGTGAGCTGGTCCCTACCAACGAAAAGAGGCCCCCGGAGGGGCCTCTTTTCTTGCTACTCGATGCGAGACCGCGGGAACCACCCCGCGGTCCGGTCTTGCCGCGTTACACAGTGCGTCGGCGGCGCATCAGGACGATCATCGCCGCGGCTGCCAAGAGCGCCGCCAAACCGCCGAAGCCGAGGCCGGACAGGGTCGGGATGTCGAGGACCGAGACGTTGAGCGTCAGCGGGAAGCTGCAGGTCGAGGTGTTCTGGACACCGTCCGGGAACGTGCAGGTGATGTTGGTGGTGCCGAGCGGGAAGATCGAGCCCGGCGCGGGGATGCAAGTCGCGACCACCGTTCCATCGCAGTTGTCGGTCGCGGTGGGCGGCGTGAAGTTGACCGGGCCACTCGGCTGGGTGACATCGATCGCCGGGCAGGTGGTCCCGGTGACGACCGGCGGTTCGACGTCATTGACCGTGACCGTGAAGCCGCAGGTCGCCGCGCTGCCGGAATCGGAGCAGGTGACGGGATTGACTCCGACGTTGAAGGTCGAACCGGAGGCCGGGTTGCAGGTGATCGTGCCGCAAGAGCCGGTCGTGGTGGGCGCCCCGAAGGCAACCGGAGCGTTGCAGACCCCGGGGGCGTTGTTGGTGGAGATATTCGCCGGGCAGGTGAGCATGCAACCCTGGACGCACGTGGTCGAGCAGACGCGGCCGGTGGTCTCCAAGACCAGCGAGAAGCGCCGCACGCTGCCGAGGTCGCCGGCAGCCCGGTCGGAGAAGTTGAACACCCAGTTGCCGTTCGGCGCGGTGACGGTATCGAAGCCCGACAGCGGATTGTTCGGCGAGAAGTTGCCGACCACAGGGTTCAAAACCGTATTCTCGATCGGCGGGAACGCCCCTTCGTCATCCAACACCACGGCGCAGAAGTTCTCGGCATTCAAACCGAATGTCGTGGCCGGGACGCCGATCTGATCGATGATCGTCACCGCCTGAAGGGTGGGCGCCGTGCCGATGACGGTGATGTCTCCCACCCAGGTGTGGTCGAGGCCCGCGTTGGTGTTGCCGACCGAGTTGGTGCAAGCGCCGCCCGTATCGAAGCGGAAGTTGGCGTCGGTCACCTGGCTGCCGGCTGCGATGCCCGCGACGGCCAGGTTGACGTTCACACCGGCTCCGTTGGCGTCGGGGATCGCGACCACAGCACCGGTGTAGCTGAACGTGTTGGTCACCACCGGGCCGGTCAAGGTGCCGGTGATCAGGTTGTACGTCACGTTGCCGAGATTGTTGGCGCCGTCCTGGATCTGCAACGTCGCGGTGACCGTGGCGCCGCAGGTGAGCCCCGCGTCGACCGTGAAGGTGAAGTTGCGGCAGACCGCGGGGCCGGCCGCGACGATCACGCCGTACGCCTGCGCGGCGCTTGGGCTGGTGACGCCACCAGTCGCCTGGAGCGTGCCGACCGCGGCCACCGTATCGGCGGTGCCGCTGTTTAGAACGCAGAGACTGACCGTCGCGGTCTCACCCGGATCGAGCACCGAGTTGGCCGGCGTGCACGATTCGGCGGTGATCGTCGCCATACCCGCCGAGACGGCGGCGGCGCCGGTCAGGCAGACGTTGATGTTCGTGGTCCCCCCGTTGGTGACCACGGCCGGCGCGGTCGAACCGGCCAGCGAGAGAAAGCCGGTCTTGTTCGAGGTGACCGTGTAGCTCCCCGGCCCGGCCATGAAGTTGCTCACCAAGTTGCCGGAGACGTTCGTCGAGTTGACGAAGCCGCCGGTCATCGCGACCGTGGCGCCCAGGATCGGCGCGCCCGTGCCGCAGTTGGTGACGTTGACCGCCACGTTGCCTTTCTGCGGCGCGGTGCAGGACGGGTAGACGAACCTGCCGATCCGGGTCCGCCAGTTGGCGCCCGAGACCGTCGAGTAGTACTCCTGGGTGTACCAGAACGTGCAGTCGTCCACCGGATCGACGTTCATCGAGCTGTAGTCGCCCCAGCGGTTGGAGCCGGAGGTCTGCGAACCGGCGGCGGCGAACATCACCGTCTCACCCTGGACCAGCGAGCCCGGCGCGTCGGTCGCGAGGCGGCCGGCGATCATGATGTCGGCGCGTAGGGTCGTGCTCGAACGGGAGAAGCCGATCCCTAAGTTCCCCTGGTTGTCGAGCGCCGCGGAGGACATCCAGCGGTTCCCACCGGTCGCCCCGTTGCCGCCGTCGGGCGAGTGGGTCCCCTGATCGAGCACGGTCGGCAGCGCCGTGCCCGCGCTCTGCAGAATGAACCAGCGGGGGGCGGCCTGGAAGGTGGCGGCGTTGGTCGGGTTGACGCCGCTCGCATTGACCGTCATGTTGCCGGTCCAACGGTTCAGCGGCGCCGCGAGCGTGCCGACGTTGCGGTACTGGAGGCGGTGCATCAGGCGGTCGGCGATCGAGTCGAGGTTGGCCCCACCCGATTGCTCGATGTCACCGCGACCGGCCGGCTGCCGGGCATCGAAAGCGGCGAGTGCCAGATCCGGGCGCACCGTGAGGGTCGAAGAGCCCCCCACGAAGTCGGGGACGAACTCATAGAAGCGGATCGCGTCGAGCGGATCGCCGAACTCGTCGGCCCGGTACTCCATGACCAGCTGCGGCAGCCCCGGCGGCGGCGGCACCACACCGTCCGCGTCGCTCGGCAGCATGCCGCCGGCGCTCGGGTCGATCGGGAAGACGTCGAAGTAGATGTAGGTCGCCGTCGGGTCGCCCGAGACCATCTTGTTGCGGTCGAACGCGAAGATTCCACCCCCCTCGAAAGCGGTGCCGGCGGTGTTGAACTGGTTGTCGGTCATGTAGTAGGCGTCATGCCAAACGCCGAAGTGCGGATAGTCGTTGAGCTTGCCGTCTCCGTCCGTCGGCATGACGAACTCGTAGGCGAAGTAGGCGCCGGTCGGGTCGCCGGTCTGCGAGATCGCGATGCACTGGCGGGTGGGCTCCGTGCCGATCCCGAACTGGCTGATCAGCCAGCGGTCGGCGAACGAATCGTAGAGCACGATCGGGTCGCCGTCATCGCCGGCCGCGCACGGCCCGCCGATGCTGTTGAACAGGGTCGCCATCGAGAAGATCGGCACGAGCAACGCACCGGTGTTCTTGTCGTAGATGCCGATCGCGGTGATCGCGGTGGTCGACGAGTTCGTGTTCTGAACGTAATGGTTGGGGCCGACGTCGCCCACGGTGTCCGGCGGCAGAATGCCGGTCGTGCTGTTGACGCCATCGAAGGTGAGCGACGGCGCAGGAATCACCCGCACCAGGCTGGAGACCTTCGCGGCGGGAACGGTCGGATCGAGGAATAGGGGGCTTGCCCCGGCGCCGGCACCCGGCACGATCTTCTTGATCACCTTCGTGTTGGTTGGGTTGATCTCGCGATTGAACAGCGAGACACCGTTCTTGTCCACGGTGGCCCGAAGGACGTTGATCGGTTCACGCGCCAGTTCGCTGACCGGTCGGGAAACGCCGAAACGGGCGGCGCGCACCGACACCGGCTGCGGCGCGGCGGCAAACAACGCGCCTGAGGAGAGAGCGGCGAGAACGAGGGCCAGGCCGGTACGAAAGACGGAACGCGCTGTAGGCATCGGGACGATCCTCACGAACGGGGTAGACCTGCCAGGAGCTGGGAAGACGACAATTTGTTGGTTGAATATCACCAGCCGACCGACGCGGTCAAGCCCCGTTTCGGGTCTGGCAGGGCGGTCTTGGCCCGCCCTGCACATCCCAATGTGCAGTTCCCAATCGCTTCTTTCTTACTCGCCGGCTCCGGGCTTCTTCGGCAGCTCGGCGATGTACCAGCGCCCCTCGATCTTGACGAAGTTGACCGCTTCTCCGTCGAGCGTCGCCGTCGCCTTCTCGCCGTCGATCTCGAGCCCTTCGAGTTTCCCTTCGGGCGCGGGGGGAGCGGGCGCGGCCTCGCCGGTCGCGTCGCCGATCCCTTCGAGCAGGGCGCCGAAGTCGCCGACCACCTCGACCGCGTCGATCTTCGCGAACAGCGCCGCCGGGTCGGAATCGGGGACGGCGTCGTCCTTGAGCCCGGGCAGGCCGTGCTTGTGCGCCACCTCGTCGTAGCGCTTGGAGAGCGCCGCGAGCTTGGGGTCGATCTTCGGCGCTTCCGGCGCCTTCTGAGCCTTCGCCTCCCCCTCACCCGCCTCGCCGCCGATGGCCTCGGCCATCCCGGCGGCCAGCTCGGTGCCCACCGAGCCCATCGCGGTCGCCATGCCGATCATCATCGTGGCGCCCATCCAGATCATCTGGGCCAGCTCTTTGCGCGGCTCCGGCGCCAGGCAGGCGGCGAGCTCGCGGAAGTCCTTCTTCTGCGCCGATTGGCGCATCCGCTCGACCAGTTTCTCCGGCGAGTCGGCACCGAGCGGCGTTCCTGCCGCCCGAGAGGGGATCGGCGCGGCGAGCGCCAGGGTCAAAACAGCGACGAGACCTGCGGCGGTCGTGCTACGGCGGCGGCAAGCGATCATAAGAAGACTCCTTGGGAGGCGAGCCGGAAGCGCGCGGGCTCCGGCTCGCTAGAGAGATGGACCTCGAAATCTGGGCCGAGAATACCGCGCGGCTCGACTCCCCGCGAATGAACACCGTTTTCCCTCATTCCAGAGGCCGGCGCCACGCCGTGCCGCCGAGCAGGTCGGCAAAGTCCACCGCCACCTCTACGGGTCCGGAGGCGGAGATTCGATAAGGCGAGGCCGGAGGCGTTTCCGACGCCACCGGCTTGTACAAAACAAGCGCGGCGTTGGCCGCGAGACCGGTCGGATCGGTACAGCCGGTCGCCTCCCCCGCGGCGCAGGGTCCGAGCCGGCGGAGCGTGCCGCCCATGAGCTCACCGGTTAGAGAGCGCACCACGTCGATCTCGACCGCGAACCGGCCGGACCCTAAGCCGGCGGCGTCGAGAGGGATGAGATCGAGGCGATAGCGATCGGGCTCGGGAGCGCGGTAGATCGCGAGCTTAGAGCCGCTCGCCCCCGCCGCTTCGCCGCGCGCGAGTTTCGAGAGGACGCGGAAGAGGTGGACGTCCCCCGGGCCGAAATCGCCATGGCATGGAGCCAGCAGCGGCGCGATGCCGCGCCCCGGTTTGGCGTCGGCAGGGTGGGCCGGCCGCCCGGCGGTCGGGAGCAGGTTGTCGATTCCGAGCAGGTTGCCGGCCGGGGGATTGGCGTCGAGCGTCGGGTTGAGGGTCAACCGCAACTCGTCGGCCGCGCCCGCGGCCACCAGGTCGGAATTCAGCTCGTTCCGGGCCAGGCTGACCGAGAAGAGCTGCGGCCGGGAAGGGTTCGCGAGCAGCGTCGTCTCTTCCGGGTTGGTCGAAAAAGCGAGCGCCACCTCTCCTGCCCCGGTGGCGCCGCCGATCCCGGTGGTAGCAAGGCCCGCGAAATCGCCCGTCCCGGTGAACGAGGCGGCGAGCGAAGTCGGCCGGCTCGACCGCGGGGCGGAAGCCCGGCTGCGCGCGAGCAGGCCGGAGAGGCGCCCCGCGTCGCATGCAACGTCACTTATGGAGAGCGCCCCACCCGACGCCCGCTCCGGCAGGATGATCAGGTCGGCGCTCGACGGATCGCGCAGCACCGCGCCGCCGGTCGGATTGGCGAGAGCGATCCCGAACGCCTCGGCCCGGTCGGGCACCCCCGGCTCGTCATCGTCAACGGCGAGCGGGATCGAGATCGTCTTTTCCCCCATCTCTCCGGCCGCGTAGAGAATCGTGCCGGTGGCGGACGTGTAGTCGGAACCGGCGGTCGCCGCACCGGTCGCGGCCGAGCCATCGCTCGTGGCGTAGCCCACCGCGACCGGCCCAAGCGCGCCGTCGGTGCGCACGACGATCACCTGAACGCTCCCCCCTTCAGGCCCGGCGAAGCTCGGCGCGCGGAAGCGGAGTCGGCCGGGCGAGCTGCCCGCGTCGTCATCGACGATCGTGAGCAGAGCGGTCGCCCGGCCGATCGCGACGCCGCCGATCGGGTTCGACAGCGTCAGCTGCACCGTCTCGTTCCCTTCGACCCGCGTATCGTTGGTGATCGGCACCGAGAAGGTCTTCACCGCGCCGTCTCCGTCGGCCCAGGTGAGCGTACCGATCTGTTGGGTGAAGTCATCGCTCCCGGCTGTGATCCCGATCGCCGCATAGCGCACCGAGACGGCCCCGGTGATGCCGCCGGAACGCCGGACGACGATGGCCGCGCCGCCGCTCGACTCGCCGGCCGCATAGGTGGCGGCCGAGAGGTCGAACGTGCCCGGCGAGCCGGGGGCGACCACCTGAATCCGGCCGAACATCCCCGTGCCGGGAGTGCCATGGACATCGCAGTAGTAGCCGACCGTCCCGGGGGTGGCAAAGATCAGGGTGAAGCTCCAATCGGACGACGACGGATCGCCGTCACCTCCTAAGCCGTCGCACCCCTCGGCGCAGCGGAACGCGTTGCCGTCTTCGATCACGTTGTGCAGACCGCTCCCCTGGTTCACGAAGGTCACGGAATCGCCCACCGAGATGGTCAGGTTCGAGGGGACGAAGGTGTTGTTCGAGAGAGAGCGCACGGTAAAGGTGGCGGCGGCGAGCGCTCCCCCGCCGGCGCCGAGCAGGGCAGAGAGGGCCAGCGCAAGGAAGCGGCGGTGGATCGCGGGTCGGCTCACAGCGGACGCCTCCAGGTCGTGTCGCCGAGCAGGTCGGCGAGATCCACCTCAACCTCAAGCGGCCCGGCGGTCGAGGCGCGGTAGGGGGTCGGGGGCGGCAGCCCGGAGGCCACCGGTTCGAACAGCGCGATCGCGCCATCCCCGACCAAACTCGTGCATTCGGTGTTCGAACCCGGCTGACAGGGAGCGAAGATCAGAAGGGAAGCCCCACCGAGCTCCCCCGACGGCTGCGAGGCGATCGAGAACGCGGCCGAGAGCCGCCCCAGGCTCGCGCCGGAGGCATCGAAGGCATCGGCCTCGAGCCGGTAGTTGTCGACGAAAGTCCGCCGATAGATCGCGAGCTTCACACTCCGCGCACCGGGCACTTCCACCCGCACGATCCTCGACAGGACGCGGAAGAGGTGAACGTCCCGAGCCGAGAAGTCGCCATGGCAGGCGACGATTGACGAGCCGAGGCCGCGCCCCGGTTTGGCGTCGGTCGATTTCGCCGCGGCACCGGCCTCTGCTTTGAGATTGTTGAGCGCGAGCAGATTGCCCGTGGGCGGGTTCGCCAGATCGAGGGTCGGGTTCAAGCTCAGGCGCAGCTCTTCCGTATCGCCCGCTGCGACCAGATTGGAGTTCAAATCGTTGCGGGTCAGGCTGACCGAGAAGAGTTGCGGCCGGGCCGGGTTGCGCAACAGCGTCGTCTCTTCCGGATTGGTCGAGAACGCGAGCGCCGCCCCGGGGCTCCCCGGCGCGCTGCCGCTGGTCGCGATCCCGGCGAAATCGCCGCTCGCGGTGAACGAGAGCGCGAGGCCGGTCGTTTTGGCTGTGCCCGGCGCCGAGACCGCGATCCGCTCGAGCAGACTGCCCAAGCGGAGGGCATCGCAGGCGACCTCGGCGGCCGACAGCTCGCCCGGCTCCCCTTCGAAGTCGGCGCCACGCACCGACAGCGTCGCGAGCAGCGGCAACAGCAGCAAAACGAGGCCGCGGCGCGTCCAACGGCGAACCGCTTCGGATCGGATTCCGGGATTCATAGCTGGTCATGCATTCTAGATTCATCCGGCGCCACGGACCAAATTCCGGCCGCGGCGTTCTATATTCATGATCTCAAGCCTCTCGCAACGGAGATCACCGATGCTCATCCGCCATTGCCCGCGCTGCCGCTCGGATTTTCAACCCCACATCACGGCATGCCTCGATTGCGGCGGCCCGACCCAAGAGCGTGACGACGAAGACGACGACGACGATCTCCCGCCCGCTCCGGAAGCCCCGGAACCGGCGGAGCCCGAACCGGACGACGACGAGTGGGACGACGAGGACGAAACCCCCGAGCGAGCGCCCGCGATCCCGCCGGACGCCGAGGTCGTGGTGCTCCGCCGCGCCGACCTCGACTGGATCCAGGACCTCGCCGCCGCGCTCGCCGCGCGAGACATCCCGGCCCGGATCGATCCGCTGGCCGGCGACTCCCGCCACTTCGCCCTTTCTGTGCGCCGCGAAGACGGCGAGGCCGCCGCAGCGATCGATCGCGAGGTCTACCTGGCGGGCCTACGCGAAGAGCTGCCGACGCTCCCCGAGGAACGGCACGGCGCCTGCCCCGCCTGCGGCACCGAGGTCCCGGCCGGCCACGAAGAATGCCCCGAATGCGGCCTGGTGGTCGCCGGCCCCGAAGAGGCCGACGACGAGGCACCGGAGACGGACAACCCGTAGGGGCGCACCTGCGTGTGCGCCCTTGCGCACCTGCATGTGCGCCCTGGTGGGTGCGGGCCGAACCGAGGGCAGACACGTAGGTCGGCCCTCTACGGGTGGTCTAGGCTCTCGATCGTCGCCTCGGAGGCGGGGCGCTCATTCTGGAGCCGCTTGGCCACGGTTTCGGCCTCGCGGAGGGCGCGCAGGAGGTTTTCGCCCGCGAGTTTCTTGATCTCGGCGTCGGTCCAACCGCGGCGGAGCAGCTCGGCGAGCACGACGGGAAAACCCTCAACCCCGCCGAGGCCGATCGGCGTCGAGGTGATGCCGTCGAAATCCGAGCCGATGCCCACGTGGTCGATCCCGGCGATCTTTTTGACGTGCTCGATGTGGTCCGCCACGTCGGCGACCGAGGGTCGGGGCTCGGGATGTTCGACCCTCCAGGACGCCAAATCGGTTTTCACCCGCTCCGCGCTCTCCGGGTGGAGCCCTTGGAGCCGCTTTTCTTCGCCGTCGAGCGCCGCACCCCACCACCGCCGCGCCTCGGTGAGGAACGATGGCACGAAGGTGACCATCGCGACACCGCCGTTCTTCGGCAGCAGCGCGAGCACGTCGTCGGGGATGTTCCGGGGATGATCGCAGAGCGCGCGCGCCGAAGAGTGGGAAAAAATTACCGGCGCAGCCGCCACCGCGAGCGCGTCCTTCATCGTGTCGGGCGAGACGTGCGACAGATCGACCAGCATGCCCAGCCGGTTCATCTCGCGAACCACCTCCTCGCCGAACTTGGTGAGGCCGCCCGCCTTCGGCGCGTCGGTCGCGGCATCGGCCCAGGCGGTGTTCTTGGTGTGGGTGATCGTCATGTAGCGCCCACCCGCGGCGTAGAAGGCGCGCAAGATGGGCAGCGAGGAGTCGATCGCGTGCCCCCCCTCCATCCCCATCAGCGACGCGATCTTGCCGCTTTGCTTGCCGCTCTGCCCGCCGCCCTGATGAATGCGCACGATGTCGTCGGCCGTAAACGCAAGTGCCAAATCGTTCGGATAGCGCTCGACCAGCCGGCGCACCACGTCCATCTGCTCGAACACGGCGCGCGTCGCCGCCCCGCCTTCAAGGCTGACCGGCACATAGACCGACCAGAACTGGGCACCCACGCCCCCTTTGCGCAGCCGGGGCAGGTCGGTATGAAACGCCGGATCGAGCGCGGTCTGATCTACGCCCAAATCGATCTCGCCGAGCCGGTTCTTCACCCGCTCCCGGTACTGCCAGGGGAGATCGTTATGGCCGTCGATCAGGGGGGTGGCGACCAGGAGCTTCCGCGCCCGCTCGACCAGCGCCGGATCGGGCGGCGTCCAGGGCGTGGCGGCGCGGAGCGCCTTAGGGAATGCCGGCAAGAAGGAGAGGAGGCAGGCTCCGATCAGTACGAACGTTCGACGCATGGCGAGCCCCTCAAGCGACCGGCCGGAAGCGGCTCGGCACGTCGATGATCTTGTCCCACTCGTCGGCGGTGGAGCGGGCGACGAAGGCGGTGAGCGGACCGCTCCCGATATTGAACACCTCGTGCGGTACGCCCGGCTCGATGTAGATGAAGTCGCCCGCCTCGTTTTCGACCGAGTGCTCGAGGTCAGCGCCGAAATCGTGGCGCACCCGCCCCTCGACGATGTAGAGCATGACCTCGAAACCGTCGTGGATGTGGGCGTAGGCGATCGCTCCGGGCGGCACCGTCGCGACGTTGATCGAGAGGTTCTTGGCACCGACATTGCGTCCGGAAATTCCCTGCTGGTACTGAATCCCGTTCCAGCTCCGCCGGTGCTCCTGCCCGCCGCGCAGGACCTGGATTCCGTCGTGACGTTCGACCAACTCGGGGTGGACCGTGGCGTCATCCTTCATGTCGATCTCCCGCGCGCTCGATCGAGCTGCGCAGACCAGGTGAACAGATTTCACGAGCAGACTTCGATGAATTCCTTGAACGTAGAGCAATAAGGGTATCATGACGCCCATGTCCACCCGTCCGCCCGAACCGTTCCGTCCCCTCGATCGCGCCACCTTTTCGCCCGATCGGATGGACAAAGTCACCCTGTTCGAATCCGAACGCCTGCTGGTCGGGTTGAACACCTTCGAGCCGGGGCAAGAGCATCGCTTGCACGCCCACACGGGGATGGACAAGATGTACCACGTGCTCGCCGGCAGCGGCCTCTTCCTGCTCGCGGACGGCGATCGGCCGATGAGCGCGGGCGACATGCTGATCGCGCCCGCCGATCTGCCGCATGGCATTCGCAACGACGGCGCCGAGCGCCTGGTGGTGCTTGCGGTCTTGGCACCCGCACCATGAGTCGGCGCCCGCGGTTCGGCATCGCCCTGTGGGCGCTCGCGACCCTATCGGCCCCGGCGGCCCACGCGGTAAAGATCGCCGCGGTCGGCGACATCGCCTGCGCGCCCACCGATCCCAACTTCAACGGCGGTCTGGGCACCGCCGTCGCCTGCCGGATGAAAGCCACCTCCGACCTCGCGGTCGCCGGCCACTACGACGCCGTCCTGCCGCTCGGCGATCTCCAGTACGAGGACGGCTCGCTGGGCAATTTTCTCGCCTCCTACGATCCCTCCTGGGGGCGGGTCAAAGCGGTCACCCGCCCGGTCCCCGGCAACCACGAGTACGGGACCCCGAACGCCGCCGCCTACTACGAGTACTTCGGCGCCGCCGCGGGCGACCCTGCGAAGGGGTGGTACAGCTTCGATCTCGGCAGCTGGCACCTGATCGTGCTCAATTCCAACTGCGCGCTGATCGGCGGCTGCGCCGCGGGCTCCCCGCAAGAGCAGTGGCTGCGCGCCGACCTCGCGGCGAACCCAGGGGTGTGCACGCTCGCGGCCTGGCACCATCCGCGCTTCTCGTCCGGCCCACACGGCGACGACCCGCAGACTCAAGCACTCTGGCAGGCGCTCGAAGATGCAAAGGCGGACGTGATCTTGACCGGCCACGACCACATCTACGAGCGCTTCGCGCCGCAGGGCCCCACCGGCCTCGCCGATCCGGCCCGCGGCCTGCGCCAGTTCGTGGTCGGCACGGGGGGCAAGATCCTCTATCCCCAAGTACCGACCCACGCGAACCGCGAGGCCGCCCAGGCCACCGACTTCGGCCTGCTCGAATTGACCCTCCGGCGCACCGGCTACGACTGGCGCTTCGTCGGCGTCCCCGGCGGCAGCTTCACCGACGCCGGCTCGGGCGTCTGCCACCGCTCGGCGTCGCGCTTCCACCCCGTCTCCCCCTGCCGCGCGGTCGATACCCGCAACCCGAACGGAACGAACGGCGGCCCGGCGCTCGCCGCGAACCAGAACCGGGCGTTCCCGATCGCCGGCCTCTGCGGCGTCCCGGCCGACGCCCTATCGGTCGCGTTCAACGTAAGCGTCGTCACCCCCTCCCGGAGCGGCGATCTGCGCGCCTGGGCGACCGGCACGCCGCTGCCGATCGCCACCGCGCTCAGCTACTCCTCGAACAAGACCCGCACCAACAACGCCGTCTTGAGCCTAGCCGCGGGCTCCCTCTCGGTGCGCCCGGTCCAAGCGTCCGGCACGGCGCACTTGGTGCTCGATGTGGTGGGGTATTTCGAGTAGGCCCAGGCCGCGGCAAAAAGCGCCGACGGGACGCCGACGTTTTTCACACCCCCACCACCACCTCCGGTTCGAGCACCACCGCCGCGCGCATCGAGCGGGCGACCAGGCAGGCGTCTTCCGCTTTCTGGATCAGGCGCAGGGCTTTGTCCCGCTCCTCTTCGCTTTTGACGGTGACGCGAGGGCGGAGGATGATCTTGGTGATCGCGAAGCGGCGATCGTCCCCTTTTTCGAGAAACCCTTCCCCGGCGGCGGAGACGGCGACCGGTTCGAACTTGGACAGCTCGGCGATCGCGAGGAAGGTGGTCAGCCAGCAGGCGACCGCGGCGCCGACGAAGAAATGTTCCGGGGTCCAGAGGCCGCCCGGCCCGCCGAACGCGGGGGGTGAGCCGATCGCGAGATCGGGGGGGCCGTCCGGAGCGCTTGCGATTCCCTGTTTGCCGCCGGTCCAGGCGACCGAGACGTCATAAGTGCTGTGGAGTTCGGGCATGGGTTGGTTCCTCGAGGAGTTCCGGCACAAAGAGGGTCGAAGGGTCAGCGCAACGTCGGCAGCGGGCAGGTGCGCAAACCGAGCAGGCTGTAGAGCGGACAGCTGCCGACCAACCCGGTGAGAAGCGGTACGAGCCCGACCAAGCCCCAGAGGGTTTTCGGCCCGAACAGGGTGAGCGACAGAAGCGCGAGGCCGAGGAGGACGCGCAGGGTGCGATCGATCGTTCCGACGTTCCGAGAGAGCAGCGAGCTGGCCATGGTTCCGGTTCCTTGGGGTTCGGGGTGCGACATCGGTGTCGCTCCCCCCTTCATCTGGAAAGAGGCAGATCCGGGAGAAAAGGTTCCCCGGCCGACCGGCACGGTAGAATCCAGGGAATGGAACCGATGGCCACCGCAACGCAATCGAAACAACAGGCGCAAGTGGTCGCGTTGTTCGAGAACGAGGCGCCGCGCGTCCATGCGCTCGCGCGCCGGATTTGCAGCGGTCGCGATGCCGACGATCTGGTGCAGGACACGTTTCTGAACGCGTTCCGCGCGATCGATCAACTGGAAGATCCCGAGAATCCCCGCCCCTGGCTCTACGCCATCGCGCACCGCGCCTGCCAGCGCCTGCGCCGCCGCCGGGCGGGCGAGCCGCAGCACCTCGACTCGTTCGACGAGCTGCTGCCGCAGCCGGAGGCGACGCTCCCCGATCTCTCCTCCCTCCATACCGATCCGCACAGCGACCGCCTGCGCGCCGAAGCGCGCGAGCTGGTGGAGCAGGGGATCGCCGAGCTGCCGGAAGCGTTTCGCATCCCTCTCCTGCTCGCCGATATCGCCGAGCTCAAACTGAGCGAGATCGCCGCGATCCTCGACCTTGAAGTAGCGACGGTAAAGACGCGAATCCACCGCGCCCGCTTGAAGCTCCGCCAGATCTTGGCGCACGGCCTGCCGCAGCGGCCGATCTCTTCAGCGGCGCATACGGCCCACGCGCGCGAGATCTGCCTCGACCTGCTGCGCGCCCGCCTGGACGCTTTCGACCACGGTGTCCCCTTTCCCTACTCCGCAACCGCCCTGTGCGAGCGCTGCCAGGCGGTCTTTGCCACCCTCGACCTCGCCGCCTCGGTCTGCGGCGCGCTCGACCGGGAATCGTTGCCGCCGGAGCTACGGGAGCGACTGCTCGCGGCCACCCGCACGTAGCGTCCAAGAAGCGCCGTCGGGACGCCGACGGTCCCGGGACGAGCACACCCATGGAGGTTTTCTAGACAGAGGGTAGATCTCTCCTTACTACCGCCGCCGGGAACCTTTCTGCCGCCCCCTGCCTCTCCCCAAGTGAACGCCCCCCTGACGAGGCGCTCGGTTGGCAAGGGAGACGACGATGACCTTGGGATGGATACGAATCTTGGGGAGGGGCCTCGCCGTTCTTGCGACGATCGCAGCCGGCGCTCCGGCATCGGCCGAGGACCCAATCCCGCCGATCTCGCTCGCCGAAGCGCTGGCGCGCGGCCGGTTCGGGGCGCGCGAAGTCACGGCGGCGGAAGCGCGCGAGCGAGGGGCGGCGGCGAAGGTGCGGCTGGCCGCGGCCTATCGCCTCCCCCAAGTTCGCCTCTCCGAGCAGTGGATCCGCACCGACTCCCCCGCCGACGCGTTCGGGTTGCTGCTCAACCAGGAGCGCTTCTCGTTCCCCGCGTTCGTCGCCGGCAACCCCAACGCGCCCGATGCTTTGAATACCGCGATCACCCGGCTCGAAGTCGAGGTGCCGATCTGGACCGGCGGCGAGCTGTCGACCCGGGTCAAGCAGGCGCGCTTGGCCGCCGAAGCGGCGGGTGAAACCACCGGCCGGGCGGGCGATCAGGCGGCGGTGGCCGCCGCCGAGGCATGGATTGGGCTGGCCAAGGCGCGCGAGGCGCTCGCCGTGCTCGAACACTCCCGCGAGACCGTCGCCGCGCACGTCGAACTCGCCCGCAACTTCGCCGCCCAGGGAATGCTGGTGCGCTCGGACCTTCTGCGCGCCGAGGTCGAGCTGGCGCAGCTCGACGACCTGCTCGCTGAGGCGCGGGGCAACGCCCGGGTGGCCGAGGCCAACCTCGCCTTTCGCCTGGGCCAGCCGATGGAGACGACCTACGCGCTCGCCCCCTTGAGCGATCCGCCGCCGCTGGGCAAGGAGCGCGACGAGTGGCTTGCCGCTTCGTTGGCCCGCCGCGATCTCGTCGGCGCCCGGAAGCTGCTCGAAGCCGGCGATCTAGAAGCCCAGGCGCTGCGCGGCGCGCTCCTGCCGCGCGTCGGCCTGGTCGCCCGCCACGACCTCGTGGACGACCGGCCGTTCGGCGGCCATGGCGACTCGACCACGATCGCGGCGCTCGCCACTTTCGACCTGTTCGACGGCGGCAAGAAGCGCGCCGCGATCGCCGCGGCCCAGGCGCAAGCGGATGCCGGTCGCACCGACCTCCTCCGCTTCGAAGAGGGGATCCGCCTCGAAACCCGCCAGGCGTACGAGACGGCCCAGGTGGCCCTCGAACGGCGCGCCACCGCCGCTTCCGCCCTCGGGGCGGCGGGCGAAGCGGTGCGCATCGTCGAACAACGTTTCAAGGCCGGCGTGGTCAAGTCGACCGACCTGCTGGACGCCGCGACCGCCCGCCGCGAGGCCGAGATGCGCGAGTTGGTCGCGCGCGCCGACGCCTGGTTCGCCCATCTCCGTTTGGCGCTCGCCGCGGGGCAAGCCCCCGAATCGATCCTCGGCTCAACCTCTTCGACACCCTCTGGGAGACCCTCCCTGTGAAGAACCGCATCGCCTTCGCCACCCTCTCCGCCTTCGCCCTGGTCGCTACCGCTTGCGGCCCCCGCTCCGACTCCGACACCGGACCCGCCGCCGAATCGCCCCCGATCAGCGCGCGGGTCGCGACCGCCGAGCGGGTCGCCGCCTCGCGCCGGATCGAGCTGGCCGGCACGGTCGAGGCCGAGCGCTCGACCTCCGTCTCTTCCCGCGTGATGGCGAGTGTCACCGCCATCCACGTCCAGCTCGGCGATTCGGTGCGCGCCGGCCAGACGCTGATCTCGATCGACCCGAGCGCGGCCGAGGGGCAAGTCGCCCAGGCGCGTGGCGCGCTCGCGCAAACCGAATCCGCCCTCGCTCTCGCGCGCCGGAACCATGAACGCTATGTGGCCCTCGCCGCCAACCAATCCGCCTCCGAGCTGGAGCTGGATCTCGCGCGCACCCAGTTCGAGCAGGCGGCGGGCGCCGTCCAACAGGCGCGCGGCGCGGTCGCCTCCGCCTCTTCAATGGCGCGCGACGCGCGCGTCGTCTCCCCGTTTGCCGGTCGGGTCACCGCGCGGTTGGTCGAGGTGGGCGACCTCGCGGCCCCCGGCCGACCGCTGGTGACGATCGAATCGCGCACCGGCCATCGGCTGGTGGTCGGCGTGCCGGAGTCGAACGTCCGCGCCGCGGCGCTCGGCCCCGGCTCGCCGCTCGCCGTGACGCTCGATGCGCACGCCGACTTGGGGCAGATCGCGGGGACGATCGCCGAGATCTCCCCCGGCCCCGACGCGATCACCCACGCCTACACGGTCAAAATCGATCTGCCGGCCGGCCGGGTCGGCGAGATCGCGGCGGGCGCCGCCGGCCGCGCGTATCTGGCTGTCGGCGGTAGCGACGCCGTCCAGGTGCCGGTTCTGGCTCTGATCGAAAGCGGCGGCCTCACCTTGGTGGTCGTCCGCACGGCCGAAGGGATGGCCCTAAGCCGCGTCGTCACAGTGGGACGCCGCGACGGCGGCGACAACGTCGAGATCCTCTCCGGTCTGTCCGGCGGCGAGAGCGTGGTGCTCGGCCTGGACCACGCGCCGGGCGCCGGCGCCCGGATCGAGGTGCAGCCGTGAGCGGGAACGACGGGAGGTGGGAGTCCGCGGAGCAGGAGACTGAATGTACCCCGCGCGAGGCGATGCGCAGGCGCCAGGGTGAAAAACCGCCCGGTGTCGCGGGCAAAGTCGCCGCCGCCTTTCTCGACTCGAAATTGACCCCCCTCCTGGTGGTCGCCGCTCTGCTGGTCGGCGCGTTCGCGGTGCTGGTCACCCCGCGCGAGGAGGAGCCGCAGATCAAGGTGCCGATGGTCGACGTCTTCCTTCAACTGCCGGGCGCGAGCGCCGAAGAGGTCGAGCGGCGGCTGGTTTCGCCTCTGGAAAAAGCGCTCTACGAGATCCCGGGCGTCGAGCACGTCTATTCGACCTCCCAGCCGTCGGGCGGCCTGATCATCGTCCGCTATTTGGTCGGCACCGATCCGGACCGCGCCGCCCTCGCCGTCCACACCAAGCTCGCCGAGCCGGCGGCCGGCCTCCCCCAAGGGGCGCCGATGCCGCTGGTCATCCCGCGCGGGATCGACGACGTACCCGCCCTCGCCTACACGCTCTGGTCCAAGCCGGCGTCGTCGGCACAGTCGGCGACCGCGGCGACACCGCTCGAGCTGCGCCGGGTCGCCCAGGAGCTGCGCGCCGAGCTGGTACGCCACCCCCAAGTGGCGCAGGTCCAGGTACTGGGCGGCGCGCGGCGGGCGATCTCGGTCCGCTTCGACCGCGAGCGGCTGGCCGCCCATCACGTCTCGATCCTCGGCGTCCATCAGGCGCTCTCCGGGCTGGATTGGCAACTGCCGGCGGGAAGCTTCGCCACCGGCGACGTCGAGACGGCGGTCGAGGTGGGCGCCCGGTTCCATTCCGCCGACGAGGTGGCGGCCGCGGTGGTGGGGGTGATGTCCACCGCCTCCGGCAACCGGCCGGTCTATCTGCGCGACGTGGCGACCGTCACCGACGGCGCGGAGGAACCGGACCAATACGTCTGGATGACCGCGGGCGCTTCCGGAGCCGAGAAAAAGCTCCCCGCCGGGCTCGACACGCCCGCCGTGACGCTCGCGATCGCCAAGAAACCGGGCACCAACGCGGTCGAGCTGGTGGCCGAGCTCGACGCCCTGGTCGAGCGGTTGCGCGGCCCCGTCCTGCCGAGCAACGTTGCGCTCACCAAGACCCGCGACTACGGTTCGACCGCCGACGAGAAGTCGAGCGAGCTGATGAAGCACCTCGGCCTCGCCACCCTCTCGGTTGTGCTGCTGATGGCGTTCGCCCTCGGCCGGCGCGAGGCGGTGGTGGTCGCGGTCGCGGTCCCCGTGACGCTGGCGCTCACGCTCGCGGCCTCCTACCTGTTCGGCTACACGCTCAACCGGGTGACTCTGTTCGCGTTGATCTTCGCGATCGGCATCCTGGTGGACGACGCGATCGTGGTGGTGGAAAACATCCACCGCCACTACCAGCTCGGTTGGACCAACCCCCGCCACGCGACGATCTACGCCACCGACGAGGTGGGCAACCCGACGATTCTCGCCACGTTCACGGTGATCGGCGCGCTCTTGCCGCTCGCGTTCGTCTCCGGCCTGATGGGGCCGTACATGCGGCCGATCCCGATCAACGCCTCGGCTGCGATGCTTTTTTCGCTCGCGGTCGCGTTCGTGGTCTCCCCCTGGCTTACCTATCGCCTGTTCAAGAAGCACGCCGCCGAGCTGGCCGAAGGGCACGCCTCCCGCCCGGACGCCGAGACCGCGACCGAGGGGCGGCTCGATCGCCTCTACGCCCGGATCTTCGCCCCCTTGCTCGCGTCGCGGTTCAAGCGCTGGGCGCTGCTCGGCCTGGTTGGCATCCTGCTGCTTGGCGCGGTGGCGCTCTTCCAGCTGCGGATGGCCGCGGTCAAGATGTTGCCGCACGACAACAAGAGCGAGCTGCAGGTGGTGGTGGACATGCCCGAAGGGACCACCCTCGAACGGACCGCCGCGGTCGCCAAGGAACTCGCGATGGTGGTGCGGACTCTCCCTGAGGTCACCGACATCGAGACCTACGTCGGCACCTCGGCGCCGTTCAATTTCAACGGCCTGGTCCGCCACTACTTCCTACGCTCCGGGCCGCTGGTCGCCGACCTGCAAATCAACCTACTGCCCAAGCACGAGCGCGACCGCGAGAGCCACCCGTTCGCCAAAGCGCTCCGCGCTCTGCTCGCGCCCGTTGCCAAGCGGACGGGAGCCAACATCAAAGTGACCGAGGTGCCACCCGGCCCGCCGGTGCTCTCGACCCTGGTGGCCGAGATCTACGCGCCGAGCGCAACCGAACGGCTGGCGCTGGCCGCGAAGATCAAAGCCATTTTTGCCGGCACGCCCGGCGTCGTCGATGTCGATTGGTTCGTCGAGGGGCCGGGACCGAAGCTCACGTTGGAGGTCGATCGCGAGAAGGCCGCCCGCGCCGGTATTTCGCCCGAGGCGATCGCGCGCACGCTGCGCGTGGCGCTTTCTGGGGCCGACGCCGCGTACCTCGCCGATCCGCGCTCGCGCGAGTCCGTACCGGTCACCTTGCGGCTCGACCGCGCGCAGCGCTCCGGCACGGCCGAACTGCTGGCGGTCGATGTCCAAGGGTCGGCGGGGCAGCTGGTGCCCCTCTCCGAGCTGGTGCGTTTGAGTCAGACCGACCGCGCGCCATTCATCTACCACAAGAATTTGCGCCCGGTGACCTACGTGGTAGGCGATGTCGGGGGCGCCGCCGAGTCGCCGGTCTACGCCCTGCTCGACATGGGTGACCGGATCGCCGCGGTCCAGGATGCCGCCGGCCGGCCGCTCGAAGTGCTGTTCTCCGGCCGGCCGGCCGGCGGCACCCGCTCGACGCTGGTCTGGGATGGCGAGTGGCAGGTCACGCATGACGTCTTCCTCGATATGGGGATCGCGTTCGCGGCGGTCTTGGTGCTGATCTATTTCCTGGTGGTCGGCTGGTTCCGCTCGTTCGTGACGCCGCTGATCATCATGGCGCCGATCCCGCTCACCCTGATCGGCATCGTGCCGGCGCACGCGTTCGGCGGCGTCTTCTTTACCGCCACCTCGATGATCGGTTTCATCGCTCTGGCCGGGATCATCGTGCGCAACTCGATCCTGCTGGTCGATTTCGTCAACCTGGAACTCGAAGCGGGCGAGCCGCTCGCCGCGGCGGTTACCAAAGCCGCGGCGGTCCGCTTCCGGCCGATCGCGCTCACCGCCGCGGCGCTCGTGGTCGGCGGCGTGGTCATCCTGCTCGACCCGATCTTCCAAGGGCTCGCCGTCGCGCTGATCGCCGGAGTGGTCGTCTCGACCGCGCTCACCCTGGTCCTGATTCCGCTCCTCTACTACATGTACGTCTCTACGGTCGGGATCGCCGCGGTGGTCAGACACCCCGCCGCCCTGGATCTCCCCGAGAAAGGAATCGCCTCATGAACGTCGACACCGCCCTGCGAGGGATCGCCGGCTTCTTCGTCCTCCTCTCGCTCGCGCTCGGATACTTCGTCCACCCGTATTGGTTTCTGTTCACCGCGTTCGTCGGGTTGAACCTGCTCCAGTCGGCGTTTACCGGCTGGTGCCCGATGATGGCGATTCTCAAGAAGTCGGGGATGGCGAGCTGATCCGATGAAAATGCTCCTGAGTAAGGCCGGCGACGATCGGCGCGCACGATGAAGTTCTGGGCAGGCAACCGGCGCACTCTGGCGTTGCTCGCGGCGCTGGTGCCGCTCGGCGCCCTGTTCCTCTTCGTCATCCTGCGTTCAGGTCCCCTGGCGCCGGTGCCGGTGACGGTCGCCGCGGTCGAGAGCCGCTCCATCGCACCCGCTCTGTTCGGCATCGGCACCGTCGAAGCCCGCTCCACCTTCCGGATCGGACCGACCGCCCCGGCGCGCGTTCGCCGGGTCGAGGTCGATGGGGCGACCGGGTCCAGGCGGGTCAGCTGCTTGGCGAAATGGACCCGTTGGATCTCGACAGCCGCGCCGCAGCGCAGGAAGCGGCCATCGAGAGCGCCAACGCCAATGTGCTCGCCGCCGAGGCGCGAACGCACGACGCGGAGGCGCGGCGCGCCTTCGCCGAGGCCCAGGCCGGGCGCTACTTGAAGCTCGCAGAAGAGCAGGTGGTGAGCCAGGAACTGTTCGAGGTCCACCGCCAGGACCGGCGGGTCGCCGAGGCGCAGGCAGCTCTGGCGCTCGCCGATCTCGGCGCGGCGCGCCAGCAAGCCCGGCGCGCCCGCTCCGCTCTGGCGAGCCTCGCCGTCGAGCGCGCCAGCCTGCGCCTGGTGGCGCCGGTCGACGGTCTGGTGGTGGCGCGCGACGCCGAACCCGGAACCCCGCTGGTGGCCGGTCAGTCGGTGGTTCAGATGATCGCCCCGGAGAGCCTCTGGCTCCACGTCCGATTCGAACAGCTGCACGCCTCCGGCCTACGTCCCGGCCTGCCTGCGCGCATCGTGCTGCGCTCTTCAGGCGCCCGGGAGCTGGCCGGCCGCGTGCTCCGCATCGAGCCGCTGGCCGACGCGGTGACCGAGGAGACGCTGGTCAAAGTGACCTTCGACACCCTTCCGGAACCGCCGCCGCCGGTCGGTGAGCTGGTCGAGGTGACGGTGGCCCTCCCCGCGCTGCCCGCCGCGCCGGTCGTCTCCAACGCCGCCCTCCATCGCATCGACGGCCATCTGGGCGTCTGGGTGATCGCCAACGGGGCTCTGCGTTTCACGCCGGTGACGGCGGGCGAGAGCGACCTCGACGGCAGGGTGCAGATCCTCGCAGGGCTCGCTCCCGGGGAGCGCGTGGTGGTCTACAGCCAGCGCGCGCTCGGCGCCAAGAGCCGCATCAAGATCGTCGAACACCTACCCGGAGTGGCGCCGTGATCAGTCTGGCCGGGCGCGACATCCTGCACGCCTGGGGCAAGTTCGTCTTCACCGGGATCGGCCTCGGCCTGCTGATCGGCGTTACGCTGACCATGGCCGGCGTCTATCGCGGCATGGTGGATGACGCCAAGGTGCTGCTCGACAACAGCCGCGCCGACCTCTGGGTCGTGCAGCAGGACACCCTCGGTCCGTACGCCGAGCCTTCGAGCCTGCCCGACGATCTCAACCGCAGCATCCTCGGCATGCCGGGCGTCGTCCGCGCCGCCAACGTCACTTACCTCACCATGCAGGTACGCCCCGACGACCGGAGCGATCGCGACGTGCGCGCGATGGTCGTCGGCATCGTCCCCGGACACCCCGGCGAGCCCGGGCAGCCGGGCTATCTGATCGCCGGGCGCCAGATCACGCGTGGCCACTATGAAGCGGTCGCCGATCGGGCGGCGGGTTTCCAGCTCGGGCAACGGATCCGGATTCGCCGCAATCGCTACGAGGTGGTCGGATTGACCCGGCGCATGGTCTCTTCAAGCGGCGACCCGATGGTCTTCATCCCGCTCCAGGATGCCCAGGAGGCCCAGTTCCTCAAAGACAACGACGCGATCGTTCGGCAGCGCCGGAGCGCGACCGCGAATCCGGCCTGGAACCGCCCCGGCGTACCCGGCCTGCTGGACGCGGTGATCGCGGCCTTAACCACGAACTCCTCGGTGAACGCCGTGTTGGGGCAGATCCGCTCCGGAGCCGACCCGGACGAGGTGGCCGCGACGATCCGGCGCTGGAAGCGTCTGGAGGTCTACACCCGCGCCCAAATGGAAGGAATTCTGGTCGGCAAGCTGATCGCCACTTCGGCCAAACAGATCGGCATGTTTCTGGTCATCCTCGCCGTCGTCAGCGCGGCGATCGTCGCGTTCATCATCTACACCCTGACGCTAGGCAAGATCCGCGAGATCGCGGTGCTCAAGCTGATCGGCACCCGCAACCGCACGATCGCCGGCATGATCCTGCAGCAGTCGGTGGCGCTCGGAGTGATCGGCTTCGTGGTGGGCAAGATCGCCGCCACGTTCTGGGCACCGTTCTTTCCCAAGTATGTCCTGCTCGTGCCGAGCGATGCCGCGCGCGGTTTCTTGGCCGTGCTGGTGATCTGTGTGCTGGCGAGCGTGCTCGCGATCCGCGCCGCGCTCCGGGTGGATCCGGCGGAGGCGATCGGTGGCTGACCCTCACAACACGGGCATCCGGATCGAAGGGCTCCGCAAACGCTACGGCGAGGGAGACACCACAGTCGATGCGCTCAAAGGGGTCGATTTAGAGGTGGCGCCCGGCGAAGTCGTGGGTCTGATCGGCCCCTCGGGTTCGGGCAAGAGCACCCTGCTCAAATGCCTCGGCGCGGTGATCGAGCCGACCGCCGGCCGGATGACGCTGGGCGGCGAGGTGATCTACGACGACGGCTGGAAGATCCGAGATCTGCGCGCCCTGCGCCGCGACAAGATCGGTTTCGTGTTTCAGGCGCCCTACTTGATCCCGTTCCTCGACGCGACCGACAACGTCGCCTTGTTGCCCATGTTGGCTGGGCTGCCGAACGCTCTGGCGCGGGAACGGGCGCGGGAAATGTTGGACGCGCTGGACGTCGGGCATCGGGCCCGGGCGATGCCGCCGCAGCTCTCCGGCGGCGAGCAGCAGCGCGTCTCGATCGCCCGCGCGCTGGTCAACCGACCGCCGGTGATCCTCGCCGACGAGCCGACCGCGCCGCTCGACAGCGAGCGGGCGCTTACCGTCATCCGCATTCTCGAGCAGATGGCCCGTCGATACGAGACGGCGATCATCGTCGTCACCCATGACGAGAAGATCATCCCGACCTTCGAGCGCCTCTACCAGATTCGCGACGGCCGGACCCGAGAGGAGGCCGGCGAGGGGCGCGCCGTGCCGCACGGAGCTCCGGAGCGGAGCTCTCCGGAGGGTCGAGACCGAGAAAGTGTTTTATCGTCGGAACCTTGACCTCACAGATCCAGGGAGGAACCACCATGCGCCTTCGAATGCTGTTTCTCGTGCCGCTCGCCGCCGCCTCGCTCGCCATCGGCGCCCAGGTCCACGAGCACGCGCCGCCCGCCACGCCCGCCGCTCCAGCGACCGCGGTCGAGAAGCTCTCGCCGGAACTCCGCGAACTCTTCCGCCAGGAGATGTTGGGGCTTCAGAATGCGATGGTCGAACTGGTGCCGGCCATCGTCTCCGGCGACTGGGAATCGACCGCGCGCCTGGCCGACCGTATGCAGGCCGGCTTCGTGCTGGATCGCCGGTTGACCGCCGCACAGCGCGAAGAGCTGCACCGTACCCTGCCCGAGGGCTTCCTGGAGCGCGATATCGAGTTCCACGAACTCGCCCGCGGCCTCGCCACCGCAGCCCACGCACGGCGACCGGAGCTGGTCACATTCCACCTCTACAAACTGGCCGACAGCTGTGTCAGCTGCCACTCGCGGTACGCGACCCACCGCTTCCCCGCTCTCGCGCCGACGCAAGCGCCCCCCGCGCACCGTCACTGAGTCGGAAAACGCCGGGCCCTGACCGCCCTTCGAAAATCAGGGGACACGATCGGCGAGCCGAGTCACCGGCGGCACCGCCACCGGCACCTCCGGGACCGGCGTCGGCGGCGACCTGATCGGGAAGGACTTGAGACATACTGTCGGCAGAATGAACCATAGCGAGATCGTCAGCTTTCTCTGGGGCGTCGCGGACCTCATCCGCGACACCTTCAAGCGCGGCAAGTATCAGGACATCATCCTGCCGCTCACGGTTCTGCGTCGGCTCGACTGCGTGCTGGCGGGCACCAAGGTCAAGGTCCTCGCCAAGCAGGGAGAACTGAGCGGCAAACTCCAGAACCTCGATCCCCAGCTGCGCCGGATCGCCGGCTTCGCGTTCTACAACACTTCCCGCTACGACTTCGAGAAGCTTCTGGGCGATGCGCCGCACCTCGCCGCCAATCTGCGCAACTACATCGCGGGGTTCAGCCCCAACATGCGCGAGGTGTTGGAGAAGTTCGATTTCGACAACACGATCGCCAAGCTCGACGAGGCGGGGCTGCTCTTCCAGGTGATGGAGCGGTTCAAGAACGTCGATCTGCACCCGGCCCAGATCGACAACCCGACGATGGGGACGATCTTCGAGGAGCTGATCCGAAAGTTCAACGAGGCGCTCAATGAGAACCCGGGCGAGCACTTCACGCCGCGCGATGTCGTGCATCTCATGGTGGATCTGATGCTGGCCGGCGACGAGAAGGAGATCCGCGCCCAGCAGGCGATCCGGACCGTCTACGACCCCTGCTGCGGCTCGGGCGGCATGCTGATGATCGCCAAGGAGCACATTACGGTCGGTCTGCGGAAGAATGGCGATCTCCTCCGTCCCGCGATCAACCCGGGCGCCGAGATCCACCTCTTCGGCCAAGAGGTGAACCCCGAAACCTGGGCGATCTCGAAGTCGGACCTGTTCATGAAGGACCCGACCGGCCGCGATGCCGACCACATCGCCTACGGCAGTACGCTCTCGAACGACCGTCACGCGGGCCAAGCGTTCGACTATCTGATCGCCAATCCGCCCTACGGCAAGGACTGGAAGCGCGACGAGGACGCCGTGCGCGCGGAGCACGACCGCGGAACGGGAGGGCGGTTCTCGCCCGGTCTGCCGCGGATCAGCGTCGGCCAGCTGCTCTTCCTTCTCCATATGCTCGCGCATGCCAAGGACCCGAAAGAGGGGGGCTCGCGCATCGCGATCATCATGAACGGCTCTCCCCTCTTCACGGGAGACGCCGGCAGCGGCGAGAGCGAAATCCGCCGCTACATCCTGGAGAACGATCTGCTGGAGGCGCTGATCGCGCTGCCCGAGCAGCTGTTCTACAACACGGGCATCGCGACCTACGTCTGGGTGGTGACGAACCGCAAGGCTCGGGGCCGGAGGCGGAAGGTGCAGTTGATCGACGCCACGTCGTTCTGGGTGCCGATGCGCAAGAGCCTGGGCGACAAGCGCCGGGAGATCCCGCTCGACCGCTCGCAGGACATCTTGAAGATCCTCGCCAAGGGCAAGGACGGCGAGACGCGCAAGGTGACGAAGGGCGGGAAAGAGGAGGAGGTCGTCGTCAGCCGTCTCTTCCCCACCACCCATTTCGGCTTCCGCAAGATCACCGTCGAGCGCCCGCTCCGGCTCAATTTCCAGGCCAGCGCGGAGCGGATCGCCCGTCTCGAAGAGGAGAAGGGCTTCCAGGCGCTCGCGCTGTCGAAGAAGAAAGGGGCCGCGGGCGCCCAGGAACAGGCGGAGGGCCGGCTGCAGCAAGAGGAGGTCCGGAAGCTGGTCAAAGCGCTCCCCCTGACGGTCTTCCAGGACCGCGAGGATTTCGAGAACCGGCTTGACGCCGTCGCAAAGAAGGCCGGTGTGAAGCTCCCGGCCCCTGCCCGGAAGGCGATCCTCTCCGCGCTCTCGGAACGCGACGAGACGGCGGCGATCTGCCGCGACAAGGACGGCAATCCGGAGTCCGATTCGGAGCTGCGCGATACGGAGAGCGTCCCGCTCGCCGAGTCGGTCGAAGCGTTTTTCGCCCGCGAGGTTCTTCCCCACGTCCCCGACGCGTGGATCGACACCTCCAAACGCGACCCGAAAGACGGCGAGGTCGGCCTGGTGGGCTACGAGATCAATTTCAACCGCTATTTCTACCGCTACACGCCGCCCCGCCCGCTGGAGGAGATCGAAGCTGAGATCCGCGGGATCGAGCAGGACATCCTGCGGATGCTGGCCGAGGTGACCGGGGGCGGCAGGGTATGACCGCAACTTTTGGGAGGCGTTCGGGTCGCGCTTGGAAAACAGATTCTCGTGACCGTGTCACGAGAATTGATCGCCGAATATGCCCGCGGCTTCAGCCATGCCGAGATCGCCACAAATGTTGCGACGCCGTCGCAACATTTTGAGTTGTTCTCTACGCAGCCATGACGCAAAATGTCGGCACTTACGCGTAAGTGCCGACATTTCGTGCGGTGACTTGCTCCAGGGAAGCGTCGGGACTTGTGCATAACCCCCGACGTTTTGTATCGTGTCGCCATGGCTACCCCTATCGAGAATAAGGCCCTTGCGGTTGTACGGAAGCAAGGGCTCGTTCGCGCCGCCGATCTGAAAACGCACGGAATTCCCCGGGGCCAGCTCTACCGACTGGTGAACAAGGGATGGGTCGAGCGCCAGGATCGGGGAATCTACGTCGCCGATCAACACCCGGTCACCGCCGAGCACACGCTGGCGCAAGTCGCCAAGCGGGTCCCGGGCGGCGTCTTCTGTCTGCTCACGGCGCTTCGCTTTCACGAGCTGACGACGCAGTCTCCGGCCGAGGTGTGGATCGCTCTCCCTGAGAAGGCGCGCAAGCCGAAGCTCGACTACCCCCGCCTGCGGGTGGCGCGTTTCTCCGGGTTGGCGCTGACCGAGGGTATCGAGACCCACCGCCTGGAGGGTGTCGAGGTTCGGGTCTACTCCCCCGCCAAGACGGTCGCCGACTGCTTCAAGTATCGCAACAAGATCGGCATCGATGTCGCGGTCGAGGCGCTGCGAGATTTTCACCGCAACCACCGTGGAGGTGCGACAGAGCTGGCCCGCTATGCGCGCATCTGCCGGGTGTCGCGCGTGATGCAACCGTATCTGGACGCGACGGCATGAACGACGGCAAGGCCAACCTTCCGGCCTCCGTCGCGGCGCGGTTGCTGAAACGGGCGAAGCGGACGGGCGACGTGTACCAGGTGGTGCTCACGAGCTACTGCTTCGAACGGTTTCTGTATCGCCTCGGCCTGTCCGACGCCCGGGACCGTTTCGTGCTCAAGGGCGCGATGCTGCTACGTCTGTCAAGCGCCCACCATTACGAGCTAAGGCGACACCAACCGATAAGGCGCAACCTCCAAATCAACTTGGTCTCGGCTTCATGAGAGACGCGCTCAATCTGGCCACAGGTTGGTTCGTACGACACGATATCAATCCAAAGTTAATGAACAGCGTGATGGCGCGGATTAGAATTCAGGTACCCCCGAGCGGCGAACAAGACAGGATCACAGCGTTCCCTGACCGAGAGACGTCGCGGATCGACGCACTCGTCGCCAAGGTCCGGGACGCCTTCGACCGCCTCAAAGAACTCCGCACCGCCCTCATCTCCGCCGCGGTGACAGGCAAGATCGACGTGCGGGAGGAGGCCGCATAAGCTTCGCGCCGCGCTTCGCGGTGAAGCATCCGGAAACGGTGTGACTTGCGACAGGGTCGCGACACGGCTTGCACTTCGTCCAGCGTCGGTTTCAGTAGAAATCCATTCGCAGTCGGATTCGATGGCCAGGGCCGCCAAATGCGCGTCGGTTACCAGGTTTCCTCGGGCGTTCACCGCGCGGCAAGGTCGGAAAAGATGCTCCAATGGCGCGGCCCCGCAAAAACAGGAACGCAGTTCGGGCGGGAGCGGATCGCTTCGCCGAAGGCCAGCGCCACTTCGATCGGAGGCGGCTGGCTGAAGATCCTCGGGTTGGTCACTACCCGGACGAAGCCGCTTAAAACGACATCCGCCATGGCGAAGGGCTCGGCTCCGTCCAGGGCTTCTTGGAACCAGGCCTGATAGAGCGCGAAATCGGGGCCGTCTTTTCGGTGGGCGTAGACCAGAATGTTGACGTCAAACAGGAGCATCGTCCTGATCCATCAGGTCGAGCAACGCAACACTCTTGTCGAGGTCGACTCCGGGCCGCAGCCAGCCGGAGCCCCAGGTGGGCAGCTCGTCGGCCGGCTTCGGAGGATGCGGACTCCGCTCTTTGAGGAGTTGCCGCAGGGCCTCTTCCACCAGGGCCTGAAGGGTGGCGCCGCGAGCGATCGCGAAGCGCTCGGCCTCGGTGAGCAATTCCCCTTCGAGATGGATCTCGGCCCTCATAGGGAAAAGATACTCCCGAGGCTCGGGCCTGTCCAGTGCCCCTCTCTCTTCGAGAGGCCCCCGGGGACAGCCGCGCCCCCAGCTCGGCAGCTTGGGCGCTCCCTGCCGCTTCGGTGCCGAGCTGGTGCTCGGCGCTCCCAGGGAAAGATTCCGAGCTGGCAGGTCTGATTGAGCACCTCTCATGGCGCATCCTCGACCGCCAGCTCCAGGCCACGATGCGCCAGTTCGAGCAGCAGCCGGGCGTGGTCGAGAACATCGACCAGAAATCGGTCCAGCTCAAAGACGCGCTCGAAGCCGGCAAGACCATCATCGTCACCACCCCCCAGAAGTTTCCGGTGATCACCGAAAAGATCGGCGAGCTGCCCGGCAAGCGCTCCGCCGTCATCGTGAGAGCCTCAGAGAAAACCGTCAGGACGACAAAGGGGTAACCCACGCCGTGCTCAAAACCATCGCCGCGTTTCTCAACACCGAAGGCGGCGACCTGGTGATCGGCGTCGCCGACGACAAGGGAATCGTCGGCATCGAGATCGACCGGCTCGACAACGACGACACTCCGCCTCCCGGGGCCGACGACGCCGAGTCCGGATAGACCGTCCGCCTCGACAAAGCTCGCGGTGTTGCGGCGCCGGGCCGGGCGTGGCTTCAGCTTCGGGCCGACGAGGATTGGGGGCTGCGATCGGCGGGCGGGGCCACCTGGGGCGCCGGCGCCGGCACCTCCGGGACCGGCGTCGGCGGCAGGCCGAGCAAGATCCGCACCGAAGGCTCCATCTTGGTCAGGCCCGCGCGCCGGCCTAGCTCCAGAGCCGCTTCGGCGGTCGCGCCGTCGAGCCAGAAGGCGCGGAGAGCCAGGAGAGCCCCCACCCGATTGCCGCTGCCGCAGGCGACCACCACGGGGTAGAGCGAGCGGTCGGCGAGCAGCGTGTCCAGGGCGCGCGCCGAGGCGAGGTTCAAGTCGCCTTCTCCGGCGATCGGGATCCGTTCGAGGCGCAGCCCGGCGGCGACCGCCGCCGCGCTCTGCTCCGGTGTGACCTCGGCATCGGAGCGCAGGTCGATGAAGGTCTTGTACCCCTCACCCGCGAGAACCGGAAAACCCTCGGGGCCGGCGAAGCCACCGGTGAGCAACCCGTCCTGCGGTTGCTTCGGATTGAGCAGCGGGCCGGAGGGCGGAGCGGCCGGGGCTGCCGAGGGAACCTGCGGCGCCGCCGACCCGCCCGCCGTGCCCGCCGCGAACACGGCGAACCCTACGGGCGTGAACGAAACCAGGAGGCAAATCACAGCGAGCGGACGAATCGATTTCATCGTAAAGCTCCTTGTCGATTCCTGCGGCGGATCGGCCCCCCGGGCCCTCCCCGGCGCTCCGGCCGCGCAACGAAATCTAGCTCGCAGGGTATCACCCGATAGGCACGAAGGTTGCACTTGGCTTGAACTATGAACCGGAGAGCAGAGTGGCCCTGGCCGTGATGCAGCGAGGCCTCGCCGCGTCTCCAGGACCGCCCCGAACCGGCGATCGGATCGCCGGGAGCTTCGAGGGGGATCTGGCGTGCCTCACCGCCTTCGAGCTTCTTCAGGTGTTCCAATACCTCGGCAAGACCGGGCGGTTGCAGTTCGAAAGCCACGGCCAAGAGGCGAGCTGCGATGTCGTGCCGCGCGGACTGGTCAACGTGGAGTGCGGGCGGCTTCGGGAGTGGGACGCGGCCCTGGCTTTCGTCTGGTGGAAGGAGGGGAGCTTTCGGTTCGAGGTGGCCCCGGCCGAAAATCTGGCCGCGGGACAGGAGCCGCTGGCGGTCCAGGAACTGCTGCTCGACGCCGTCCAGCTCGCTGACGAGATCGAGGCGCGGAACACCCTGATTCCAGAACGGGCCGAGCCGCTCTACCGCCTGCTCCACCAACCGGTCCCGCAGACGCTCGGAGCTGTGCGCGGCGCGCTCGATGTTCTCACCTATTTGCAGGCGCAGCCGGGGGCGACCCGGCGCGACCTGGAGCAGATATTACCCTACGCCCCCGTGACCCTCGGCTTCGCGGTCGCCCGGCTGATCGAAGAAGGATTCATCGGTGCCAAGGAGCGCGCGAACGGCAAGGCGGCAGGAGAGCCCGCCCGGTCGGACGCTCGGCGCATCGTTCGCGCCCTGTTCGCCTTCGACCGCGAGCATGCGGACGAAGCGGACGAGACGCTGCACCGGATCGAAGCGTGCCTGGGCGCCACCCCATCGCCCCATCCGGTCGATCCGGCGACCCCCTCCTTTCTGCGCACGCGCCTCCCGTCCGGTTGCTTTCTTTCGCTCACCGCGCTGCCGATCTCGCGCCGCAACCGATTCGTCCTCGAATCGCTCGCCCCTTCCCTCGCCCTCGCGGTCCTGCGCGTGGGGAACCGCTCTGCCGACGAGGTCGAACTCTGGAAGGGTCTGCTCCCCAGAGGCGTCGAGGTCATCTTCGCCTCCACCTCGGAACACGCGGTCAGCGACATCGTGGCGGCGGTCCAACTCCTAGAACGCGGCGCTCCGCCGATCGCGGGAGCCTTGCATTGAGCGCCCGGCACTCATTTCCGCCGACACCGAAAGGCCGTGCCGGTTTTCGAACTTCCTCTGTAGGAATCAGGTCGCACCCGTAGGCCCAAGATTGGGCCGAGAAAGGACTTCAGGATGGCGAATCGCGCCGAACAGATGCAGCAGGTCCTCCGCAACTTGGTCAGCACGACCCCGGATGTCGAAGGGGCCGCGATGGTCACGCTCGACGGCCTCCCCCTCTCCTCGGCGCTGCCGAGCGGGGTGGACGAGGACCGCGTTTCGGCCATGGCGGCGGCTGTGCTCTCGCTCGGAGAGCGGACCGCCAACGAGCTCAAACGCGGCGCCTTGGAGCAGGTCTACGTCAAGGGGAGCGATGGCTACGTGATCCTCATGCAAGCCGGACATGAGGCAGTATTACAAACCATCGTCGGTCCGGCCGGTAAATTAGGGATGGTCCTCCTCGACATGAAGCGCGCAGCCCAGGAGCTGGCGAGGCTGGTATGAGCCGTTTCGCCGGGCGAGGGCTCGAGCTCCAAGAGCTACTGCAGGCCGTGGTGCGGCGCTGGCGGGGAATCCGGAGCGTCGTGTTGGTCGACGGCGCGGGTCTGCCGTTGGCCTCGTCGCTCGGCTCGCGGGCGCTCGAAGAACGCCTGGCGGCGCTGGCCGCCGGGATCTCCGACCTGATGGTGCGCAGCCGACAGGACCTCGAGGTGGGGGCCGTCCACCACCTCCATCTGGCCGGCCAGGATCGACAGCTGATCTTTCTCCCGGTCGATGGCGAAGCGATGCTCGCCGCGATCGTCGAAGCGGATGCCAATTCCGCCGACGTCTGCCGCCAGCTCGCAGCGACCGCGCGCCATCTGCTGTCCGGGCTTGGGCCACCCTCGCTGTCACCCGAAAATGCACTGCCCCCGGTGGGCTCCGAGGAGCGATAGGAATAGAAATGGAGGCACTCCCATGGAAGACATGAAATCGAGCGATCTCGTCGGCGAGGGGCACCCCGTGGTCCTCCGCTACCATGACGGAACGTCGCGGCAGGTGCTGGTGACCCGGCACGAGACGCCCTTTCCGCCCGGCGAGCTGATCGTCTCGCAGACCGATCTGGCCGGCAAGATCGAGATGTGCAACGAAGCGTTCATCCGCATGTCGGGCTTCAAGCGCGAGGAGCTGATCGGCCAGCCTCACCATATCTTGCGGCACCCGGACATGCCCGCCGCCGCTTTTGCGGACCTTTGGGCCACCGTCGATGCGGGCGGGCGTTGGAATGGCTACGTCAAAAACCTGCGCAAGGACGGCGGCTTTTACTGGGTCTATGCGACCGTGATCCCCAAGCTCCGCCAAGGCCGGATGGTCGGCTTCACCTCCGTGCGCCGAGAGCCGTCGCGCGCCAAGGTGGAGGCCGCCGAACAGCTCTATGAATCGATGCGGCGCGCGGCGCCGGCCGAAGGGGGCCAAGGATGACCTACCAGTTCGCGCTCAGCCCTGACGTCAACCTACGCGATCTCTCGCACTGGTTCGTGTTCAACACCCGGCTCCAGAAGCTGACCGGCGAGCCGTTCCACCTCACCGCCTATGACGATTTCGCCGACCTGCACGGGGCGATCGAGCGCGACGCCGTCGACCTGATCTTCGCGAACGCGGCCGACACGGCGCTCTTGGTGCGCGAACGGGGCTTCCTGCCGCTCGCGAGCCCGACCGGAGTCTCCGACGAGGCGCTGATCGCCGTCTCGGCCGATGGCGGCCTCCACGCGCTCGGCGATCTGGCGGGCACGGCGCTCACCGTGGCCGCGACCGACGCGCCGGACGTCGAGCGGATCTGCCGCATCTTGCTCGAACCGGTCGACCTGGTCGGACCGGCGGTCCAGGTGACGACCAAGCGCAACCCCGTGCTGGTGGCCAAGGGTGTGATCACCGGCGAAACGACCGCGGGCTTCTTCCTCGCGGCCGCCTACCGCGAGCTGTCCCAAACTACGCGGAACCTGTTGCGGCCGATCGCGGAGAGCCACATCTACGTCGTGCGCCACTCGTTACTGGTCGGCCCGCGGCTGGCGGCGCTGCGCGAAGGTCTGCTCGCCGGTCTCGCGCAGATGCTCGACAGCGAAACGGATCGCGCCCTGCTCAACGATCTGGGTGCGCCCACCGGCTGGGCGCCGATGAGCGCGGAAGAGGCGGACCTGATGATCGACTTGATGGACACGCTCAAAGCGTAACGGCGAGCCGGGAGACGACGTGGAGAGCTGGAGCCGTTTTCGCATCGCCCCGGGCGACGCGGTAACCGACGCGGAGCCCTTGGAGCCCCCCGGGCCGGGGGGGCCTGCCCCCCCGCTCGCGGCGCTGCTCGCGAGCGAGGGGCTGCTGCGCGTCGAGCTCGTGCTCGGTAGGCTTCGCGACCACGAAGCGGAATTCCTGCGCGTCGATGCCCGCTCGGGGCTCGGGCTCGACGTCGCGATGTTCGCCGCGGCAGGGGCAACGTTCCTGCTGGTGCGCCCGGTCCAAGCCCATTCGAGCGGCCTCTCTCGGCTGGCGTTCGTCTACTCGGTGCTCGCGCGCAGCCGCGACGCCGTGGTCTACACCGATGCCTCCCCGGCGATCCTCGGCGCCAGCGCCCGCTGGTTGGAGCTGTACGGTGTCCCCTTGGCGGAGGTCCTCGGGCGCAATCCGCGGATCGTCAATTCGCGGCAGGCGCCGCGCTCCTTCTTCCGCACCATCTGGGGCGACTTGACCGACCCCCAACTCGGCAGCTGGAGCGGCGAGCTAGTCAATCGGCGAGCGAGCGGCGAGCTGATCCGCGTCTGGCAGACGATCACGACCTTTCGCGACGCGCAAGAGGCGGTCGCGGGGTATCTCGGCGTGACCCGCGATCTCAACCCTTACTGCGAGGTGGTGGCGCGACTCGAACGCTCGAATCGAGAGCTGGCGCGGCTGAATCGGCTGCAGGACGATCTCCTCCGGGGCATCGCGCCCGACCTCTGCGCCCCGAGCGATCTGCCGCCGAGCGCCGAACGGTTGAACCTGCGCTCGCTCGCGCGCGCCGAACGTGAGTTGGCGGCCGATCGCGCACATCGTTGCGGGGTGCGAATTCGCTGGCGCGAGGAGGGACTGTCGCTCCCCTCGGTGGGCGACAAGAATCACCTCTCCCAAGCGATCGCGGCGACCTTGAGCGCCGCGGTCGAGGCGGCCCCCCCGGGCGGCGAGGTCGAGCTCGTCTCGAGCCAACTCGCGGACGGCAGCCAGGAGATCCTGGTCGCAACCGAGGGCGCAGACGCCCCCAAGGTCGCCGTCCGCCTGCCTTTCGATTGGAGCCCGTTCCCCGATCGGCTCTGGGCGGCGGTGGTGTTCGACCCGGCGGAGAAGCTCTGGGCCACCGTGGCGGAATCGCTCGCCAACGCCGGGATTCCCGCCTTCGTCGCGCAGCGGGAAGAGGAGCTCTATCGCCTCTGCCGGCAGGAGCTGCCGAACCTCCTCGTGCTCCCCGCGGAGATCCCTTTGCCCGAGAGCTGCCGCTCGTTTTCCCCCGCCCTCGGCGCTCACGCACTGGTCCCGGCGGTCTGCAGGCTGCGCCACGGGTCGAAGAGCGGCCAGCTCGTACGGGTCTCGATCGACGCCAACCCTGGCCTCACGCGCGAAATCGAAGCCCTGTTCGTCTGCGCGGGGGTGATCGACGAACGGCCGATCGCCGGAGAAGTCTGACCCCCTGGCGCCATTTGCGAGCCCCCCGGGCAATATGAGATCTTGCTCCTTCTTCCCGACGGATCGCCCACCGGGCGCTTCGGTCCGGTCGGCTCGCGACGCTCCCCAATTGCGGAGACCGAGAGGTCCGGATCGGGGTCGTACAACCCATCCTACGTAAAGGATCGTTTTCATGCTCAGACACATCATGGTGGGCGCTTCAACCCTCTTGCTCGCGGCGCAGGTGGCCGGCGCGGAGCTCAAGACCGACGACGAGAAGACGCTGTATGTCCTGGGTGTGGCGATCAGCCAGAACCTGGCACCGTTCAGCTTGACGCCGGACGAGGTGAAGCTGGTGCAGCAGGGGCTGGCCGACGGGGTCGCCGGCGGCAAGCTCGAAGCCTCGTTGGAGGAGTTCGGCCCGAAGATTCAAGCGTTCGCCGCGACGCGCGCGACCCAGGCCGCGGCCAAGGAGAAGGAAGCGAGCAAGGCCTTTCTCGAAAAGGCGACCGGCGAGACCGGGGCCACGAAGCTCCCTTCGGGCGTGATCTACATCGAGACCGCGGCCGGCACGGGCGCCAACCCGGCGCCGACCGATCAGGTGAAGGTGCACTACCACGGCACGCTGATCAGCGGCGATGTGTTCGACAGCTCGCGCGACCGCGGCGAGCCGATCACCTTCCCGCTGAACGGCGTCATCCCCTGCTGGACCGAGGGGGTGCAGAAGATGAAGGTGGGCGGCAAGGCAAAGCTGGTCTGCCCGTCGGAATCCGCCTACGGCGACCGCGGCGCCCCGCCGAAGATCAAGCCCGGCGCCACGCTGATCTTCGAAGTCGAGCTGCTCGGCATCGAAGCTCCCCCGGCGATCCCTGCTCCCACCGCTCCCACCGAGCCGGCCGAGCCGAACGTCACCCCGCCGCAATAGAACGATCCTTTGACCGACGGGCCCGCACCCGGGGAATTCCCCCTCCCCGGGTGCGCGGGCGTCTCGACCGCACCCGCCCGGAGGCTACAATGGCCACTCATGCTGCGCCCGTTGCTGACCCTCGCCCTGATCGCGGCGCTGCTCTATCTCGCCGCCTGCGTGTTGCTGTTCGCGTTCCAACGCTCGTTGATCTATCTGCCTCATCCCCCCTCGCCCGCCCCGGGCGCCTCGATCGTGACCCTCGCGACCGAGGGTGCCCGGGTGCGGGTGACGACCAAGCCCCGGCCCGGCCTGGACGCCGTGATCTATTTCGGCGGCAACGCGGAGGACGTGAATTTCAGTCTGCCGGAGCTTTCGGCCGCGTTCCCGGAGCACGCCCTCTACCTGATGCACTACCGCGGCTACGGCGGCAGCTCGGGCGAGCCGTCGGAACGGGCGCTGGTCGCCGACGGGCTCGCCCTGTTCGATCGGGTGCGCGCCGAGCATTCGAACGTCGTGGTGATCGGCCGCAGCCTGGGCACCGGGGTCGCGATCCAACTGGCCGGCGCGCGCCCGGTGTCGAGGCTGATCCTGGTCACCCCGTTCAACAGCCTGGCCGATCTCGCCGCCGGCCAGTTCCCCATCTTCCCCGTCCGCTGGCTGCTCAAAGACAAGTTCGAATCGTGGCGCTACGCCTCGAACGTCACCGCCCCGACTCTCCTCCTCGCCGCCGACCACGACGAGATCGTCCCCCGCGCGAGCACCGAAGCCCTCTACGCCCGCTTCCCCACCGGCCTCGCAACGCTTCGAACGGTCGCAGGCACAGGGCACAACACCATCCAAGAGAGCCGGGAGTACGTGCCGCTGCTTGGGGGCTCACCGAACCCGCCGTAGCAGCGGCTGCCGCACTCGATGCGCCGACGCGCGAGCTCGCCGGACCCCAACTTCGACCGCCTGGCGGGAGAATCACCGGGGGCTTGGTCTGACGCAGCGATGGGTGAGGACCACCCCATCTCGCGGCTTCCAGCCCTCCCGGCCGTGGGTGTAGTAGGCTGCCTCAGTGTTCGCCTTCCCACCCCTCACTCTTGGAGGATCGATGAGTTATCCGAACGCATCCCGTAGAACTCAGGCCTGGGTGGCCGGTTTGCTCTTGGCTGTCCTGGTCGCAGCTTCGGCTTCCGCCGCCGAGCGGGTGGCCGTGGGGGCCAAGGCCCCGGCCTTCGCGCTCGCCCCGGCCGGCGGCGCTGCCGACAGCGCGACGGTGGAGTTGGCGGCGCTCAAGGGCAAGAAGCGCGCCTTGTTGGTTTTCTTCCGCGGCTCCTGGTGACCCTTCTGCCGCCAGCAACTCGGTGAGTTGCAACGACGCCTCGCGGATTTCACGGCTCTCAACACACAGATTCTGGTCATCGCTCCCGACCAAACCCCAGGACTCGCCAAGCTGAGCTCGGACCTGGCTCTGGCTTTTCCGGTGCTCTTCGACGCCGAGCTCAAGACCATTGAGACCTATGGCGTTCGCAACCCGGACTCTCCTTCTCTGCCACACCCGGCGGTGGTGCTGGTGGACAAAGAAGGCATCGTGCGCTTCGTCCGGGTCGATGAGGACTATCGGCACCGCCCACCTCCGGACGACTTGCTGGCCGCGATCAAGGCGCTGGGCCAAAGCGACTCCAAGCCTTCTCCCTGAGCCGCGAATGCCCCGACAGGTGCCACCCACCGCAGCCGCAGCGACCTAACGGGCTCTTGCGGGATGAAGGACCCCTTGCGTTGAGTTCGGCGCCCCGGGGACATGTAACCCGGGGCGGGCCGTTTCGTACTAGAGAGCATGAACGCTCCGAATGCGGCCGACGCGCGGCGGGAGATCCGCGTCTTCTTGCTCTGGCTGGTGGCGCTGTCGAGCCCGTTTTACCTCTACGTCACCTTCGCCACCGAGCCACGCTGGGCGGCCGGGGCCTTCATGTGGACACCGGGCCTCGCCGCGCTCGCCGCGCGGCTCTGGACCACCCGCCGCGTTCGCGGCCTGCTCGACAGCCTCGGGCTCGGGTGGCGGCGCACCCACCGCGTGCTCCCCGAGGTGATCGGGGCGCCGTGGTTGCTGATCGGCGGCACCTATACGGTGATTTGGGCCTCCGACCTGGGGGCCTTCGACCCGGCCCGGTTGCGGGCCTTCGCCGCCCGGTTCCATCTCGACGGGTTGCCCGTGCCGCTGCTGGCCCTGGGGGCGGTGCTCCTGGTGGCACCTCTTGGCGCGGCGTTTTCGACCTTGGTGACGCTGGGCGAAGAGCTCGGCTGGCGCGGGTTACTCACGCCGCGGATGCTCGAAGTGACGAGCTTCGGCCGCGCGAGCCTCGCAATCGGTGTGATCTGGGCGCTCTGGCACTACCCGCCGACGATCCGCCTGCTGCCGGTCTTCCGGCCGGAAGTGCCGGTGTGGTTCGGCACCCTGTGTTTCACCGTGACCGTAGTGCTGATCACCTTCTTCTACACCTGGTTGTGGCTTCGCACCCACTCGGTGTGGCCCGCGGCGTTGCTCCACGCGGCGAGCGCGGGCGCCCAGGAGACCTGTGAGGCGCTGACCCGAAACACCGGCCCCACGGCCTACTGGACCTTCGAGTTCGGCGCCGGGTTCGTGATCACCATGGCGCTGCTGCTCGCCCTGTTCTGGCGCCGGTTACCCTGGACCGCTGGGACTTTAAGAACTGAAGGGAACGCTAGTTGGTAAGCGAAGACTTGTGTAGGCGAGGGAGGGCGCGACAATGGGGGCGGCGGGTGGCCCGGACACACATAGGTGCGCCCCTACGAGCGGCACATTCCCACAAACGCCCACCGCAGGCGTAGGGGTTGGTCGCTCGGTCCGCCGCGCCAGCGGGGCGTCACGGAAGCGGACCTTTCGGTCGCGCGCACGCTCAGCGAGTCGCGCTCGACACGAAGTGCCGACGCGCGGCTTTCCGCGCCGGGAGCGGGCGATCCGGAGCGGGGAGCGGGTTTGCGGAGTTGAAAGGCGTTCTTCCGTCCAGATAGCGGCTATTCGAGCCAGATAGCTGCTATCCGAGACGGCGAGCCGCTATCCAGGGCCGATAGCGGCTATCCAGGGCGGCGAGCCGCTATCCGGGCCAGATAGCGGTTCTCCGAGGCAGCAAGCCGCTATCCGGGCCAGATAGCCGTTATCCAGGGCGGATAGCCGCTATCCAGGGCGGATAGCCGCTATCCAGGTCAGATAGCGGCTATCCGAAGCAGAAAGCGGCTATCCCGAGCCAGATAGCCGCCATCCAGGGCGGAGAGCGGCTATCCAGGCCAGATAGCGGCTCGCCGAAGCAGATAGCGGCTCTCCGAGCCAGACAGCCGCTATCCAGGGCGTATAGCCGCTATCCAGGCCAGGTAGCCGCTATGCCAGGGCCGTAACGACAGCTGCACCCGGGGCGACCGTGATCGCGCCTGGAATCATGTCACCCAACGTGGAGGATTCAAACCATGAAAGTGAGCTCGTACGTCGTCCCTACCCGGGACGAGATGCCGAGGCTATGGCCACGGTCGGTGTTGCGAGGCGGTCAACGTCCCGCCAGGGACGTCGTACCGTAGCGAGCGGTTTCAACCGCTCGCGGTGCTCGGCGCGAAGTTCGGCGAACAGCGCCACCGAGACGGCGGCGGTTGGAGGACGAGCACACCCGGGGAGGTCGTGGTGACGCGGACCGAAATGGGGCGGGCCTTCGGCCCTTGGGATGGTGGGCGAACCGAGATCCTAGGGCGTTGCCCTAGGCTATTTTGGGGCGGGCCTTCGGCCCTCAAACTACGGCTCCATCCTGTCCTTCCCCCGGCTCCAACCCGCCCCCCCCTACGCCCCTACGCCCGCAACATCCGGTTTCACCCTACGGGGCCGGCGACAGCCGGTGACGTGCTCACTGGGCACCCGGACTTTGCCAGTGCTATCGTCCCGGCGTTCGACATGCCAGATCCGAGGTGCCCATGAGATTCAGACCCGTTCTTCGATGGCTCGCCGCAGTGCTCGTGATCTCCGCGGCGCTCCCTGCCCCGCCGCTTGCGGCCCAGAGCCTTGCCTCGTTCGAGAAGCAGGTCACCGTCCATCGATTGGCCAACGGCTGGACGTTCCTGCTGGTGCGGCGGCCGGTGGCTCCGGTCTTCTCGTTCGTCACCGTGGCCGACGTCGGCTCGGCGCAGGAGGTCCCTGGGATCTTCGGCCTCGCCCACATGTTCGAGCACATGGCGTTTAAAGGGACCCCGAACATGGGCACCACCGACTGGCCGGCCGAGGAGAAGGCGCTCGCCCTGGTCGAGACGGCTTATCAGGCCTGGCAGAACGAGCGGCTGTCGCCGCGGCCGGATGCCGCCAAACTCGAAACGCTGTTTGCGGAGTTCAAGCGGCGCGAAGAAGAAGCCGGGCGCTTCGTGACCAAAGGCGAGTTCGACGCGCTGATCCAACGCGAAGGGGGTGTCGGCTTGAACGCCACCACCGGCGCCGACACGACACAGTATTTCTATTCGCTCCCCGCCAACCGCTTGGAGCTGTTCGCCTACCTGGAATCCGAGCGTTTCTACCGACCGGTGTTCCGCGAGTTCTACCAGGAGCGCGACGTGGTGCAAGACGAGCGGCGCAATGCGGTCGATAGCCAGCCGGTGGGCAAGCTCTTGGAACAGCTGCTCGGCTCCGCGTTCGTCAACCATCCCTACGGCCATTCGACGATCGGGGCGATGAGCGATCTCCAGTCGTTCACCCGCACCGATGCCGAAGCGTTCTACCGCACCTGGTACGCGCCCTCCAACCTGCTGACCGTCCTGGTGGGCGACATCGACCCGAGTCTCGCGATTCCGATGATCGACAAATATTTCGGGCGGATTCCCGCGCGCCCCACGCCGCCCGTGTTGCGCACGGTCGAGGCCGAACAGATCGCCGAGAAGACGGTCGTCTTGCGCGATCGCTCCGAGCCGCTCTACTTAGAGGCGTACCACAAGCCGGCGATCACCAGCCCGGACGAGCCGGCCTGGGATGTCCTCGATCTCGTATTCGCCAACGGTCGCGCTTCGCGCCTCTACCGGTCGCTGGTGCGCGACAAGAGGCTCGCCGTTCAGGTCAGCACATTCAGCGGCATCCCGGGCGCCAAATACCCCCATCTCTGGGGCGTCTTCGTGGTCCCGGCGCAGGGCGCGGCGCTCGACAAGGTGCGCGATGCCGTGCGCGCCGAGCTCGATCGGTTGAAGGCGGGCGACTTGACCGACGCCGAGATCGCCCGCGCGAAACGCCGGGTGCGCGCGACGTTGCTCCGCGACCTGCAAACCAACGAGGGGCTGGCCCGCCAACTCGCCGATGCGCAACGCCATTTCGGGGACTGGCGCGAGACCTTCCGCTACCTCGATCGGGTCGACGCGGTGACCAAAGCCGATGTGCAGCGGATCGCCACCGCAGCGTTCGTCGAGTCCAACCGGACGGTCGGCCAGGTGGTGCGTGACGAGCAGCCGGCGCCCGGACCGACCACGACCGACGAGGGGAACTGATCATGCGCACGAACCGAGCCCGATTCCTCTTGATTGCCGCCGGTCTCACCGTCGCAAATTTCGTGGCCGGCGGCCGGCCGGCCGACGCGCAGGTCGAGAAGGCGTCCGAACTGCGCTTTCCGCCGCTGCGCGAAACCACCGCCCCGGTTCCCCAGCGCGTGGTCCTGGAGAACGGTTTGACCGTGCTGCTGCTCGAAGATCACGAGCTGCCGCTGGTCGAAGCGACCGCGCTCATTCGCACCGGCGCGTTCTTTGAGCCGGCCGACAAAGTCGGCCTGGCGGACCTCACCGGCCGCGTGCTGCGCACCGGCGGCACCCAGCGCCAGAGCGGCGACGAGATCGACGACTTCTTGGAGAACCGGGCGGCGATGATCGAGACGGCGATCGGCGACGAGATCGGTACCGCCCGCCTTTCGGCGCTGCGCGAGGATTTTGCCGACGTGTTCGGAACCTTCGCCGACATTTTGCGCCGACCGGCGTTCGACGCCACGAAGACCGAGCTGGCGCGCAACCGATCGATGTCCGAAGTCGCACGTCAAAACGACGACCCGCAAGACATCCTCGACCGCAAATTCACCGAAATCGTGTTCGGGCAGAATTCACCCGAGGCCCGGACCCCGACCTTCGCGTCGCTCGGCGCGATCCGCCGCGCCGACCTGGTCGCCTGGCACGCCAAGTACTTCCGCCCGGAGCGGGTGGTGCTCGGCATCGTCGGCGATATCGACGCCGCGGCAGCCCTCGCCCAGGTCAAAAGTGCCTTCGGCGACTGGCCGCGGGGGCCCGCGATCGACGAGCCGAAGCCCGCGCCGGCCCATCAAGTGAAGCCGGGCGTCTACACCGTCGACTTCGACGAGATCCCCCAGTCCAACATCGCCATGGGCTACCTGGGCATCCGGCGCGACGATCCCGACTTCTACGCGGTCGAGGTCTTGAACCAGCTGTTCGGCGGCTCATTCTCCTCGCGCCTGTTCGCGAACATCCGCACGAAAAAGGCGCTCGGCTATGTGGTCTTCGGTGCCGTCAACAGCGAATGGTCCCGGCCGAGCGTGACCCAGCTCGTGCTCACCACCAAGGCCGAGACGACCGGCGCGGGCATCGCGGCGTTGCTCGAAGAGGCGAAGGGGCTGGCCACAGCCCCACCCACCGACTCGGAAGTCGAAGAGGCGAAGCAGGCGATCCTCTCCTCGTTCGTCTTCACCCGCGACTCGGTCAAGAAGGCGCTGCGCCAACGGCTGCCGCTCGAATTTTGGGGCTATCCCGCCGATTGGTACGAGCGCTACCGCAAAGGGGTCGAAGCGGTGACCACCGACCAGGTGCGGCGCGCGGCGACCCGACTGATCCACCCCGAGAAATTCGCGATCGTCGTGGTCGGACCGGCCGCGCCGCGCGAGCGCCCGCTCTCCGACTTCGGTCCGGTGACCGCACTCGACATCACGATTCCGGGCGCGCCCAAAGGTCCGAAACAGCCGTAGAGGCCGGACGGGGTGAGCTTTGTCACCCTGAATTCCTGACGCCGTACCCTACCGGCGGCACCGTTCGCCAGGCGATTCTCCTCTCCAGGAGGAAGTCGCCATGCCTGAACCCCAAGAAGCCCCGGTGGCCGCCCTGAAGGAGGCGACCCAGAAATACGGCTCCGTCCTCGCGCTCGACCGGCTCGATCTCGCGATCCGGCCGGCCGAAGTTCTGGCCCTGCTCGGCCCTAACGGCGCCGGCAAGACCACCACGATCCAGCTGCTGGTGGGCCTGGCCCGTCCGGCTTCCGGCAGCGCCCGCCTTTTCGGCCTCGACCCGCGGAAGCGCTCCGCCCGGCAACGGCTCGGCGCGATGCTTCAGGTCGGCAAGGTTCCGGAGACGCTCTCGATCCGCGAGCTGATCCAGCTGTTTTCGAGCTATTACCCGAATCCGTTGGCTCTCGACGAGACGATTCGCCGCGCCGGAATTGGCGAGTTCGCCGACCGGCGCTTTGGCAGGCTTTCCGGCGGCCAGCAGCGGCGCGCGCAGTTCGGCCTGGCGCTCTGCGGTAACCCCGACCTCTTAGTGCTCGACGAGCCGACCACCGGGCTCGACGTCGAGAGCCGGCGTGCCCTTTGGGCCGCGGTGCGCGCGTTTCGCGCCCGCGGCGGCTCGGTCCTGCTCACCACCCACCACATCGAAGAGGCAGACGCGCTCGCGGACCGGATCGTCCTGCTCGCCCGCGGGCGCCAGGTGGCCTCCGGCACACCCGACGAGATCAAGACCGCCGCGGGAGGCGTCAGCCTCGAAGAGGCGTATCTCGCCCTCACCGCCGATCCGGCCCACGCAACCGACAGCTGCCAGGAGGCCGCATGAGCCCCGCGTCGAGAACTTTCGCGCTCGAAGTCCGAACCGAGTTTCAGAAGCTCATCCGCCAGCCCGGGTTCGCCCTGCCGACGCTCGGCTTCCCGCTGATGTTCTATAGCCTGTTCGCGCTCACCCTCGCCCGCCAGGGGCATGCCGGGGGTCTCGGCTTTCCGACCTATCTGCTCGGCACCTACGCCACGTTCGGGGTGTTTTCCACCACCCTGCTCGCCGTGGGCGTGGGGGTGGCGCTCGAACGCGGTCAAGGGTGGCTGCAACTGCGCCGAACGACGCCGATGCCGCTGCTCACCTATTTTGCGGCCAAGGGGCTCGTGAGCGCGGGGTTCGCCCTGCTCGTCGTCCTGGCCCTCTCCGCCCTGGCGGTCGGATTCGGAGGGGTCCATTTGCCGCTTTGGTCCTGGCTCCGCTTCGTCGCGATTCTCACGGCGGGCTCGCTGTCGTTCACCGCCCTCGCCCTCGCCGTCGGCTATCTTGCGGGCCCCGGCTCCGCTCCGGCGGTGGTCAATCTGATCACGCTGCCGGTGGGCTTCTGTTCCGGCCTCTGGCTGCCGATCGAGCTATTGCCCAAGCTGCTCCAGAAAGTCGCGGTGGCGTTGCCCCCCTACCATCTCGGCCAGCTGGCACTCGCGCCGCTGGAGGCGGGCCGGCGCGAGAGCCCCATCTTAAGCCTCGCGGTCCTCGCGCTCTTTTCCGCGCTCTGCCTCGGAGCGGCGCGTTTCGGCTACTTGCGCGACCGGGGGCGCACCTACGGCTAGGCACGGATAGGATGGAGAGTAAGAGCCGCCGATGAGACTCCTCCCCGACCGACCCGACCTCGGATGGACGCCCTACGCCTGGTTGATCTACCTGGTGCCACTGGTCATTTATCCGGGCTTCGGGCACCCGAGCGCCCGGGTCTGGGCCGCCACCGGCGCCACGCTCGCCCTCTTCTTATTGCTCTACTTCCGGTCCCACTGGGTGAAGGGCCGGGCGGCGATCGCCTGCGCCGCGGGCATCGTCGCCCTCGCGCTGCTTCTGGCGCCGTGGAACTACGCCGTCAGCTCCTTTTGGGTCTACGCCGCGGCGATTCTCGGCGACAAGCTGCCCGTTCGCTCCGCGGCACGGGGGATCGCGCTCCTGCTCGCCCTCCTCGCGCTCCAGAGCTGGGCGTTCGGCCTGCCCGCCATCTACTGGGGGTCTTCCGCTGTGTTCGCGATGCTGATCGGCGGCGTCACCATCCACCAGGCCGAGGTCCGGCGGGCCGACGCGAAGCTGCGCCTGGCGGCCGACGAGGTCGAGAGGCTGGCCAAGGCCGCCGAACGCGAGCGGATCGGCCGCGACCTTCACGACCTGCTCGGCCACAGCTTGACCGTGATGGCGCTCAAAGCCGAGCTGGCGGGCAAGCTTCTGTCCCGCGATCCGGACGCGGCCGGCCGCGAGATCGCCGATCTCGAATCGATCTGCCGCGAGTCGCTGCGAGAGGTGCGCCGCGCGGTCTCAGATTTCCGCGCCGAGGACCTCGCGGCGGAGCTGTCGCGTGCCCGGCTGGCGCTGGCGACCGCGGGCATCTCCGTTGAGGTCGAGGCGAGCCCGCCGACGATCGAGCCCGAGCGCGCGAGCGCTCTCGCTCTGGCGCTCCGCGAAGGGGTGACCAACGTGATCCGCCATGCCGGGGCGACGGCCTGCAAGATCCGGATCGCCGGCCGCGGCTCGGATGTCGAGCTGGTGGTGGCCGACGACGGCCGCGGCGCTCACCGGAAAGAGGGCTCCGGCCTCTCCGGCATGCGCGAACGGATCGAGGCGATCGGCGGCCGGGTGGCGCTCGGCGCTCGCACCGACGGCCGCCGCGGCTCACGTCTCGAAGTGACCCTGCCCCGCTTCGCGCCGGAGGCTTCGTGATCCGCATCCTGATCGCCGAGGATCAGGGGCTGGTGCTCGGCGCCCTCGCGGCCCTTCTCTCCCTCGAAGCCGACCTCGAAGTGGTGGGCCAGGCCCGGGACGGGCGCGAGGCGCTCGACCTCGCCCGCTCTCTCCGGCCCGACGTCGTGCTCACCGACATCGAAATGCCGCACCTTTCGGGGCTGGAGCTGGCGGCAAAGCTGGCGCGCTTCGACCCTCCGCCGCGCGTGGTGATCGTCACCACATTCGCGCGCGCCGGCTACCTGCGCCGGGCACTCGAAGCCGGAGTCACGGGCTACCTGCTCAAGGACGCCCCGGCCGAACGGCTCGCCGACGCGATCCGCCGGGCACGCCAAGGCCTCAAAGTGATCGACCCTGAGCTGGCGGTAGCGGCCTGGACCGAGGCGGACCCGCTCTCCGACCGCGAGCGCCAGGTTCTGCGCCTGGCCGCCGACGGCTGGAGCGCCCAACGAATCGCGGGAGAGCTGCACCTTTCCCACGGCACGGTGCGCAACTACCTTTCCGAGGCGACGGGCAAGCTCGGCGCCGACAACCGGATCGACGCGGCGCGAATCGCCCGCGAACGCGGCTGGCTATAACCGGGAACGAGCCTCCGCCCGATCCAGGCGCGGCACGAAGTTTGCTACTACTCTGGGCATCGTTTCCGCCCGGCTTTCCAAATAGCAAACAGCGTATGATCGCGATCGAGATCGGAATCTATTTTTGTGAGCACCTATCAGAACGAGCGGGATTCCGCGCCTGCGGTGGCGGCATTTCCGACCGCCGCGGCAACCGACCTCGAGGCTCTGGAGCGGATCGTGCCGGCGCTCGCCCACGATTTGAGAGGCCCCATCAACACGATGAACTTTCAGCTCGAGCTGCTCGGTGACGCGCTCGGCGCCCGCGTTGCGACCGATCCCTCCGCCGAGCGCTCGCTCCGTTACGCCCGTGGCTTGCGCAGCGAACTCGCCCGCCTCCACCGCAGCCTCGAAGCGCTGTTCGCGCAGATCGGCCGCAACACGACCGACGTCTGGGACGCCACCGAGACGGTCGCCGACCTCGCCCTGTTGCTCGAAGCCGCGGCGCGCAAGAGTCGCGTCGGGCTGGTCGTGAACCTCCCCGACCTGCCGCTCCCCTCGTCCGGCCATCGCGCGACGTTTCGCCGGGTGGCACTCAGCCTGGCGCTCGAAATGCTCGACCCGATCGAGCCCGGCGGATCGATCGAAATCCATTTGACCGCCACCGCCAATGGTGATCCCCGGCTCGAGCTGGTCGGCTCGCATCGCCTCGCACCCGAGGTCGAGCCCCGCTTGACCGCCGCCCGTTCGCGCCTCGCCGCCGCCGGCTTCGACCTGGACCGAACCGGCACGCCGGACCGGCCGCGGCTCGTGTTCACCCGCACCTTCTTAGACCGAGAGAGCTGAAGTATGCCCCATGCGCTCGCCGTCGATGACGATCCGAATTTTCTCCTGGCCCTGGCCGAGCTGATCGAGGGGCAGGGGTTTACGGTCAATACCGCCACCACCCTGCGCGATGCCCGCCAGCGCTTGAGCCGCCAGACGCCGGACATCGTGCTGGTCGACCTGTACCTACCGGACGGCAACGGGATCGAGCTGCTCAAGGACTTCAATCCGGCGCGCGCGACCAAGATCGTCCTGATGACCGGCCACGCCGATCTGGAGAGCGCGGTCCAGGCGCTGCGCTTGGGCGCGAGCGACTATCTGACCAAACCGCTCGACATCGGTCGCCTCAAAAACATCCTCGGCCTGGTCGCCAACGATCGGACCGAAGAGCGGCCGGAAGCGGCGGAGATCTTCTGCCCGGAGGTCGGCCGGCTCGGCCTGCTGATCGGCGACTCGGACGCCATGCGCGGGGTCTATGCCCTCTTGTCCCGGGTGGCGCCGACCGACGCCACGGTGTTCGTGATCGGCGAGAGCGGCACCGGCAAGGATCTCGCGGCGCAGACCCTGCACATGCTCTCCGCGCGTTCGCGAGGGGCGTTCCTGCCGCTCAACTGCGGTGCGATCTCCCCTTCGCTGATCGAGAGCGAGCTGTTCGGGCACGAGCGCGGCAGCTTCACCGGTGCCCAGCGGCGCCACCAGGGGTATTTCGAGCGGGCCCACGGCGGCACGCTGTTCTTGGACGAGATCACCGAGATGCCGATCGAGCTGCAGGTGAAACTGCTGCGCGTGCTCGAGACCGGTCAGGTGACCCGGGTGGGCGGCGACCAAGCGACCGAGGTCGATGTCCGGGTGATCACCGCGACCAACCGCGATCCGTCGTCCGCCGTCTCCCAGGGGAAGCTGCGCGAGGACCTGCTCTACCGGCTCCAGGTGTTCCCGGTGACCATGCCCTCTTTACGCGAACGGGGCGAGGATCTCTTTCTCCTGGCCGACTTCTTCCTCGCCGAGCTGAACGCGCGGAGCGGAGCTCCGAAGCGCTTTTCGGCCGGTGCGCTCGAACGTCTGCAGAGCCATGCCTGGCCGGGCAACGTCCGCGAGCTCAAGAACGTGATCCACCGCGCTTACATCCTGTCCGATGCCGAGATCGAGGCCCGACACCTGCCCAATGCCCTCGCCCCCGAGGCGATTCCGTCCAAGGCGCTCCAGTTCAAAGTCGGCTCGTCGATCGAGGAAGTCGAGCGCAGCCTGATCATCGCGACGCTCGATCTGCACGGCGGCAACAAGCGAAAAGCGGCCGATGTCCTAGGCGTGAGCCTAAAGACGCTCTACAATCGGCTGAACGCGTATCGCATGGTCTGAGCCGTTCGGTTCGGCTGCAAGCGAGGGGTCGCGAGCCCTTTTTTTGACAGGCTCGGTCTCGGCAACTAGGATTCGCGGGCTGCGCCGGTGTAGCTCAGTGGTAGAGCGCCTGACTGTGGATCAGGAGGTCATGGGTTCGACCCCCATCGCCGGTGCCATTTCGACCCCTTGAGATAGGACAACCCCGCAATGTCGGAAAACCCGGTGCAGGAGGCCTCACAGGCATTCGTCGAGCCGCGCCTGTCGCGTGGACTGCGCGATCTTCTGCCGGAGGCGATGCTCGCCCGCCAGAAGGTGATCGACACCGCCCGCCGGGTCTACGAGCTGTACGGATTCGTGCCGCTCTCGACACCGGCGATCGAATACCTCGAGGTGCTCAGCGGTTCGGCCGGCCAGGAGGCGTCGCAATCGATCTTCCGGGTCACCAACCCGGAGGAGGAGGCGCTCGGCCTCCGCTTCGACCTGACCGTACCGCTCGCCCGTGTGGTCGCCCAGACGATCGATCTGCCGCGCCCGTTCCGCCGCTACCAGGTGGCGCCGGTCTGGCGCGCCGACAAGCCCGGCCCCGGACGTTTCCGCGAGTACACACAGTTCGATCTCGATTCGGTGGGCACCGAATCGGAGATCGCCGACACCGAGATCATCGCCGGCATGTGCGACACCCTGGCGGCGCTCGAAGTGGGACCGTTCCGGGTCCGCTTCTCCAGCCGCGGGATCTTGAATCTCCTGCTCCGCCATGCCGACGTGCCTGAGCCCCAAGGTGTGAACGTGTTGCGCGTGCTCGACAAGCTGGACAAGCTCGGCATCGAGAAGATCCGCAAAGAGCTGACCGCCGGCTACTACGATGAGTCAGGCGATTTCATTCGCGGCCTCGGCCTCGCCGCCACACAGGTGGAACAGATCGAGCGCTTCTTGGCCATCCGCGGCGAAGATCGGCGGGCGGTGCTTCTGGCGCTGCGCGACTATTTCTCGGGCTCCGACGACGCCGCGACCGAGCTTACCCAAGTCGAGCGGATCTCCAACCATCTCTATAGCTTGGGTTACGACGAGACCCAGGCGGAGCTGGATCTTTCGATCGCGCGCGGCCTCGCCTACTACACCGGGCCGGTGTTCGAGGCGGTGCTGCTCGACGCGCCGCAGTTCGGTTCGGTGTTCGGCGGCGGCCGCTACGACGACTTGGTGATGCGCTTCCGCGGCGAGCGGATCCCGGCGACCGGCGCGTCGCTCGGCGTCGATCGCCTGCTCGCGGCGCTCGCCCATCTCGGCCTCGTCGGGGGGCGGAAATCGACCTCCCAGGTGCTGGTCGCGCGCATCGACCCAGGCCTCGAATCACTCTCCTTGGCCATGACCTACGAGCTGCGCCGCGCGGGCATCCCCGCCGAACTCTACTTGGGCACCGAGAAATCGATCGGCAAGCAGATCAAGTACGCCGACCAGACCGGCATTCCGATCGTCCTGCTCTATGGCTCGAACGAGCACGAGCGCGGCGTCCTCACGCTCAAGGACATGGAAGCCGGCCGCGAACGGGCCAAGAAGCTCGGGGATCGGCGCGAATGGCTGGCCGCCCGCCCGGGGCAGCGCGAGGTGCCGCGCGCCGAGCTGATTGCGGAAGTCCGCCGCATGCTCGACCCGGCCGAGGGCTAAGCGGCGTGCCCACGATCACTCTCGACGGAGCGAGCCTTTCGCTTTGCGACCTCGCGCGGATCGCCCGCGATCCGATGATCGGCGTCGAATGCACCTCCGAGGCGCTCGCGCGGGTCGCCCGGTGCCGCGAGCGGATCGAGCGCATCACCGCCGACTATGCGGACGCCTACCGCCGACTGAAGCGGGGCGAGGTCGGCGCCTCGCCGGTCCTGGATTACGGCGTGACCACCGGTTTTGGTGAGTTCAAGAACATCCCCATCGCGCCCGAGCAGCTGGAACGGCTGCAGCAGAACATCCTCCTCTCGCACGCCGTGGGCGTGGGGCGCAGCTCAGACCGGGAAGACCCGGCGAGCTACTTCTCCCCCGAGGTCGTGCGCGCCGCGCTCGCGATCCGGTTGAACGCCTTCCTCAAAGGGCACTCCGGCGTGCGCCTGGAGCTGGTCGAGACGGTGCGCCGGATGCTCGTCCGCGGCATCGTGCCGCGGGTGCCGACGCGCGGCTCGGTCGGATCGAGCGGCGATCTCTGCCCGCTCGCCCACCTGTTCGTGGTGCTGCTGGGCGAAGGGGACTATTACCTCGTCCGTACCGCCGACGATCTACTCTGCCGCCCGCGGACCATCCGCCGCGGACTGGAAGCGCTCGCAGAGGACCTCGGCGATCCGGCGACCGGCACGGCAGCCGCCACGAGGTGGCCCTCGCCCGGCGTGCGCACCAAAGAGGGGCTCGCGCTCACCAACGGCGCGACCTTCTCGGCGGCGCTGCTCGCGCTCGCGGTCCACGATGGCGAAGCGCTGGCGGAGAGCGCGGACGTCGCCGCGGCGCTCGGTTTCGAAGCGGTCTGCGGCTGCGCCCGCGCGCTCGATCCGAAGGTCCACGCGATGCGCGGCCACCACGGCGCGATACGCAGCGCCGGGCGCCTGCGCGCCCTGCTCACCGGCAGCCGGCTGCTCGAAGGCGCCGGCGCGGTGCAGGATGTCTACTCGCTGCGCTGCGCGCCGCAGGTGCACGGCTCGGCGCGCGACGCTCTGGCCTATGCCCGGACGATCGCGGAGCACGAGATCAACGCCGCGACCGACAATCCGCTCTTCTTCCCCGAGGCCGCGGAAGATCCATGGGACGTGCAGTTCCGCGCGAACTGGCCCGCCGGCTACGACGGCTCCTTGCGCGCTTCGTACTCGGCCGGCAATTTCCATGGCGAACCGGTCGGCATGGCGGCCGACTTCCTCGCGATCGGCTTGGCGGAACTCGCGAACATCTCGGAGCGGCGCACCCAGATGCTGCTCGACGCCAATCACAACCGCGGTCTCCCCCCGAACCTGATCCCCTGGGCGGGAGTGAACTCGGGGTTGATGATCGCCCAGTACAGCGCCGCGGGGATCGTCTCGGAGAACAAGGTCCTCGCCCATCCGGCGACCGTCGACTCGATCCCCACCTCGGCCAACAGCGAGGACCACAACGCGATGGCGACCTTCGCCACCAGGAAGCTCCGCACCATCCTCGGCAACGCCCAGGCCGTGCTCGCGATCGAGCTGCTGGTGGCGGCCCAGGCGGTCGAGTGGCGGACGCTGCTGCGGAGCGGCGGCGGCCACCTGCCTGAGTCGAGCCCCGCCGCGGGTGAAGATCCCGGCAGCCTGATTCGCACCACCCAAGACAAGAGCACCGCCTACGATCGCCAGCTCGAAGAATTCACCGTCTGGACCGAGAGCCACCGCCAGCCGGAGATCGCCGGGCAATTGGGCGCCGGGACGGCCGACGCCTACCGCGCGATCCGTCGGGCGGCGCCGACCCTGCTCGCCGACCGGCTCCTGGACCAAGACGTGAGGGCGGTTCGGGGCCTGGTGGAGAGGGGGGAGTTGGCCGCCTTGGTTGCCACCTTGCCGACCTCTTGAAATCGCCCTGGAAAACTGTATACTTCCGGGCCATTCAACACCCCCCGGATCCCGACAGCCAGATTTGCGCGTTGCGAGTCTCCGGGAAGGGTGAGTGTACGAAGTGAGTGGGTGGGATCAAACAGAGGCGAGAGCCCGATGCCGAACACCCTGCCGTACGAACTCTCGCTCAGCCGCACGTTGCAGCTGGGCTTTTACCCGAACCGTGCGAGTTCTCGGGATCAACCGGGCTCTCGTTCTGTCCTTAAATCCAACAAGGGAGAAGACCAATGAAGAAGGCTCTGATGTTGCTTTCCGTGCTGTGCGTGCTCGTTGCCCCGATGGTTGGTTGCGCCAAGAAGGAAGAGCCGATCGAGACGGCCGTTGAAACCACCGAGACCAGCGGCACCGAGATGACCTCCGAAATGGCGCCGATGAGCACCGAGATGACCTCGGACGCGGCCCCGATGACCTCCGACGCCAAGTAAGCGTCAAACCGCTTCGCCAAGAAGCGTGCAGAACGAACGGGCGCCCCTCAGCGAGGGGCGCCCGTTTTGCGTTTGGGGAGAGGGCTTGGGACACCCCCAGGGAGAAGTTCTCCTCGGCAGCGGCTCAAGGTCGCCCTCAGTGACCGGCACCATGTTGCTTTCGGGCAGTGGACCTCGCGGCAGGTTGCGCGCCTTCAACTCTCGCATGAACTTCTTGCGCATCGTCGGTTACCTTCCGATGTCGTTCCCGGGACGGTTCGTCAGTTGGCGGGGGCCTCGCCGTTCGTGACCACCACTTTGAGCGCGCCCTCCTCGGCCGCGTTGCCGAAGGTGTCGTACGCCTTCATGATGTCGTTCATCGCGAAGCGATGGGTCACGAGTTTTTGCGGTTGCAGCTTGCCCGAGCGCACGACTTTGAGCAGCATGGGGGTCGTGGCCGTGTCCACCAGCCGGGTGGTGAGAGCGATGTTGCGATCCCAGAGCTTCTCCAGGTGCAGCTCCACCGGCTTGCCGTGAACCCCCACGTTTGCGATGCGCCCGCCGGCCGCCACGATCTCTTGGCAGATCGCGAAGGTCGCGGGCACTCCGACCGCTTCGATCGCCACGTCGACGCCGGCCCCGCCGGTCAGCTCCAGAACCCGGGAGGCGGCTTGGCCGTCCTTGCTGTTGATCAAGGTGGTCGCGCCGAGCTCTTTGGCGACCGCCAGACGGTTGTCGTCCAGGTCGATCATGAAGATCTCCGCAGGCGAATAGAACTGCGCGGTCAGCAGAACGGCGAGCCCCACGGGTCCGGCGCCGACGATGGCCACCGTGTCCCCGGGCTTGATCTGGCCGTTTTGCACACCGCATTCGAAACCCGTCGGCAGGATGTCGCTCAGCATGACCATCGCTTCCTCGTCGCCGTCGGCAGGGAAGGCATGAAGGCTTCCGTCGGCGAACGGAATACGCACGTACTCGGCCTGGGTGCCGTCGATCATGCAACCCAAAATCCAACCGCCGTGCCGGCAGTGCGAGTACATGCCGCGCTTGCAGAAGTCGCACTTCAGACAGGCGGTGACGCAGGAGATGATGACCTTGTCGCCAACCCGGAACTCCGAGACGCCGGCCCCCACCTGCTCGACGATGCCGATCCCCTCATGGCCGAGAATCCGGCCGTCGGTCACCGCGGGGAGGTCGCCTTTGAGGATGTGAAGGTCGGTGCCGCAAATCGTCGAAGTGGTGATGCGCACGATGGCATCGGCCGGATGCTGGATCACCGGGCGCGGCTTCTCCTCCCAGGCGCGCTTTCCCGGTCCGTGATAGACGAGCGCCTTCATCTTCAGAGTCTTGGTATCGGTCTTGGTTAGAGCGGTAGGTGCGGTTGGCGGATCGAGCACGGCGGTAGTCATAGGGGGCTCCAATCGGTCGGGCGGTACCTGTCGCGGGAATCCGGGCGATACCCGAAACGTACACCGATCAAGCTATTCCTTCGCCGCCCCGGCGAGTAGCGCGCTTACTACCCGGATACGTTCGGCACGTAGGTAGAAACTACCCCCAAACCCAATTGCGAACCTCCGGCAGATCCTGGCCGTTCTCGCAGATGTAACTCCGGTGCTCGACCAGCTTGGAGCGGAGTTTCTCCTGAAGTGCGGCGCCCGGGGCGCCGGTTTGCGGCAGACGATCGATCGTGTCGATCACCAGGTGGAAACGGTCGATGTCGTTCAGCACCGTCATGTCGAACGGGGTGGTGATGGTCCCCTCTTCCTTGTAGCCGCGGACGTGGAGGTTGTCGTGGTTGGTGCGGCGGTAGGTGAGCCGGTGGATCAGCCAGGGGTAGGCATGGAAGGCGAAGATGATCGGTTGGGTCCTTGTGAACAGGGCGTCGAACTTCTCATCCGAGAGCCCGTGGGGATGCTCCGATTGCGGCTGGAGCTTCATCAGATCGACGACGTTGACCACCCGGATTTTGAGTTCGGGGAGATGCTCGCGCAGGATCGAGACCGCGGCGAGCGTTTCGAGCGTCGGTACGTCGCCGCAGCAGGCCATCACCACGTCGGGCTCGGCGTCTTGATCATTTCCCGCCCAGTCCCAGATGCCGATCCCTTCGGCGCAATGTTTTTCCGCCGCTTCGATCGAGAGCCATTGCGGCGCGGGGTGTTTGCCCGCGATCACTACGTTGACGTAGTGGCGGCTCTTCAGGCAGTGATCCATCACCGACAGCAGGCAGTTGGCGTCGGGCGGCAGATAGACCCGCACCACCTCGGCCTTCTTGTTGACGACCACGTCGACGAACCCCGGGTCCTGGTGGGTGAAACCGTTGTGATCCTGGCGCCAGACGTGGGAGGCGAGCAGGTAGTTGAGCGAGGCGATTTTCTTCCGCCAGGGCAGGCGCGCGCTGACCGCCAGCCATTTCGCGTGCTGGTTGAACATCGAGTCGACGATGTGGATGAACGCTTCGTAGCAATTGAACAGCCCGTGGCGGCCGGTGAGCAAATAGCCTTCGAGCCACCCTTCGCATTGGTGCTCGCTCAACATTTCCATCACGCGCCCGGTTTTGGCCAGGTGCTCGTCCTCCGGAAGGGTCTCCGCTTCCCACTGCCGTTCGGTCGTCTCGAACAGCGCTTCGAGGCCATTGGAAAGAGTTTCGTCCGGACCGAAGACCCGGAAGTTGCGCTGCGGCTCGTTCCGCTTCGTTACGTCCCGCAGGAAGCGCCCGAGCACGCGGGTGTCGCCGATGCCGCGCACTCCCGGTTGCGGAACGTCGACCGCATAGGCCCGATAGTCCGGCATGTCCAGGTCGGCGAGCAGCAGGCCGCCGTTCGCTTGGGGGTTGGCGCCCATCCGCCGGTCGCCCTTGGGCGCCAGGTCGGCCAGCTCGGGGTTAAGGCGCCCTTCGGCGTCGAACAGCTCTTCCGGGCGGTAGCTCCGGAGCCACTCTTCCAGGAGCGCCAGATGTTCCGGGTGGGCCGACGGATCGGAGAGCGGCACCTGGTGCGAACGGAACGAGCCCTCGATCTTCCTGCCGTCCACCACTTTCGGCCCGGTCCACCCTTTGGGCGAGGCGAGAACGATCAACGGCCAGAGAGGGCGCGACCGGTCGCCACCGGAGCGCGCTTCCCGCTGAAAACCGCGGATCCGCTCGACCGCCGTGTCGAGCGCCGCGGCCATCGCCTCGTGCATCGGCCCGGGCTCTTCGCCTTCGACGAACAGAGGCGTCCAGCCGTAGCCGCGGAGCAGCTGCCCCAGCTCCTCCCGAGGGATGCGGGCGAGGAGCGCCGGGTTCGCGATCTTCCAGCCGTTGAGATGAAGGATCGGCAGAACCGCGCCGTCGGTCGCCGGATCGAGAAACTTGTTCGAATGCCAGGCGGTCGCGAGCGGCCCGGTCTCCGCCTCGCCGTCGCCGATCACGCAGGCGACGACCAGCTCGGGATTGTCGAACGCCGCGCCGAACGCATGGCTGAGCGAATAGCCCAGCTCGCCCCCTTCGTGAATCGAGCCCGGGCACTCGGGCGAGGCGTGGCTGGGAATTCCGCCGGGAAACGAAAACTGTTTGAACAGCTTCTGCAAGCCCGCCTCGTCCTGGCTGATCTCGGGGTAGACCTCGCTGTACGAGCCTTCGAGGTACGTATTGGCCACGACCGTCGGCCCGCCGTGTCCGGGGCCGCAGACGTAAATCATGTCGAGGTCGTATTTCTTGATCACCCGGTTCAGGTGGACGTAGATGAAATTCTGCCCCGGCGTCGTTCCCCAGTGGCCGATCAGCATGCGTTTCACGTCGGAAAGCGCCAGCGGGCGGCGCAGCAGCGGATTGTCGCGCAGGTAGATCTGGCCGACCGAAAGGTAATTCGCCGCGCGCCAATAGGCGTCCATTTTGGCGAGAAGATCGGGGGCGGCCAGCTGGGGGTCGAGCGTCGGGGCGTCGGAGGTCATGGTGTCACCTCGAGGTTGGAGCTTGCGGCGGTTCGCCGGCCGAATCGCACCCATTTCACGATTTCCAGAGTCAACAGGGGAAGGGTGCCGAGGCCGAGGAGGAGGAAGCCTTCGGCAAACGACAGGGACGACGTTTTCAAGAAGCGGCCGAGGGTCGCATTGTGCTGGCTCCAGATCTGAAAACCGATGGAAAGGGCGACGACGATCAGCAGGTTGACGTTGGTAAAGAGCGAGATGCGCCAGACCGGCTTGGTCTCGCTGCGCGCGCCGAACGAGCGCAGAAGCTCCGCGAAGACCAGCACCGCGAAGGCCGCGCTGCGCGCGATCTCCAGCGATTGTGTCTGCCGTGCGTAGAGGTATACCGCCAGGGCCACGCCCGCGGTGAGGAAACCGGTCCACGCCATGGTGCGCAGAAACGTGCGGTCGGTGAGCCGCTCGGAACGCTCGCGCGGGCGGCGCGTCATCACGTCGGGATCGGTCGGGTCGGTGGCCAGGCAGAGCGCGGGCACGCCATCGGTGACGAGGTTGATCCACAGCAGGTGAATCGGCAGCAGCGGCGAGGGCAGCCCCGCCGCGACGCAGATCGTCATCAAAACCAATTCTCCGGTGTTTCCAGCGAGCAGGTATTGGAGCGTCTTCCTGATGTTGTCGTAGATGCCCCGGCCTTCTTCAACGGCGGCGACGATCGTCGCGAAATTGTCATCGGTGATGATCATGTCGGCCGCCTGCTTGGTCACCTCCGTGCCGCTCCTGCCCATCGCGATGCCGATATCGGAGCCCTTGATCGCCGGAGCGTCGTTGACGCCATCGCCGGTCATCGCGACCACCGCTCCGGCGGCCTGCCAGGCGCGGACGATGCGCAGCTTGTGCTCGGCGGTGACGCGGGCGAAAACGGCGATCTCAGGGATGCGATCTTTGAGCTCGTCGTCGGACAGTTTGTCCAACTCGACCCCGGAGAGGGTCCCTTCGGCCTCCGAGGCGATTCCGATCTCCCGCGCGATCGCCGTGGCGGTGTGCGGATGGTCGCCGGTGATCATCACGACGCGAATCCCCGCGGCGCGACAGCGCGCGACCGCGACCTTTCCTTCGGGCCGCGGCGGGTCGTACATCCCGGTCAGACCGACGAACACCAGCTCGCGCTCTACGGCGTCCGGAGTCGCGCCGTCCGGCGCGGAGGAGGTCCACTCGGCGGGCAGATCGCGATAGGCCGAGGCGAGCACCCGCAGGGCCTGCTTCGCCATCGCCGAGGTCTGCTTCAAGATCAACTTTCGGTCCGCTTGCGTAAGCGGTACCACCCCTTCGCGGGCGTACCGGTGGGTGCAGCGTTCCACAAGCAGCCCCGGCGCGCCGTTGACGAACGCGCGCAGGGCGCCACCGGGCATGGCGCGGATCACGGCGCTTCGCTTGCGGTCGGAATCGAAAGGAAACTCGTGCCGCTTGGGAAACTCCCGTTCGATCCGTTCTCGATCGCCGCCCGCCTTGGCGCCCGCGGCGAGCAGCGCCCCTTCGGTGGGATCGCCGATCGCTTTCCAGCTTCCGTCTTCTTCCACGAGGTGGGCGTTGTTGCAGCCGAGCAGCAGGCTCGCCAACTCCAAGAGCGGCGCCGCGTCCTCCCCTTCCGCCTTCTTCCCTTCGAAGAGCACCTCGCCGGCCGGTCCATATCCCTCGCCGGTGACCTCGTAGCGCCGCCCCGCGACGTACAGGGCGCGCGCCGTCATCTCGCCCACCGTCAGGGTGCCGGTCTTGTCCGTGCAGATGACGGTGGTCGAACCGAGCGTCTCGACCGCGGCGAGCTTGCGCACCAGGGCGCGGCGCCGGGCCAGGCGCAGGACGCCGAGCGACAGGGCTACGGTGACAACCGCCGGCAGCCCCTCCGGCACGGCGGCCACCGCCAGGCTGACCGAGGTCAAGAACAGTTCGAGAGGCTTCGTCCCGCGCAGCAGTCCCAAGACGAACAGCAGGGCCACGATCCCCAGGGCCACCCAGACGAGAATCTTGCCCACCGCGTCGAGCTTCTTCTGCAACGGGGTGCCCTGCTCCGCGCCCGCCTGCTCGATCAACCCGGCGATCCGCCCCAGCTCGGTTTGCATCGCGGTCGCAACAACCACCGCCTGCGCCGTGCCCCCCACCACCGAGGTGCCCTGAAACACCAGGTTGGCGCGGTCGCCCAAGGGGACCTCTCCCGGTTCGAGCGTCGCGGTCTCCTTGGCCACCGCCTCGGATTCGCCCGTGAGGGCGGACTCGATCGAGCGCAGCGAAGCGCTCGCGATCAGCCGGGCATCCGCCGCCACCAGGTCGCCGGCTTCAAGGAGCAGGAGATCGCCGACGACGATCTCGGCGGCGGGGATCGAAGCGACCGCCCCGTCGCGCTTCACCTTGGCGAGCGGCGCGGTCATCTTCCGCAGCGCCGCGATCGACTGTTCCGCCTTCAGTTCCTGATAGAAGCCGATCAGCGCGTTCAACACCACGATGGCCAGGATCGTGACGGCGTCCAGCGTCTCGCCGAGCACGGCGGACACGACCCCGGCGGCGATCAAAATCCAGACGATCAGGCTCTTGAATTGGCTGAGGAGGATGCGCAGGCGGCCGACCCGCTCGCCTTCCACCAGTTCGTTTCCACCGCCCGAGGCAAGGCGCTTTGCGGCCTCTTCGGAGGAGAGCCCGGCGGGGGTGGAGCCGACCTCCGCGAGCACCTGCTCCACCGACTTCTGGTACCAGGCGCCCTCGGCGTTCGGGGCGTTGGAGAGGGGGGGACTCATGCGCGGGACTCGAAGCCGAACGCGATCCGGCGCACCGAGCGCGCGATCATCAGCTCTTCGTCCGTGCGGATCACGCGGACCTTCACCCAAGAATCGTCCGCCGAGATCAAGCCGGCCGATGCGGCGTTCTTCGTCTCGTCGAGCCTAAGCCCCAGGAATCCGAGCCGCTCGCAGATTCGCGCCCGGACGGAGGGGGCGTTCTCGCCGATCCCGCCCGCAAAAACGAGCGTATCCAGCCCGCCAAGCGCCGCCACGAACGCGCCGATCCACTTGCTCGCCTGGTAGCAGAAGAATGCCACGGCTTCGGCCGCCCGCCCGTCCACCGCTTCAAGGTCGAGCAGGTCGCGCATGTCAGAGCTGGTTTCCGAGATGCCGAGCAGCCCGGACTCCTCGTTCACCATCCGGTGGAAGCTTTCGGCGGTCATGCCTTCGGTGCGCGCGAAATAGCCCACGAACCCGGGATCCAGATCGCCGGAGCGGCTGCCCATCGGCAGGCCGCCCGTGGGGGTAAAGCCCATGCTCGTGTCGATGCTCTTGCCGGAGAGGACGGCGGCCAAGGAAGCGCCGTTTCCCAAATGGGCGAGGATCACGCGGCCATGGGTCGCCGCCGGATCGCCGAGCCGCGCCAGCTCTTCCATTAGATAGGCATAGGAAAGACCGTGGAAACCATAGCGCTCGACCCCTTGCTGTTGGTAGCGGCGCGGCAGCGCGAGCCTCCGCGCCACGGGCGGCAGGGTGCGATGAAACGCGGTGTCGAAGCAGGTCACTTGGATCAGCTCAGGATACCGCGCACGGAACGCACGGATCAGCTCGATCTCGGCGGGCAGATGCTCGGGATCGACCGGGCTGATCCGTTCGAGGTCGTCCAGCAGCTCGGCTGTCACCACCTCAGGCTCGGTGCGGCGCATCCCGTGGACCACCCGGTGCCCCACGGCCCGAAGAGAGGCGAAGACATCGCGCTCTTCGAGCGCATCGATCAGAGAATTGGCGGCGGATCGGTGATCTGAAGCGGCGAGCCCGAAACGCTCCGGAGAGGCTCCGGAGAGGCTGTCAAACGCCAGCGTCGTGCCGGGCAAACCGATCCGATCGATCTTGCCGGACAGTTGGCGCGTCAACTCAAAGCCGGCCTCGTACAAAGCGAACCGAATGCTCGAGGAGCCGCCGTTGACGGTCAGGAGGTGCGGCTCGGCCGGTGTCATGGTTCGCCCGAAACCGCGAAGGGACGACTCAGCGCCTGCGGTTGCGCCAATAGTACCCGCCGCCACCACCGAACAGAAGGACCAGCACCACTATCAGAAGGATCGTGCTCATGGGGTCTCGCTCCTTTTTCCAGGAGTCGAGGCTAGCCCCCAAGCGGCACCCGGAGAAGAGCACTTTCTACCCGAAAACCCGGCCGCCGGGTTAGGTGGAAACTACGCGACCGGTTCTCCATCGATCCGGCGACTTCAACAAACGCTCATCCGCCTCCTTCGCGCCTAGGAGGGCCGCCGACGGAGCGCAACGGATCCGACCGCCGCGAGCAGCGCGGCAAGCCCTGCCAAACCCCATGCCGACAGGGCGGGGACCTCGGTGATCGCGGGCACCGGGGGCTCCGGGGGCGCTTTTTCCGTCAGGGCCAGATCGTCGAGGTTGAGGATCGGGTTGCACGGACCGCCGATCGAGCAGCCGGCCGCCAGGACCGTGAAGCGGGCGATCGGTGCGGTGGTCGAAACGCTCAACGTTCCGAGGAAAAAGGACGATCCAGGGCTCGGGTGGACGAGCGTGTCGGAGTCGAGGATGGCGCCGGTCGAGTCGAGTGCGTAGAGGGTTGCCGTCCAGAAGGAATAGGAAGTGATCGAAATCCCGGTCACCTGACGAGTGAATGTGGCATCGGGGGGCGACGAGGTGATGTAGTGATTGGTGGCCGGGGCCCCGGGAAACAGGGCCAGTGTCCCTAGGGACCCTCTGGAAAAGGTCATCCCGAAGCTCGAGAACTCGTTGCTCAACGAGCTGCAAATGCCACCGGCGCAAGGCGGTGCGGGGATGTCGTCCGGTGTCCCGAAGCTTCCGTCCGGACCCGGAAACGTCTCGAAATCGACGAGGACGGTCTGCGCCCCGGCAGGCTGGGACAGAGCCAAGGCGATGAGCAATCCGGCGAATACGGCCAAGGTACTCTTCTCGTTGAGCGTCGTCATGGTTGGATTTCCAAAATTCTGTTTATGTCACCATAACATGCATCCTGGCAGACCGCAACTGGACCCGAAGCGGTTCGCCATCCCTTTCTCAGCCAGCGGATCCTGAGCTGTTCGCATGGGAGACGGACGACCGGACGGCGTGGTAAATTCACCAGGCAACCCCAGGTGTTGAATCGATCTGTCTTTATCTATCAAGGGAGAATGTCAATGAACGTCACGAAGTCCGCTTCTCTGCTTTCCTGTCTCGGCGTCATCGGGGTGTCGCTCGTGCTCGCCGGCTGCGGCACAAAGCTCGACATGGCCGTCATCAACAAGTCCATCGGCGACGGGCTCGCCGGCCAATTGGGCCTCGTAGACACGGCGGTGACCTGCCCTCAGGAGGCGCCCCCCGCCAAGGCGGGAGATACGTTTGAGTGTGAGGCGAAGCCGAAGGACGGCGGCCGGCTCGTCCTCAAGGTGACCCAGAAGGACGACAAGGGCAACATCGCCTGGGAATTGGTGAAGATCGAGGGCATGATCAACCTCAAGACTGCCGAGGAAGCGATCACCCAAGGTCTGAAGGAACAAACCGGAGCCGACGTCACCGTGAGCTGCGGCGGAGGCGGCAGCAGCCTGCGCGCGGCTAAAGAAGGCGAGGAATTCGAGTGCCAGGCCCAATCCGCCGACGGCGCCGCCAGCACGGTCGTGGTGACGATGAAGGACAACGAGGGCAACATCAGTTGGGCGCTTCAGCAGTCTGAGGGAGAAGCGACTGAGGAACCGGCAGAGGCTTCGGAACCGGAATAGGTGCTGGGAATAGGGCTGCTGCTGCGAATAGGTGCCACCCTCAACTGAACTGGCCCAGCTCACCACCGAGCTGGGCCAGGCGACCAACCTAGAGCGGCCCTCGGAAGGCCGATCGAATCGCCGCTGCCGCCTAAGGAGAACCCGCCGTATGAACCCGTCCTCCGTCGTCGAGCGCTTCCTGCGCTATGTGACCTACGACACCCAGTCGTCCGAGAACTCGGACACCTATCCCAGCACTTTGAAGCAGCTCGATCTCCTGCGCCTTCTCCTTGAGGAGTTGCGCGACCTGGGGCTCTCCGACGCCGAGATGGACCCGCACGGCTATGTGATGGCCACGATCCCGGCCACCAGCGGGAAGGCGAACGTGCCGGTCGTCGGTTTCATCGCCCACGTGGATACCTCGCCCGAGATGAGCGGCGCCGGGGTCGTGCCGATCGTCCACCGCAACTACCAGGGTCAAGAGATCGCACTGCCCGACGACCCGACCGCCGTCCTGCGCCCTTCGGAGCTGCCCTATTTGACCGAGCGGATCGGCGACGACCTGATCACCGCCTCGGGCACCACCCTGCTCGGCGCCGACAACAAAGCGGGGGTGGCAGAGATCATGGCCGCCGCCGAGATTCTGCTCGCGCACCCCGAGATCCCGCACGGGCCGATCCGCATCGGCTTTACCCCGGATGAAGAGGTGGGCCAAGGCACCAAGTATTTCGACGTCCAAAAATTCGGCGCCTCTTGCGCCTACACGATGGACGGCGGCCGGCGCGGCGAGATCGAGTTCGAAAGCTTCTCGGCCGACGCGATGACGATCACCTTCAAAGGGCGTAACACTCACCCGGGCTTTGCCAAGGGGGTGATGGTCAATTCGATCAAAGTCGCCGCCGACTTCATCCATCGCCTCCCCAAAGACTCCCTCACCCCTGAGGGGACCGACGGGTACGAGGGGTACGTCCACCCGTATGTGCTCACCCCGAGTGTCGACCAGACGGCGGTCAAGCTCCTGATCCGCGACTTCAAAACCGCCGGCCTCGCGGAAAAGGAAGCCTGGCTCCAGAAGCTCGCCCAGGAGACCGTGGCCGACTGGCCGGGCGCCGCCTTTGACGTGAAGGTCGAAGAGAGCTACCGCAACATGCGGGAGGTGCTCGACCACCACCCGCAAGTGGTCGAAAACGCCCGTGAGGCGATTCGGCGCGCGGGCCTCATACCGCACTCCCAACCGATCCGCGGCGGCACCGACGGCTCGAAGCTCAGCTTCATGGGACTCCCCACCCCGAATCTCTTCGCCGGGGAGCAGAGCTTCCACTCCCGCTTCGAATGGGTCTCAGCTCAAGACATGGAAAAGGCGGTCGAGGTGATCATCGAACTCGCCAAGGTGTGGGAGGAGCGGTCGTAACCGGCAGGACGCTCACCCGGGCGTCGATGGGCAGGTCCGCGATGCGGGCCGGATTAAAGTGTCGCTTTCTGAGGAGCCTCGCCATGCGCCGACTCGTGCTCGCCCTGTTGTTCGCCCCGTCGTTGTCGGCTCTTGCCCTCGACGCCGGGCCGCCGGTTCCAATACCGCCTGCGCTGGTGGCTGACGGTCTGCCGCCAGTCTCGCGCGCCCTCGCCGCCGAGGTGGCCCGCTACACGGAATTCAGAAGCGCGAGCTTCGTGGCCTGGCACCCGGTCGACCACCATCTGTTGATTTCCACCCGCTTCGGCAGTACCCAACAGATTCACCGCGTCAAGAGACCGGGGGGCGACCGCACCCAGCTGACCTTCGCCGCGGAACCGGTGGCCAACGCCACCTACGATCCGGTGGCCGGAAGGTACCTGCTGTTCGGGAAGGACTCTGGGGGCGACGAGTTCACCCAAATCTACCGCCAAGACCTCTCCGACGGTCGCATCACCCGGCTCACCGACGGCGGTCGCTCGCAGAACAACAATCCCCGATGGAGCCACAAGGGGGACCGCATCGCTTACAGTTCGACGCGACGAAACGGCGCCGACAGCGACCTGTACGCGATGGATCCGCTGCACCCGGAGTCGGACCGGCGGGTGGCCTCGGTGGAGGGCGGCGGCTGGTCGGTGACCGACTGGTCACCCGACGACCGGCGGCTGCTGGTGGTCGAGCAGGTTTCGGTCAACGAAACCCGCCTCTGGTCCGTCGATGTGGCCGAGGGGACGAAGACCCGCGTCTCTCCCGACGGTGCCGAACCGACCGTCTGGCACTCGGCACTGTTCCACCCTGACGGCAAGCGGGCCTACGTGCTGACCGACCGCGACGCGGAGGTCGCCTACCTCGCGCTGCTCGACCTGGCGACGGGTGAGGTCCGACGGGTGAGCGGGGCACGCTCTTGGGAGGTCGAGCGCTTCGATCTGTCGCGCGACGGCGGCACCCTCGCTTTCGTGGTCAACGAAGAAGGGCTCTCGAAGCTTTTCCTGCTCGACACGGGCACCGGCGCCGAGCGCGAGGTGAGAGAGGTACCGGCGGGCGTGATCGGCCGGATCGCTCTCCACCCCGACGGCAAGCAGCTCGCCTTTTCGGTCGGAAGCTCCGCCGCTCCCGCAGACGTCTATGCGGTGGACTTGAAAGCCGACGCCGTCACCCGGTGGACCGAAAGCGAGACCGGCGGCGTCCTCCTCGCCCTCCCCCAACCGGAGGTGGTGCGCTGGAAGAGCTTTGATCAGCGCGAGATCAGCGGCTTCCTCTATCGCCCGGCGAAACACTTTGCCGGACGACGCCCCGTGCTCGTGGTCATCCATGGCGGACCGGAGGCACAGGCGCGTCCCAACTTCAGGAGCCAGTGGAGCTATCTGCTCGATCAGCTCGGTGTGGCGCTTTTGGAGCCCAATGTCCGCGGCTCGACCGGCTACGGCAAAACGTTCGTCAAGCTCGACAACGGGATGGCCCGCGACGGCGCGGTCCAAGACATCGGCGCTCTGCTCGACTGGATCGAGCAGCAACCCAACCTCGACGCCTCGCGCGTGATGGTGTTCGGCGGCAGCTACGGCGGCTTCATGGCGCTCGCCTCGGCCACCCACTTCTCCGATCGGCTGCGAGGCGCGATCGACGTGGTGGGGATCTCGAACTTCGCGACCTTCCTCGAAAACACCGAGGACTACCGCCGCGACTTGAGGCGCGTCGAGTACGGCGACGAGCGTGACCCTCTTATGCGCGCCTATTTCAACCGGACCGCGCCACTGACCAACGCCGGAAAGATCACCAAACCCCTGTTCGTCATCCAAGGAGCGAACGACCCGCGCGTGCCCCGGAGCGAGGCCGAGCAGATCGTCGCCGCTACGCGCAAGAACGGCGTCCCGGTCTGGTACCTGCTCGGGACCAACGAGGGGCACGGATTCAACAAGAAGGAGAACCAGGACTACCTGTTCTTCGCCACGATCGAGTTCCTGCGGCTCTACCTGCTGCCCGAAGAGGAGGCGGCCCCCGCGGCGGCCGGGCGTTAGCCGGCCCGGCAGGGTCGAGAAACCCTCTCTCGGAAAACCCGCTTCCGAGAGAGGTGGATCGACGCGGGGCTTCTACTCGCCGCGGTTACGGCGCGCCCAGGATCGGAATGAGCCGTCGGTTTCGTGGTCGTAGTAGGTCCGTTTGTGGTTGTCGGCCGCCCAGAGGGCCCACACCTCGGTGACGTAATAGACCGGGCCGTCGTATTCGTTGCACTCAGCGCCGCCGTTTACGGTATGGCCGAGCAGGAGCACGTGGTCGCTCTCGTCCAGCCCCTCGACCGCACCGGCCATCACCCGCACTTTCCCTTCGTGCTCGCGCACCAGCAGGCAGTCGCTGTCGTCGTCCCAACTCAAGTAACCGTCCGTCGTGAAATCCACGCCCGCCTCAAGTACGCCCGGCAAGGACAGACCCGCCACCATCACCAACATCGATCCGAAAATCATCGCGAACCGCCTGCGCGTCTGCCTCTTCATCTCTTTATCTCTCCATGACAGTAGGTCACCGGGTACGCCCGGCATCTGAGCAAAAGGGGAACCCGAATGCGAAGACAGGCGATCCTACAACGGCATCGCCTCCTCTCCCCCGCTTGCCACCCTCTGGCGTCGAGGCACCGGTCGAGCTGAAGAAAATGAAGATCGAGAGCCTCGACGGGGAGGCTCTCGATCTTGCCCAGATTGTCAGTGTACCAGGAGTGCGCGGCTCAGGTGTTACAGGCACAGCACTTGCGGAAGCTGCTGTACACGATGCACTCACCCCAGCCCGCTCCGCCGCAGTAAGCATCGCACTGGCTGTTGGTGGTGCAAATCTGGCTGTAAGCCGGGCAACTCCAAGACGCGGCAAGGAACGGCGAATCGTCGACCCCGGACTTGGCGCCGCCGAACAGGTCCGCGAGAGTGATGGCGTTCGCGGTCGCCGCGGCCGAGAGTGCCAGGGGTGCAGGCGCCGGATTCGCCGCAGACAGAGGGAGGGTCGAACCGAGCATGAGGCCAACGACGGCAAGGCGAAGCAACTGGGCAGATCGCATGGTGAACTCTCCTCGAAGTACGGCCCGGTGGGCGGGTCGCGGTTGATGGTTCGGGACCCGCCCTTCTTCCCTCCGCGCTGGGGGCTGTGGAGCGGACCTATCTCTTTGAGTGTAGCGGATCACCTGAGGCGAGACATGGCACCGCTTGTGGCACAATCCACCCTCCTTTCATGGGGGCACTTTCGATGCGCAAGATCACACCATTAGCGGCTCTTCTACCCTTTGTACTCCTCGCCACCGCTTCGCAGGCCGCCGTCTCGGGCAAGATCGGGCGGAAGGGGGTCGTGGTCGACGTCGTCGACGCGGTGCTCTATGAGGGGAAGGACTTCTTCGGCGACGACCCTGCACTGATCCTTCGGCTCTCCGCCTCGAAGCTCGACCATGCCGCGATCGACGAGGCGATCGATGTCGAAGGAGAGGTCGATCGCCAGATGGAAGGCCCGCCGAACGTCACGCTCGAATTCCGCATGGACGGCACGTGGTCCGGTGGCGGTGGCTATTTCATTCCGAACGCAACCTGCGGTTGGTGCATGGACGGCGCGCTCTCGGAGATGGCGAAGACCCGGCTGGAAAAAGATCTCCTCACGGGGACGATCAAGGTGGTCTCGGCCACTTTGAAGGACGGCGACGGCCCCGACATCGACCTCACCCTCTCGGTCCCGATCTACCGGGTCAAGGGCTTAATCGACTTGCCCAAAGGCGGCGGCGAGCCGGGGCGTGGCTTTCTTGCCTGCACCGCAGCGATGACGGAACAGGCCAAACCCGCCAAGGCCGCGGTGGTCGCCACCTGTTTCGCCAAGGACGACGCATGGGTGGTCAACGCGAATCTCGAGTCCTACCAGACATTCGATGACCTCGCGGCCACCGTGAGCCGCGAGATCGGGCGGAGCTCGATGCTCGAAGAGGTAAAGATCCTCTCGGGACGGATGAAAGGGAAACGCGCCGAGCTGGACATCGAAGGGAAGATCATCGACCGCACGTCCGAACCGCCCTCGGTCGAGCGCCATCGCGGCAAGGTGTTCCTCGCCCTCACGGGCGACGGCTGGCGCCTACGTGGCGACCGAATCGAGCAGGTCTTTGACTGACTCGTCAGGAAGTCCGCGCCCCGCGGCCGGAGAGTCTAGAAGTGCGGCGGCGGCGCGAAGAGGGACAATAAAGGCCTAGAGGACTACTGTCCCCTCTAGGCCTTCGTCGGTGCTCGGTCGCGGGAAGAGGGCCGCTAGTCGACCGAGAAGTCCATCAGCTCGACCGGAGTGGCCGGGGGGGCGTTGCTGTTGAGCGCGACGCTCACGGAAGCGGTGCCGCTGGGCGGAATGTTGAGATCCCACTGGAACCCGGCCGTAATGTCGATGCTGGCGGCCGGCAGGGTCGTGTTGTCGAAGTTGTTGACCACCCCCGCGTTCCCGAGCAGTCCGAACACGTCGGTCGCTGCGGCGAACGGCCGGACCAGGAAGGCGTTGGCCGCTGGATTGTGCGCCCGGTATTCGGCGGCGCCGAGGGTCGTGTCGGTCATGCCGATGTAGTTGTTCGGGTTCAACAGGGTTCCGTTGTCGGTGCCGGCCGAGCCGTTCACGTCGAAGTCCGCGGCGTGGAACAGGCTGATCACCAGCGGGTTGACGGCGCTCAAGTTCGTGATCGACATCGTCAAGATGAGCTCCCCCATGCCGGCGCCCGGGTTGGTCAGGGTCAACGTGTTGGACGCGCTGAACAAGCCCCGCGCACTGACGTCCGCCCAGGTGATGGTGCCGGCGGCGGCGGCGCAGGTCGTCGTGGAGGGAGCGGGAAAGAAGAACTCTTGGGCGTCTCCCGCCACCCGGAACCACCAGCCGTCTTCGAACAGGAGGTCCCCGGTGCCGACTCCGGTGAAGTTCACGGTCGGCGTGACGTCATAGTGCGACGCGGCCGGGATCGTGTATATGGCACCCCCTGCTGTGAGCGTGCAGAGTTGGGCGTTGGCCGCCGCGGTGGCCAGGGCTGCCACCGCGAGCGTGCCGGCCAAGGTCGAGATCGAGCGCAAGTTGAGCATTTTCAAGTCTCCATTGAAAAACGCAACGTCTGGAGCCACTCCCCGGGGCTACCACGGGGCTGGCTGAGGGCGGAATTAGCTGGAATCATAGCCGAAAAGAAAGAGTAGCGCGCGAGCTGGGCAAAAAATCTACAGAGTGCTCGGTGCAAGCGCCTTGGTCGGGGCGTCTTGGGGCAGAGCGCCCGGTTCAGAATGCAAAAACCGGCCCGGCCCTATCTCAGTCCCAGCACCAACAGGAGGCGCTCGTCCCTACCGCCAGCCCTTTGAAACCCGGATTCCGGCTTTTGGAGGACTTTCGCTTCTCGCAGCGCGGATCGCCCGATTAGACTGAGGCGGTGACATTCCGCTTCGAATCGACCGACGTTGTCTACTGCTCGGCGCCCGGGTTCGCGATCGGGACCGGGCCGGTGGTGAAACGATGAGAGCTTCCCGCAGTCCCTCAAGGACCTTCCTCTGGTTCGTGCTGAGTCTGACCGCCTGGTTGGCCGCCGGGCGCGCCGCCGGGGCCGAGGCTCGGTGGCGACAGCTTCCGCTCTCCGGTGGCCCGGTCGCTTCGATCGCGGCGGCGCCTTTCGATTCGCGGGTGGTCTATGCGGTCCCCTACGGCGGCGGCCTGTTTCGCAGCGACGACGGTGGAGACACTTGGGCTTCCCCAAGCGCCGCGGCCTCGATTCGGGGCTACGGGCGGGTGACGGTGTCGCCCGCGGACCCGCAGGAGGTGGCGATGACCTCCACGAATTTGCCCGTTCCTCATTTCGGCCGCAGCCACGACGGCGGTACCACCTGGGAGCGGGTCGCGGTCGGCCCTCCGACCGAAGTGGGCGGCGTGATCGAGGTCGTCTACGACCCGGCGGATCCGGCGCGCCTCTATGCCCGCACCTATAGCGGCCTCTTCCTATCGACGGACGACGGACGGAGCTGGCGGCGGCTCGCCTTCGCCGGCTCGTGGGTCAGCCGCTTCTACGTCGATCCGCACGTTCCGACGCGGCTCCTCGCCCTGGTCTACCTCCCCCAGGGCGGCACCGCCCTGCTCGCGAGCGGCGACCGCGGCGCCACCTGGATCGAGCGCATCTCGTCGGCTTTCCTCGGCGGCTTCCTTACGTTCGCCGTCGATCCGGTCCACACCGGAACGCTCTTCCTCACCTACGGCGTCGGCCTGCTGGTGAGCGAGGACGACGGCGTAACTTGGCATGAGACCGCGAGAAACCTTACGGGGCTCACCGACCTCGCCACGACGCCGAGCGGCGCACTGCTAGCGGCGAGCTATTACGGTGTCGAGCGCAGCACAAATCGGGGGGAGACCTTCGGCCGGCTACGGGCCGGCGACTCGATCAACCGGCTGGCGGTCGGGTCGGACGGAACGGTCTACGCCGCCGCCGACTCCGGGATCTGGCGTTCGACCACCGACGGTGCAACCTGGAGCCGCTCCCATCAAGGCGTTGCGGCCCAATACGTTCTCGGCCTCGCGGCGAGCGGCGGAGCGCAGCCGACGCTGCTCGCCGCGGGCAAGGGATTGTTCCGCAGCACCGCGGAGGGCGCGAGCTGGTCGCGGGTCCCGAACTCGAGCGGAATCGGTTATTTCAATCCCTACTTTCCGCCCTACCAGCTGACGTTCTCCCCCACCGATCCGAAACTCGCGTTCGCCGTGCTCGACGGGGGCGTTTTTCGCAGCCCGGATAGCGGCGTCACGTGGCGGCAGATCAGCCCCCTTCGAGGCTACAGCCTGGGTAGGGTCGAGTCGCCGCGCTTTGCCTTCGCGTTCGATCCGCGCGATCCGCTCACGATCTACTTCTTCGCGGGCTTCGAGGGACCGCTCGACTCTCCCAACCGACGCTTTTCGTTCTATAGCGACGACGGTGGCGCGACCTGGAACCGCCGGTTCCGCGCGCCGGAGATCACGAGCGTAGCGATCGATCCGCACCGAACCAGCACCCTGGTCGGCACGACCGCGAAAGGCCTCCTCCGAAGTGACGACCGCGGCCTGCATTGGCGGCCGATCGCCCCTGAGATCGGCAAGCCCACTACCGTCGCCTTCGATCCGCAGGGCATGCTCTACGTCGGCACCGAGCAAGCGGGCGTTTGGGCGAGCCGCAACGGCGGCACGACGTTCCAGCCGTTCGGCCGCGGCCTCGATGGAGCGCGCATCGCCCGGTTGCTCGCCGATCCTTCCCAGCCGGGCCGCCTGTTCGCCACCGTTGCCCGGCGCGGCGTCTTCCTCTGGGACGGGGAAACGCCCGGATGGCGAAAACTCGCGCTCGACTTCCCCACCGCGGCGTTCGAGGACGGCCTGATCGCCCTCGATCCCTCAGGGGAAGGAGCGCTCTACGCCGCGACCTGGGGCCGCGGCGTCTATCGGCTGGATCTTGGAGGTCTGTGAGAGCCCCGCGCGAAGGCGCGCGCTAGACGCGAACTCTGCCTTTCCGCACAGACGTGTGGACCATCAACTCGATCTCTCCACGCGCATCATGTACGGCCTTCCGGTGTTCGCTGATCGCTTTCACGGTCGCTCCTCGCCGCACAGATTTCCAACACGCGACTGCGCAGCCAGCGATGCGCCGGATCGGCGTGCAGACGCGGGTGCCATAGCATCGAAACCGTGACCTCCGGGGTTGCGACCGGCAGTGGAAAACTATGCATTCCTGCACGTAGGATTCCGGTGTGTCGCTCGGGAACGGTGGCGATCAGGTCGGAGGCCCGAGCGAGAGCGAGCGCGGTCGAAAAGCCGCCGACGATCGTCGCGATCTCCCGTTCCAGCCCTAGAGGTTTCAAGGCCTCGTCGATCGGTCCCCGGTCGAGACCCCGCCGAGAGACGCCGATATGTCGGCCGGCCGCATAACGGGAGGGTGTGATCTCGCCCTGGCAGAGCGGGTGCCCCGTGCGCACGACGCCGATGAAACGGTCGCGGAACAAGGCCTGGGCCCGCACCTCCGGAGCGGTCGCCTTCCCCACCACGCCCGTTTCCAGATCGACGATCCCGTCGCGAAGCGGCGTGCTGTCTTTGTCCGGCTTCTGCATGAAGCAGAGCCGCACGCCGGGCGCTTCCTTGCCGACACGGGCAATGAGGTCCGGTCCGAAGTTCTCGACAAAGCCTTCGCTGGTCCGCAGCGTGAACGTCCGGACCAGCTGTTGGAGGTTGAGCTGCTCGGCGGGGCGCAGAACCGCTTCTCCGTCCTCTACGAGCTGATGGACCCGCTCGCGCAGCTCGAGCGCTCGGGGTGTGGCAACGAGACCGCGGCCGGCCCGGACCAACAGCGGATCGCCCGTCGTCTCACGCAAGCGCGCCAGCGCCCGGCTCATCGCCGACGGGCTGAGCCGCAACCGTCGGGCGGCGCGCGCAACACTGCCTTCCGCGAGCAACACATCCAGGGTGACCAGCAAATTGAGATCGGGTGTCGACATGCATCGACCCTAGCGCAGTTGATCGCGACATGGCGTCAAACGCACGAAGTCAGTGCAAACGGTGCGCCTTCCGCCACGTCCGGTACGGGCCTACGATGCTGACAGCCCCATTTCGGGAACCGCCAGAAAGGAATCCCTATTGAAGACCAGCATTGCAAACCCACTCGAGGCTGTAGCGGGACGTGCGGAACGGACACCTTCGGTTCGGTGGGCGCTCGCCAGCCTGTCGCTCTCCATGTTGCTGTCCTCGCTCGGCACCAGCATCGCCAATGTTGCCCTGCCGACGTTGGCCCAGGCGTTCCACGCCGCCTTCCAGGAAGTCCAGTGGGTCGTCCTCGCGTATCTCCTCGCCATCACCACCCTGATCGTCAGCGTCGGACGGCTCGGTGACCTCACCGGCCGACGACGGCTGCTCCTGGCCGGAATCTTCCTGTTCACGGTGGCCTCGGGTTTATGCGGCGTCGCGCCGACGCTCTGGCTGCTGATTGCCGCCCGGGCGGCGCAGGGCCTCGGAGCGGCCATCATGATGGCCCTCACCCTGGCGTTTGTCGGGGAGACGGTTCCGAAGGCAAAGACCGGTAGCGCCATGGGGTTGCTCGGCACGATGTCCGCGATCGGCACCGCTCTCGGCCCGGTCCTCGGCGGCGTTCTGATCGCCGGACTCGGTTGGCGGGCCATCTTCCTGATCAACGTACCGCTGGGGATCCTGGCTTGCCTTCTCGCGCATCGCTACCTGCCCGTGGATCGCCCGAGGGCCGAAAAGACGGATCGGGCCGGTTTCGACTCTGTGGGCACGCTGCTGCTGGCCCTGACGCTCGCGGCGTATGCACTCGCGATGACGATGGGGCGCGGCCGTTTCGGTCCGCAGAACGGGGCCTTGCTGCTGGGTGCCGTCTTCGGAGTCGGCCTCTTCGTGCTCGCCGAGGCGAGAGCCGCATCACCTTTGATCCGATTGGCGATGTTCCGCGATCCAGCCTTAAGTGCGAGCCTCGCCATGAGCGCACTCGTCTCGACGGTGATGATGGCGACGCTGGTGGTCGGGCCGTTCTACCTGTCTCGTGCGCTCGGGCTCGACGCGGCCCGGGTTGGAATCGTCATGTCGGTCGGTCCGCTGGTCGCTGCGCTCACCGGTGTGCCGGCCGGTCGTATTGCGGACCGTTTTGGCGCACCCGGCATGACCCTCGTTGGGCTGATCGCAATCGCGGCCGGTTCTCTCATCTTGTCCACGATGCCGGCCACGCTCGGCATCCCCGGCTACATCGTTCCGATCGCCGTTATAACCGTCGGCTATGCGCTGTTCCAGACCGCCAACAACACCGCCGTGATGACCGATATCCACCCGGATCGGCGAGGCGTCATTTCCGGCCTGCTCAACCTATCGCGCAATCTGGGGCTCATCACCGGTGCCTCCGTGATGGGCGCCGTGTTCGCGCTCGCATCGGGGACGATCGACATCACCACAGCGCGCCCCGAGGCCGTTGCCACCGGCATGCGGATCACCTTCGCCGTCGCGGCGATTCTGATCGGGGTCGCACTCGCCATCCGACCATCGGCCAGGCTCAAAGCGACAGCGGCAAGCTCTGAGGGAATTTGAAGGTGTTGCTCGGATCGTACCGCTTCTTTGCCGCTACGAGCCGTTCGAGGTTCTCCGCGTAGTAGGCGCGGAGGTAATTCTCTTGGCTTGCGTCGATGAAATTCTGGAACGATTCGCTCGAGGTGAACGGCGCCATCGCCTGGTGGAATTCCATCTGCCAGGCGAGGTTTTCCAAGACCAAGCTCTTCGGGTCCTCGGCGTTCCATTCGACCTCGATGCTGCTCAGTTGACTCGCGCCGCGGTGGACGTAGGCGGTGTCGCGGCGCCCCACGCGATCGATCGCGCCGCCGACCAGAAAAGCTTTCCAATCCGCCCCGAGGCTCGTGCCGGGCCAGCGGCGAAGGTAGTCGAAGATCGTCGCTACACCCGCCGCCGGGATATCCTTGTAGACGTAGCGCGAGCTCTCGTGGGAGTACTCTGGGCATCCCTCTTCCGAAAGGAAGGTCTGGCCGTCCCAGTACGAGCGCACTTCGACCCGCTCGGCACCGGGCTTGGCCTTGGCGTACGCCGGTTCGAGCAGACCGCGAAGCTCCTGGGGGCTCCCCACGAGTTGGCCCAGGAGCGCCACCGCGAGCGAACCGTCGGGCGAAACGCGAACGCTGACCTTGCCCCCCAAGCGATCGGGCGTCGCAGGGAGAAGTGCGACCAGCGCCGCGAAAACCTCTTCGAGCCCCGCCGTCCACTGGATCGAGAAGACGGTGATCTCGGAGACCGGAAAGGTCTGGAAGGTAAACGACGTGTTGACCCCGAAGTTGCCGCCGCCGCCGCCCCGGCAGGCCCAGTAGAGCTCGGGATTCCGATCGCGATCGCAGGTGAGAATTTCGCCGTCCGAAGTGACGACCTCGGTCGATTCGAGGAGGTCGCAGGTGACGCCGAATCGCCGCATGTTGAAACCGATTCCGCCACCCAAGGTCAGCCCCGCGACACCGACGCCCAGGCACCGACCGTGGACCACCGCCCGATTGAGCGGGCGGAGAGCTTCATAGACGCTCGCGTTGCGCGCCCCACCGCCCAAAACCGCGCGCCCCGTCGCCTGGTCGTACGCAAAGCTGTTCAGCCCCGAGACATCGATCATCAACCCTTCGGTCGTTGAGTACCCGGCATAGGAATGGCCGCCCGAGCGCACAATCAGGGGCACGCGGTGGTCCCGTGCCCAGAGGAGGGCCTGCTGCACATCGGCGGAATTTCGACAGCTCGCGATGCCCGCGGGTCGAGTCGCCGCGTAGCGCCGATTCCACGGCAACGCCTTCGCGAGATAGCCGCGATCCCCGGGACGCAGCAAGGGACCGGAGAGCTTCCTGCGCAGCTCCTCCCAGGGTAGCTGCGCCGCCGGGACCGGGGGCGCCGTCGCGCACCCTTCGAGCCACGGCAGGAGGCCCATGCCTCCGAGGATCGCGGTGGCCCCCGCCAGGAACTGGCGGCGCGACACGCTCGGGGTCGCGGCGGCAGCGACATTCGTAGGCTCCAGCGACTCAACCGGCGACGATGAGACGGTTTCTTCCCGGGCGGACATAGAAGTCTCCAGAGGGCACTTCCCGAAGGGAAAAACCCGGCGCTTGAATGGGTACGTCGGTTGCGTTGACCGGCTGTAAAAGAGAGCGAGAATCTACACCAGAACGCCCAAGAAAGCCAAAACCGAACGGCTCTTGGGTCTCAACCTAAGCGATGTTTCGATCAACGACGTTCCCCCTTCTCGGTCGCCGAATGGAGAAGTAAGGTCTGTCCAACCGCCAATCTACCGGTGCGGGTGACCGCGCCGTAGATTCCCGCGGTGTTCTGGTGCGCACGAACGACCGCCTTCAGCACTTCCGGCGCAGGCCTTGCCGAGTCGGGATCAAAGTTCAACATCGAGCAGCGAATGTCGCGCATCGTGACGGCGATGGCGGGGGCATCGTCCCCCGCGCCGAAGGAGAGCACACCGCCCACCCATTCATCCTCCTCAAAGGGAACCGAACGCAGCAAGCGAACCACGACATTCGGGCGAAAACGTCGCATGTCGAGGTTCAGGCCTGCGAGCCGTCCGACCTCGCGCACCGTGTCGGTGGCGATCACGGAGAGGCACGCTTCATCGAAGATGCCATGATTCAACTGCATCATCTGCACGGGAGCGCCGTGCCGGCGTCCGACCTCCGCGGCCAAGTCCTCCCCGAAGACCGGCATCTCTTCGCCATCCGGCGTGCGAACATGGGTCGGGAGCTCGCCCTCCCCATCGGTTGGAAGTCGGTGCGGAGTGAACAGCAGCAGGTCGGGAAGTTTGCTCGCGGTGAGCCACGGCATCCCGCTACGGTTGTCCATCCGCCGGATGGCCAGGCGCCGGTCACCTTCGAGGCCGTACCAACCCAGCTTGGCGGCCTCAAGTCGTTCGCCGCCCATGGACTTCACGGGATACCGAAAAATCGCCTCTACATGTCCGATCTCTACTGGCATGTTCGCTCCCCAGGCCGCTCGGCTCCCCGCCCTACCAACGTAGAAGGCTCAACGCCAATTCCATCACGATCAGGAGCACGATCGCCAACGGCCCTCCGACGGCCCTGCAGTTGCGTTGACGTCGAGAGGAGGAGCCCGCTAGAGTCGAGGCGTTGCCGGAAGGAGAGCCGATGAACCATACGCTGACCCTGGACGTACCCGAGAGTGTGTACACGTCCCTGATGCAGAAAGCGGACGAAGCGGGCCAGGCACCCGAGGTGCTCGCTGTCCAGCTCTTGGCCACAGCGACCCATTCGTTAGCCGGCGACCCCCTGGAGGAGTTCATCGGTGCGTTCAATAGCCGGGGAATCGATTGGGCGGACCAACATGACGCCCATCTAGGCAGCGCCCTCAAAGAGACGATGAACGGTTGAGGAGTGCCGTTACCCCCCATGCCTTCCATCTTCGGCGACACCTCGGGCTGGGGTCACCTCATCGACCCGTCCCAGAAATTCCACGTGCAGGCTGCCGACCTCTACCGCCGCGCCCGAGAGGAAGGCCATCGATTCGTTACGACGAACTACATCCTGACCGAGTTGGTTGCGCTCTTGACGAGCCCTCTGCGGACCCCTCGCCCCCGAACTATTGCTTTTGTCGCGAGCCTGAAGTCTTCCCCTTTCGTGAGCGTCGTTCACGTGGATGCGACGCTTGACGCGCAGGCCTGGCAGTTGTTGGTCGATCGACCGGATAAGGAGTGGAGTCTGGTCGATTGCGCGAGCTTCATCGTCATGCAGAAGAACAAGCTCATCAAGGCCCTGACGACCGATCCTCATTTCGAGCAGGCCGGCTTTATTCGCTTGTTGCGGTAAGTCTGCATCGCAAAGGGACCGCACCACCGCCGGCAGCGGTGCCCCCACCCCTACCAACGTAGAAGGCTCAACGCCAACTCCATCACGATCAGAAGCACGATCGCCACTTCGAGGAGAACGAGGCGGCGGTCGCGGGCGACGTCGAGGACCAGCTCTAAGGCCTCTTGGACGCCGCGCAGCTTCATCTCCAGCGCGCCATAGCGGTCCGTGAGGTCGAACTCTCCGCGCAGATCGGCGTAGATGCGGTCCATCGCCGGGTCGTCCCAGACCGCGTCCGGTTTGTTATCGTTCAAGATCCGGGCACAGGTGTTCCAGCGCAACCGAGCCTCGTCGTTCCCCGGAGTGCTCAGCGCTTCGGCCTCCCCGTAGCCGCGCCGACCGCTCGGCCCGAGCGACCGTACTGGTCGCACCTCGCCGGCCGTGAAGAGTTCGTCCAGCGCTCGCTCACCGAGCTCGCCGCCCGCGGCGGCGTCGTCGAGTGGCGGCTCCCTGCCGTGGACGAAGCCGCTGCGTTCGCTCGCGAGGTGGCGCTCGTGCACGCCGTGCGCGGCGCCGCCGTCCAGCACGTGGACCTCGGCACAGAGCTCGGCCAGATCAGGGACTCGGTTCAGTTCGACCGCTGGTGCGCGCGGATCGAGCAGCGGGCCGCGACTGCGACGCTCGTCATGGGGGGCTCGGCGGAGCCCTGGACCGCCGAGCTCGCACAGGCCTTGCCGAGCCTTCGGCTCGAGCGCGGGGCCGTCCTGTGCAGTGGACCGAAGGGGCTGCTGAGCGGGCCCTGCACCGAGGTCCCCGGTCAAGACCGCGACGCCGTACGCGCGCTCCTCGCGCGCGCGTTCTCTGGCGCCCAGCACGACGTCATCGACCTGCTCGCCGAGACGCTGCACGCCGAAGTGCGCGGCTCGAGCGATGACGCGGCGACCCGCGTCGGCGCGCTGTTCTCCGGTGGCTTCGTCATCGATACGGGTGACGGCCCGCGGCTCGCGGAGAACGTCGATCCTCGCGAATGCCTACGCACCCGGCCGAGGACTGATGCGCGCGCGCTGCGGGCCCTCGACGAAGGCGCGCGTCGCATGCTCGTCGTGCTCCACGTCCTGGGCCCCTGCGCTCCGGCGGATGCCGTCGCAGTGGCGGGCGCAGTCGCGACGGGGGCCGCCACGTCGGGGGCCACCCAGACGGGGGCCGTTCAACACGAGGCGACCCTGGCGAGCCTCGTCGCGCGCGGCTTCGTGC
>JANNIH010000032.1:0-10656 GCA_031404815.1 Holophagales bacterium | reverse complement strand
GCAAAATCGTCTGGTAATGGTGCCGAAGCGCTTTTTTCAATCGAATCCGCGCAGTCGAAGGCAAATGACATCCTCTGCACCTTCGATGCGATTCTGCGACTGGCCGAGATTGAAGCGGGAGCTGGACGCGCGCGTTTCGCGCCTGTATCGCTGGGACCGTTGGTTGAGCGTGTGGTCGATGCGTATCGTCCCGATGTGGAGGCCTCCGGGCGCTATATTGAAGTCCCTAGGTTGGACCCTGTTGAGGTTATCGGCGATCGCGATTTGCTGGCGCAAGCACTCACTAATCTGCTCGGAAACGCCATGCGTCATACGCCTCAGGGCACGGTGATACGGGTCGAGGTCGTCGCCAACGGGCAGGCCGTGCGACTCGGCGTCTCGGACAATGGACCAGGGGTTCCTGAACCTCAGCGCGGCAGGCTGCTCGCGCCGTTCGTTCGGCTCGACAATAGCCGAGCGGTCCCTGGTGCCGGCCTGGGGCTCAGCATCGTGGCCGCTATCGCGACGCTACACTCGGCGACCTTGACGCTGAACGACGCCAAGCCAGGGCTCGAGGTTTTCATTGAATTCGAAGCCAGCTGAGAAGAGGAAGCACTGCACGCGATCGCGTGCTCGGGAGGTGGCTTGCGTCCTATCCCGCGCTGGTTGGGAGCGGCACCACCAAGCGGTGGAAATCACGCTCTCAAGCGTGGGAGCATCGCGAGGACTTGTGTCACGCGATGGGCCGGCGATAATGCGCAGAGTAAACGGCAACGGGCACTTCACATGACAAAGTCTGACAATTTTTTTGATATCGGCGGATCGTCAACGCCTCCCGCAACTCCAGGCGGCGGAATGCCGGCCCAGGTCGATTTCGACGTGTTCGGTAACGAGGGACCCGAACCTGCGGCCGCCGAGTCGACCGATTTCACTGAGACCGCCTTGCTGCCAACTTCGCCGCAGCCCAGCGCAGCAGTGAACTTCGATTTTGATAGACACGACGCCCCTGCGACACCAGCCCCAGGGCGGATCGCCGCGGACACGGCGCCGGCACCCGGCCGTGGCATGCTTTGGGGCGGGATAGTCGCAGCTATCGTGCTGGCGGTGGCGGTGTGGTGGCTCCTGCGCTGAGCGGCCAGACACGTATGCACAAGACTCGTCCCGACCCGATTCATCATGGCCTGCTGTTCGCCGCGCAGCCGCTCGGCTCACGCTGGCGCACGCAACGCCGCACGATCACGGAATTCGATCTGATGAGTTTCGTGACGACCTGCGGTTTTAACGAGGCATTGTTTCTCGACGGCGCCGCCGCCCGCGAACTCGGGTTCAAAGGGCGGGTCATTCCTGGCGCACTCACGCTCTCCATCGCGGAAGGCTTGGTCATTTCGAGCGGTGCCTTGTCAGGCACGGGGATGGCGTTTCTCGGCGGCGAAATCCAGGTAAAAGCACCGGTGTTCGTCGGCGATACTTTGGAAGTCTGGGTCGAAGTGACCGCCGCGAAGATGACCTCCCGCAGCGATCGCGGGGTGGTCACGACCCGCAACGAAGTGCGCAATCAGGACGATGAGCTGGTCATGGTGTTCACGCCGTCACGAATGATCCGGGCCAGCCCATGATGCGGCCCTGCGGTCATTCAATACCGCAAGAATGATGTTGGACGTCCCGCCTAATCAGCTCTCGCCGCCCTGCGCGGGCCAGCATGGCTGTGAGCAGAAAACCCGCGTGACGTCCGGTTCACCCGCGAATCCCGAGATAGGACTTATAAGTCTCCCAGAAACCGACGATGGCGGATTCTGTGACCAAGTGTTCCGCGTTTTCGGCGCGGCCACCGCCCATCGCGATATAGGAGGTGGCGTCGCCCGCGCGTACGATGGCTTTCTGAACAATTTCGACAGCTTCAGCGTCTTCCATCGAAATTAAACCGGCGGGCCCGATTAGATTGGACTGCTTGATTCGGATGCGTCGCATCTCGTCATCATCATCGGTATAGCCGAAATGAGTCCACACCAATTCGAACTGATCGGTGCCATAGGTATTGATTTGACGCACGGCGAAAGTATTCGCAATCTGCTGCAGCACCAGGTTCGGGAACACCGACAGGATCACCAGGGTGATGCCATCATCGAACTCGGTGCGCCCCGCCAGCAGGCTGGGATCTTCTAACTTGAAATTCGCGGCGTAGCTGCGCACATCCTTGTAGACCTCCCGATCGAGCGCCGCATTCGAGGTAGCCGCCTTGGCGTAGAGCATCGAGTGCCGGTGGCTGGAGTCCATGAGGCAGGCGCCGGTTTGCGTGGAACGGTACAGGCCGAACGTATTGTGGAACAGATGTAGCAAACTGGCGTGATAGGGATCGCGGGTATTTTCCGCGTAAAGCTTCCAGTTGCCGTGCATGTACTGCCGCTGATCGCCGAGCACTTCGAGCCCTCGACGACAAATCCTGGCAATGCTGTCTACCACCATCGGGCCCAGATAATCGCGCAACGGTTCGACGGTGTCCGAAAAGCTCGCGAAGACGAGGCCATGCAGGCTTTCCACGCGCAAGCGTTGGAGGCCGTGCGCGTTCAGCGTAAAGCTTTCCGGCATGCCACCTTGACCATTCACGCCACCCCGGAACGGCACGCCACGCAGATTTCCCCGCAGGTCATAGTTCCATTGGCGTGCCGCCGTCCGGCCCGCCGGTCTCCGAAGGCGATCCGCTGGCCCTGATCTCGATCGAAGAAGCGATGGTGCGCGAAGTCCGCACCGTGGCCCCCGGAACCGACCTGCGCGAAGCCGCGCAGATCATGTACGAGAACAAATTCGGCTGCCTCCCCGTGCTCGACGACCGGCTCCTGGTCGGAATCCTCACCGAGGCCGACTTCGTGCAGCTGATGGCTCGGGGGAATTGAGGCGGGGGGGGGGGCCACCGGGTACCATTAGCCGTAACCCTTCAGGTGTTCGTCCAGCGACCAGATCCGGACCTGCCGCTCTGGGTTCAAAAGGCGTTGCCGCTCCCACTCCTGCACGATGCTCAGATCGCCGAATCCGCTGCCTCGTCCGCGCGAGTCGGTTTGCTGGACCCAGTTCGGGAACTTCTCCAACCAACCGAGCACCTGGTCGGACTCGAAGAACGGCGTCGGCTGGAAGGGAGTCTTCCCCTGGATCGCCTGGCGGACGAGCTTGACGAACCGCGTCGCGCTTTGCCTTCGTTGGGTCCCATCGCCGTTCTGGCCGATCAGATTTCCGGTCTCGAAGATCGAGGTCATCGGGAGCAGTAGCGTATCTCTTCGCTCGATTTTCCTCTTCAGCTCGAGGGCGATGTCCCGTTGATGGTCCGAACAGTTGGGCACCCCGAGAAGCTCACAGAGGATGCTCGTGTCGAGCAGCCAGATGCTCACGAGGCGATACGCGCCAGGTCGTCGACCCAGGCGAGGTCGTGCCGGATGCGGGCTTCATCGTCGGCGGGCATCTTCAGGTAGCGGTCGAGTATTCCCTTCGTCACCAAGCGGCCGACCGGGCCTTGAGCGATCAGCTCGGGGTATCGCGCCAAATCTTGCAGGCGGACGAGGCGACTGTCGCCGCTGTTCGGATCGCGATAGCAAGCGGTGGCATCAGGGATCGCCTCGGTCGGGATCGCGTCGAGCAGCGCCGGGTTGTGTGTAGTCAGCAGGACGCGGAGGTTTCTTTTCGCTGCAACGTCACGAATGTTCTCGAGGAGCTGCTTGGCTCGGCTCGGGTGCACGCCGTTGTCGATTTCTTCGACGACCACGGTCGTGCCGACCTCTACCGAGAGGAGCGCGGCTGCGACCGCGAGAACCCGGAGCGTACCGTCCGAGAGAAGAGCGGCTTCGCGCGCCTGGGTCTTCCGGCCGAAGGTCTCGTAGAGCTGGACCATCACCTCGTTCCGCTCGGTTTCAAGGAAGGTGATGTCGGCGATGTCCTGCTCAGGGAGCGAGCGGATGAAATCGAGCAACCGATCCTTGGATGCCGGATCTTGGCAGAGCCGAAACAGAACGGCCGAGAGCGCAGCGCCGTCGCCCGAAAGGTGCTGCTCCTCTTTGAAGCTATAGCCCCGCATGCGTCGTGGCGAAGGGTCGAGGAACAGGATGTCGGCCAAGCCGGCCCGAACCAGATTCGCGGCGGCCGGGATCTCCCGTTGGGACTGACTATCGCCGAAGCGGGTCGGGGTGGTCAATTGAGTGAAAACCGGCTGTTGGTCGATGCCCAGGATGCGCGGCAGTTTGCCGCCCCGAGCGAAATGGTTGTACGCAATTGAGATCTCGTTGCCTCTTGGACGCGCCGGCTCGGCGATCTCGTAGAGGAGGGCGTTCGTTCCGGACCCCGAATCGCTCAGAGCTTCCGCAACGACCCGCATTCCCGACTGATCGATGGCCAGTTCGAGATCGAGCTGCAGCAAAGCCCCGCTCCCTCCGAAGGTGCATGAGAAAGCTATCCGGCCGAGGGAGTGCGGCAGATCTGCGAGTCCCCCGCGCAGGCTCAGCTCCTGTTCGCGGATCGCGTACAAGAGGTCGGTCAGTCGCCTCCCGGAGGCTGCCCAAGAGAGCAGCTGCATCGCCTCGATATAGTTGCTCTTGCCCGAGGCGTTCGCGCCGATCAGGACCGTCAGCGGTGCCAGGTGGAGCGTCGCCGGCTCGCCGAAGCTCTTGAAGTTGCGGACCGTAAACGACTGGAGCATGGCGCTTAGCTTACCAGGCCTCAGTTCAACCGGGACCGCTCGTTCGGCTCCGACGCAAACCCGAGCGGGCCGTTCTCAAGGCTTGCTCCGTTTCTGAGGCAATCCCTTCTGGATTTTCTCCGCCTCGGCGCCGATCGCGGCGAGCAGCTTGTCGGTGCGCCGCTTCCAGTCCGCGGCGCTCATCCGTTCGACAGAAGCGCTCACTTCGACGGTGCCGGGTTGGTTCGGCGACCCTGAGACCTTGATCCGCACATCGCCCCAGAGGATCGTCCAGCCGCGTCCGCTCTCGAAGGTCGGCTCCAACTTCTCGCCCGCGGCGCGCATCGCCTGGACCACCGCTTGGACCAGCCGGCCGTCCTCGGAGTAAGAGAGCGGGTAGGTGCGCAGGGCCGTATGGGCGCCCGGTGGGAGGCGGTAGGTGTCGGTCGCGAGCAGCTCGCGGAACGCCTTGTTCTCATCGAGGCCTGAGAAGTTGGGATCGTTCCGGGCGCGCAGGCGGGTGCGCTCGTCAAACTCGGTGGCGCGGCGCAGCGTCTCGACCGCCAAGGCGGCGTAGCCGGCGAGGGCGTAGTTGCTCGCCACCAGATAGTGCGCTTCGGCCGAATTCGGCAGTGCTTCGAGGTAGCGGCGGAAGCGGCCGCTCGCGCCTTGGAGATCGCTTTTGAGCAGGAGCACCGCGCCGAGGTTGATGTTGTTGTCCGGAGCCGACGGGTCGAGTTTTTCGCCTTCGCCAAACGCTTCCAGGGCGCGGTCGTAGCGCTTTTCCGCCAGATCCAACGCGCCGCGGTTGAGCCACGCCTGGCGCTGCTTGGGATCGAGCGCGAGCGACCGCTCCAGGTCCTTCCTTCCCCCTTCGAGATCGCCGGTCTGGAAGCGCGCGGTGCTCCTCAACAGGAGCGCTTGCGCGTCCGAAGGCGTTGCGGCGAGCGTCTGGTCGAGCAGCGGGAGCGCCTGGGCGGCTCGGCCGGCATCGATCAGCTCTCGGGCGCGGGCGACATTGGGTTTGACCGGCGTAACCGGCTTGACCGGAGTCACGACTTGGGCTTTCTGCGCCCAGGCCGGAGCGGCGAAACCGGTGGCGGCGAGCGCGAGGGCGAACGCGAGGAGCGACTTCTGAAGCTTCAACGACCACCTCCTAGGAGTTCGGGGTTCGAGACGATTTTGCCGAAGCGGAGGATCTTCCACCGGAACGGCCACCTTGGGCGAGCGCCGCTTCCACTTCCGGCAGGTCGATCAGGAGCGAACCCGCGCTGGCCGCACGCTCGGGCTCGAACTCGTAGTCGCGGATCACGCGCCGGAAGACCTCTTTGAGCGCCCGCGCGCCGAGCCGGTTTGCCCGCTCGGCCTCGACCGCGATCCGCCGCGCCGCGGCGGGCGAGAGCGCCAGGTGCAGGCCGCGGCTTAAGAAGTAGGCGCAGCTCTGCCGATAGGCGGAATCGGGTGCATCGAGGAAGATGCGGATCAGTTCGTCGACCCCTAAGTTTTCGAGCAGGACGACGGCGTCGAAGCGCGACAGGAACTGCGGCGACAGGCCGTAATCGAACAGGTCTTCGTTGCGCAGGAAGCGGCGCAGCTCGAAGCGCGTCTCCTCGCGCACCTTCCCCCCTTCGACCACGGTTGTCGGTTGCAGAGTGCCCTTGTCGCGGCCGATCGTGACCCGATCGTAGACGTCGTCGTAGAGCCCTTCGAACGCACCCGCGCAGACGAACAGAAGGCCGGATGAGTCGATCACCGTGGTGCCGCCGCCCGACCACTCGGGCAGCTCGAACGGCACCGCCTCGTTTTCGATCAGGGTGAGCAGCGCCTCCTGCGCGCGCAGACCGGGGATGTTGACCCCGCCTCCGATCAATGAGCGGATCTTGTCCACCTCATCGACGAACACCAAGCCGTTCTTGGCCCGCGCGATCATCTGCTGTACAGGAGCCTGCGGTCCCAACTGCTCGCGCGCCCGTTGCAGCAATCGGCCGAGCACCGCTTCGCCGGGCCGGCCGCGCTCCGCCTCTTCGGCGAGCACATTGGCGTGGATGCGGATCACCGTAGACCGCCCGGCGAGCGTAGGCTCTTCACCCAGGTACGACTCGACCGCACGCATCAGCGTCGTCTTGCCGCTCCCCGACGAGCCGATCATCAAGATGTTGCCGGTCGCCAAACCCGCCAGGTGCTTCGCCAGGGCGACCGCCATCTCCCGCACGGCGACCTCCTGACCCATAACCCGCTTCCCGATCGCCGAAGCGATGGTGCGTGGATCGGGAGCGTCGAACGGGGCGCCGGCGGACATGAACGTCATTCTAGCGTGGCGGGTGGCTGCGCGACGCGTAGGACGAGGGGCGTGGCCCCGGTGGGGTCGATGCCGCAGGCGGGTGTGCCGCTACCCTTCGGGCGATTCCGGGTGCCACGCCGGGGTGGTTCGGTCGATCACCGCCTCGCCGATGCTCTCCGCCAGGGCGGCATCTGGCGAGATCAGGAGCACGCTGCACGGAGCTTTGCGGGCGACGGTTGCCGCAACGCTTCCGAGCATCAGGCGGTCGAAGCCACCCCGTCCGTGGGTTCCGAGCAGGACGAGATCGACCGGGTGTTCATGGAGCTCGCGGAGGATCTCGAAGCGCGCTTCCCCGGAGAGCAGGGCGGTCTTCACCTCGAAGGGCGCATCGGTACGGTTCTCCAACACGAAGCGGCGCAGCTCTCCGCTCCTGTTGCGTTCCGCCTCTTCGGGGGAGAACTCCCCTGACGTCCGATTCTTGACCGCGAGCACGTCGAGAAAGCTCACGATATTCACGGCTCGGATTTCGATCTCGTCACGGTTCGCGATCTGGGCGAGCAGATGTAGCCCGGTGCGGAAGGCGTCGGCCGCGAGCGGCGAGAGGTCGACGGGGGCCAGCACGGTCCGTGGCGGCATTCGCAGCTCGCCCCGCACGAGGAGTACGGGGCAGGCTGCCTTGCGCAAGACCCGGTCGGCGGTCGAGCCGAGAAGCTCGGCGGCCAAAGGTCCGGAGCCGGTGGCACCGACCACGATCAGGTCGACGCCTTCGGCCCGCGCGGTATCGATGAGGACCCGGTGGGGTTCACCGACAACGACCTCGGCGCCGGCTCTTTCGGTTTCTCCGAGCCTGAGTCTCTCGACCTGCTGGCGGAGCCGCTCTTGGCACCACCCTTTCAACTCCTCGACGAAGTCGCCTCCCAGCCCGGTTTCGGGAACGGCGAACCGCGGCTCGCCCGGGATCGCATGGACGAGGAAGACGCGCGACCCGGCGGCTCGGGCAACAGCCAGCCCGGCGCGGACGACCTGATCGCTCTCGTCTTCGAGCGAGGTGCCGATCAGCACGGTTCGCAGAGGGCTCAGGCCTGACGGTGGGGCGGTCGGATTCTGATGGGGCATTGCCGTACTCCTCTCTTTAGAGCCCGGAAGGGTCTGGTCGCTTTGCCACCTCCCCGGACAGGCTCCGCCTCTTTTCCAGTCTAGCTGGTAATGGATTTTCCCCTTGCCGGCTCCTCGGGTGGCTCGCCAGAACGCGATGGGGGAGGGATCGTCTACCCCGAGGCGTGCCGTTTCCCACCCTGAGGGACGGCCCGATCCGGCTCTTCCCGAACTCCAGCCGATTCCAGGCCGGTACGTTGTGATCGAAACGTAGACCCGTTCTTCGGCCCCACGGTGTCGGGTGAAGCGCCCCCCCGAAGGCTATTCGCTGGGACGCGGTCCAAAAGATGCTCGCCCCTGCCAAAGCATGTTGCCGACCACGGCGAGGTGCAGCAGTGGCGCTGCAGCAAGGAACACCGCCCCCGTCCGGATCACATCCTCGGCCGCTTCGAACGCTCCAACGACCAGCAGGGGGACCGAAAGCGCCATCGCCGCCGCCGGAGGAGGCCGACGGCGAAAAGGCCAGCACGGAGCCGCAGATTGCCGCAGAGGCTAGGGATGCGGTCGCAAGAAGGGCAAGCCAGCGCGCGGGATCGGGTTGTCGCAGCTCGCGCGCCGGCCGGCGGCCGTTGCCAGGAGCCTAGGAGGATCGCGGGCTCGACGGCGATCCACAGGGACGCAACGATCAGCGCCGCATGTGCCATGCCATACCAGGCGAGGCCGGCGCGCAGATTGTCGGTGGGAATGCCCCCAGGGCTCTCGATCGGGATCTCGCTGTCGGTCAAATCGTTCTTGCCTCCGGGCCAGCAGGTTCCGCCCTCCGTTCCTCTTCTTCGACCTCGCCAAGTAAGCCCTTTCGCCGACGCCTCAAGGAGAACGAGAGACGCCGCTTCGAGGGTGGTTTCTACCTACTTCGCAAACCGGCGCCGGGTAGTAAGTGCTCTTCCGGGCGATGCCGGGGAGGGCTAGGGTCAAAGGCACATTCTAGAAAGGACTGTGCCTTATGAGAGCGATCCACCGAGTCACTTTTGCCCTGGTGTTGGGCGCCGCGATCCAATGTGCGGCCTATGCCCAATCTCCAGAGTACCGCACCCCACAGGGTCCACCGTCCACCTACGACCCGAACTACCGCGACCGCGATGACCGCTACGACGATCGCGATGACCGCTACGACGACCGCGATTACGACGACGACCGCGATGACCGTGGCTACAACGATAGATATTCGCCGCGCGACGAAGTCGGTTTCTTTTACGACGAGCTGTCGCCCTACGGCGATTGGGTGATGAGTCGGGCCTACGGTTGGGCCTGGTTCCCGCGCAATGTTCATCCCTACTGGCGTCCCTACCGCGACGGCCGCTGGGTCAATACCGACTATGGCTGGACTTGGGCCTCGAACGAGCCGTTCGGCTGGGCGACCTATCACTACGGTCGCTGGGCGTGGGATCAGCGCTTCGGTTGGCTCTGGGTTCCCGGCACCATCTGGGGTCCGGCCTGGGTCTCCTGGCAGTACGGGGGCGGCTACGTCGGGTGGGCACCGCTGCCGCCTTCGGTCGGTTTCGAGATCGGGATCGGCATCCGCCTCGGCGGGTTCGACCTGAACATCGGCATCCAGCCGAACACCTACAGCTTCGTGCCGGAACGCTCGTTCCTCGAGTCTCGGCTCTCGGGCTTCGTGATTCCCACCGCGCGCAACGTGACGATCATCCACAACACCCGAAACATCACGAACTACGGTTATGTCGGCAACCGTGTGGTCAATCGGGGCGTCGAGGTCCGACGCATCGAACAGGTGACCGGCCGGCGCGCCAGGCCGCTCCGGGTTGGCGAGGCGAGGTCGAGGACGCGGACGGAAGTTGGAGGCGCCGAGGTGCGGATCTACCGGCCCCGCAGGCAGCAGCTCGATACAGTTCGGGTGGGACCACGCGCCAATGAGGGCATGCCTTCCGAGCCCGCTCCGGGCCGCGATCGCAACCGCCCCGCTCCCGCACCTGGAAGGCGTGAGGCGCCTGAATCGCAAGTCGCCCCGCGGGCCAACCGTCCGCCTCTTGCCGATCCGGTGCAGGTCGACCGGCAGGAGCGTCGGGGCAAGCAGGAGCTCGAGAAGTACCAGGCGGAAGAGAAGCGAAAGCTGGAAAAGCTCCAAGAACAGGAGCGCGCCCAAACGCGCGAGAGAACCGAACGCGGTCAGGTCGAGGAACGCCACAAGAACGAGCGCGAAGCGCAGCTCGAAGAGCAGCAGGCCGCCGCCCGCCAGCTCGAAGCGCGCCAGAAGGCCCGGCGCGAGGCCGAAGTGCAGAACCCTCCGGGCGGTGGTAAATCGCAAGGAGGAGTTCGGCCGAACGGCCGGCAGCAAGATCCGCAGCCGGAGAAGAAGAACAAGCCGGGCAAGGGTCCGAAACCGGAAGGCAAGCCGCACGGCGAGGAAGCGAAGCCGGAAGGGCCGCCACCTGGCCGAGTCCTCTCCATCGACAAGACCTGAAGTCTTAAGGTGGGGCGTGCAGTCCATAGGTCCCGTCCGGGGCAACCCGGGCGGGGCGTTTTTTTTTAGAACCGAAGGGCCGATCCGGATCGCTACTCAAGATACGGTTCGGCCGCAGGGTGTAACCGGTTTAGAACCGGTAGAAGAGACCGACCTAGGGCA
>JANNIH010000031.1:0-53581 GCA_031404815.1 Holophagales bacterium | reverse complement strand
GCGGTGCGTATCTTCAACCTCGGTGCCGAAGCTTCGCGCGCCGGGGAGACCGAGGCCGCGATCGCCTACTTAGAGCGCGCGCTCAGCATCGACGCGACCCTCGATCCGGCGGCCTCCGCGCTCGGCAGCCTCTATTTGAAGAAGAAGGACTATCCGAAGGCGATCGCGTTCGCCGAGAAGGTTCTGGTCGCCAAGCCCGGCGACCTCGAAGCGATGACCCTCCGGTACGAGACCTATCGGGCGATGGGCGACAAGGCGAAAGCGGCCGAGGCCCAAACGGCGATGCAGGCGGCGAGCGCCACTTCGACCCCAGAAGAGTTGTACAAGCAGGGGGTGGCCCTCTACAACGCCAACAACGCCCCAGCCGCGCGCGCTACGTTCGAGGAGCTGGTCCGGCGCGATCCGAGCCACGCCAAAGGCCACTTCCTGCTCGGCAACATCCTGGTGGCGAGTGGAGAGAATGCAGCCGCCAAGGAGCATCTCCAGAAGTTTCTCGACCTCGCGCCCACCGACGCCGAGGCGGCGACCGCCCGGGAGATGCTGGAGTATTTGAAGTAGGGGCGGACCCTGTGTGTCCGCCCTTGTGGCCCCTGAGCGAAGTCGAAGGGCTACCCGGGCACGACCTTTTCGTCCTCGGTCACCCAGCCGTCTTTGAGGTGGATGATCCGGTCTCCGCATTGAGCGTTCTTTTCGGAGTGGGTGACCTGGATGATCGTCGTGCCCGCCCGGTTCAGCTGGCGGAACAGCTTCATGATCTCTTCGGCCTGCGCGGTGTGCAGATTGCCGGTCGGCTCGTCGGCGAGCAGCACTTTCGGTCCGCCGACCACCGCCCGGGCGACCCCCACGAGTTGCTGCTGGCCGCCCGAAAGCTGCGGCGGGTAGAGGTCCTTTTTGCCCACGATCTGGAACCGGTCGAGTGCCTCGGCGACCAGCGCTTCCCGCTCCGCCCGCTTGATGTTGCGGTACGAGAGCGGCAGGTCGAGGTTTTCGGCGACCGTCAAGTTGTCGAGCAGGTGGTAGCTCTGGAAGACGAAGCCGATGTTCTGCTTGTTCAGCTCAAGCCGCTGCTTCGGTTTGAGCGCATGGACCGGCTGATCTAGGAACCGGTACTCGCCGCTCCAGGCGTGGTCCAGCATGCCGATGATCGACAGCAGCGTCGTCTTGCCCGAGCCGGAAGGACCCATGATGGTAACGAATTCGCCCTCTTCGATCCGCAGCTTGATCTGACGGAGGACCCAGACCTGGCTGGGTCCCGCGGGGTAGGTCTTCTCGAGGTTTTGGATGTCGATCATGGTTCATTCTACGCACGAACCGGGGAAAGGATTTCAGGAGGGGAAAAGGGGCGGCGAGCCCGTGCCATGACCCGCCGCCCGGAGAGGCCTTTGTTCAGCGGGGGTGGTTGATCCGGTCCTTGAGCGCTTCGTACTTGAGCAGCTGCTCAGGCGTCAGGATCGCCGAGAAGTCGTCGTCGAAATCCTGCAGCAGGGCCTCGACGTCCTCGTACTTGCCGTACCGGGTGACGACCAGGGCGCCCACGGCGCAGGCGTCGGGAGTGGTCGCGTCGAGGGCGGTGCGAATCTGCTCGGAAAGACCCTTGATTTCGGCGCCGATCGGGCGGATCGCCGTGCGGGTGGCGGTAGCCAGTGTGCGTAGCGTGGCGGTCTGTGCGGCCGTGAGGGACAGGGCGCGGACGAGGACCTGCGGATTCTTCAAGAACTGGGCGATCGCCTTGTTGTCGCCCCCTTCCTCCTGGGCTGTAGCGGGTGCGACGGCGAACACTGCGACGAGGGCGGCGAGTCCGAGGATGATCAGACGCTTGCGCTGCATGGCGTTTCTCCTTTGTCCAACGCGGGTGGGGTGAGTCGCCCGACAAGGCGACGCGGTTCGTTGTCTTCGGGGGATGAAACCCATGTCGGCCCGATTTCCTGCGGGTCGATTCGAAGAACTTCGAACCCCGAACGAGAAAACCGCCCGGCGGGAGCCTGGGCGGTTCGGTGCTTTGACGACCAGCGGCCCTCCGCCGCGACGCGGTCAGGAGACCTGGAAGCCGCTCTCCGCCAGGTGCGCCTCGTCCGCCTGACGCGGCGCGCCCGACTCCTCTTCGACGACGCGGCCGTCAAACAGGTGGATGGTGCGCTGGGCGTAGCGGGTGAAGCGCGGGTCGTGGGTGACCATGCAGATGGTGGCACCCTCGGCGTGCAGCTCGGCCAGCAGGCCCATGACCTGCTCGCTGTTGCGCGAGTCGAGGTTGCCGGTCGGCTCGTCGGCGAGCAGGATCGACGGCTTGCCGACCACCGCGCGGGCGACCGCCACGCGCTGCTGCTGGCCGCCGGAGAGCTGCGACGGGTAGTGCTTCATCCGGTGCGACATGCCAACCCGCTCCAAGGCGGCCTGCACGCGCTCTTTGCGATCCTTGGCCGGCATGCCGCGGTAGGTGAGCGGCAGCTCGACGTTCTCGTAGACGGTGAGGTCGCCGATCAGGTTGAACGCCTGGAAGATGAAGCCGATCTCCTTGTTGCGAATCCGGGCACGGTCGGAGAACGACAGGTCGGCGACCTGTTTGCCATTCAGCCGGTACTTGCCCTCGGATGGCGTATCCAGAAGGCCGAGGATCGACAGCAGGGTGGTCTTGCCGCAGCCGGATGGCCCGGCGATCGCCACGTACTCGCCGTTCTTGATCTCGATGTTGATGCTCGCCAGGGCGTGGGTCTCGACATCGTCGGTCAGGAAGACCTTGGTCACGCCGTCGAGGTGAATCAGGGCGTCGGAAGATGCGCTCATGGGTTCCCCCTTCGTTTCTATGGTTTTATCTTCGGCGCGATCAGATCAGATTCGGCCGAGTTAATCCAGCTGTTTCAGTCGAGCTTGATTCGATCTACGCTGTCCCAGGCTGAGGTATCCGAGAGAATCACCTGATCGCCCACCTGTAGGCCGCCGACCAGCTCGATGGTATTGACCGAGCTGCGGCCGAGTTCGACCGAAACTTTGATCGCCGCTTTGCCGGCTTCGACCAGCTTGAACATCTCGCACTTGCTGCTGGGTTGGCAATAGGCCGGCCGGCCGACAAACAAGACATCGGGCAGGCGCTCGATCTCGATCGTGCCATCGACGGAGAGGTCCGGCCGCGCGCCTTTGGGCAGCTCGGCGGTGAGCGCCACGTCCACCGTGACGGTACCCTCTTGGACCGAAGGGGCGATGCGCTCCACCCGGCCGGAGACGATGCCGTTCCGCGTATCGATCGAAGCGGTCTGGCCGAGCACGATGTCCTTCGCCTGGGTCTCCGGGATGCGCAGTTCGGCTTTGAGCTGTTCCGGCCGCGCGACCCGGGCCAGGTTGACGCCCGGGGTGACCCGCTGGCCGACCTGAACCGGGAGCTCCTGAAGGATGCCGGAGATCCCGGCGCGCACTTTCAGCCCATCGACCTGGCGCCGACGCAGCTCGACGAGCGTTTGAGCCTGCCCGACCCGGGCCCGCTGGGCGGAGAGCTGGGCGGCTGCGGACTGGGTGCTCTTGGTCACGCGTTCCGTTTCGATCCCGGCCTGGCGGCCGAGCTGATCGGCCCGTAGGCGGGAGAGCCGGAGCGTCAGGTCGGGGATCAGTCCGTCTTTGGCCAGCTGCTGGTTCGCCTCGGCGGTCAGCTTCGCCTCCTGGGCTTGCGAGTCGATCGCCGCCGCTTGCGACCGCTGGTTCAGCACGTCGCTCTCCAGCCGGGCGCGCAGGTCGTCGAAATCGGCGTTCGCTCCGATGAGCTGCGCTTCGGCGTCGCGCAGACCCTGTTCGAGTTCGGGGTTCGAGAGTTCGAGCAAGATCGTATCGGGGGTCACGGTGACGCCGGGCAGCGCCGGGATGCGCTCCACCCGGCCGTCCTGGGAGGCCGACAGCCAGCGAATATCGACCGGCACGAGTGTACCCGGGCCGCGCACCTGGCGCAGCATCGGGCCGCGCTGGACGGTGTCCACCCAGACGGTTTCGCGCTCGACCGAAGGTGCCGCGGGCTTGAGCCGGGAGATCAGGAAAGAAATCAGCCCCAGGGCCGCCACGGCGAGGGTCGCCCAGACGATGCGCTGGATGCGACGCTTCCGGGATTGGTCGGGTCTTTGAATATCCATAGATGGGGCTCCGAAAGGTTCTCGCAAGCTGTACGGCGTCTAGGCCGGAATGTTTCCGGGAATCTCCGCGCCGGCAAGGGGCGCACGAAGGAAATCACATCTCAATGAGGGCGTGTCCCAACAACGCAGGTGCGCCACGTTGAGAAAACGGGACTCTCGCACACTATTTGGGTGTTTCCCGGCCGCGACGCATCTGGCCCAGCAAGTGGCCGATCTCGGGAAGGATCAACCGATCGAGCGCGAGCGCCACCGCTTTGGGCGAGCCGGGCAGGAGGAAGATCGCGCGCCCTAGAACCAGCCCGGCGGTTGCCCGTGAGAGCATCGCCGCCGGGCCGACCTCGGAGAACGAGAGCATCCGGAACAGTTCGCCGAACCCCTCGATCGGGCGTTCGAAGCGCGGCGCCACCGCTTGAATCGTCACGTCGCGTGGGGAAAAGCCGGTGCCGCCGGAGAACACGACGACTTCGGCTTCGGATTCTTCGAGCGCCGTTTCGAGGGCGGCGCGCACCGCGGAAACTTCGTCCGGAACGATCTGTCGGCTCGCCACCGTATGGCCGGCCGCCTCGATCCGCTCGCGCATCGTCCGGCCGGAGGTATCGGTCTCCGGTCGCCGCGAGTCGGAGACCGTGATCAGCGCGAAGCCGAAGCGAGTGGGCGCGTACTGTCGGTGCTGTTCGGCGCTCAGAGTTTTCCCCGATCAGCCTTTGATTTTGTAGTAGACGAAGAGGACGGTCAAAGAGCCGAGGACGGCGATGATGAAGCTCCGGAGGTCGAAGCCGGAGATGCCGCCGAAGCCTAGCAGCGTGGCGATCCAGCCGCCGACAACCGCCCCGACGACGCCGATCAATGGGTTTACCAAGCAGCCTCCCGGGTCTTTGCTGGGCATGCCCAACCTGCTGAGCCAACCCGTCAGGGTGCCGAAAATGACCCATGAGATAAGGCCGAGGCCCTGAACTGTCACTGTCCCCCCAGAACCGACGACCGCGACGAGCACGGCGAGCGCGATGATTCCAAGAGCTGTGAACGCCCCGCGTGCCAAGTCTTTTCCCTGCCAGTTCCCTCTCGGCTCTCCCACCCCGGGCTGCACCCGTACGCGGTCTTTTTGCGCAGGTGACGGCGAAAACGTTGGCCGAGCAGGTCGTGGCAGCTGTTCAATTGGCCGCTGCGCCTTGGGCTTCGGGTGAGGTGCCGTGACCGCCCGTGCTGCGCGCTCTCGCAGGTAGTCCTTCAATCCCCTCTGGGCCAGTTCGCTACCATCGAGCCCCTCGATCAACGAGAGCAGCTTTTCTGCTTCCGCGTTCGGTTTTTCCTTTGGCAGGAGTTCCCGCACCTGGTCCCAATGCATTCCGGAGAGCACCTCTCCTTTGAGCGAATCAACCCGATCGAGCGAACTCTGCCGCCGCTCGCGATATCGTTCACGGATGACGCTCGGATGGGGAGCAAGAGGGAGACTCTCTGCCGAAACGTCCTCGATTCGCTTTCCGATCCCGCGCGACCTTTCGGTGTCGCCCGGCCTTTCCCGCCGCACCCAGGCGATCATTTGCTCCTGGACGTAATCCGCCAACGTCCGGACCGTGATCCATCCGCCGAGTCCGGGCGCCGCCCCGCCCCTGAGGCCATCGAGCACGGCGGCAGTGAACGCCCCATTTTCACGCTTCGGGTCATCATAGGTGAAGCCTCCGAGCGTCGCGCCCGAGAGAACGACCAACCCTCGTGCGCAGGCGATCGCCTCGGCAAAGCTCTTTCCCATCACAGCGGACCCGGCAGCTTCGCCGCGGGCTCGAAGCACCTGCTCGCGGCATGCATCCAGGAGTACTAACCCGCGCCCGGCGCGCGCCACCTCTTCGAACAGTTCAGTGACCGCTACACCTGTCCTTAGCTTGCGATCCGCGCGCGAGTCCGTTGCTACCAGGAAATCTCCTCCTGCGTCCGAGACGCCGTGGCTGGCCACCGAGACAAACGCGAAGCCCAAAGAACCAACATTCGCTACCGTCTCTCCGAGATAGCGGTAAATGTCACTCTGCCGAGCGCTCGCGCGGCGGGCACCTCGTGTAAGGAGCTCCGCGAGCCGCTTCACGCTCCCGGCCTTCTTCGGTTCCCCCGCGAGGAGCAGGACAGCGCGTTCGGGTGCCACGGTCCCCAGTTCGAGTGCGAACAGGTGGGCAAGGTCTACTGCGTCGTCGACCGCGTACGGGACTTCGTAGAGCCGGTCGTCCTCGAACTTTGACACCCCGACGAACAATCCGGCCGAAGCGGCCGAATTGAATCCGCCGCTCCAAGCCGCGTCGGCTGCGGTAAAACTTCCTACCGGCACACGATCCACCGACGAAAAGCTCCTCTCCTTCAAATCCTGTCGCTAAAACTGGCTATGGCCTACGAATTCTATCGCGAATTGTCTCGACGATTTTCAGTTTCGGATATGGCGCGCCATCCCGAGGCGACGCGCCGGATGAACTGGCCTGGGCCGTCTGTTAGTCGACCTCGAAGTCTTCTCGTTGCACGAGGCCACCCCAGTGCAACAGCGCCTATCTGAGATCGTTGCGGCCCAAGGAAGCCGGTGGTGCCGCGTTCAGATGGACCTCGATCTCACGCGGCCGATTTGCCCTTAATTAATTGCCAGATGAAGAGGACGATAACTGCGCCGAGGGTGGCGGTGATCAGGCTCCGCCAGTCGAAGGCTAACGCCCCACCAAATCCTAACTTCGTCGCGATGAAACCGCCGATGAGCGCACCAACGATGCCGATCAGAGGGGTTACGATACAGCCGCTCGGATCTTTGCCCGGCATGATCTTGCTGCCGACCCAGCCAGCCAGAGCGCCCAAGACTATCCACGAGATCCAGCCCATTCCTTCTGCGTTCATCTCGAACCTCCTATTTGGAGTGTCGCCCGGCCATGAGAGCCGGAAGCAGTGAAGCGCCCGGCCGTTCGAGCCGGGAGAGGTCAAGCGGTCGGCCCCGAGGGGACGGGCGCGGAGGGAGCGCGGCGTCGTTGCCGCGACCCGACTACAACTACAATGGGGGTTATGCACGACGCGCGCCCCCGTCTCTTCCTGATCGATGGCTACTCGAACATCTTCAGAGCTTACTACGCGATCCGCGACCTCTCGAATTCGCGCGGTGAGCCGACCAATGCGGTGTACGGATTCATCCAGATGCTCCGGAAACTCCTGCGCGACGAGCGCCCGGAGTTGATCGGTGTCGCGCTCGATCTGTCCGGGCGCACCGTCCGGACCGAGAAGTTCGAAGCCTACAAGGCGAACCGGCCGCCGACGCCAGAGGATCTCAAGAGCCAGATCCCGCTCGTCCGCCAGGCGCTCGCGGCCTATCGAATCCCCGTGCTCGAGCTGGCCGGCTACGAGGCGGACGACGTGCTCGGCACGCTCGCCCTGCGTGCCGCGGCCGAAGGGTTCGAGGTCGTGCTGGTCTCGGCCGACAAGGATCTGATGCAGCTGATCGGGCCGCACGTCTCGATGTACCACACCGGCCGCAACAAGCTGTACGGCCCGGCCGAGGTGACCGAGGACTTCGGCCTGCCGCCCGACAAGGTGGCCGACGTGCTCGCCCTGATGGGCGATGCGGTCGACAACGTTCCCGGCGTTCCCGGGATCGGCGACAAAGGGGCCAAAGCGCTGATCAAAGAATACGGCTCGCTCGAAGCGCTGCTCGATCGGGCGGGCGAGATCACCCGTAAGAGCTATCGCGAAGGGCTGCTCGCCAACCGCGAGCTGGCCCTCCTGTCCAAAGAGCTGGTGACCATCCACACCGATCTGCCGTTGGTGCTCGACTCGTCGGCCCTGCGCCTCGATCCGCCGGACGAGGACGCGCTGCGCAGCCTGTTTGCCGACCTCGAGTTCTTCTCGCTGCTCGAAGAGCTGAAAGCTTCGGCGCGGCAGAGCCCGTCCGAGATTATCGCGGCCGAAGAGATCACCGATCGCGCCGCGTTCGAGCAGGCCGCGGCGGCGGCACCGGCGGTCACCGGCGAGCTGTGTGTCACCCTGCTTGGGGTCGAACACCCGCTTGGGTTGGCCTGGCTCGGGGGAGACGGCGTGCCGCGGTACATCGATCTGCGCCGCGCCGATCTCGGGCCCGCCGCGCGCGCCGCGATCGGCACCTGGCTCGGCAATTCCGAGCTACGCCTGGTCGGCCACGACCTCAAAGAGCTGCTCCGCCTGGTGCCGGACGCCCCGGTCAAAGCCGATCTGTTCGACCAGATGCTGGTCTCCTATCTGCTCAAGCCGTCAATCCATGGCCACGCGCTCGACGAGCTGGCGGTGGAGCGGCTGAACCGCACGCTGTTGACGGCGAAAGAGGTCGGCTGGGACAAGGGGCAAGAGCCGCCGCAGGGCGACTCGCGGCTCGGGGTGTACGCGGGGGAGCGGCTCGAAGTGATCCGCGCGCTCAGCGTACCCATGCGCGAGGAGCTGGCCGCGGCGGGGGCGCTGGCCAAGGTCTACGCCGAGATCGAGCGCCCTCTCATGTCGGTGCTGGTGCGCATGGAGGAGACCGGCATTCTGCTCGACGTCGAGTTTCTCCGCGTCATGGCGCGCGAGTTGGCCGGCGAGATCCACCGCTTGGAAGAGGAGACCTTCGAGCTGGCGGGCGAGCGCTTCAACCTGGGCTCGCCGCAACAGCTCGGCGTGCTCCTGTTCGAGAAGCTTGGGCTTCCGGTGCTCAAGCGGACCCAGAAGACCAAGAGCTATTCGACCGGGGCGGAGATCCTGGAGGAGCTGGCCGCCCGCGGCTACCCGATCGCCGAACGGATCCTCCGCTACCGCGAGCTGACCAAGCTGCAATCGACCTACGTCGAGGCGCTGCCTGCCATGGTCGCCGCGGACGGCCGGTTGCACACCCGGTTCAATCAGGCGGTGGCGGCGACGGGCAGGTTGTCCTCGACGAACCCGAACTTGCAGAACATCCCCGTTCGGACCGAGATCGGCCAGCGCATCCGCCGCGCGTTCGTGGCCCCTCCGGGCCATCTCCTGGTGATCGCGGACTACAGCCAGATAGAGCTGCGCATCCTCGCCCACATCGCGGAGGACCCGACCCTGGTCGCCGCGTTCGAAGCGGGGGAGGACATTCACCGGGCGACCGCGGCGAATGTTTTGCACGTCGATCCCGATCTGGTGACCCCCGAGCAGCGGCGGGCGGCGAAGGTGATCAACTTCGGCATCCTCTACGGCATGAGCGCGTTCGGCCTCGCGGCGAACTTGAAGATCCCGCAGAAAGAGGCCGATCGGTTCATCCGCGACTACCTGGAACGTTTCCCCGGCGTCCGGCGTTACATCGAGGAGACGGAAGGCGTGGCCGAGCGCGACGGCAAGGTCGAGACGCTGTACGGCCGGGTCCGCTGGCTGCCCGATATCCAGAGCAAGAACCGCAACCTGCGCGAGAACGCGAAGCGAATGGCGATCAACGCGCGCATTCAGGGCACCGCGGCCGACCTGTTGAAGCTCGCGATGATCGCGGTCGACGCCCGGCTCGCGACCGAGCACCCGGCGGTTCGGCTGTTGCTGAGTGTTCACGACGAGTTGGTGTTCGAGGTCCCGGAGGCCGACGCATCGCGCGTCGCCCTGGTGGTCAAGGAAGAGATGGAGGGGGTGGCCAAGTTGCGGGTCCCCCTGGTGGTGGACACCGGCCAAGGCGCGAGCTGGTACGAGGCAAAAGGGACCGGTGGCTGAGCGAAGTCGAAGCCCCGCCCTTCGACTACGCTTAAGGGACCGGTGGAACCCCGAGTCCGGAAAGGAGCAACACCCATGGCCTTCGGTTTTTCCGATTCCAAACCTGTGATTTCCCGTCCCGAGGACGCGCTGGTCGGTCGTTCGACCCCGCTCGCCGTCCCGGAACGGCATTTCGTGCTCGGTACCCCGCTCGCGCCTCCCTACCCGGACGGATTGGAACTCGCCCTGTTCGGCCTCGGTTGCTTTTGGGGCGCCGAGCGCAAGTTCTGGCAGGTGTCGGGCGTGTACTCCACCTCGGTCGGCTACGCGGGCGGGATCACGCCGAATCCGACCTACAAGGAGGTCTGCTCGGGCCAGACCGGCCACACCGAGGTGGTGCGCGTGGTGTTCGATCCCGGGGAGGTGAGCTACCCCGCGTTGCTCCGGCTGTTCTGGGAAAATCACGATCCGACCCAAGGGATGCGCCAGGGCGGCGACATCGGAACCCAATACCGCTCGGCGATCTACACCTACGGTGCCGAGCAGGCCGCCGCGGCGTCCGTCAGCCGCAACGCCTATCAGGAGCGCCTGAACGCCGCGGGCTACGGGCCGATCACCACGGAGATCGCCACCGCGCCGGAACTCTACTTCGCCGAGGAGTACCACCAGCAATACCTGGCCAAGAACCCGGACGGCTATTGCGGCATCGGAGGCACGGGGGTTTCGTGCCCGGTTGGGTTGGCTGCGGTGTAATCCAACGGCTGGATCGAGGGGGCGCTCGACCTCCTGGTCGAATCCTCTCGTCGGGCGCTACCCGGCGCGATCGGGTCCAGAAGCTCGACCTCGAAGCTTTCTGGGCCGAAGCGGCACCACGACTCGGTTGAGAGCCTGCCATCGGCCGGCGCCTTTTAGGCTTTTTCAAAGCCGGGCGAGGCACCTTCCGATCGCCCTCTCGATGCCCTGCGCAGATCGCGAATCGATGTGGGCCAACGGGCACGCTCTGCCCCGTGACCCGAATTCGCAGCTTCCGTCCCGCCGCCAGCGTATTGGGCGGGAGGAACACCCCTTCGACGTTGTTGATCGCGTCGCGCGCTCTCGCCACCAGGGTCCGTGAGGCGGGAGGCTTTACACACAATCGGCGCGCGCCCCGCGCAGTCGTCCCGCGGGGCACGCACAGATTTCATGACCCGGACGGAGTGACGAAGAACTCGCCGCCTTCGACGACGATGACACCTGCGACCGCCTGCAGACCTTCCAGAAGGTCAGTGGCCTGTTCGCTGCACTCCGGAAGGCCGGACGACAGGTCGGGCGCCCAAACGAAGCGGATCGTGTTCCGGCGGCCGTTTCGCCCGTACCAAGTGATTTGCCGATAGCCCAGCAACTCGGTTGAAATCCGGACGCAGTCCCGCTGCCGGCCGATCTGCCCGCGCGTCAGGATGTCGCGAAATATTGACCTTTGCGTCGCATTCGCGAAGGCACGGCCTCCGGCGCCACAGAAAATGCCGTCGGCACCCAAAATGCTGAGCTGGAGGAAAACGTAACCGCCCCGAGACACAAAAATCGACTTTTGGTTTGACAAGACTGGGGGACTGGTCAAGCGTGACGTGAATTCCTCCTCGATCCGGAACAGCGGCCGAATGTCCAGGCTCGAAGTCTGGGCGCGAACCGGCGGTGCGACGCTAACAAAGCCGGCGAGGATGAAGAAGTACTTGACCCACGCGATGGTCTTCTTGCGGTTCATGGCTGGCTCCTTCGTAGTAGTGACCATCATCAGTTCGCCGGCTGGACGTTGTAGGCATAGATCGCGAATCGCTGAGGCCCCATGGGCACGTTCTGCCCGGTAACCCGAATGCGCAGCTTCCGCCCGGCCGCCAGCGTGTTGGGCGGGATGAACACCCCTTCGACATTGTTGATCGAGTCGCGCGGATCGCTTCCCGTCAAGGGGGTCAAAAACTTCCAGGAGAAGCCGGTGTCCCGGCCCCCGCCCGCCACCACATTCTCGCGGAAGAGGTTGCCGTAATAGGTGCCGACCACGAGACCCGCCGCGTCCAGCACTTCGACCGTCAGGTTCAGATCGTTGACCAGCGCCCCTTGGGCCGAGGGCCCACTGAGCAACCCGGCCGGCGGATCCGACCAGGCGATGGTTATGTAGATGCCCAACGCCGGATTTCCGATCGTTCGGGTCCACTGCCGCACTCCCAAGGTGGCCACTCCACCGAGCGGGTTGTCGTTCCAAAAACGCTGCACGACGGGGTCGGTCAAACGGTCGAGGCTCACCCGCCCCCAACCGGTGAGCGGGCTCGGCCGGTGGTCTTGGCCGGGGACGTGCCCCAGGCTGTCCGCGGTCGCGATCATCGCGGCTTTCAACAGGGCGGGCGACGGATTGTTCTGCTGTTTGTCGAGAAACCACTTGCGCAGCAGCGCCGCCACCCCGGAAACCACCGGGGCGGCGAAGCTGGTACCGGAGCCGTAGGTGTAGTAGTAGCCGGTATCGACATTCGACGGCTCGTACTTCGTGCAGCCGACGGGCTGGTCATACAAAGAGACGCCCACCAGCCCGAACGGAACGGTCGAAAAGCCGCGGACCCCGGGTGCGACCAAGTCGGGTTTGATGCGGACGCGGCTCGCGATGTCGGCCCCGGTTGAACCGCCGAAGAACCGGCCCCGGCCGCTGAACAGGCCCAGCACGTCCGCCCGCGGTGCGTCTTGATCCGGCGGCCGCAACGCCATCGTGTAGGCACAGGGAATCGCCGGGCCGCCGACGGCCGAGGCCGGTCGCCAGCTGGTCGTTGCACCTACGGCGATCACGTTCTTCGCGGTCGCCGGACTGGCCACGGTGTTGAAGCGGGCCGGTCCGTTCGGGAATTGGTACGCGTAGTTGCCGGCCGAAAAGACGAAGGTCATCGGCTCTTTCGCCGAAGTCGCTACGTTGGCGTCCAGCGCCCGCTCGTCGAAGAAACGGGCGGTGAGGTCATAGGTGTTCAGCGGGTTCGGAGCCGGCATTTGGTTGCCGCCGGCGGCCAGGTTCCAGCTCTGGTTGCAGGTCGCGGCGCGATCGGCAAGGGCCAAGCCGAAAACCAGTTTGAGCGCGTCGTCCTGTCGCGCCGGGAGCTTAATATCTTCGGCAGCCATTGGAACGACCGCCAGGCGCGTCATCGGTGCGATCCCCGTGCCATAGGCATAGCCCAGACTATCGACTCCGCCGCCGCGTTCTCCTCCCTGCAGCGTCACCGGGTTCGCGGCCCCGGCCACGATTCCTGCCACCATGGTGCCGTGACCGGTTTTGTCCTTGAGGTTCTCCGGGTTGGGAACTCCCTTGAGCAGCACCAACCGCTCCGGATTCTCGAGATCCGGATGGTGATCGTCCAGTAGCGGGTCATGGACCGGGAGACCCGGCGAGCCGCGGTCATAGCCGGAGTCGAAGATCGCGACCACCTGTTGGTTCGCGGGGGTCGAAAGGCGCCGGCTTTCGAGCCAGGCGAGGTAGCCGGTCGCGCCGAGCGTGCCGGAGGTTCCGGCGCGCCCCGCCACGATCAGCCCCACCCGTTCGTCGCTCCACTCGGCGGTCCCGGAATAGGTCACGCTCAATAGATCCGGGTCGTCCTTCGCGAAGGCGGCGAGGGCCGCGCCGCTCGCCGTCACTTCGACGAAACCGGATTCTCCGCTGCCACCGCCCTCGACCGCGCCCAGAGTCATGGTCGTCGCGAGAGACGCGCCTTTTTGCGCCAGGTTGACGCCGCCGGTGAACTGGAGCGAGAAGCCGCCATTCGCCTCGGCGAAAAACTCGGGCGAGACGCGATCGGTCGTGAGGTAGGTATCGACCCAGGCGAGGTAGCTCGCGACGGCGCACGAGGTGATCGCCGTTTCGCTCGGCGCGAGCACCAGGAACGCCCGCTGCGCGAAGGCGGCCAGGACTTTCATGCCGCAGGCGCCGAGTTGGTCGAGCCATTCCTCCTGCACCGGATAGGCGAACTGGACGACGAAACGCCCAGGGACGGCCAGAGGTGGGAAGGTCGAAGGGAAGCCGAGGGCGACGCGGGTTGCCGGGTCGGTCGGCTCGATTTCGTGCTGAGGCAGCTGAATCTCACGCGGCAGCCCGATCGAGTAGGCGAGCCCCGCCTTTTCGAGGGCGGTTTCCAAGGCGGGGAGGTCGGCCGGCAAAACGTGCGCGGCGACCCCTTCCGGGTAATCGACAAAGGCAGAGCCCAGCAGAACGAGTACATCTTGGGGCAGCGGTTCGGCTTCGCCGGGACCGGTGGTTGCGGTTCCTTCTTCCCCTTCGGGGACCTCGAAATCGGGCGTAGGCAGCGCCTTGTCGATCTGGACGTAGGTCAGGCCGGCGAACGGGCCTTCCCAGGGTGCCGCGTGTCCAGGGGGAGTGAAAGCGAATGCCATCCAGATTGAAGCGAGCAGGAGCGTGGTTCGATGCACCGGTGCCTCCTAAAAGTTGGCCGCCTCCGCGCGACGGCTTTTCAGGATTGTTTCATGCTTTGGTCTGGATGCCGCGGCTTGGGCCGGCTTTGTGCTTGCGAGCATGAGACGCCCCGACGGGCTTGCACCCGGTGGGCTCGTGGTTGAGGACTGGGGCGTCTTTACGGTTTTTCCCTTACCCGGGCGAGGCATTTGGCGATCGCCCTCTCGATTTCCTGCGCGCTCTTCGTGCCGACCCCCGCTTGGCGGGCGTGCGTTCGCCAATGGCCCGCGGCTCCGGCCACCGGGTCGAGGATCGATTCGGCCTCAGTGGCCGAGATTCCCGCTGGAGAGGCCAGGTCCAGCAGATGACGACGGGCAGGCGCGCGGCCTTCTCCCGCTACGGTCATCGTGTGCTCTCCGCCGGGGCCGGCTGCAAACACGAGATCGTAGGCGGGTGCCAGTTCCCATACGCCTTGGTCGGACATGCGGAAGGCGAAGTTCTTCACGTGGTCGTCGCGGTTGTGGGTGAATACGTTGAAGACCATCCTTCGGTAGCACTTAGAGGACGTCTTGATGATTTCGGGTCAGGATCCGCGTCACTTCGAGGAGTTGGCCGTAGTCGCAGCTCGGGATAAGGACCTGCTGGGAGGCGCGAGCCAGGCTCTGGACCAGCTGCCCTCCCGCCGACCGCGCTCCGGTCTCCGCCAGCCGGCCGACGACGCGCTCCTGGTCCGGCGCGCGCCGGAGGCGCACTTCCAGCCCCTTCACAGGCGGCCTCTTTTGCGTACCGGCCGCTGCTCGACCTTCTCGAGCTCGGCGATCGACGACGCGGGAGGGAGCTTCAGCACAGCGGCGAAGTCGTCCAGCCGGTGCAAAGCAAAGGCGAGGGCGAGCAAGCTTTGGAGTGAAATTCGGCCCGACTCCTCGAAGCGCCGCAGGGAGGCGAGGCTGACGCCGGAGCGTTCTGCCAGCGTGGTCTGCTTCCATCCCTGTGCCAATCGCAGCGCTTTGGCGCGGCCCGCCAGATCCTTGGCGACCTGCTCGGGGGTTGCGAGCGAGAACCCATTCATCGTCTCCATCTCCTCACGGTTGGCATCGCCATTGGCGCTATTATAGTGGCGGTAGATGGGTCTTGATACGGTCAATCGTTCTTATGTGGGCGGTTCTGATGGGCACTGATGCCTACGAGCAGGAGACGTCCCGACGGGCTGGCACCCGGTTCTGTCGTGGTTGGGGACTGGGGCGTCTCTACGGTTTCGCCGGTGGACTGCACGACGGGGAGACGCCCCGACGTTTCGCCCGGTTGGCGCGGGATCGCTATACTGCCGGGGCCGTGCGCCGATTCCCCCTTCTGACCGCCCTCTTCGCCGTTTCTCTCTGCCTGATCTCCAGGCACGTCATGAGCGGGACCCCGTCGCCGCTGGTCACCGCGCTGTCGGTCGAGGTTTCTGCGACGCTTCGGAACGCTGCGGCGCCCGGGGTGCATGTGATGCGGATCGACGACGGCCTGACGATCTTCGATTTCGATGGCGACACTCCGCGCATCCTCGCGTCGAACACCAAGCTTCTGACCACCGCGGCCGCGCTCGATGCGTTCGGGCCCGGGCACTTCTTCGAGACCCGCTTTCTCTCGCGCGGCGCGGTGCGCGACGGGGTGCTGGTGGGCGATCTCGGGGTGGTCGGCGGGGGCGATCCAAGCATTTCCGGCCGCGATTGGGCGGGCGATTCCTACGCGGTCTTTCGCCAATGGGCGGCTGCCCTTCGCGCCCGTGGGGTCCGGCGGGTGGCGGGCGATCTCTATCTCGCCCATGGCCTGTTCGAAGCGCGGCGTATCCATCCCGATTGGCCGCGGGAGCAGCTCGACGCCTGGTACGAAGCGCCGGTCGATGCCCTGTCGTTCAACGATAACTGCATCCTGGTCCGCGTGCGCCCCGGCGATCCGGGCGGGGCGGCGCGGATCGAGACCATCCCGCCGGTCAAAATCTTGCGCGTGGACAATCGCGTGCGCACGGTCGCCGGCCGAGCGAACTACCCGGTGGTCCGCCGTCTTGGGGATCTTTTGATCGTGAGCGGCAAGATCGGCTCCGCGAACGGGCCGTTCGACACCTGGATCTCGGTGCCCGATCCGACGCTCTATTTCGGCCTGTCGCTGGTCGACGCGCTGCGCGAAGAGGGGATCGTGGTGGCGGGTAAGACGTTGCCGGTCGAGGGGCTCCCCGGCGAAGTCTGGGAGCGGCTCGCGGCGTACCGGAGCGGTCTGCTCGCCGCGGTCGAGGTGGCCAACAAGCGAAGTCAGAACTTCTACGCCGAGAGCCTGGTCAAGCTCTTGGGCGCGCGCCGCTGCGGCCATGGCGGCTGGCGCGAAGGGACGACCGCCGTGGGGGAGTTTCTGCTTTCGTTCGGCGTGCCGGCCGGCTCGTTTCGACTCGCCGACGGCTCCGGCATGTCGCGCGGCAACCAGCTCTCGCCGCGGCAGATGACCCGCCTGCTGCGCCACATGTGGTATCACCCTTCGGGCAGTGAATTCGTTCGCTCCCTCCCCTATGGCGGCGAGGACAACGGCGGCTGGAGGTCGCGATTTGCCGCGCCCCCCTACAAGGGGAATGTTTACGCCAAGACCGGTACGCTCTCCGATGTTTCGAGCCTCTCGGGCTATGCTCGCGCGGTATCCGGCCGGGTCTACGCGTTCTCGATTCTGTTGAACCAGACGCGCAGCAACGAGCAAGCCCACCGCGAACAGGATCGGATCGTCAAGGCGATCGTCGATCGCGGGTAGGCGCCGGAGGTTCCCCCTTTCTTGCCTCCCTTGGGAGGTTGCCGGAGACTTTAAGTCGATGTCCACCGAAGTCCGCGCGGTCAACTACCGCGAGCTGATGAAGAAGGTCGAGCAGGTGGTCTCCGCGATCGAGCGTTCGGATGACGTGTCGAGCACGATCCAGACGGTGATCGAGACGGTGATCCAGAAATTCCGCGGCGAGCTGGGCATCTATGGCGGCCGCCTCTACCACCTCGACGGCAACCAGTACGTGCTCGAACGTCTGTTCGGCGATGCGAAGCCGGTCGAGCTGGGGCTCAAGATCCCCTGGTCGTACCCGCCGTTCGAACGCCTGGCGGAGGAGGGTGTCGTCTACATGGCGGCCAACGATCCGGGGGTCGATCCGGAACTCGAAGCGAAGCTCGGGGTCCAGCGGTTCGCCGCGGTCGAGGTGGGCGACGAAGACTACGTGCTCGCTTTCGACGTGGCCCCCGGTGTGTCGGCCGATGATGTCCGCTTCTCGCTCGGCATCCTGCGCCACAGCATCAACGAGAAAATCCGGCGCGAGCGGATGCGCACGCTGTACGAAGAGGCGCGGAAGATCCAGGCGTCGATCCTGCCGCGCCGGGTGCCGAGCTACGGCCAGTTCGATCTGTTCGGCCGCTCCGATCCGATGGAGAGTGTCGGCGGCGACTTTTTCGACTACATCCCGCTCACCGAGAAGATCTTGGGGCTCGCGATCGCCGATGTCTCCGGCCACGGCCTCACCGCGGCGCTCCAGGTGCGCGACATCTACATGGGGCTGCGCATGGGGCTAGCGCGCGACTTGAAGATCGTGCGCACGGTCGAGCGCCTAAACGCGATCATCCACCGGAGCACGCTCACCAGCCGGTTCGTCTCGATGTTTTACGGCGAGCTGGAGCTGAACGGCAACTTCATCTACGTCAACGCCGGGCATCCGCCACCGTTCCACCTCGCGGCCGACGGCGCTTGCCGCCTGCTGGAAGAGGGGGGGCCGGTGCTTGGCCCGCTCGCCTCCGCCTCCTACGAGCGCGGCTTCGTGATCATGAAGCCGGGCGACATGCTGGTGTTCTACACCGACGGCATCGTCGAAGCGCTGGGCAAAGGAGAAGGGGCCGAGCGCGAGGAGTACGGCCTCCGCCGGCTGATCCAGGTCGCGAGCGCGAACCAGAGCCAATCGGCGCAGGCGGTGGTCGATGCGGTCTTCGCGGATGTCGAGAAATTCTCGGAAGGGGAACCGGCCCAAGACGACCGAACCCTGATGGTCGTCTGTCAGCCGCCCGGAACCGCCTCAACCCAGGCGTTTCCCCGCCCGCGGTTCGTGTAGCCAAAAAGTCAGGCCAGCGGCGTCATCTCCAGCTCCTGCCTCAGCTTGATCAAGAGACCCTCGGCGTACACGCCCGAGCGAAGCTGAACCCCGGGGTAGATTTGGGTCCCGCGCCCGACCACCACGCCTGGGTGGATGACGCAGTTGCAGCCGGTTTGGACGCCGTCGCCGAGCACCGCGCCGAGCTTGCGCCGCCCGCTCGGCCGGCCGTTTCCGACCTGGATCTCGCGCCCGTCGTGGCGGAAGTTCGAGAGGATCGTGCCGGCGCCGAGGTTGACCTCGGCGCCGAGGATCGAGTCGCCCACGTAGTTCAAATGCGGCGCCCGCGCTCCGGGCAGGAAGATCGCCCGCTTGACCTCGGTGTTCGCCCCGATCACCGCGCCGTCGCCGATCCAAACCCCACCGCGCAAGTAGGCCCCCGGCCGGATCTCCACATCCTCGCCGATCCACACCGGCCCCTCGATCACCACGCCCGGAGCCAACCGAGTCCCCCGGCCGATCACGATCCGGTCGCCCGCGAGCGAAACCTCCGGCGGCACCCCGATCTCGATCGCCGAGGACGGAAGAGCGTCGAGGAACTCGTCCAAAGCCTCGCCGAGCAGCGCCCAGGGCGCTTCCGGGTCAAAGCGCGCAGCGAACGGCGCGGGCAGGTCGGAAAACAGAGGCGGGAGCATGGGACGGGGGGATTATAGGCGGGTTCCGGAGAACCGCGGGATCAGCACCCGGGGCACGACCGGAGCATGGCAGGGCACCTTCGCAAGGCACGCAACCTGCGCTAGAATCTCTGACTATGAAAACCATCCGCGCCGTAGCCTTCCGAAGTGGCGATTGGTGGGTAGCCCAGTGCCTGGAATACCGCATCGCAACCCAATCGAGGCGTCTGGAAGACCTTCCGTACGAACTCGATCGCCTGCTCAAGGTACAGGTCGCCGCGAGTCTGGAGAGGGGAATCGAGCCCTTCTATGGATTTTCTCCAGCTCCTCGAAAGTACTGGGAGATGTACGAGAAAGCAGCCAGCTCAGGAGAGGAGCCGGTTCGTGGGGGCGGGCAAGAAGGCCCGCAGTTCGAGACGCGGATCGCCGCCTAATCCTCAGGATCTGGGTCAAGGCCGAAATCGAGAGGTGGAAGGCCGAAGCGGTGACATACGTGCGCGAGCACTTCCGGCCTGAGCACATCGTCCTCCTCAATGGCAGGGAGCGACATCAGGCTCTCTTCGTTGGAGAAGACAAGGCCGTATACTCCAACCTGTAGAACCTGAACCTCCAATCCGTACTCAGCTTTGGCCTTCGCCAAGAACTGTCTCAAAGTCATTTCCCAGCGATGTGCAGCCATACGCCTAAATGTCCGCGAGCGATCCAAGCTCCTTCCAGTCCTCCTCGGTGACATAGGCCACGAACAGCGGTGTCGAAAGCTCGGGTCGTTCGATCCAGATCAGGAAGGGGCCGTCAACGATGTAGGGTTCGGTTGTAGGAGGAGGTCCTCCTCTCGACATCTCCAAGGCCGTTGCCGTCTTGGCCCGCGCCCCGATCTCGTTCATGCCGAACCGGACCTCCTGCAGCGCCTGGACGATGAGGAGGAGGGGGTGGGGGATTCTCATGGATTTCACCCAAGAGATATCCGCCTGTTGGCAGAGCTTGACCTGAGGGATCGTGGCGGCACCGAAATGGGCGAAGCGACCCGAAGAGGTCCGGCCCTTCCGAAGGGCGGCTACCCGGTCATAGAGACCAAGGCCACTCGGAGCGTCGAGGGTCTGGTGGAGATAGACCCGATCGTCCGAGCGAGCAGGGATCCCTAGCAACGGCTTGGCCTCGCCGACATCCAAATAGTCGACGACACCCTTCGCCAGCAGGAACGCGGGGTAGTTTCGCGGTTGGCCTTCGCGAGCGACCGTGATCTCGGTTCGCTCTCCCGGTTGGGGCCACTCGACCGTCACGTCGAGGAACGACACGACCCCGAACGATCCATCAGCGTCCGGCCAAGGCTCGAGTTGGATCTCGAATCCCTCACCTTTCAAGATCGCGTTGATCTCCTGGGCTGTTCGGCGCGCCCAGGCGCGAAGCTCAGGGATTTTTTCGATATCCCGAAGCAGCTGGGGTAGCCGACCGAGAAGCTCCTCCTGCATCGCACGAGAAGCGCCTGAGTCCGCTCGCCAGGCATCGGGGGCGGCACCGACATGGGTCGTTGCCTGATAGAGAGCCTTGGCGAGTCCGGCGAGATCGAGAACGTTGCTCATGGCGGGGGCTTCCTCAGTGAAAATTCTGGAGTAGTTGCGCAGTTTAATGCGGTCGGCCTCGACGCCAATTCCCCGCCCGCGCTCGGGACGGCACACCCTGCTAGGACACTAGGGGCAACCCAATGAGTTAGGGTAGACCGCGTGAACACCGACATCCGCGCCATTGCGCCTTGACCCGCTTGAAATCCCGCCCCCTCCCGCTCCGCTTCTACCGCCGGCCGACCGAGGTCGTGGCGCGTGAGCTGCTCGGACGCTTCCTGGTGCGCGAGATCGAGGGCGAGCGTCTGATTCTCCGAATCGTCGAGACCGAAGCCTATCTCGGGGCTCCAGATCGGGCGAGCCATGCCTGGGGCGGGCGGCGGACGGCGCGCAACGAGAGTTTGTATCTGCCCGGCGGGCACGCCTACGTCTACTTCATCTACGGCATGCACTTCTGCCTGAACGTGGTGACCGAAGGGGCGGATCTCGGCAGCGCGGTGTTGATTCGGGCCGGGGAGCCTGTGGCGGGCGAGGAGCGGATGATCGCCCTGCGCGGCCTTTCGCGAGTCCGGCCGGGCGACATCGCGGGCGGCCCTGGGCGATTGTGCAAAGCGCTAGGGGTCAACCGCGGAGACGACGGCGCGCGGTTCGACCGAGGGGCGCTCAAAATTGTGGAAGGCGAGCCGCTCTCCGCGGACCAGATCGCGACGGGGCCGCGCGTGGGGATCGACTACGCGGAGGAGGCCGTTTCCTGGCCGCTACGGTTTGCGATGCGCGGAAACTTGCACGTCTCTCGCCCGCGGCTCTGAGGGTCGTTACTTCCCCTTCCCCGCCGACAGCGTGATGTGCCCGGCGTTGGCGAGCTTCCAGAACACCAAGAGTGCGTCGAGCTGCTGCATCGGGGTGATTTTGACGATCGCTTGGATGTCGTAGCCGCCGGTGATGCGGGTGAGCATGAAGCCCTCTTGGGGCGAGATCTTCAGGGTCTGTAGCTCTTCCATTTTGCGCTCGAGCTTGGGCACCGAGCTCAGGCTCACCCCCGCCTGCTCGACCGCTTCGCGGACCTTCTTTTCCCCTTCACGCAGGGCGATGTCGGTCTCCCGCTTTTCGGGTTCGAGGCTGCGGGCGGCGCGCAGGTGGCGCAACGCGAGCTCGTACTCCTTCTGGTCGAGATAGTGCTTGGCAGCCGCCAGGAGCTGCGAGAAATCGACCGGTCCGTTGGTGGCCGGAGCGCTCGGGGAACTCGAAGCGGCCGGTGCTCCGGCCGGCGCGCCGCCCGGCCCGGAAGGGGGGGCGGCCCAGCGCGGCTTGACCACTTTGAGGCGACCCTCCCGGTACTGGTCGAATAGGACCCGATAGATGAGGAACTCGGTCGAAAGGGTCTCGCGCTGGATCTCGGCGACCGTTCGCTCGTCGTCGACCTGATCGAGGATCTTGCGCTTGGCTGGATCGAGATCGGTCTCGTCCCACATCGCGATCTGGACCGGGATCGCGTCGGATGTGGGAATCACGGTGCGCAGGCGGTTCCACTCGTCGACCCGCTGCACCCCTTCCAGAATGATCGCTGTGACGTCCAGGTTCATCGGGATCATCGGGTGCTCGGGCAGGATGTCGTCGAGGAACTTGAAGTCGGCCTCCAGCCAGGCGAAGAGGTCGTAGATGCTCTCTTCGGCCTTGAGCCGGAGCAGGCGATGGAGGTCGGCCTCGCCGATCACCCCGTCATCGACGAGGATGCGGCCGAGCAGATTGCCGGTCCTGGTCTGCTGTTGGACGGCCTTGGTGAGGTCGATCTCGTTGATGAAACCTTGGCCGACCAGGAAGTGCCCCAGATACTCCTCCGGCTTGGTCGATGCCGAAGAGATGACCCTGCCCTCGCGAAAAAAGATCTTCTTCTCGATCTTTTCGTGCTGAATCTGCAGCGTTCCCGTCTTCTGACTCTGGGAAAGCCACTGCAGCAGCTCGGCGAGCTGCATGGTTTTGAGGTTTCCGACGATGCCCATGGCGATTGACGACGCCTGATTATAGTTCTGGGGTGGTCCCTGGAAATGCCCGCCGAGTATGCGGCGGCAGGCCGAATCGATGGCTTTGGATCGCCTTCAGAGCTGCGAACCCTATAGGAAAGATCCGGTTGAGGTCACTCTGCCTGGCCGAGTCCGACAGGTGCTGCAAATTCGTGGCCCGATTGAAGGGGTGTGGCGCACCGTCTTTTTCAGGATCTTTCCGGATGGTCCGGAGATCCAAATCGCGCCTCGTGAAAGGTGGACGACGATGAAACGAGCCCTTCCCCTCGCCTTGCTGGCTGCTTTGGTACTCCTCGGCTTTTCGGCTGCAGGCCATGCCGCGACCTTTCCGATCGCTCCGGGGTTCCTCCTGACCGTCGACGACGTGCCTGCCGCTCAGGGCGTCGCTTCGAACGCAGCGGACCTGGGAGATCTGTTTTCGGCGTCCCAGGCTCTGGCCTGCCCGGCTTGCAGCGTATCGAAGAGCCAGTGCCGGCTGGATTGCTCCGAGGCGGGATGTTTCATGCAGAATTGGTGGTGTTCGGCGATCAACCCTTGCAACTACAACTGCTACTGCTTCTGCAACTAGGACATCGAGGAGCGGCGCGGTCTCCCCGGATGGGTTCCGGGGCTCGCGCCGTTCTCTGATGCCGGTCGTCGTGTCCGCCGTCAGCGGCGGGGAGCTTTCCGCGCCGAGTCTGCGCCGGCGAAGCCGGAACCGAACACGCCTTCCATGACGGTGCCCGGATCGAACACCGCGCGCAGAACGGAGAGGGGGCCACGGGGAGAATCGAAGGCGGGCTCGCGAACGATCCGCCGTTGGGTGTCTTGGGGGCTCATGGGATGGTCCTCGAAGGGCGCGCCCCGCAGCCGAAGCGCGGGTCGCAGTCTGCTGGTGTTACGGTAGGAATTCTCTGAGGTTTCGGGGTCTGAAGGGGCGGAACCCGCTGCCGGAGGCCTGGGCCATTCGCAGGCAAAACGAACTTGCGCCGGTATTTATTCCAAGCCCACGGAAAGCACCGAACGCAAAAATTCTGATCCGGATCGAGACCAAAGCCGGCCATGGCGCCGGCAAACCGACCGCCAAGCAGACCGAAGAGGGACCGACGAGCTGGCATTCATGATCCAGGCGCTGGGCCTGCCCGGGGCGGCGAAGTAGGCGACGCGCCTCGCCGAAACCAGCGCAACGACCGTCGAATCGCCGAATTCGAGAGGCGATAGCCGCTATCGGCAGATCCCGTCCGAATCCAGACGCGGCATCGCGCTAACCGCCGTAGAACCACGCTCGCCGCCGCCGAAGAGCGCTATCGCTTCTGTAGAGCGGCTATCGCCCGTGGATAATCGCTATCCAGCGTGGATAGCCGCTATCTGGAGCGACAAAGCCGCTATCCAGCGTGGATAGCCGCTATCCGCCACCGACAGCCGCTATCCGGAGCGACATAGCCTCTATCCGAGAGCGATAGTCGCTATCCACGGCGACATAGCCTCTATCCGCGGCCGATAGCCGCTATCCACCGGCGATAGCCGCTCTGCGGAGCCGAATTTCGCCCTACACCGCCGGGAAGTCATCGCCGGAACCGACAAGCCTCTTCGGGGAGCCCTAAGCCGGTTCCTGCGCCCGCGAACCGGAATGAGCGGCCCCAAACGCCGAAGCGGCCCGCCGGACCGTTCGGCGAGCCTCTTTTTAGGAGGGAGGATGAGGTAGGACATGTGCTGCGGGTTTGAGGTTTGAGGCGGGGCCTAGAACTCGGCCTTGAGGGTTTTGGCGAGGATCGCGCCGTTCGTCTGGCGGGTGCCGCGACCTTCGATCCGCGGATGCTGGTTGCGGTTGAGCGAGGTGCGGAGGGCGGCGAGGTTGTGCAGGTCGCCGCGGGCGCTCCAAGCGGTCGCGGCGTTCACCACGACTTTGCCGCCGGTGGCCAAGGTGATCGTGGAGCCGTTGATCGAGGCGACCGCGGCTTCGAACTCCGTTCCGGTGCGGTTGCCGTCGTCCCGTCCGCCGCCATTGCGACCACCCCCGTTGCGACCACCCCCGTTGCGCCCGCCGCGGTCGTCTCCCGGCTCCGCTTCGCGGTTGGAGGAGAGGGCGTTGCCGGCCGCCTGCTGCGGAGCGGCGCTCGTCTCCTGGGCGCGGGACTCACCGGTCACCAGGTTCGCCGAGGTGGCTGAAACGTCGTCGGAGAGGAACGACGGCTCGGTCGGGCTGGCGGCGGACTTGGAGCAACCGACGGCGGTGAACGTGACCAGCGAGAGGAGCAGGGCGGGGGCGAGGGTGAGGGTCTTGGCGTTCATGTCGTTTCTCCTGGAAGTTCGAGCGTTTCGAAGCTTTGGGTCGGGGCGTCTTGCCCGCGGTTGCCGTTCATGGGGTTAAGACAGCCGACGGCGAGGAATGGAACAGACGAATGTTGGGGGTGGGGACCGAGGGACTCTTGGCTTACAATTGAGCCCTCGCAAGAACGCCATGGCCGCCTCGGAAAAGCCCCGCATGACGGGTGGTTCGCACCCGCTCCCGTTCGAGAAGCTCGCGCCGCTTGAGTTCGAGCGCCTATGTCTCTGGCTCGTGCGGCGGGAAGGTTACGAACGGGCGGAGCATTTCGGCGAAGCGGGGAGCGATCAGGGACGGGATGTCGTGGCCTGGAAGGACGGCCGGCGAGTCGTATTCCAGTGCAAGCGGGTTCTAGCCTTCACGGTCGCGACCGCGAAGAGGGAGATCGATAAGCTCCGCGCGCTGCCGGCCGGCGAACAGCCACAGCAGATCGTGTTCGTCGTCTCGCGAACGGTCTCGGCCGACACTCGTGCGGCCATTCGCGCGGAGTGGGGTGACGGTGAGACCTGCCACTTCTGGGTCGGCAACGAGCTGGACGAGCGGGTGAAGCGGCATCCGGAGATCCTTCGGGAGTTCTTCCAGCTTTCGCCGGACGGCGACAACGAGATGAGTAGGGAACGTCCGCCAAGAGGAAGGAGACCCTGGCTGAACTGGAGCATCGGCCTCGCCGTCCTTGGAGTCGTCCTGACCTTGGCGGCCTGGCTCTGGCCCCGGACTCCGAAGTCGGTACCGCCCCCAAAGCCCGCGATCTACGCGGTCCGGGTTCAGGTGCTCGATTCACACGGTCGCGCCGTAATGGGGTCTACTCTTCGTGTATCCGTCGGAAACGAACCACAGCGAACTCCAGACGGCTGGTGGGAGGTCGAAATTGCCGCAGCGAAGGTCCCGGCCGACGGCCAGGTCACGATCTGGGCGGAGCATGAAGAATGGGATGAGAGCCATGCAACTCTTCGCCTGGGCGCCGATCCGAACCCGCGAGTCGGAATCCGTCTCAAGGACCCGGAAAGTTGGATTCGAGGGCGGATCGTTAGTTCGTCGGGCCGCGGTCAGCCCGGAGTTCGCATTACCCGACAGGATGGTGTACCGGGCACGGCGATCACCGACGCGGGAGGAAGATTTGTCCTGAAGCTGAATGTGCCAAAGGGGACGAGGGTACGTATAGCTGCTGAGCCCGTCGGCTCAACACCCGTCGACACCTTCTGTATTACTGGGAGCGATAGCTGCGATATCGAATTGGAGGGGGGATGAGACGCCAGATCGCCGTAGCTCTCGGCTTGCTGCTTGCGGCTCTGCCCTTGTCGGCCGCGGTACCAAAGATTCTCCTGGTGGCGCGCGACCTAGAGGAGAAGCCGCTCCCCGGCTTCTGCTTCGCCTACGCTGGCGTCGAGTCTCAGAAGACCACTCGGACGGGTGCCACCGAGCTCAATCTTCTACCCGGGCACCAAGAAGGCCAACAGATCAAGATCCAGCTCCTGTCGAGCGCCAAGAAGTCAGATGACTGGTTCCTCGTGAACCCGCAGATCAACATCCCGAGCGGCTCGGCCCCAGCCGAACTCGTGCTAATGCGCCGAAGCGCGTTCCGCAAGTTGGCCGATGCCGCGCGTGACGCGACGAGGCCGTCGCTCGGCTCGCAGGAACTGACCGCGGAGGACAAGAAACGAGCCCTCGTCGAAACCGCAGCGCGTTACGGCCTGAGAGCCGAGCAACTGGACACGGCTCTCCGCTCGTTCGCGGAGACCCAGGATCCCAAGGACAGAGGTATTGCGGCCTACCTTGACGGCCAGTACCCAATAGCTGAGCATCTGTTACAGGGTACAGCTGACAAGAAGGAGAGCGACCTTATCGAGACACTGCAATACCTGGGGTCTGCACAGCACGAACAAGCAAAGTACCAGGCTGCTGCGGCGACTTTTCGTAAAGCCGTTGCTTTGCGCCCCGACGACCCCGATCTTCTAAATTCGCTTGGTGGATCCCTCTTCGAGCTGGCTGACTGGGCCAAGGCGGAGCTGCTGGTTCTTCGAGCGCTCGAGATCGACGAGAAGAGCTACGGGCCGGACCATCGCAAAGTCGCTATAGACCTCAACAATCTGGCATTGTTGCGGCAGGCGACGAATCGCCTGGCCGAGGCGGAGCCGCCGATGCGCCGGGCGTTGGCGATCGACGAGAAGATCTACGGCCCTGGCCATCCGAATGTAGCGATTCGCCTCAACAACTTGGCTACTCTGCTCTATGCGAAGAACCGCCTAGTCGAGGCGGAACCGCTGATGCGCCGGGCGCTGGGGAGCGACGAGAAGAGCTTCGGTTCGGACCATCCGAATGTGGCCAATCGCCTCAACAATCTGGCTTCGTTGCTTCAGGATACGAACCGTCGTGACGAGGCGGAACCGCTAATGCGCCGGGCGCTGGCGATCGACGAGAAAAGCTACGGTCCGGACCACCCCCAAGTTGCCATAGGTCTCAACAACCTGGCCCAGCTACTTCAGGCAACGAACCGTTTTGTGGAGGCGGAACCGCTAATGCGCCGCGCGCTCGCAATCGGCGAGAGGAGCTACGGTCCAGACCATCCGAATGTGGCTCGCTACCTCAACAACCTGGCGCAGCTCTTCAAGTCGACGAACCGTCTTGGCGAAGCGGAACCGCTTCTGCGCCGCGCGCTCGGGATCGACGAGAAGAGCTACGGGCCAGACCACCCGGACCTGGCTCGTGACCTCAACAACCTGGCCACATTGCTCCAGTCAACCAACCGACTTAGCGAAGCAGAACCGCTAATGCGCCGCGCGCTCGCGATCGACGAAAAGAGTTATGGGCCAGACCACCCCTGGGTTGCAACGGAACTCAATAACCTTGCGCAGTTCCTCCAGGCGACGAACCGTCCTATCGAGGCGGAGCCTCTTCTGCGCCGTGCTCTCGCGATTGACGGGAAGAGCTACGGGCCGGATCATCCTAACGTTGCCAGGGACCTCAACAACCTGGCGATACTGCTTGGCACTACTAATCGTCTTGCCGAGGCAGAGCCTCTGGCGCGTCGCGCACTCGCTATCGCTGAGAACAGTTTCGGACCGGACCACACCGAGGTTGCCAATCGCCTCGGCAACCTGGCTTCGCTGCTGCAGTCGACGAACCGACCTAGCGAGGCGGAGCCGCTAATTCGCCGTGCTCTCGCCATCAGCGAGAGGATCTACGGGCCGGACCATCCCGAGGTCGCCACGGGCCTAATTCGCCTGGCCCTATTGCTGCAGGTGACCAATCGTATTGCCGAGGCAGAGCCGCTCATTGTACGGGCCGTGACAATTTTCGAGCACAGCTTGGGAGAAGGTCATCCAGACGTCGCAGCCGCTCTCAACAGCCTGGCTGTAGTGCGCCGGGCGACGAACCGCTTTGCCGAGGCGGAGCCTCTGTTGCGCCGCGCTCTCGCTATCGACGAGAAGAGTTTCGGCCTGAACCACCCAAACGTTGCCAGGGACCTCAACAATCTTGCAGACCTCCTTCAGGCTACAAACCGCCTTGGCGAGGCGGAGCCCCTGATGCGTCGCGCACTGGCGATCGAAGAGGACAGCTTCGGGGCGGTCCATCCTGATGTTGCCATCTGCCTCAATAACCTGGCCCGGCTGCTCCAGGCAACGAACCGCCTTGCCGAGGCCGAGACTCTGATGCGTCGCCAGGCAAGGGTCTTCCTCCAGTTCACTCAACGGTCCGGATATGAGCATCCGCATTTGCGGGAAGCTCTTGCTGGCTACGCCCGCCTGCTAGAAAGAATGGGCAAAACCCCCCCCGAGATTGCAGAGGCGATCGATAGCCTGGCCTCTTCCTCCAACGAATGAGAGATGAGCCACCGTGCCGACGAACTCGTTCGAGTCGAGAATTGGTTCGAAGTGGGTGTGGATTCAGCAGGCCGCGGGTTGCCCGTAGCCGCGTTATCCGGCAGGATGTATCGGGCACGGTGATCACCGACGCGAAAGGCAAATTCGCGTTGAAGCTGAACGTACCAAAGGAACGAGGGTCCGTATGGCTGCTGAGCTTACCGGCTCGGTACCTCTCTGTATTACAGGGAGCGGAAGCTGCAGTTTCGAACTGGAGGAGTAATGAAACGCCGTGTCGCCGTAGCTCTCGGCTTGTTACTTGCCGCTCTACCCTTGTCGGCCGCTGTGCCAAAGATTCTTCTGGTGGCGCGCGACCTGGAAGAGAAACCGCTCCCCGGCCTCCGCTTCGCATACGCAAGTTTAGAGTCCAAGAAGACCACTCCGGCCGGTGCTACGGAGCTTGTCCTCCCGCCTGAGCACCAAGAAGGCCGACAGATCAAGATCCAGCTCCTGTCGAGCGCCAAGAAGTCGGATGACTGGTTCCTCGTGAACCCGCAAATCAACATCCCGAGCGGTTCTGCCCCGGCCGAGCTGGTTCTTATGCGCCGAGGCGTGTTCCGCAAGCTAGCTGATGCCGCGCGGGACGCGACAGGTCAATCGCTCAACACGAGGGAGCTGAACACGGAGGACCGGAAACGAGTACTTGTCGAAACCGCGGCGCGCTACGGCCTGAGCGCCGAGCAATTGAATACAGCACTCAGCTCTTTCGCCGAGACCCAGGATCCCAAGGATCGGGGCATCGCGGCGTACCTGGAGGGTCAATACCCGGTAGCCGAAGATCTTTTGCAGGGGGCAGCCGACAAAAAGGAGGGTGATCTCGTCGAAACACTGCGATACCTGGCTGCCTCCCAGTTCGAACAAGCGAAGTATCAAGCGGCAACGGCTACTTGCCGCAAGGGTCTCGCTCTGAATTCCGAAAACCAGACTCTCTTGAATTTGCTTGGTAACTCTCTGTCTCAACTCTCCGAGTTTGCTGAGGCTGCGGTCGTATTTCGCCGAGAGCTCGCGATCTCAGAGAGGCTCGGGCCAGACCACCCGGACGTTACCAGCAGCCTTGGCAACCTGGCCCAAGTTCTCCACCGTACGAAACGATTTGTGGAGGCTGAGCCGTTGATGCGTCGAGCGCTTGCGATAGATGAGAAAGCCTTTGGGCCGGACCATCCCGACACCGCAGTGGATCTCAACAACCTTGCCCGGCTGCTCCAAGCGATGAATCGGTTTTCGGAGGCCGAGCCGCTGATGCGTCGCCATTTAGAGATCTTTCTCACCATCACCCGTCGAACCGGGCATGAGTACCCACTCCAAAGGGCTGCATTCGACAACTACACCCTCTTGCTGAGCAGAATGGGCAAGTCCATCGCCGAGATCTGGGACGCACTCGAAAGCCTGACTCCTACTCCGAACGACGCCGAGCTTGAGGCGGCGATCGTAGACGTGGTCCCGTTGTCGAAGGACTGAAATATGGCGCCATTTTTTTCGTCGAGGGGCCTCGTAAAGTGATGTTCAGGCTGCACGGTGTAGAGGGCAATCGTTCCACCGAATCCGAGGAAGGCCAGCCACATGACTTCTCGAACTGGATCGTCACCAGGCTTGTACCTCTTTATCCTTTCGAGCCAAGAGGTTCACTCGCTTTGCGGCGAGCGAGACGGCTGCGAGGCTTGCTCGCCGAATCGCGATTTAAGAAGAGAAAGATAGAGTGGTTTATACCTCAAGATCAAAAAAGGCGCGCCGGGCCGGGGTTTTAGAACTCGGCCTTGAGGGTCTGTGCGGTGATCGAGGCGTCGGCCTGGCGGGCGCCTCGCCCTTCGATCCGGGGATGCTGGTTGCGGTTGAGAGAGGTCCGGAGGGCGGCCAGAGTCAGCAGGTCGCCGCGGGGGCTCCAGACGGTTGCGGCGTTCACTGCAACTTTGGCGCCGCCTGAGAGGGTGATCGTGGAGCCTGCGATCGAAGCGACGAAGCCGTTGAACTGCGCACCCGGGCGCGGCGAGTCGTCGCGTCCGCCGCGGCCACCGCCGTGACGGCCACCGCCATTGCGACCGCCCCGGTCGTCGCCCGGCTCCGCTTCGCGGTTGCCGGTGAGCGCGTTGCTTGTCGCCGCCTGAGTCGCCGCCGATACTTGGGTGCGGGACTCAGCCGTCACCAGGCTGGCAGAGGACTGATCCGAGAGGAAAGACGGCTCGGTCGGGCTCGCTCCGGACTTGGAGCAACCGAAGGCGGACAGCGTGGCGAGCGAAAGGAGGAGGGCGGGGGCGAGGGTCTTGGCGTTCATGGGCGTTTCTCCTGGAGGTCTTGTGATTTGGGTCGATTTGGCCGGTCGGTGTCGCCGGTACCGTTTGCCGTTCATGGGGTAGAGACAGCCGGCGGAGGCGAATGGAACAGGGCTTCGACTTCGCTCAGCCACCGGTCCCTGAGCGAAGTCGAAGGGCGGATATACTCCGCCTCCCGAAAACGCCCTTCCTCGAGGCTCTCGACATGCGAAATACGAATCACCCGGTCCGCCGCTGTACCCTCGTGCTCCTCGCGCTCGCCTTGGGGCTCTCCGCCTCGGCGGCCCGCGCCAAGGATCCGAAACTCGTCATCCTCGGCTTCGACGGCGCGGATGCGGAGATGACCAAGCAGTGGATCGCCGAGGGGAAGCTCCCCAACCTGGCGAAGCTCGCCCAAGAGGGGACGTTCGCTCCGCTCCGCTCGACCATTCCGTCGCAGACCCCCGTCTCGTGGTCCACCTTCGCAACGGGCTTGAACCCCGGGCGGCACACCATCTTCGACTTTCTGAAGCGCGACGTCGACACCTACCGGCCGAGCTTCGCGATGTACGACCAGAAGCGCATCCCCTTCCTCTGGGGAACCAAGAACGCGCTCGGCGTCGGCGCGATCGCGGCGCTCGCCCTGTTCCTGATCGGCTTCCTCCTACTCAAATTGTTCCGCCTGCGCACGCCGGTCGCGGCGATCGTCGCGGTGGTCCTCGCGGCGCTCGGCGGTGGGGGCGGAGCCTGGGCGGCCAAGAAATACTTACCCGTCGATCGGCCGATCGCGATCAACCGCCAGCAGGGCGAGACCTTCTGGACCACCCTCGGCAACGCGGGCAAGCGCGTGCGCGTCATGCGCATGCCGGTGACCTTTCCGCCGAAGCCGTACGAGCATGGCGAGCTGCTGAGCGGTTTGGGCACGCCGGATCTTTCCGGGCGGATCGGCAAGCCGTTCTTCTTCACCTCCGAGCTGTTCTTCACGCCCAAAGGGGGCGGCGACTTCTCGATCGACGTGATCGAGCTGGTCGATAACAAAGGGACGATCGAGACCGAGATCCAAGGGCCGCCGAACGAGCTGTTCCCGGGCGACGGGCGCGACTACATCAAGATCCCGATGAAGCTCACTGTGGCGGAAGACCGCACGAAGCTCGACATCGAAGTCTCAGGGCAGAAGCTCTCCTTGAAGCCGGGTGAGTGGAGCGACTGGGCGCGCTTCGTCTTCCCGTTCAACCCGCTGATCAAGCTCCACGGCATCGGCAAGTTCCGTTTGGTCTCGCTCGATCCGGAAGTCCGGCTCTACCTCTCGCCGATCCAGTGGGACCCGACCAACCTGCCGCCGATCCTCGACATCACGACCCCGCGCGCGTTCGCGGGCAAGCTCTCCGATCGCTTCGGCCTGTTCAAGACGATCGGCTGGACGATCGACACCTGGTCGATGAACGACGGCACGATCGACGAGGGGATCTTCCTCGAAGACATGCGCAACACGGTCGCCAAGGACAAGGAGATGCTGCTCTCGATGCTCGAGGACGGCGAGTGGGACGTGCTGATCGACTACTTCGAGTTCACCGACCGCGTGCAGCACATCATGTTCCGCTTCCTCGATCCGAAACACCCGCTCTACACCGAAGAGGGGGCAAAGAAGTGGGGGGGCTCGGTGCTCGAGGCCTACCAGCTGATGGACGGGATCGTCGGCGAGACGATGAAGAAACTCCCCGAGGGCACCAAGCTGATCGTGGTCTCCGACCATGGCTTCGCCTCGTTCCGCCGCGGCATGAACTACAACACCTGGCTGGTCGAGAACGGCTACATGGTGCTGAACGGCCAAGAGCCGGGGCGCAAGAACCTCGAAGAGCTGTTCTCCGGGCAGGGGAAGTTCTTCACCAACGTCGATTGGAGCCAGACCCGCGCGTATTACATTGGCCTCGGCGGCATCTACATCAACTTGAAGGGGCGCGAGGCGAAGGGGATCGTCGATCCGAAAGACTCCGCCGCGCTGGTCGCCGAGATCAAGGCGAAGCTCGAAGCGTTCGTCGACGAGAAGACCGGGGAAAAGCCGGTCGCCCACGTCTTCACCCGCGACGAGGCGTACGGCGTCTACGACCCGCTGCTGATCCCCGAGATGATCCCCTCCAACAACCGGGGCTACCGCGTCGGCTGGCAAGACAGCCTGGGCGGCATCGGCACCTCGATCGTCGAAGACAACACCCAGGTCTGGAGCGGCGACCACTGCTCGGTCTACCCACCGCTCGTGAACGGCATCCTGTTCAGCAACCTCAAACTCAACACCACCGACGCCTATATGGGCGACATCATGCCCACCGTGTTGGAGCTGTACAAGGTGGCGCCGCCGGAGAAGCTGGACGGCAAGAGTTTGTTGGGGCCGTCGCAGTAAAGGGGGCATGAGCGGACGCAACCGCCGTTCCGGGCGGATGGAGCTCCGGCCGTGCGGGAGAGGCTCACGCACCGTTCGTCGACCGGCCCGACCCAACCGGCGAGGATAACGGGTGTCCCGTGAATCGGTCCCGTCGATCCGGAGCGGGTTCCCGTCGCTCCGTGAACGTCTCCCGACGGATCGGAACGGATTCCGGATGGTCCGTGAATCTTTCCGGGTGATCGGGAACGGTTCACGGGCCTTCGGGAGCTGGCTCCCGATCGTCCGTCGAGGTCCGCGATCGTCCGGAGTTGCCTACGGAACACCCGGAGCGCGCTCCCGACGACCGGGAATCCGCTCCGGACGAGTCGTACCGGGCTCCCGGCCTTCGGGAGGGCGTTCCCGAAGACCCGGAGTTGCCTTCCGAACAGCCGGTACCGCTCCCGCCGGTGCGGAGACGTTTCCGGACGGTCCGGAGTTGTCTTCCGACGGCCGGTGGCGAACTCCCGACGGCCCGGAGACATCTCCCGACCAACGGGAGCTCTCTCCCGAAGATTGGGAACCAGCTCCGGTTCGCCGAGATCTTGCTCCGGAATTCTCAAAATCCAGCAGGATCAACGGGTTACGCGCCGGCCCCCACCAGGGCTTCGAAGCGCGCATCTTCGAGGTCATCCGAACCGTCGCCGACCTGCCACATTTCCCGCGCGCGCCGCATCTTCTCGTCCGCTTCTCCCAAGTCGCCGCAAACGGAATCGACTTTCGCCAGGTGCGCGAGGGTATAGGCGATCAGGCGTGGACGGGTCGTTGCGCCGTCTCTAACCTTCTCCGCGATCATGAGGGCCTCCTCGGCCAGTTCCCGAGCTACTTCCAGGTTATCCGCCGCCGCCTGGAGGCTCTCCTCGCAAAGGCGCGCGACGTTCGCCCTCGCCTTCCGCACAGATGGCCCGGTAGAGCGCGAGGAGTTGGTCGAGCCGCTCGCTGGACACTCCCGTCTCTCGGGCCAGGCGTTCGAGCGTCGAGCGCCAGGGCCGGACGTTCCCCAACTCGTACTGCGAAATGCGTTTCTGTTCGATCCCGGTCCGGTCGCTCAGCTCATGTTGGTAGCGGCCTACGAGGTGGCGGAAGAAGACCACGGCGAGTCTCAAGGCGCGGCGTTCTACGTTGTCGCTCATGCGCTGCTCCCCATTCGATGACGGGTTCCAAGGTGGTGAGACCCGGGCAAAGGTAGCCGAAGTCAAGGGCTACGCAGAAGAGAGGGTGTAAGGTAGGTGTCGCGGCGCAAAATTTTGCGCGCTTTCCGCCCCTGGCGCACCTGAACCACCAACCCGAGGGGTGCCCGCCGGCCAATGGGGGTCGCGCAATCGGTGCCCCTGCCGTGAAAGGAGCACCCACATGTCCGCTTCGATGCTTCGCCGTCTTGCCCTTGGTGTATTGGTTTTCGCCCTCGCCTTCCCGAGTCACGCCGCCGCGATGCCGTGGCCGCTCGAAGACCTGTTCGGAAGGGGTTGGGGATTCATTTCGTCGTTCTGGGCGCCGAACGGCTGCGAGCTTCAGCCAGATGGGAACTGTAGGACCGCCCCGGCCCCCATATTGGGCGAACACGGTTGCGAGATTGAACCGGACGGGCGCTGTAAGGGGTAACCGCGGAGCCGCGGGTCAAGCCGCTTCGGCGTCCCCTCCGCCGGAGCGGCGCATCCTCTGAGCCAGTTCCCTCGCATCCTCCGCGGAAGCTTCCTCTCGTTGAGCCGCTTGCCAAAAGAGTTGGATTGCTGCCAGAAGCTCGGCGGGGAGTGCCTGCGCGCTGAAGACATAGGCTGAGGCGGTCGCGAGTCCCCTGACCTCCCGCACCATCCCCCGGCCTAACTCCACGCCGGCTAGCTCCAACACGGCGAGTGCGGCATCGAACCAGATTCGCCGATTGGCCAGAGCCTGCCAAACCTCATGGAGAAGAGACGATGCCTCGCCCCAGCGCCCCTGGGAGGCAGCGATTCTCGCCATCAGCCAGCGGGACCGCACGACGTCGAGAGCACGGCCCAATCGGTGCGCCTCCGCTCGGAGGACACCGAGCCGGGATGCCGCTTCTTCTGTGCTGCCGGCCTCCCAAAGATAGCTGGCTTCGTTGAACTCGATCGCCCAAGATAGTCGGGGTTCGCCTGCACTTTTGGCGTGTTTCCGCGCGTCCGCGAGTGCGCCGAGGGCGCCCCCGAAATCGGACTGTCGCTTAAGAATCGAAGCGCGGTTGATCAGGATTCGGGTCCTCTGAAGGGCCGTGCTCGCGGTCGCAAAGGCCCGGCCTGCCTTTTGGAGCGCCAAGTCGAACTCTCCCTGGTACTTGAGGAGCACCGCGAACAGATGCAACGGGCGCGACCGGTCCATCGGCTCGACCGGAAATCCCGCCTGGAGCTGGGCTTCGGCGTCCACGAAGACTTGCCGGGCTTGAAGCAAGTCACCCGCAACTTGAATAGCATTTCCCTCGAATGCGCAAGCGTAGCCAACCAGCCAGGCTTTATACCCGGCAGCCCCCGGCGTGTGCGCCGCGGCAATGCGGGCAAGGGCCGCGAACCTTGCGGCGTCTTCCACGTCGTGCGACGCCGCTTTGGCGCTTTCCTCGCAGAGTCGTTCGACGACGGCCCAGGTGTGGTAGGTGGACACGGCCTCGACGAGAGCCTGTCGAAGCGCCCCGGGTCGAGGCCCACACCGTGCTCGAACCTTGAGACGGCCCCTTGGCTTAGGCCCGCTTTACGCTCCAGCTTACCTTGGGTCCAGCGGGCCATCTGGCGGAGAATACTCAAAACGAAGCCGAGCAATGCGGGCGATTTCTGTGCCATCGGGGTCTCCTCACCGACACCTGTTGTGTGGTCTCTGCAATATTAGGTGCTTTTACCCGACATTGCGAGACAGCACGCGGAGGAGTTTCCTCCCGGTGCATGATTTTGCGTCGATCACCCCTACGGTACGCCTCCCCTCACGGCGAGAGACGCTGCCAAGCCTTCGACGGATCGTCCGTGCCGCTCGCACCGCCTGCGCGATGATGGCTCGTACCTTTCCTGTACTGCTGTTGCTCGCAGCCTTAGCGCTTGTGTAACCAGCCTGGCGCTCGCCAATGGACTGACCGAGACGCGCGGATGTTTGATTCACGCTATTTCCCGGATCGAATCGAGGTACCGGGAGCGCTCAATTGGAATTACACTGTCGATGCTGTGGGCAACCCAACACTCGTTTCGGACCTCCTGGTTCCCTCCGGTAACCGAACCTACGGCTACCAGGACTATCAGTACTTCCTTACCTCGGCGACCGGCCCCTGGGCGGGCCTCGGCGGCACGCTTCCTCGGTTGCGCTAAGGCAGCCCGCCTGCGGCCATTTGCTTGAACCCGGAGCGCCGATATGCACAACCAGCTCACCGCGGTCATCGAGCCAGCCGAAGGCTGGTATCTCGCCCTTTGCCCGGAGATCCCCGGCACCAACGGGCAGGGGAGGACGACCGAGGAAGCAACGACCAGCCTCGAAGAGGCCATCGAGTTGATCTTGAAAGATCGCCGACTCCCGTCCTGATGCGCCGACTCGCTGCTCTCGTCGTCCTCGCCCTCCTCGCCCTCCCCACCCCGGGCCAGGAGGCCTCGTCATCCCCCGCTTCGGTCAACCTGCGGGAGCGCGAGCTGTTGGAGATTCGCGCCCGGATCACTGGGCTTCGCGGGCGTTTGGGCGAGGTCCGCAAGCAGCAGACCGGCTTGGCCGGGGAGCTTCAGGCGGTCGATCTCGATCTGGAATTGCAGCGCGAGCGGCTGGCCGAGGCGGTGGCGGCGCGCGACTTGGCGTTGCGGCGGGAGGCGGAGATCGCGGCCGAGGTGGTTCGGTTGGAGACGGAGCTTGGCGCTTCCAAGCAGGCGCTCGAACGGCGGCTCGCGGGGCTCTACCGGTTTGGCCGTCAGGGCTACCTGCGCTTGATCCTCACGCTTCAGGCCGATGCCCGTTTGTTGCCTTCGGTCCGCCTGCTCCGGTTCCTCGCCCGGCGAGATGCCCTCGCGATCGAGCGCTATGGCGCGGGCAAGGTGGCGCTTGGTGCCGAGCGTGAACGGCTGGTGGCGGAACGGCGGGCGAGCGAGATCTGGGTCGGGCGGGAGGAGGTGCGCCGACGCGAACTGGTCGCGGTGCGCAACCGGCGGGCCGACCTACTCGCGCGTTCGGAGCGCGAGGGGCGCAATCTCGCCGCCGAGGCGGGCGCGCTGTCCGAGAAAGGGCGGAAGCTCGCGAACCTGATCGATCTTCTGTATGGCCGCAACCAGGGCGGTTCACCGCTCGGCGCGCCGATCCAGCAGGTGCGTGGCCTGCTCGATTGGCCGGTACGCGGTGAGGTCAAAGTGGGGTTCGGGCCGCGCCTCGATCCGCGCTATCGCACCAAGGTGCCGCACAACGGCCTCGATCTTTCGACCGAACCGGGGGGCGACGTGCGCGCGATCTACCCCGGCAAGGTGCTCTACGCCGCGCCGTTTCAGGGCTATGGCTGGACGGTCGTGCTCCAGCATCCCGGCCAGGTCCTGTCGCTCGCCGCGGGGATGTCGGGCCTCCGGGTGGGGCCCGGCGATATGGTATCTTTGGGCCAGGTGCTCGGCCAATCGACCGATGCCCTGTACTTCGAGATTCGCGCGGACAATCGCCCCGAAGACCCCCTTTCCTGGCTCCGTTCTACGAGGTCGCCATGAGTCGAAGCCGGATCATCTTTCTGCTCGTTTCCCTCCTGCTGGTGGTGCCGATGATCGCTGCGACGTTTGCCTACGCGGCCGACCGGAGCAAGCCCTCCGACGAGGGGGACTCCCTGTTCAAGTACATCGGGGTGTTCACCGAGGTGCTGAACCTGGTCCGCCAGACCTATGTCGACGAGACCGACATGAACGCCCTGATGGCCAGCGCACTGGATGGCACGACCGAGGCGCTCGACGTCTTCTCGCAATACGTTCCGGCGGAGGCGGTGAGCCGCTACCTCGCGACGCAGAAGGTTGGCGCCAGCCGGAGCGGGCTCCACCTGGTCAAGAGCAACGGAGTCGTCTACGTCGTGGCGCTCGATGCGGGCGGCCCGGCGAAGAAGGCGGGGTTGGAGCTCGGTGACATCCTGGTCGAGGTCGGCGGCAAGGACGCGCATCGCCTCCCCTATTGGCAGATCGAAGAGGTCTTTGCGGGCGCGCCCGGGACCAAGATTGAAATGCGCCTGCTTCGCCTTGGAGAGACCAAAAACGTGACCTGCGAGCTGGCCGCTTTCACACCGTCGGCCCCGACGCTCGAACGGGTCGAAGGGCTGCCTGTCCTCCACCTGCAAAGCTTTGGTGAGCGCACCGCCTGGACGACCCGCGGCCTACTCGCCAAGGGCAAGATCGGTGATCGCCTGATCGTCGATTTGCGCGGCATCGCCGGGGGCGATCCGGAAGCGGCTTATGCGGTCGCCCGGCTGTTCACCCAAGGGGACCTGGGCGCGCTCGCGGGGAAGAAGGGTCAGATCTCGACCTTCACCGGCAGCGAGGCTCCGGTCTGGAAGGGGAGCCGGCTGGTCGTTCTGGTCGATCGCGGCACGCTCGGAGCGGCCGAGGTGCTGGCGACCATCCTCGATCAGAAGCTCGACGCGGAGATCGTCGGCGAGCGCACGTTCGGCCACGCCGGCCGCCTCGCCTCGGCCGACCTGTCGAGCGGCGGTCGTTTGGTCTACACCGACGCCTTCTACTCCGGACCGGATCGCAAGGCGATCGACGCCTCGTTGATCCCCGACGTCCCGGTCGACGAGCGGTCGCGGACGTTCGAGGACAAAGACACGCCGCTCGATGATCTGATTTTGAAGCAGGGCTTACACCGCCTCACGGCCGAACCGGAAGCGGCGAAGAAAGCCGCTTGAGATTTCTCTTGGGGTTGGGGAGCCGCTTCGCGAGAGGCCGGCACCCGCCTCTGATTTCTGCATGACGCAGCCCTACAAACGACGCGCGAAGGGGAAGCCCGCCACCCGTGACCGGCGTGCCCTCGGTGCTCCTGGCGGCCCCGGCGGACGCCGAGTCGCCGTGGTCTTGCTCGGCCTGTTGGCCGGACTGGCCGCCGTCTATCTCTCGTGCCAGACCCGCGGGGGGCAAGAGCGGAAGCCCCCTCGATCGGATTCGGCCGGTCAGCCGAGCGCACCTCGACGCTCCTCACCTGCGTCCGGTCACCGGAAACCGGCGCATCCGCTCTCGGCCGCGCAGGGAAACGTCTCTTCGGCCGCCTTTACGGGTGGGCCGCGGATCGCGATCGTGATCGACGACTTGGGGGCCAGCGTATCCGAGATCGAAGCGATCGAACGATTCGGCGTGCCGATCACCTATTCCGTCCTACCCTACGAAAAAGAGACCGGCGCGGTGGTCGCGGAGCTGACCGGGCGGGGCGAGGAGGTGCTCTGTCACCTGCCGATGGAACCGGAAGGAGCGGGCGATCCGGGTCCCGGCGCGCTGTTGGCTTCGATGTCCGATGCCGAGCTGGTCCTCGCGACCGACCGCGCGCTCGCGGCGGTCCCTGGGGCGGTCGGAGTCAACAACCACATGGGCTCGGGGCTCACCGCCAACCGTCGCGCCATGCGGCCGGTCCTCGAACGTCTGGCCGAGAAGCACCTGTTCTTCCTCGACTCCCGCACCAGCGCCCAGAGTGTCGCCTACACCCAAGCGATCGAACTCGGAGTTCCCGCCGCCGAGCGACAGGTGTTTCTAGACGATGTAGAAGCCCCTCAAGCGATCCGCGCCCAGTTCGCCCGCCTGCTCGCCCTGGCGCAGAAAAACGGCGTCGCGATCGCGATCGGCCATCCACACCCGAACACCCTCGCCGTCCTCGCCGACGAGATCCCGAAAGCGGTGGCGGCGGGGTTCGAGATCGTGCCGGTCAGCTACCTCCTCGATCGCGCCGGGGAACTGCCGGAGTAGGTCCGCCCCTACTCGCCCGAAACGCCAAGTATCGAGGAGAGCATTTTCCTGAGGTTGCTCCGGTCCTCGATCGAAAGCCGCCCTATCTTCTTGATGACCTTGTCCTTGACGAGAGTCGCGATCGCGGGCTTGATCGTGGAGGGGTGCAGGAGGTTTGCCGCCTGCCAATGCTCTATGGAGATCGAGCCAAATTGACGCCCGGCTTCCGTGCTGGTGATGCCGATCACGAGGATCAGGTCAGGGCACCTGACGTTGTATTGGTCCGAACTCACGACCAGCGCCTCGGCTTCGTAGCGAGGCGAGTGAACAATAACTGCAGGTCTTTTCTTGCTGGTATTGATGTCGGAGAACGGAAAAGGAACTAGAACGATGTCGCCGAATCATAGGTGGTCGTAGTCGGCATCTTTGGGGTTGTCCCAAATTTTCAAAAAGGCCTCTTCGGATGGAGCCGTGACGGCGGTGATGATTCTTTCACCCTGGTCGCAGCCAGGCGCTCTCTCGGTGGGGTGGTCTGTGTCTCGAGTCCGAGTCGGCTTGCGAGTCTTGTCGAGAACGGGAGTGTGCATGAGATTCTCCTCGTCGGCTGCGATGCCGCTAAGTATATCAGCGGTCCCTGGGCGAAGTCGAAGGGCTACTCCGCCCGCAGCACCTCGATCGGCCGCCGTTCGAGCGCCCGTAGGCTCGCGGCGAGACCCGCCACCACCGAGAGAACGATCGACAAGCCGACAGCCAGCGCGAGCCGGGCGGGCTCCGGCTCCCACGGCAGCTCGAAGCCGCGGGTGATCACACCCCAGGAGAGGGCGGCGCCGGTGCCGGCTCCCAGGAGGCCCGCGACCCCTCCGATCAGGGCGTATTCGACCGCGAACGCGGTGGCCACCTGACGGCGGGTCATGCCGAGCGTCTTTAAGAGGGCGACCTCCCGACCGCGGCGGACCGAGCCGGCGGTGATCGCTCCGGCGAGGATCGCGATACCGGACAGCACGGTGAAGCCGCCGAGGAAGCGGACGCCGAGACCGATCCGCTGGAGCACGCCGAGGATTTTGCTCAGGGTCTCGCGAATCCGCAGGAAGGTGACGTTCGGGTAGTTCGCGGCGAGGAGATCCTGGATGTGTTGCTCGCTGCCGTTGGCCAGGCGCGCGGTCGCCACCCGTTGCTGGGGCGCCTGTTCGAGGATGCCCGGCTCGACCACCAGGTAGAAATTGATCCCGAACGTGCTCCAATCGACCGTGCGCAGGCTGGTCACCACCAGTTCCAACGGTACGCCTTGGACGTCGAAGCCGAGCTTGCTGCCGAGGCCGACGCCTAGATCCTCGGCGAACGATTTCTCCAGGCTGACCTCGCCCTGGGCGGGGTCGCTCCAGAGTTTGCCTTCGACGATCACGTTGTCCGCAGGCAATTTCGCCAGGTAGGTCAGCCGCTGTTCGCGCGTGAGCGCCCAGCGACGGCCGCGCTCCTCTCTCCCTTCGCCGCGTTCGCCTCCACCGTTCGGATCCTCTCGGCCCTGCCGCCCCTTTCGCTCACCCGCGATCGTCTCGACCGCCCGGCCGTCGATCGAGGCGATCCTCGCCATCACCACCGGGACCGAATCGATCTTAAGGGCGCGCTCCCGGGTGAGCAGCGCCTGCACCCCTGCCCACTGCGCAGGCTGAATGTCGACCAGGAACGCGCTCGGTGCGTTGCTCGGCAGCTCGCGTCCCAGCTCGCGCGAAATGCGCCGCTCGACCAGCGACATCGTGAGCACCGTGACCACGCCGAGGCCGAGGGCGACGATCGCGCCGACCGTCGCGGCGCCGGGCCGGGCGAGTGCGCCGAGGCCATGGCGCAGAGCGATGCTCGAAAAACGGGGCAGACGCCCGATCGACTTGGCGAGCAGCGTCGCCGCGACCGCGAGGAGAGCCGTGGCGAGGGTCAAGGCGCCGACGAACTGTGCGGAAAGGAGGAGCGACTGGGTTTGCGCGTAGGTGAGCGCGAGCAGGCCGGCCGCCAGGGCGACGAACGCGAAACCTGCCGTGGCGCGATGGACGGGCAGCGGCTCGGCGTCGCGGCGAAGCACGCGCGAGGGGGGGACCCGGAGGAGCCCCGCGAGCGGTGGCAGGCTGAACAGAAGGGCGACGCCCACCCCGAGACCCAGGCCGCGCAACAGTGCTCCGGGCTGCCAGGGGCGGATCAGAGCGCCCGGGATCAGGTCGCCGAACAGGTGGGGGATCGCTCCTTGGATTCCCGCTCCGAGCAAGATGCCGATTGAGCTGCCCACCAGGCCGAGCAGCGCGGTCTGGCCGAGATAGAGCGCGAGCACCTCGCGCGGGCGCAGCCCCAAACACTTGAGCACCGCGATCGCGTCGAGCCGCCCGGCGAGCCAGGCGCGTACGCTCTCTGCGACACCGATACCGCCGACGAAGAGCGAGAGCAGGGCGATCAGGCCGAGAAAGCGCCCCACCTGCCGCAGGCTTTCGCGCAGTTGAGGCTGGGCTTGGCGGAAGGTCTCGACGCGATAGGCCTCGGTCGCCGGGAGGGCGGCGCGCAGCCGCCCGGCGAGCTTTTCGAGGGCTTCGGCCGGCAGGGCCGTAGGGAGTGCGATCAGCGTCTTGTATCCGACCCGGCTCCCCTTGCCGATCAGCCCGGCGGTTTCCAGCCCCGCCATCGAAAGGAAGACCCTGGGCCCGAAGGCGGTGCCGATGCCTACCCGATCGGGTTCGGCGGAGACCTCGCCCGCGATGCGGAAATCGGCGGTGCCGATGCGAAAGACGAGCGGCTGGCCCTGGGTGTCGCGCGACAGGCCCAATGCGCCGATCAGCTCGGGCGCCACGATCGCGGCGTCCGGCGCGAGCAGATCGGCGAGCGGTCGGTCGGGTTCGATCGCGAGCTTGCCGTAGAACGGATAACCCCCTTCGACCGCTTTGAGCTCGACTAGTTGGCTCCGCCCCGGTTTGCCGTCTCGGGGCAGGGCGGCGACCACGGTCACCATCTCGAGGATTGAAGCGGTGCGCGCGCCGGCCGGGAGCAACGGCCGGAGGTCGAACTCGGTCGGCAACGCCCTGCGGCTCTCGATCGAAAGGTCCGCCGCCAGCAACTGCCGCGCTTCGGAGCGGATGCCGGCGTCGAGCCCGGAGGCGAGGCCCGCGACCGCGACCACTGCGGCCACACCGACCGCGAGACAGGCGACGAAGAAGGTGAAGCGCCCGATCGCGCCGCGCGACTCGCGCAGCATCCAGGAGAGGAGCGTGCGCGGCTTCAAGCGGCGCTCTCTCTAGCCGACGATCCGGTCGCCGGGACCGACCGCTCCTCGCGCTCGATCCGGCCGTCGCGCAGATGGATGCGTCGGTCGGCGAGCGCGGCGACCGCCGGGTCGTGCGTCACCAGAACCATCGTCGTGCCGTAGCGCTCCCTCAAGTCGAGCAGGATCTTAAGGATCTTCTGGCCCGTCGTGCCGTCGAGGTTGCCGGTCGGTTCGTCGGCGAGCAGGATCGGCGGTCGGGTGGCGAACGCGCGGGCGAGCGCCACACGCTGCTGCTCGCCGCCCGAGAGCTGCGTCGGGTAGTGATGGCCGCGCTCGGCCAAGCCCACTTCGGCGAGCAGCTCGTCGGCGCGCGCGCCGGCTCCGGGAGAGTCGAGAAGCTCCAAGGGCAACAGCACGTTTTCCCGCGCGGTCAGGTTGCCCAGCAGCTGGAACGATTGGAAGACGAAGCCGAGCTCGGCGCGGCGCAAGCGCGCGAGCTGGTCCTCCGAAAGCGCCTGGATAGGTCGCCCGTCGAGCAGGACCTCGCCCGAGGTCGGACGGTCGAGCCCGGCCATCAGGGCGAGGAGGGTCGATTTGCCGCTACCCGAAGGGCCGAGAACGGCGATGAACTCGCCGGCTTCGATCGCGAGATCGATCCCGTCGAGGATGGTCAGGTCGCGTCCCCCGGACGGCAGGCGACGGAAGAGGCGGCGAAGCTCGAGGCGCGGCGTTCTGTTCATAGGGTGGGTACAACCGGCTTGGGGGGGAATGCATTTCCCGGGCCGTAGGGCCGTTAAGATGTGCGGATGAGCAGCCCCCGATTCTTCCTGAGGAAAGACTACGCCTCAATCCGCCCGATTCTTACTCTTGGCCTAGGGATTCTGTTCGCCGCACTGGCTCTCGGCGCCTGTCGCCGGACCGCAGAATCTGCCGCGAAGCCCGCCCCGACGGCGAATGTTCCAGCGGCCGCCCCGGCCGCGGCGACACCTCTAGGGACCAGCGCGTTGGGCTCCGAGGCTCCGAAAGTGATCTTCCTCGGTGACAGCTTGACGGCGGGTCTGGGGGTCTCGGTCGAAGAAGCGTTTCCGGCGCGGGTGGGCGAGATTCTCGCGGCCGAAGGGCATCCGATCCAGGTGATCAACGCCGGGGTGAGCGGCGATATCAGCGCCGGAGGGGCGAGCCGCCTCGCCTGGCTCTTGCGCCAGAAGCCCGCCGTCGTGGTGGTTGGCCTGGGCGCCAACGACGGCATGCGCGGTCAGCCGCTCGCCGAGCTGGAGAAGAACCTGCTCGACATCGTCCGCCGCTCCCAAGCCGCGGGCGCCAAGGTGCTGATCCTCGGCATGAAGGTCCCGCCCAACTACGGCAAGGACTACTCGGACGGGTTCGAAGCGATCTACTCGCGGATCGCCGAAGAGACCGGCGCGGCACTCGTGCCGTTCCTGCTCGAAGGGGTCGGCGGCGAGCCCGAGCTGAACCAGGCCGATGGGATACATCCGACCGCCCTAGGTCATCGGCGGGTCGCCAAGAACGTCGCACCGTATTTGGCGCGGTTGTTGGGTGCCGGAGCCCCATCCGCTGCTGAGTGATCGAACGGATTGCAATCCGATTCAATCGGAACTATCATTTCGGTATGAGCAACCGACCCTATCCCACCGGGGCCGTGCCCCCCAGCGAGATCGCCGAATCAACGGCGTTGGCCTACGGTTCGAGTTCCTGGACCGAGGCCGATGTGATGGCTTTCGTCCGCTCCCTGCTTCGAGCGGAGTTTGTCAGTCGTTGGAGCGCCGCGTCGTTGATCGAGGCGATGCTCCCGCGTGAGGAAGTTCCGAGCCCGACCGCCGTGCTCCAGGCTCGGCGCAACGCCGCGGCACGAGATCAGTTGCTGCGGGAATTCGGCGGCCTGGCGAGCGGCGAAGTGGCCGAGCGGGCGGGCTCACGTGCCAAGAATCGGGCGGCGCTCGCCAACCGCTGGAAGCAGGAGAAGCGGATTTTCTCCGTGCCCCACCAAGGGGCGGAGATCTTCCCCGGCTTCCAGTTCGACGAGCACGGGCAGCCGCGCGAAGCGATTCGCGACATCGTCGCGGCCCTCGGGGGGAGTTCGCCTTGGGAGCTCGCCCTCTGGTTTATTTCTGCCAATGGGTGGCTGGACGGTCGTCGGCCGGTCGATCTGCTGGACGTCGACTCACTGGCGGTGGGGCAGGCGGCTCGACGCGAAGCGGACGGGATCGTCTTCTGAGCCCGGCTGACGAAGGTCTGCCGCCACCACCGAAAGTGCTGGATCCGCTGGTCGAGATCTGGACCGCCGACGAGCCGATCGTCCGTTGTCATGACGGCCGCTTCGGCGCTACGGAGTTCAATCCGGGTTTTGGCGCGGGCCGGTTTCATCCGTTCGCCTCGGTGGAGGGGAGGAGGGTGCCGACGATCTACGGCGCCTCGGATCTCCATGGGGCGCTATCTGAGACGCTGTTTCATGGCGTGCCGGTTCGCGGCTCACTCCGTTCGATCCGCCGATCCGGGTTGCGCCCTCTGCTCATCTCGGTCATCGCGGCGCGCCGCCCGCTCAAGCTCGCCCAGCTCCACGGTTTCGGCCTCGGTCGGCTCGGGCTCCGGCGCACCGATCTGATCGAGACCGAAGCGGTGGAATATCCCGCGACCGTGCGCTGGGCGGCGGCGATCCACGCGTGTCCGGAGCGGTTCGATGGGCTGGTCTGGATCTCGCGCCAGCACGACACGTCGAGGGCGGTCGTTTTGTTCGGCGATCGGATCGACCGACAGGACCTCGAGCTGATCGACTCCCCTATGCCGCTCTACCTCGGTCCCGGCTACCGGCGGGTGCTCGAAGCCGCCGAAGCGGCCGGAATCGCGGTGTCGGAGTGAAAGGGTAGGTGTTGAGCTACAGCCCGGCGCGCTTCGCCTCGTGCCAGAGCGCGTCCATCTCGTCGAGCGTCGCATCGGCCGCGCTCTTGCCCTGCGCCGCGAGGCCCCGTTCGATCGCTTCGAAGCGGCGGCGGAATTTGAGGTTCGCCTGGGCGAGTGCTGCTTCCGGGTCGAGGTCGAGTTTGCGCCCGAGATTGGCGAGGGTGAACAGGAGGTCGCCCAATTCTTCGCTCACCGCCTGGCGGTCGAGCGGGCCGGTGCCGTCGCCGAGGGCGCTGCGAAGCTCGGCAAGTTCTTCGTCCACCTTGTCGAGAACCGCGGCCGCATCCGGCCAGTCGAAGCCGACTCCCGCAGCCTTTTGGGTCAGGCGGTAGGAGGCGAGCAGGGCCGGCAGCGAAGCGGACACCCCGGCGAGCACCGAACGGCCCGGGTCCTTCTTGACCTTGCGCCGCTCCCAGGCCTCGCGGACGGCTTGGGCATCGGCCAGAATCGCGCCCTCTTCCTCGGTGCCCGTGCCGCCAAAAACGTGAGGGTGCCGGGCGACCATCTTGGCGTGGACCGCCTCGATGGCCTGGTTCAGATCGAACGCTTCCGCCTCTTCCGCGAGCCGGCCGATGAAAGCGACCTGGAACAGGAGGTCGCCGAGTTCGTTCGCGACCTCTGCCCAATCTCCGGAGTCGATCGCTCCGGCGGTCTCATGCGCCTCTTCGAGCAGGTAGGCGCGAACGTCGCCAAGCGACTGCTCGCGGTCCCAAGGACAGCCATCCGGAGCGCGCAGGCGCGCTACTAAATCGAGAAGCTTCTGGAGATCGGGGCTGGACATAGCGCGGGATGGTGTCGGTCGGGACTATGATGAGCACCGACTTGCCGGGGGAGATTTGCGCTTGCTACGCTTTTTGTCAACGTCCGCTTCATTCTCGATCCTACTGACAACTGCCAAAGATTGGGTCACGCCGTGAGTGATGAGAAGATGAAGGTCACCGACAAACGGATGTTTACACCGGACGGCCGGCTCAAAGAGGAATATCGTTTCCTCTCCGAACCCGCGGTGCCGGTGCCCGCCTCTGAGCCCGAAGTTGCGCCGGGGCCGCCTCAGCTTGCGCCCGCGGTGTCGGCCGCGGCAATGGACCAGGCGATGGTGGCGGGCTACCCCGACGAGTCTGGGGCTGGTTTGGAGCTGCCCGGCACCCCCCCCGGGCTCGGCAGGCCGACTTTTTACGATCTGGTGAGCCTGCTGGCCGAGCCGATCGCGATCTACCTCGGCGATCTTGAGCTACCGACCGGCGAATCGGCCGAAAACCTCGAGATGGCGCGATTGCACATCGACCTGCTCGACGTTCTGCGCCAGAAGACCGCAGGCTCCTTAAACGTTCAGGAAGCTGGTTTTCTCGAAGATCTGCTCTACCGCTCGCGGGTCCGCTATGTCCAGAAGCGTGGCTGAACGCGGCGTTTTTCGCGCGCTCTCGATCGCTCTGTTGGCGGCGGTGGCCCTTGGCGTGGGGGCTCTGCGAAGCGCTTCGGCAGCGACTCGAAGCTCCGGCTTCGAACTCGGCGATCCGATTTCACGGACGCTCCATCAGGTTCAGGATCAGGCTGTTCAGTGGCTGGTCCAAGCCGATCCGGAGCGCTCCGGCGAGCGGGTGACGGATCTGCTCGAGACCGTTCGCCAACTCGGATTTTCGCGCCTCCCCGATCTTTCCCGTGGTGCCCTCTTACGGGCGGTCGAGCGTGCGGGGCGCGGTGACTTCGATCTCGCGCACCAGGCGTTGGAGGCTGCCGAACGGTTCGATCCGGGGCGCCCGGAGAATTCGTTTGCGGCAGCGACCGTGGCGCGCCTCGAAGGACGGTATGCCATCGCGCTCGGCCGCATGGTCGCCGGAGTCTGGCGCTCCTTGGGTTGGCCTTTCGAGCGCCGGATGCTGCTCGACGGCGCGCTGACCTGGATTCTTTGGCTCTTGCTGACCACCGCGGGCTTGTTTCTGGCGATCCAGATGGTGGCCAAGGGGGGGGCGCTGCTCTCCGATACCGGTCGAATCTTCTCCGATCGTTCCAGCTGGTTCGCTTTGCCGTTCGCAGTCGCAGTCCTGATTTGGCCTCTCGTTCTGCCTTCGGGCTTGATTTGGCTGCTCCTCTGGTGGTCGGTGCTGTTCTGGGGTTATGCCTCGTCCAGCGAACGAACCGTTCTGGTCGGTGCCTGGCTTCTCCTCGCGGTGGCGCCCGTCCTTCTCGCGGAGCAACGCCAGAGGATGGCGGTCGCCCTTTCCTCCCCTTCGCTCGCTCTCGACAGTCTGGAGCGGCGGGAGCTTTCGGGCGATCTGTTCAACGATCTCGGCACGCTCACAACGCTGCTGCCGGAGAGCCTCGCCGTCCGCCAACTGGTCGCCGACGTTCACCGCCATCTGGGCCAGTGGGAGCGCGCTCGAGAGATGTATCAAGACGTGATTCAGAAAGATCCGACCAACTCCGCGGCACTGGTCGATGTGGGTGCCTACTACCTGGTGCGCCTCGAGTACACCCAGGCGATCGAGCAGTTCAAGCGCGCTTCAGATGTCGATCCGACCAGCGCTGCCGCACAGTACAACCTGTCGCAGGCGTACCGCGGTTCGTACCGATTCGACGAGGCCGAGCGCGCCGACGCGCAAGCGCGCTCGCGCGACCGGGCGCTGGTCGAACGTTGGGTCCAGCGGTCGGAGCGGGTGGTCCCGGTCGATGGCGGTTGGAAGCGCATCCCGGAGATCCGGCGCCAGCTCGAGATGCGGATCGCGGGACCTCGCTCCTCCGGTCGGGCGGACCTGGCCCGTCGTTACGGCGCGGCGGGGCTCAGCGTCGGCCTGCTGCTCGCAGCGCTCCTTCTCGATGTTCTGCGGCGTCGACGCTCGGGGTACAGCGAGGCACCGCTCGACCTCAAGCTCGGTTCGCGACCCTGGCAGCGTGGGTTGCGGGTCCTTTTGCCCGGTTTGCCTTCAGCCGAGATCGGCGATGGTTTCCGTGGCTTCGGAGCCCTGCTGATCGTTCTGGCGCTCGCCTCGATTCCCTTCCTGCCGGCCTTGGGTTTCCGGCTGCCTTCCGGGTTTGGCCCCGGGCAGGCGGTGGCCTGGTCGGTCGCATTGGTTGGGCTCGCGGTCTATTTTCTAGTGCGCTATCGCTTCGATCTGGCGAACGAAGTCTGATGCCGCCTAGAGAGGAATAGCCGATGAGCGTCGAAGGGAATCTCGATCTCTTTCAGTTGCCCGAGATCCTGCAACTGATCGCGCAGCAGCAGAAGACAGGGATCCTCACGGTCCAGGGGCAGGAGGACATCGTGGCGATCTCGTTTTTGCACGGCAAGATCGTGGCCGCCGATTCGCTCAACCAGGCCGTCGAAGAGGGCTTGAAGCAGGTGCTGGTGGCTACCGGCGTGCTCTCGGGCGCCGATTTTGCCCGCGCATCTTCCGAGCAGGCCGCCACCGGGCAACGGTTGGTCGATTTCCTGGTCGAACAGCGGTTCGTTTCCCGGACGCGCCTGCTCGAAGCGCTCCGGATTCACACCCGGCAGCTCTTGGAAAAGCTGCTCGATTGGCGGGAGGGGGACTTCAAGTTCTATTCCGGCGACGAAGTGGCCTATGAAGAGGGCTTCGTTCCGATCCGGGTCGACGAGCTGCTCCTCCATGCCGGGGATTCAAAGCTCTCCGCGTCTTCTTCGGTCGAAGCGCGCCCGGCTCCCTCGACCCGACGCGCCTCGGCGACAGGGGTTGAGCCGTCGAGCTCGCAATCGGTGTCCGCATCACCCACCTTTCCGATCGAGTCGGCCCGATCGAACTCCGGTTCGATTCTGGGATTTCCGACTCCCCCTCCCGTGTCTCCGGTTGCGACCCGTTCGACCGATCTGCTGTCGGCGATCGTGGTTCCGTTTCCAACCCCCGAAGCGGCGCCCCCCTGGGGGAGCAACACCCCCGGTATCCGCCAGATGACCCTGGATCCGGCGCCGGTGCCGCGGCCGATTCGCCATGTCGGTCGGGTGCTCGGCGCCCTGGCGGCGCTTGGGCTGGCCGGCCTTCTGATCTTTCGATCCGGCCAGGCGGTATTTCCGTTCCCCTGGCAGGCGCCTGCGCTCCAGTCGCACGAAGACGTCCAGCGTTCGGCGCAGTTCCTGAAGATCGACCGCGCTGCCGAGACCTTCTTCTTGCTCGAAGGGCGTTTTCCCGAGCGCCTGGCGGAGCTGCGCGATCGCGGCCTGCTGGGTGCTCGAGACATCCTCGATGTCGAAGGGCGGCCGCTGGTGTTTGCGGCGCGGGAAAAGACCTACGAGTTGCATGCCGAAGGGCCGGGAGGGGGCGGGGAGGTGACTTTTCGCGGTATCTCGGGCAACTTCCTTCTAGATCCGGAATTCCTCACCCTCCGCAGTGAAACCCGCGTCGCACCTCTCGTGCTGCTCGATTGAACCCAAGTTCTATGCGCAGATTCTGCGCGCGGTCGCGTTGTACGCCGGAAAATATGAGCGGCGCGACGAAGATTCTTGGAAATCGGGAATTGACATCGGCCGACTGAGGTTTTACCCTTCGTAGACGATGGCAGGTTGGCAGGGCCGGGCGAGGCTCTGCGGCGATCTGGCGAATCAGGAAGCCAATCCAGGAGGAGAGACCCATGGGCAAAATTATCGGTATCGACCTCGGCACCACGAACAGCGTGGTCGCCGTGATGGAAGGCGGGGAGGCGAAGGTCATCCCCAACGCCGAAGGCAATCGGACCACGCCGTCGGTCGTCGGCTTCACGAAGGGTGGGGAGCGGCTGGTCGGCCAGGTCGCCAAGCGCCAATCGGTGACCAACCCAAAGAACACCGTCTTTTCGATCAAGCGCTTTATGGGGCGCCGGTTCGACGAGGTTGGCGACGAGATGAAGATGATCCCGTACGCCGTCGAGCGCGCCGAGAACGGCGATGTTCGGGTCGAAATCGATGGCAAGCGCTACTCCCCGCCCGAGATTTCGGCGATGATTCTGCAGAAGCTGAAGCAGGCGGCCGAGGACTACCTCGGCGAGAAGGTGACCGAAGCGGTGATCACCGTGCCGGCGCACTTCAACGATGCTCAGCGCCAGGCGACCAAGGACGCCGGACGGATCGCCGGCCTCGACGTCAAGCGTCTGGTCAACGAACCGACCGCCGCGGCGCTCGCCTACGGTCTCGACAAGAAGAAGGATCAAACGATCGCGGTCTATGACTTCGGCGGCGGTACCTTCGATATCTCGATCCTCGAGGTCGGCGAAGGCGTGGTCGAGGTGAAATCGACCAACGGCGACACGCACCTCGGCGGCGACAACATCGACCAGCGGATCATCGAATGGCTGCTCGAGGAGTTCAAGAAGGATCAGGGGATCGATCTCGGGAGCGACGCGATGGCCGTCCAGCGTCTGAAGGAAGCGGCGGAGAAGGCGAAGATCGAGCTCTCCTCTGCGCAGGAGACGGACATCAACCTGCCGTTCATCACCGCCGACGCCTCTGGGCCGAAGCACATGAACCTCCGGATGACCCGCGCGAAGCTCGAAGCGCTGGTCGAGGAGATCATCAAGCGTTCGATCAAGCCGGTTCTCCAGGCGATCAAGGACGCCGGCCTCGAAGCGAAGGACGTGGACGAGGTGGTTCTGGTCGGCGGCCAAACGCGCATGCCGGCGATCCAGAAGCTGGTCAAGGACGTGTTCGGCAAGGAGCCCAACCGGGGGGTCAATCCGGACGAGGTCGTAGCGGTTGGTGCTGCGATTCAGGGCGGTGTGCTCGCCGGTGATGTCAAGGATATCCTGCTGCTCGATGTGACGCCTTTGTCGCTCGGTATCGAGACGCTGGGTGGTGTCATGACCAAGCTGATTGTGAAGAACACTACTATCCCGACGAAGGCGAACCAGACTTTCTCGACAGCTGACGATAGCCAGACCGCCGTTACCATTCACGTGCTGCAGGGCGAGCGCGAGCGGGCCCTGGTTAACAAGTCGCTGGGTCGGTTCGACCTGAGCGATATTCCGTCTGCGCCCCGCGGCATGCCGCAAATCGAAGTCACTTTCGACATCGATGCGAACGGCATCCTGCATGTGTCGGCAAAAGACAAAGCCACCGGCAAGGAGCAGAAAATCGTTATCAAGGCCTCCAGCGGTTTGTCGGATGACGAGATCCAGCGGATGGTGTCAGACGCCGAAGCGCACGCTGATGAGGATGCTAAATTCCGCGATCTGGTCAATGTGCGTAACCAGGCCGATGCGATGTTGCATGCAACCGAGAAATCGCTCGCGGAACTTGGCGAGAAAGTTGATCCGGCAGAGCGTGGTCGTATCGAATCTGCAGTTGCAGATCTGAAAGATGCGCTGAAAAGCGAAGACAAGGGCAGGATCGAAGCCAAGACCAGTGCATTGGCGGAAGCTTCTGCTTCAATGGCGCAGAAAGCCTATGAGCAGACGCAGACGGGTGCCGATGGCGGGATGGCTGGCGGTGCAGACGACAGTGTCGTCGATGCCGAGTTCGAGGAAGTGAAGGGCGACGACAAGCCTTAAGATTGTCGCTGGCGGAGCAACTGCAAATGGCTGCTCCGTTAAGTCGCCGGGTTGAAGCACGAGCGCCTTCGGGTGCGAATGTAGCGGGTTGCAGGCACACGTGCTGGTGGCCCGGCGTTCGCAAGCGACGGCGCTTGTGTTGTTTACTTGGTAGCTGTTTGGTTGGCGCTAATTGGTTGGCATGATAATGGCAGGCGCGCGCGACGGTCGTTGCCCGCGCTGCGCAATGGAAAGGTTCTGGATCTAAATGTCGAAACGGGATTACTACGAAGTGCTGGGCGTGGCAAAGGGCGCCGCAGATGATGAGCTGAAAAAAGCTTATCGGCGACTCGCCATGAAGCACCATCCCGATCGAAACCCGAACGACAGCGAAGCCGAGGCCCGTTTCAAGGAGGCCAAGGAAGCCTACGAGGCGCTGTCGGATCCGCAGAAGCGAGCCCTGTATGACCAGCACGGCCATGCCGGGATGGAACGCGCAGCCGGCATGGGCGGTGCCGGCGCCGGTGGCTTCAATGATATTTTCGGTGATGTATTCGGCGATATTTTCGGCGGTGGACGCCAGGGCCGCGGCGGTGTTTATCGCGGCGCCGATATGCGTTACGAGCTTATGCTGACGCTGGAGCAGGCTGTAGCAGGGCATTCAGCCAACATTAGCTTCCCCAGTCTGAAAAGCTGCGAGACCTGCAAGGGTGATGGCGCGAAGCCCGGTACCAGTAAGAAGCAATGCACCACCTGCGGCGGTGTCGG
>JANNIH010000030.1:0-58154 GCA_031404815.1 Holophagales bacterium | reverse complement strand
GGCCGGAAGGTCGCCCGCGTCCGTGGGCAGATCCCAAAGCGCCGCCAGGTCGCGCTCGGCGGCGCAGGCCGGGCAGGTCGCGGCGTGCGCTTCGATCCGCGCCCGCTCCACCGCCGGCAGCCGCACCCACTCCGCGTCGAGAAACAGCTCCGGCGCCGGGCAGCCGGTGGCGAACGCGCCGCGTAAGCGCTCGGCGAACAGATCTTCCGGATGATCGTGCCGGCTCATGATCGGGACCTCTCGGAGTGCCCCGCCTCGCGGCGGGCGAATCCACGTTTGAGCTTGCGTAAAGCGCTCACGATGTACGCTTTGGCGCCCGACTTGTTGGTCAACTTAAGCTGCTCACCGATCCGCGCGAGGGTCAGGCCGTGAACGTAGTGAAGGATCAACACCCTCGACTCCAGCGGCTCGAGGTCGTCGGTGACCGCCGCCCGGAGACGGGCGTGGATCTCGGCAACCTCAAGGTCGTCCGAGATCGCGGGCAGCTCGTCGATCACCTCGGGCGCATCCTCGTCGTCGAGCGACTTGGCCCGGCGGCGCGCCTGGTACTCGGCCCGGTTGAGCGCGACGCTCCGGGTCACCTGATAGAGCCAGGTCGAGAAGCGGCTGTCGCCGCGGAACGAGTCGAGCCTGGAGTGGATGCGCAGGAAGACGTCTTGGGCGACATCGGCGGCCTCTTCCCGGTCCCCTGCGATGCGCAGGCACCAGGCCGCCACTTTCGGGTGGTAGCGCCGGTAGAGCTCGGCGAAGCAGGGATCGGCCAGCCCCGGCTCGCGCCGCGCCCGGGCGATCAGCTCCTCGTCGCTCGCCAGGGCGAAGCTCAAGCCGTGGCTCCGGGACAGATCCAGCGACGCCTGCGGACTGAGGAGCGGAAGGCGCGAGATCGGAGCGAGGTTTCGGAGGTGGGCGGTGGCATCGGAACGATCGGATCGGCGGGGCCGCGACGAGCGGCGGGCTCTTCGCCCAAGCGTACTCGAAGACCTTCGCCCCGGCGCAGTTTCGGCCGAGAAGTTCAGGGGGTGGGTCCGGTGCGGAAACGCCGACATGCCCTCTAAGACAGCTGAGCGGGGGGTTCGGAACAGAGATTCGAGCCGGAGAGCCACTCAACGGAACAGCCGACCGGTTCAGACCTCCTGGCCGGGTAAAAACGGCGGCACAGGGCAGTCGAGCGAATCGGCGATCGCGCGCAGCAGCTCGGCTTCGGAAACGGTTACTTGGGCGTCCGAGACGACGCACGCGGTCGCCGCTTCGAGCAGGCGTTTCTTCGCCTGCGGCACCAGGTCGCCGAGCGAGCGGAGTGCGCGGTCGATTACCTCCGGCGGGCAGTCCTGCCGCGCGGAAAACCCGATCGCACCCGCCTCGCCGCCGAGAAAACGGAGGGCGGCGTTGAAGCTCGCGGCGGCCGCCTCCGGCGTCGCGTCGCAGGCGTGCCCCAAGGCGGAGAGGACGAGCCCCACTTCGGTCGTGCGTGCGGCAAGCTCTGCGGAGGGAGTGCCGCGCGCCCGGGTGCCGCCGAACACCGGGCCGAGGTGGCGGATCAGCGCGCGTTGGAGCACCAGCTCGAACAGCGAGATCCGCGGATCGGCGACGATCAGCGCGTGGGTCGTGGTCCGAAACGCGTCCCACTGCGGGCGGGAGAGCTGGCGCAGGGCCGGGAGCGCCAGATCGAGCAGCGGCAGGCGCACCGCGTCGGGGCATGACGCGAGGATCGCCGAGGCGCGTTGGGTCTCATCGAACAGAAAGCGGCCCGCCGCTTCGAGCGCCCGCACCTGGGCGATCCGCACGGCCGGGTCGCGATCGAGCAGCAGGGCAAACAGGAGCGCCGGTGCGGTCGCGGGCTCTCGTGCCCGCTCGGCGAGGCCGGTCGGCAGGCTGGCGAGAAAACGCGTCGCGTAGTCCACATGGGTCGGCTGAACGGTGCCGACGAGCGCCGCGATGCCCTGCCGGCCACCGAGCCCCACCACCCCCGCCGCGAGCCGTTCCGCGTCCTCCGGGATCTCCGCCGCACCCGCCGGAACGCGCACGCCGGGACCGGCCGGGCGGTCCGCCAGATTGCCGTCGAAGCTCGGATCGAGCCGGCGAATCCGATCCTCGAGTGGCGGATGGGTCGAGAGCGCGGAGAGCCAACTCGCCTTGAGGCCGTTACTGAAGTAGAGGTGACTCGCCTGCTCGGCGTTCGGGGAAGCGATCTTCGACCCCTCCTTGGCCCCGCCGATCTTCTTCAGCGCATCGGCGAGCCCGAGCGGGTTCCGTGTGAACTGGACCGATGAGGCATCGGCGAGAAATTCGCGCTGGCGCGAGACACCGCTCTTGATCAAGCGGCCGAAGAAAACGCCGAGGCCGCCGATCGCGATCAGTGCAAGCCCGAACAGCGGGATCGCCGCGGCGCCCCCCTTCTTGCTGCTCGAGCCGCCGCGGCCGATGCTGCGCAAGATCCAATAGCCGATCAGGGCGATCACCATCAGGCCGTGGAGCCAGCCGATCAGATGGAGATTCAGCCGCGCGTCGGCGTTGAGGATGTGCGAGAGCTCATGGCCGATCACCCCTTGCAGCTCGTCCCGATCTAACCGTTCGAGGCAGCCGCGGGTGACGCCCACCAGCGAGTCGCCCGGCGCCCAGCCGGCGGCGAACGCGTTGATCCCCGGCTCAGAATCGAGCACCACGACCGAAGGGACCGGCATCCCCGCCGCGAGCGCCATCTCCTCGACCACGTTGAGCAGCCGGCGCTCGGCGGGGTCGGTGGTGTTTGGCGGCACGGGCCGTGCCCCGAGCAGGTTCGCGATCGCCTCGGCGCCGGAGCGTAGGCTCCAGATCTTGTATAGGGTGGAGAGCGCGATGATCGCGAGGGTGATCGAAGCGACCGGCACGAAGACCGACGGATTCCAAAACGGGCCGCTCCCCCCCGTCTCGGTCTTGTAGAGCAGCAGACGGACCGCGAGATAAACACAGGCGACGACCCCCACCACGGCGAGGCCGAACAGCGCGACCAGGCGCAGCGTATTGCGCTCGGCCCGCTCTTGCGTGGCGAAGAAATCCACCGCTATCTGCCCCTCCCCCGACGTTTGGGACGCTCTAGGTGAACGAGACCTTGACCGCCTCGCGCTCGACCGGTGCGGCGATCTCGAACAGCGTCGCCGGCTGGAAGCCGAGCGCACCGGCGAAGAGCACCCGAGGGAACGTTTCGCGCGCCGTGTTGTAGGCCATCACCGCGTCGTTGAACGCCTGGCGCGAGAAGGCGACCTTGTTTTCGGTCGAGGTCAGCTCCTCTTGGAGCAGCGCCATGTTCTGGTTCGCTTTGAGGTCCGGATACGCCTCGGCGAGCGCGAACATCTTGCCCAACGCGCCGGTGAGCACCCCTTCAGCGGCCATCGCGCCGGCCACCGCCTGCGCATCGGCCGGGTTGGCCGCCGCGCGGCCGACCGCGGAACTCGCCGCGTTGCGCGCCGCGATCACCGCTTCGAGCGTCTCGCGCTCGTGCTTCATGTACCCCTTCGCGGTCTCGACCAGATTGGGGATCAGGTCGTAGCGCCGTTTGAGCTGCACGTCGATCTGCGCGAACGCGTTCTTGAACCGGTTGCGCAAGGCCACAAGGCCGTTGTAAAGGCTGACCAACCAGAAGACGAGAACGACCAGAACGACGATGAGAACGATCGAGAACGTCATGCGGACCCCCTTCACGTAGGTGCGAAGTGCGATGCTATCACCCGTCCCGCCGAGCCGAACGGCCCACTCTCTGCGCCCGCTACCGCACGACCCGGAACGCCTCGATCTTCTGGCGCAGGCCTTTGAGCTGGACCTCGCCGAGCGACACCATGGGGATCGCACCGTCGAGTTGGCGCGCGGTCTCGGGGCCGACCACGACATCGCCGGGCTGAGCGACCAGCGCTTCGAGCCGGGCGGCCACGTTCACCGTGTTGCCGAGCACGGTGTAGTCCACCCGTCGGCGGCTACCGATGTCGCCCACCACGACGCCGCCGCTGTTGATCGCGATCCGCACCGCGAGCGTCGGCAAGGAAGAGCGCGTCCGCTCGGCGTTCCATTCGCCAAGCCGTCGCTGAATGTCGATCCCCGCCCGGACCGCGCGCAGGGCGTGATCCTCCTGCGCCACCGGTGCGCCGAAGAACGCCATCACGCAGTCGCCGATGAATTTGTCGAGCGTCCCCCCGGCATCGAACACCGACTCGACCGCGAGGTCTAGGAACGAGTCGAGCAGGTAGACCACCTCTTCCGGCGGCGAACTCTCGGCGATCGGGGTGAAGCCGACCAGGTCGGCAAACAGCACCGAGGCCTCGGCCGCGCGGACCCGCCGGCCGGCGCCTTCCTCTGCGCGCAGCACCTCTTCGATCACGCTCGGGCTGTGGTAGCGCTCCAGCCGGTTGCGCATCGCGCGCTCGTGCTGGGCGCGTTCGGCGTTTTTGGCGCTCTCGATCGCCACCGCGGCGAAGTTCGTGAGCGTGGTCAAAAAATCGAGGTCGCGCTCGGCGAACGAGCCGACCGCAAACGGCGAATCGACCTGCATGACGCCCACGATCCGCTCGCCCGACCAGAGCGGCGCACACATCGCGGCGCGGATCTGGTGCATGCGGATCGACTCCCCCCCCGTCAGGCGGCCGTCGGACATCGCGTCGTACGTGACCAGCGCCACCCGCTCGCGCATGACCGCTTCGAGCATGGTCTTGGACACCGGCACCTCGGCGCTCGGCCGCAGCTCCACCCGATCGCCGAAGCGGGCGATCTCGCAGACCAGCTGCCCCGCTTCGTCGGAGAGCAAAAGGAACCCGCGGTCGATCGGCAGCGCGTCGAACGTGATCGCGATCACCCGTTCGAGCACCTGGTCGACCGATTCGGCGGAGATCAGCTCCCGCGCAAGGCGGGCGAGCGAACCGAACATCGCCTTGGCGAACCGCCCCTCGCCATCGGTGACGCCCGGATGGCGTTCGGTGCCCAACCCGAAGTCGGCGACGAAATCGGAGATCGGGCGGAGGATCGTCGCGTCCGGCAGCTTCGCCATCGAACCGGAGGGGAGTTCTGGAGGAGGCGCGGGCGCCTCGACGACCAGCTCGAACGCGCCGATGGTCAACCGATCCCCCGGCTGCAGCCGCGCCTCGAGCACCGGGGCACGGTTGAGCAAGATGCCGTTGGTGCTCTTCAAATCGCGCGCGATCCACGCCCCCGCCTGGTGGACCAGCTCGGCATGCTGGCGCGACACCGAAGGGTCGGGCAGCACGATGTCGTTGTCGGCCTCCCGCCCGATCCGCAGGCGGGTGCCGGACAACGGCAAGGTGCGTTCCTGATCCTGGATCGAAAAGCGCAGTCTGAGCATCGAGCGGTCCCCGGACCGCATGATATCCCGAGGATTACACCCCTTGCAGTCGGGGGTGAGGGCTGTCGCGGGCTCAGGCGCCGGCTTCGGGAAACCGGAGTGCAACCAGCGCGAGCGCCCGGTCGAGATCGAACTCGTCGCGGTGGTAGAGGGCGAGAAACGCCGCGACGACTCGCGGGCAGAACTGCGTGCCGGCGCCGGCTTCGATCTCGGCGGTGGCGTGCGCCGGTTCGAGCGCCTGCCGGTAGGGGCGTGAGGTGGTCATCGCGTCGAACGTGTCGGCGACCGCGATGATCCGCGCCACCGGCGCGATCTCATCGCCCGCCAGGCCATCCGGGTAGCCTAGGCCGTCGAGCCGCTCGTGATGATGGCGGACGCCCGGCAAGATCGATCGAAGTTCGCGAATCCGGCCCACGATGTCGGCGCCGTCCGCCGCATGGCGGCGCATCACCAGCGCCTCTTGCTCGTCGAGCGGCGCGGGTTTGCCGAGCACCGCATCCGGGGTCGCGATCTTGCCCACGTCGTGAAGGGTCGCCGCCAGGTAGAGTTCTTCGAGCTCGGCCGGGCCGAGCTGCATTTCGATGCCGAGCAGAAGGCTGTAGGCGACTACGCGGCGGACGTGGCCGCCGGTATAAGGATCGCGCTTTTCGATCGCTTCGGCGATCGCGGTCACGGTGTCCAAGAACTGGCGGCGCTGGATCGCGTAGAGGCGGGCGTTCTCGATCGCAGGTGCGAGCACCCCGGCGAACTGCTCCATCCGTCGCAGATCCTCGAGCGAGAACTCCGGGCCATCGAGCGGGTTGAGCAGTTGCAGGACCCCCACCACCCGGCCGTGCGCAAGGAGCGGCACGGCGAGGATCGCCCGGGTCTGGAACGTGTCGCCGGAGTCCCCTTTCCAGCGCGGATCGGCGAACACGTCGTTTACCACTTCGGCGCGCCCCGAGGCGGCGACACTCCCCACGATCCCCTCCCCGACCGCCATGCGCAAACCGCGGATCGCCTGCGCGGCGCTGCCGCGGACGACGCGGAAGTAGAGCGCTGTGCTCTCCTCGTCGAGCTCCCAAATCGAGCTGGTCTCGGCGCTGCAGATCGCCTCGGCCTGAACCAGGGCGAGGTCGAGGACGCGGGCGAGGTCCAGCGTGCTCGACAGGGCGGTCGAGATGCCGAGCAGCGTCTCGTACTCGCCCAATCGGCGCAGCAGGTCGGCGATCGACGGCGCGGAGTGCACAGCCGAGGCCTTCGCCCCCACCGGGTCGAGCGCGGCGCCGCCTCTCATGCCGAAAGCTCCGCCAGCTCGCGCGCCAGCGCCTCGACGTTCGGGAACCGCTCGGCCGGATCCTTCTTCAAGCAGCGCAGCAAAGCCGCCGAGAGCACCGGCGGCAGCGCGCCGGCCGGGCCGATCGGCGGCAGCGGTTCGTCCTTGATGTGCTTGAGCATGATCTCGACCGGCGTCGCACCCGAGAACGGCGGCTTGCCGGTAAAAATTTCGTAGAGCAAGACACCGACGGCATAAATGTCGGCGCGCACATCGGCCTCGCGTCCTTGCAGCAGCTCGGGCGCCATGTACTGCGGCGTGCCGACCACGAAGCCCGCCTGGGTCTCGCCCGGGGTCAACCGCTCGATCGGGCGGGCGATGCCGAAATCCATCAGTTTGGCGTTGCCGTTCGCCTCGAGGATCAGGTTCTCCGGCTTGATGTCGCGATGCAGAACGCCCTGGGCATGGGCGGCGCCAAGACCCGCGCACAGCTGTTTGGCCAGGCGCAGGCCGGCCGAATAGGGGAGCGTCTGGGTCTGGTCGAGCAGATAGCGGAGGGTCACGCCACGCACGAATTCCATCGAGATGTAGGGGACGCCGTCGATCTCGCCGAAGTCGTGCGTGCGCAGGACGTTCGGGTGGGTGATCTTGCGCGCCAGTTTGATCTCGCTCTTCAGCCGTTCGAGCTGCGACCGGTCGCCCCAAAGCTCCCGTTTGAGCATCTTCAAGGCGACCAGATCGTCGAGATCGCGGTCGCGCGCCTTGTAGACCACACCCATGCCGCCGGCACCGAGCACCGCGAGGATCTCGAAGCGCTGGCCGAGCAGGCTCCCCGGCGCGATCCCCGAAAGGGTCGGCGCCCCCGGTGTCCCCAGGGTGCCTCCCGGCACGACCGTTGCGGCGGTCCCGGTGGTCCCCGCCCCCTCCAACAGCGCGACGCCGCGCGCCCCGGTGATCCGCGCCGCGACGGTCGCGTTGAGCGCGTAGAACGGTTGGCTCGCGAGCAGCCCTTTGCGCGGCGCCAGCCGGTACCCCGCCGCTTCGAGTGTCGGGTTCAATTCCTCGTGAACCTCTTTGGCGAGCAACAGATCGCCCGGCGCCGCTTCGCGCAGCAGGGCGTCCAGGCGCTGCACCGGCAGGCCGACCAGGGCGGTCTCGGCAGGCTCGCGCCAAGCGATCGGTCCGGTGATCGCCGCACCGGACGCGAGCGCCACAACCGGCGCATCAGAGCTGCCGTCCGGCTCGATGCCCAGAACCTCGGCCGCCGCGGCGAGCGCGCGCGCGGCGCGCCCTTCGCCATCGAAACGGGCGAGCAGTCGATGGCCGGAGACCGATTCGACCGTGCCGCGGCGGGCCGAAATCGCACCGGCGATCCGCTTCCAGTCCGACGCGAGGCGGGTGAGCAGCTCGGCGGGATCGAGGTCGGCCCCCCCCCGCGCATAGCGCCGCAGCTCGAGCCCCAAGACGATCAGGTCGCGCGCCTTGGCGCTGCCGACCACCGGACGGCTGCCCGCGGGCTCCGGCAGGCTGCGCGACAGGTCGCTCACGTAAAGCTCCATATCGCGCTTTTCGCGCAGGTCGGCGAGCAGATGATCGAACGAGCGCGCGAGCTGCCCCACCTCGTCCCCTCGGCCGGTGTCGATCTTCAGATCGTAATCACCCTGGCGCGCCGCCTCCGACGCCTTGGCCAGCGCGCGCACCGGCGCGAGCATCCGCCGGGCGAGCGCAAACGAAAGGAACAGCGCGAGCAGCGCAGCGGCCAAGCCGGACGCGATCAGCGCGCCCTGAATCTGCCGGTAGCTGGTCAGCTCGCGCGCGAGCGAAGCCAACCCCACCGTGGCGCCGACCGCCTTGCCTCCGGCATCCTTGAGCGGCACGACCGAGGCGATCCACGGCTCACCGCGCAGATTCAACTCGACCCGGCGCACTTCGCGCCCCTCCTCCATCACTTCGCCCATAGTACGCGGCGAGGCGGCGAGTGCGGCGACCAGGCTCGGCGCCTGCTCGGGGCTGGTCGAGGCGACCACCACCGGACCGTCACGCCCCGCAGCGACATAGGCGACCTCGCTGCCACTCACCTTGCGCACTTCGAGCGCGGAAGCGTCGGTGATCGCGAATCCGGCGACGAAGTAGCCGAGCAGGTTGAATTCGCGCTGGAGCGGTACCGCAACCGCATCGTAGAGTCGCCCCTCTTCGACCCAGACACCGGCCGCTTCGAAATCGGTCAGCGCCTTGGCGACCAGCGGCCGGTTCGCCAGATCCTCGCCTGCGCCATTCGGCCGATCGGTGCGCGCCAGGACCTTACCCGTTGAATCGAGGACGATCGCGAAGTCGAAGCCGACATCTCGCTGGCGCTCGTTCAGCAGGTCGAGGATCGACGAGCTGTCGCGCGAGGCCGCCGCCTCTGCGACGTAGGCGTTGAGCGAAGGATCGCTCGCGAACAGGCGGGCGGTGAGCAGCAACCGTTTGCCCCGTTCGTCTTGGAACGCGGTCTGCGCAGCGGAGGTCTGAGCGAGCGTCTCGTCGATCGCCTTGAGCGCGATCCGCCGCACAAGCAAGGAGGTGACGGCGACCGCAGCCCCGACCGCGAGCGCGATCAGCAACGAGGTCGACAGAAAGATCTTGACCCCGAGCGGTAACCCCTTCCCCTTATCCGCCATACTTTTCCCGGCTGTTGCGGAAGTAGGAGCGCCCGGTCTTATCGACATGGGGAGGGATGCGCGGCCGGGTGATCTCCAGTCGCGCCGCGACCGCGCCGGGGGTGGGTACAGAAAGTTCGATGGTCCACGGTTCGGCCTGCTCGTGCCAGACCGTCAACTTGCCCGGCCCCTTGGGCAGCCCTTCCAGACTGAACGCTCCGTCGGCCGAGGGCGCGGTCGAAAACGGAGTGGCGAGCACCCAGATGTAGGCGACCATCGAATGGTGGACGTTACAGAACACCCGCACCAGACCGGGTGCATCGAAGCGCCGGGTCTCCCCCGGCCCTTTGCGGTAGAGACCGAAATCGAAACCGTTGGCGCCCGAGACCGAGAAGACGTTGTGCAGGATCGGGTCGGAGTTCGGGAAGCGCACCTTGCTGCCGCGCGGAATCGCGAGCACGCGAGGGAGGAACTCTTTGTCCTCGGTCGCAATCTCGAACGCCTTCTCGGGCGCCCGGGTCGGTCGCGGCTGCGACGGTTCGAAGAAGACCACCGCCTGGCGTACATCGCTCCCCTTGGCCAAACCTTTGCCGCCGCGGGCGAGCAGCTCGACCTTGCCGCGCAGATCGTCCGCCAAAGCAGCGCTCGGAGCGAAGAACGCCAGGCCGAGAGCTGCGGCGAAAACCGGCCCGGCCGTCAAAACCCGTGATCGAATCGCGATCAAATCCGCCACCGCAGCGTGACCAACGTCTCGTCGTTCTCGCGCTCCGTACCGTTGCCGAGGATGAAACGATTGCGGGCGTACTCGGCGGTCAGATCGACCCCGGCGATCACCGTCATCCGCACCCCGAGATCCCACTTCTCCCAGGCCCAGGCGAAGCTCGGGCTCGGCGACCGGGGAGCGGCCCGAAAATCGGGATCGAGCTTCGAATAGCGAAACACCGGTTGCACCGAAGGGAACAGCTGGCGCCCGTCGAGCGAGGCGGCGAGCGGCAGATCGAAACGCCAAGCGACCTCCGCCTCGTAGCCGATCCGGCCGAGGCCGCCGAGATCCTGATCGACGTACTGGGCAAACAGCGAGCCGCCGCCGAGGTAGACCCAGAGGTTCCCCCCCACCTCCCGCTTGCGGTCGGAGGTGAGCGGAAAGGTCACGTCGCGCGGCAGGACGTCGGGCACCCCCTCCGGCCCGTTCAGCAGGTCGAGATCGGCGCCGTAGAAGCTCCCCGCAAAATCGACCCGCTCCGCCAGGGTGCGCTCTCGGCCGAAGACCAGCAGGTCGACGCCGTTCGCGCCATCCTCGCTCGCGATGCGAACCCCGAGCCCGAGTCCCTTCTGCAGGTTGCCGTCGACATCGACTCCTTGAGTCGCGGCGTCGTACGGGATGACGATGCCGTTTTTCAAATCCGGGTTCGGGTTCGGGTTACGAAATTCAGGTGTGCCGTTGTCGCCGGCGAGCGCGTTCGGGTCGCGCAGGAACACCGGGTTCCCCTGGGTGAGAGAGCCTTTGAGATACACGTGGCGCCCCAGGTCGAGCCCCAGTTCCAGGCCGACGTCTTCGATGCGGTTGAACGCGGTCGAAGCGAGACCGTAGCTCTCCAGGTGGCGGTCGTTCTGGCGCTCGAACTTCGCGAACTTGCCGACCTTGACATAGCCACCCCAACCGGCGGGGAGGGCCGCGGCCTGCGAGTCGTGGCCGATGCGCAACCAGAGCTCATCGACATCGACCTTGTCGGCCGAGGAGGTCGGGTTGCGCTCGTAGAGATCGATGAAGTCGATCTTCGCGTGGGCGACCAGGTGCTCGCTCCAAGAGGCGTCGGCGAGCAGGGTGAGGGTCGAGATCTCGAAATGATCGCCCTCGTCCACGGTCTCCAGAAAGCGCTGGACGGGGAGAAAGGTGCGGATCGGAAAGCGGTTCTCGTCGCTCTGGCGGTAGTGCGCCTTGGCCTCGAACCCGAATTCGAGCTTCGGGCGGAGGCTCGAAGCCTCCTCGGCCGGCGCGCCTTCCGGGCCGTTCTCCGGCCCACCGTCAGAGCCGGCGCCCTGGCCGAACAGCGGCAGCGCGCCCAGAGCGATCCCGAGCAAGGTACCTGCCCATGCGCGACCTCGATTGGTCATCGTTGGTTAATCCTCTACGGTAGATCCGTTGGCGTGGGAAGATTAGATGAGATGGTAGCCCCCGTGCAAACCCGGTCCGTGTACTCTTTGCGCACGTCTGCGACGACGCCCTCGTTCGCTTCCGTCCATCTGTTCGACGTCTTGAGGAGACCCTCAATGCCGGTCAGCTCCGATCAATTCCGCCAGGCCCTCGCCCACTTCCCCGCCGGGGTGACCATCGTGACCGTCCGCTCCGGCGACCGCACCCACGGCCTGACCGTCTCGGCCTTCAATTCGGTCTCGACCGACCCGCCGCTGGTCGCCGTGATCATCGACCAGCGCCACCGCGCAGCAGAGATGTTCAACGCACCCGGCGCAAGCTTCGCGGTCAACATCCTGTCCGAGGACCAGTCGGAGCTGTCGAACCGCTTCGCCTGGGTGAAAGACGAAGACCGCTTCACCCAAGGGCAATGGGGCACCGCGACCACCGGCGCCCCGGTCCTGCTCGACGCCCTCTCCTGGCTCGACTGCTCGATCGAAGCGCGCCACGAAGCGGGCACCCACCGCATCTATCTAGGCCTAGTCCAAGCGAGCGGTGTCCCCAACGCCGCCAAGCCCCCGCTCATCTACTGGCACCGAGGGTACCGGAAACTGCGGCTGCACGAGGGGGAGGAGTAGGGGGTCAGATCAAGGTGGGAATGGTGCCTCGGCGACGGCGCGCAAGCGCCACGTCTTCGACTGACGAGCCGGGCCCCACTCGAAGCTTTCCTCGGCGGCCGAGAAGGCTCAAGGGTTTAGGTGGTGCCGGAGGAGGTGCCGGGCGCTCGGCACCTTGAGGGAGCGGTTGTGGAACTTTGACGCCCATGCTTCGAATCCTACCCCATCCGCCGAGCCAGCCCCTGGAAGCCGAGCCAAAGGACGAGGCCCGCGGCGCCGCAGGCGTACCAGAGCGCTGCGGGGCCGTGGTGCTCGATGGTCCAGGTACCGACCAGCGGCCCGAGCATGTAGGCGATCGAGAACGCGAAACTGAGCAGGCCGAGATAGGTCCCCCGCCGTTTCGCGTCGGCGCGCTCGGCGACCACCCCTTGCAGGAACGGCAGCGAGAGCATCTCGCCGAGCGTCCAGACGACGATCGTGAGGCAAACGTAGGCGAGGCTGCGCCCCAACGGCAAGAGTGCTAAGCCCACGCCGAACAGGAGCGAGCCCCAGGCGACGAGGCGCAGCTGCGGCGCGTCGCGCAGCGCGTGGGCGAGCACCATTTCGAACAGCACGATGATCACGGTATTGACTGCGAGCGCCAGCCCGATCGTCGCTTCCGAAAAGCCATAGACCCGATTGAGCGCGAGCGGGTAGGTGCTCTGGATCTGAAAGAAGACCATCGCGAGCAGCACCGCCAGGCCGAGCAGGGCGAAGAACGGCCCGTCCCGCCAGGGCGAGCGGCCGGTCGCGAGGCCTTCGTCGGGGCGATCCGCCGCCCTTCCGGTCGCCTCGGCACCACGAAACCAGATCGCAAGCATCGCCGCCGCGGCGAGGCAGGTGGCGCCATCGACCCGGAACAGCCAGCGGTAATCGATCTCGGCGAGAAACCCGCCGAGCACCGGACCGATGCTCATGCCGAGGTTGATCGCCAGTCGGTAGAGGGTGAAGGCGCGCACCCGGTTGGCCGGCCCGGCGATCGCCGAGAGCGCCGTCGCGTTGGCCGGCCGGAACGCCTCCGCAAACGTGCCGAGCGCCGCCAGGAACCAGCAGATCGCACCCTGAGACTTCAGGTGTTCGAGCACCAGGAAGCCGACGCCGTTGAGCACCAGGCTGGCCGCCAGGACGATTCCCACCGCGATCCGGTCGGCGAGCCAGCCACCGGAGAACGAGCCGAGCATCGCTCCCGCACCGTAAAAGAAGAGCGCGAACCCCGCCTCGGTGTCCGTCCACCCCAGCTCTTTGGTCAGATAGAGCGTCGCAAACGGCAGCACCATCGTGCCGCTGCGATTGATCAAGGCCGAGATCGCGAGCAGCCAGATCGGCTGAGGCAGGCCGACGAAGGCGGCACGGTAGGCGGCAAGCAGGCGACGCGGCACGATGACCGGATTCTAGCCGACCTGCGCGGGCGCTTTACCGCCCCGCCGCCATCTCCCCCAGCTGCTCCTTCTTCCACTTCATCGCCATCAGAATGCGGCTCTTACCGCTCGGGTGGTCGAAGAAGATCCACTCTTCGAGCGGTGTCGGTTCGAGCTTCCGGTATTCGCCGAGCAGGAGGGCGACTTCGGCGAAGCCGTCCGGCTGGCGGCTCGCGTTCAGGCCGAAGATGTCGGCTTCCGCTTCGTTCGTACGGATCACGGTGTTGATGACGGGTGTGAGCACGAAGAAGTAGACCGAGAAGATCGCGACCAGAAGCGGCAGCCCGCCCGGATCGGCGATGCCGCGCACGCCCCAGCGCGCGCCGTAGCGCGAGAGAACGCGATCGAAGCTCCAGCCCAGGAAGCCGAAACCGACCAGAATGATGAGCGCAAAAACGGGTATGAATTCGTAGATGTGATTGAGCACGTAGTGACCCATCTCGTGCCCCATCACGGCCTGAATGCCGTCGGGCTTCACCCGCGCGAGCAGGTTGTCGTTGAGCGTGATCCGGAGCGTCCCGCCCAAGCCGCTGACGTTTGCGCTCACCCGCTTCGACTGCTTGCTGGCGTCCATCTCGTAGACGTTGTCGGCGGGAATGCCGTTGGCCCGCGCGAGCGCCAGGATGTCGGCTTTGATCGGCCCAGGCCCAAGCGGTTCGTATTTGTTGAACAGGGGTGCGAGATAAACCGGTCCGATCAGCGCGACGAGCAGCAGGCCGGCCATCGCCGCCGCGGTCCCCCAGGCCCACCAGGTGCGCGGCGCCTTGCGAAAGACGCCGTAGAGCATGACGATGAACAGACCCCCGAGGATCACCGAGACGCCGAGCTCGACCGCGGCATCGCGCAGCCAACCTCCGAACGTCATGTTCGACAGGCCGTAGGCGTGCTCGCGCCAGTAGCCTTGATAGATCGTGAGCGGCAGGGTGAGGAGGGAGGCCGCGACCAGATAGCCGGCCGCGTAAAGAAACGTCCGGATCGGGCGGAAGCGGCTGGTCCGCTCCGCCGCGTCGCGCAGCCGAGCTGAGAAGCGGCTCGAAAGCAAGATCCAGGCGATCCCGAGCTCCACGAGGAGGCCCCAAAGGATGAGCCAGTAGCCGCCTTCGAAGTACGAATCGGATCGCTCCTTGTCGGCGGCGGGGACGCGCGCCAGATAGGCCGCTGTGGCCGCTTCGACATCGAAATCCGCGGCAGCCGGGGCCGACGCGACGGCTTCGGCCGGGGCGCTCACCTCAGGAACCGCAGGAGACGTCAAAGGTGCGGCGGCGCGAACCTCGACCCGTAAGAGAACCAGCAACGCAGAGAACACCATCAACGAACGGAGCGTGCGCATCGACCGAACCTCCTCAAATGCCCACGCTGCGAACCCTGTCGCACCGTGGTGGATTGCTACACCTGAACGAAGATGAGAGGGGAAAGGTTTCACCTTCGCGGGTCGGGCGCAAGATCCGCTCGGACGCGTGAGTTCCCTTCGACTACGCTCAGGGAACAGGCAGGTCCCGCCGGCTGGGCGAAGTCGAAGCCAGACGCCCTTCCAGCCCCGGCAGCTGCTCGGCGAGGTACACCGGCAGAGAGAGGAGCCGGTACTTGAAATCGCCCTCGGGCATTCGAACCTCCAGCTGTTCGTCGGCAGCCAGGCCGGTGTGGAGACGGATGCCGGTCGTAAGGTCGGCGCGCCAGAGAAATTGATGCAGCGATTTGAGCGCGCCCGCGGCCCCCGACTTGACCTCGATCGGCACCGGCCGGCCGCCGATCGGGACCAGATAGTCGACCTCGGCGTTGCTGTTCGACGACTCGCTCACCCAGAAGTAGAGCTCGCCGGGAAATCCCGGCGCTGCGGCGAGCAGCTGCTGGCCGACGAAGATCTCGGCCAGGCGCCCATCCAGAACTTGGGCCAGAGGCAGACCGCGCCCCGGCTCGAAACTTCCGCCCAGGGTGTAGAGCGCAAGCCCCACATCGAGCGGCAGCAGCTTGGCCGCCGAGCGGGTCCGCTCGCGCAACGGCAGCGCCAAAGAGCTGGTCGGCAGGGCCCGGTGAACCAGGAGCGCCGCTTCGAGCTTGGCGAGAGCCTCTTTCATCAGTTGGCTGCGGTAGCCCGGGGCGAAATTCTCGTACCGGAAGCGCAGGCCGACATGGTGGCGAAGGTTGTCGAACGCCGCTTCGAGGTAACCCACCTCGCGCAGGGAGCCGAAGCGTTGAAGGTCTTCGGCCAGCGCCTGGACGAGGTCGCGATGGACGCCGCGCGCCGACGTGGGATTGCGCTCCGCCACCCACCGGGCGACCGCTTCGGGCATCCCGCCGACCCGCAGATAGTCGCGCAACAGATCGAGCGCTTGGGTGTGAAGCGCCTGAGGGATCGGCCGACCTTCGCTCACCGCGGCGGTCAGCTGACTCGCCAGCACGTCCCGCCCGTTCGCCGCGAGGAATTCGAAGTAGGTGAACGGACGCAGCACGCGAAAGGTAACGCGGCCGACCGGAAACGAAAAACCCCGCTCTCGGAGCCGAACTTCGAGCAACGAGCCAGCCGCCACGACGAAGAGCTCCGGGTGATCCTCGCGGAAGAAACGGAGCCAGCCCACCGCTTCGGGGCTGTCCTGGATCTCGTCGAGAAACAGGAGCGTGCGCGGCGGAAAGCGCTCCAGGTTGTGGCGGGCGGCGAGCGCGGCCAACAGCTCGTCGGCCGAGCGGCAGGAGCGGACCAACGACAGGTCCTCAAAGCGCTCGAAGTTCAGCTCGAGAAAGAGGTCGAACCGCTCGCCAAGCCGGCGTACCGCCTGGGTCTTGCCGGTCTGTCGCGCGCCGCGCAACACAAGCGGTTTGCGGTCGGCCTCGGCAGCCCAAGCCACCAGAATTGGGTCGATTTGACGGGGGATGTACACTCCCAGATCATAAACACCCCCCTGTTTCGCGTCAAATTGTGGTGAAACACAAGGCTGTTTCTAACAATAACCGGCCGAACACGAGGGTGTTTCAACTGGAGATCCGCTCCACGAGCGCCTGAAGATCCTCCGGGAGCGGCGCGTCGAGTGCCAACTCCGCGCCGGTCGCGGGGTGGATGAAGCGCAGCCGCCGGGCGTGGAGCGCTTGGCGGCCGAGGTCTCGGCAGAGCGCTGCGAGGGCGGGATCGTGCAGGCTTCCCCAGCCCGGCTCGCCGTAGAGTGGATCGCCGACGATCGGGACCCCGAGCGCGGAGAGGTGCACGCGGATCTGATGGGTGCGGCCGGTGCGGAGGATGCAGCGCAGAACGGAGAGCCCCGCCCCCTCGATCAGGGTCTCGAACAGGGTGAGACTCTCTTGCCCCAGGCTGCCGTCGGCCGGGTGGGCAACCCGGCGTTTGCGGTCGGTCGGATGGCGGTCGATGCGCAGGTTGATCTTGCCCACCGGGCGCGGCGGCCGGCCGTAACAGATCGCGAGGTACTCCTTTTCCGCCCCCTCGGCGCGCAACGCCTTGGCGAGCGCCGCGTGCATCGCCGGGCGCTTGGCGACCAACAGCAGGCCGGAGGTGCCTCGATCGAGCCGCTGCACCAGATGCGGGCTTCCCGCCTCCCCCGCCGCCCGAAAGCGCCAGATCAGGGCGTTCAACAGGGTGCCTTTCTCTTGGCCGCGGGCGGGGTGAACGACCAGGCCGGGAGGTTTGTTGAGCGCCAGGAGATGCTCGTCCTCGTACAGAACCTCGAGCGCCCGCTCCTCCCCCTCCGGTACCCGCCGCGGCGAAAGGAACGGCAAGAGCACCGACACCTCCGCGCCGGCAGGCACGCGATCGGACGGCTTGCCCGCGGGCGTGCCGTCAATCTCCACCCGGCCGGCCGCAATCCAACGCTGGATCCGGTTGCGCGAGATCTCCTGCCGATCGGCCAGATGGCGCACCAAGACCAGATCGAGCCGCGCCCCGGCATCGCCCCGATCGGCCCGGAAGGTGCGCCCTTCGAGCGGCGGCGCGGTCGGCGTCCTTTCGGCTTCGGGGGGCGGCATGGGGTGGGGGGAGGATAACCCTGATCGAGGGGTGGGCGCGGTTAGGAAAGTGGACCAACCTCCTCTCGCCATAAGATACCCTGACGATGAACGCCGCCAAGACGGTCACGCCGTCCCAATTGATGGACTTCCTGCTCAACGTTGCGGTGGTCCGCCCGGTGTTCGTTTGGGGTCCGCCCGGAATCGGCAAGTCGAGCCTGGTCACCCAGTTCGCCGAGCAGCTCGGCCTGGACTGCGTCTCCCTCCTGGGCAGCCAGCTCGCCCCTGAAGATCTGATCGGCGTTCCCCAGGTGCAAGACGGCGTGAGCCGGTTCTGCCCGCCGGCCCAGATCGCCCGCAGCGCCCCCTACTGCCTGTTTCTCGACGAGTTGAACGCCTGCTCGCACGAGGTCCAGAAAGCGTTCTACAGCCTGATCCACGAGCGGCGGATCGGCGAGTACCACCTGCCCGAGGGATCGATCGTGATCGGTGCGGGCAATCGCGCCCAGGACAGCGCGATCGTCAAGCCGATGTCGTCGGCTCTGCTCAATCGGATGGTGCATATTCATCTTCAGGTCTCGTTCCGCGATTGGCTGGCCTGGGCGCGGCAGAACAGCATTCATCCCCAGGTGCTCGCCTATCTCGAGCTGCGGCCGGATCACCTCTGGAGCGCACCGCCCAAGCACGAGGAGCCGTTTTCCACCCCGCGCTCCTGGCACATGCTGAGCGACGCGCTCCATCAGTTCGGCGACGCGATCAAGGACGACGAGCTCGAGGCGCTCGCCTATGGCACGCTCACGCCCCAGCACGCGGCCCAACTCAAGGCCTTCGTCAAACAGACGCGGAGCCGCTTCGCCCTCCACGCGATCCTCAAAGGGGAGGTCTCGTGGCCGAGCGAGCCGAGCGATCGCGACATCCTCTATTTCCTCTCCCATTCGCTGCGCGCGCACCTGATCAAAGAGCTCCCTTCGGACCCTCAGAACCTCGCGCCGCAACACAAGCAGCTCGCGCATCGCGCCAAGGCGCTGCTCAAAGAGCTGGCCGCGATCAGCCTGGAGATGGCGCAGCTGGTGGTCGCGGACGGCGACGCGAGCGACACCCTGCCGAGCTGGTTGCTGGTCGAGATCGTCCGCGACCTCCCCCGCCTGGTGGAAAAGCGTGCCCCCTAGAACCGCATCGAAGGGCGGCGGTCGGCAGGACCCTGCGACCCGGGACTTTCATGCCGGAGTCCAACAGCTCGAAGAGCACCCACTGTTCGCACCCCTGCTCGCGCGGGTGCATCTCGATCGCCACGACGACGCGCGCAACCTCTGCCCGAAGGAGGGCTGGGCGGTGGTCACGGATCAGGGCCAGATTCACGCGAACCCGAAACGTCGCACCGCCCCCGAGACTTGGGTCTGGGTGCTCGCCCACAACCTCCTCCACCTTGGATTCGGCCATTTCCAGATCAGGGCGCGGCCCGACCTGTGGAACCTCGCCTGCGACCTGTTCGTCAACCGCTTCTTGGCCGAGCTCAAACTCGGGGCACGCCCGGTGGAGATCGAGCCGCCCGGGGTGCTCCCGTCCGGTCTTCCCATGACGACGGAAAACGCGCTGTATGACTGGTTGTTCGACCATGGCGTCCCGCCCGAGCTGCCGGGCGGAGGCACCGCAGGCTCCCGAGCACCGGACATGCTCTGGGTCGAGCCCGCTTGGCGAGGAGCGCGCAATCGGAGCACCGAGGAGTGGCGACACATCCTTGGCTATGGCTTGCGCAACGCCGTAACGGCCGCCGTCGATCTGGCCGCGGGCAAGATCTCGACGATCGGCGGGACCAAAGAGGGCGGCGGCAAGAGCACCCCGACCGAGCGGGCCCGCTCCTGGTTCATGACCAACTACCCGCTGCTCGGCGCCCTCGCCGCGTCGTTCCGCCTGATCGAGGATCGCCAGATCTGCCACCGGATGGAGATCCGGGTCGCGGCGATCGATGCCGAAGCGCGCGAGATCTACTTCAATCCGTTGGTCGCGTTGAACGATGCGGAGGCCCGGTTCGTGATGGCTCACGAGCTGCTTCATGCCGGCCTGCGCCACCAAGCGCGTTGCCAGGGGCGCGATCCCTATTTCTGGAACATCGCGTGCGACTATGTGATCAACGATTGGCTGATCGAAATGGACATCGGGACGCCGCCGAGCCTCGGTCTGCTCCACGATCCGGAGGCGCGAGGATCTTCGGCGGAAGCGATGTACGACCGGATCGTTTCCGACCTTAGGAAGTACCGCAAGCTCTCGACCTTTCGAGGCGCAGGCGTCGGCGACATGCTGGCCGGCGGGCGCGCCCGCTGGTGGGAGAGCGGCGAAGGGGTCACCCTCGATCACTTCTACCGCACCTGCCTCTCCCAGGGGCTACTGCGGCACTACGACGCGGGGCGGGGCACGCTGCCCGCCGGCCTGATCGAGGAGATCGAAGCGGCTTCGCAACCGCCGATCCCGTGGGATGTACAGCTCGCGCAATGGTTCGATCACAACTTTCCGCCCCGCGCCCGCCGCCGCTCGTACTCCCGGCCGAGTCGACGCCAGATGGCGACCCCGGAGATCCCGCGACCCCGCCTGGTCCCGGACGACGACCTCTCGGTCCGCACGTTCGCTGTGCTGCTCGATACTTCGGGGAGCATGGACCGCAAGCTCTTGGCCAAAGGGCTCGGTGCGATCGCGAGCTACAGCGTGGCGCGGGAGGTCGAGCGGGTGCGGCTGGTGTTTTGCGATGCTGCGGCACACGACCAGGGGTTTGTCGGCCCGGAGGAGATCGCCGGCCGGGTCCGGGTCAAAGGGCGTGGTGGCACCGTCCTTCAAGCCGGGCTCGATCTTTTGGACCATGCGGCCGACTTTCCACGCGAAGGGCCGGTCCTGATCATCACCGACGGCGCCTGCGATGTCCTGCGCCTCCGTCGCAACCACGCCTTCCTGATCCCCGAGGGGCGCACGCTGCCGTTCCGGCCCCTCGGTCCGGTGTTTTGGCTCGCCTGAGCAAAGCGGGGCTCCGCCAACTCCGCGCGGTCCTCCCCAGGCTCCCGACACCAACCCACCGAACCGCGGAACCGCTGCGCGAGACGGGGGGAGCGGCTTCGCAATGCCCTGCACCGTTCCGCCGAACGGGGGGAACGGTTCCGTGACGAATTGCACCGCTCCGCCGGACCGGGGGAACGGTTCTGCGCTGTTGATCATCACTCCGCCGGGCTGGCGGAACGGTGTCGAGGAATTTTGCACCACTCCGCTGGCCTGGGGGAACGGTGTTCGAACGTTTTGCACCGGTGCATTCAGTGGATGAACCACTCCGCCGGCCTGGCGGAGTGGTTCCCGGATGTCTTGAACCGTTCCCCCGGCCTGGCGGAGCGATTCCGGGATGATTCGCACCGTTCCCCGGGGCCGGCGGAGTGATTCCGGGAACCGGTGTACCCGGACGGCCGAACGGCGGAGCGGTTCCGGGATGCAATGAATGAGGCCGGTGGCTCGGTGGAGCGGTGCCGGGAACCGGCGCCCGCGGGGCTCGAGCACGATCTCGACCCTCGCGCGCTGACGCGCCGCATCGGCCCCGGAGGGATTGGAGGAGATTGGCGGGTTCCGCCACCGGCCGTCTCAGCATAGGCTTTAGCTCCTCATGCGAGCCTGCCCCCTTCGCCAAAACGCCGCCCTTGCCATCCTGGCCGTCCTTTGCGTCGCTTCCGCCCCCCTCTCCGCCGCTCCGCCGATCGTCCAGATCCCGACCGGCGAGCTGGTGGAACGGGTGACCGCCAAGGCGTTCCCCGGCCAGTCGTACGCGCTCTACCTCCCCGCGAGCTACTCGCCCGACCGGACCTATCCGGCGCTCTTTCTGTTCGACGCCCGCGAGCGGGGCGCCGTGGCTGCGAAGCGCTTCGTGCCGGCCGCCGAGGCTCTCGGCTGGATCGTGATCAGCTCGAACAATTCGCAGAGCGACACCTCGATGGATCCGAACCTCGCGGCGATGAAAGCGATGCACGAAGACGCGCTCGGCCGCTTCGCAATCGACCGGAAGAGGCTCTACGCGGGCGGTTTCTCCGGCGGGGCGCGCGCCGCCTGCCTGATGGCCATCGTTTACCCGGAAGAGGTGGTAGGGGTGATCGGCGCGAGCGGCGGCTTTCCGTTTGATCGGCCGCCGTCCAAAGCCACCCCGTTCGCGTTCTTTGCCTCGGTGGGCGACAAGGATTTCAACTGGTACGAGCTGCGCGGGCTCGACTCAACGCTCGCAAGCCTCGGTCTCCGCCATCGGCTCGCGACCTTCGACGGCGTACACCAATGGCCGCCGGAGCCGGTGGCGACCCAGGCGATCGAGTGGTTCGAACTGCTCGCGATCGAAGAGGGTCGCCGCGCCAAGGACCCCGCCCTCATGGCACGGCTGCTCCGGAAGCGCACGGACGAGGCGCGCGCGCTGGAGGCTTCCGCCTCTCCCGGCGGCAGGACCGACGCCTACCTCGCCTGGCGCGACCTGGCAGCCGATGTCACAGGCGATATCACCGGGCTCGCCGAGATGTCCGAAGCGGCGGTCCGCGCCGCGGCACTCGGAGCCGACCAGGGAGTTCGCGCGGAGCTCGCCGCCCGCGACCGGCGCGACCGGCGCGACCTCGAATCGATCGAGCGCGCGCGGCAGGCGCTCGCTTCGGTGCCGGCCGACGAGGTTTCTTCGAGCCTCGGTCGGCTGCTGGCGGCGTTGCGGATCAAAGAGCTGCAGAAAAAGGCCACCGGAGCGGACCGGGCCGAAAGCCTGTCGGCCGAGAGGTTGCTCTCTCAGATCGAAGTCCAAACCGGGTTCTATCTGCCCCAGGCCCTGCTCGAGAAGAAGGAGTGGGCGCGCGCGGCGCTCTTCCTCGAAATCGCGACGACGATCCGGCCGCAGAACGAAGACTCCTGGTACCGGCTGGCCCAGGCGCGCGCCCAAGGGGGGAACCGCAAACGAGCGCTCGAGGCCCTGAATCGGGCCATCCAAGAGGGTTTCCGCGACCCGGCGGCCATCGAGAGCGACCCACTCCTGGCCCCGCTCCACGCCGAGGCGGGATTTCGAGCGGCGATCGAGTCCGCAGGAAAAACGCATCCGGTCGGAAGTTCCGGATAAAATCTCCGAATGACGCCACCCTCTCGCAATCCGAGCCCCCTCCCGCGCACCCTGTCGCCCCCAGGCGGAGCCTGAGGCCTCGGGTGCGCGAAACGGCGTTCCGCCTCGACCACTATCTGGAGATCGAACCGGGCTATTACGATCAGGTGTACCGGCGCGGTCGCGGCGTCCAGTGGTTCTGGCACCACCATCGGCTAGCCCGGGTGGAGGCGAAGATCCCCGCGGACTGCCGCAGCCTGCTCGATCTCGGCTGCGGCCCGGGGACCTTCCTCGGCAACCTCTCTCGACCGATCGAGCGCGCCCTCGGCATCGACCTCGCCGAGCCGCAGATCGCCTACGCCCGTGAACACTACTCCCGCAAAGGGTTCGAATTCCAAGTCGCCGACGTGCGCGACGCCGCGCTCGAAGGGGGGTTCGACACGGTGGTGAGCATCGAGGTGATCGAGCACCTGCCGCCGGAGCAGGTCGGCGGATTCCTCCGCGACGCGTACACCGTGCTCCGCCCCGGCGGCCATCTGATCCTCACCACCCCGAACGCGAAGAGCCACTGGCCGCTGCTCGAATGGCTGGTCAGCCAGATCGGCCCGGTCGACTATCGGCAGCAGCACCTCGGCCTGTTCGATCGCAAAGGGCTGGTGCGCGCGGTCGCCGATGCGGGGTTCTTAAGTGTAGCTTGCGAAACGTTCTTCGTCGCGGCGCCGTTTCTCGCCCCGCTCTCGAAAGCGTTCGCGAGCGCGGTGCTCCGCTTCGAGCGCCGTGTCCTGCCCGCTCTGGGCGCCGAGATCCTCCTCGTCGCGCGCCGTCCGGAATGACGCCCGAAGCCACCTCCGGCGCGGCGTCAGGATCCGCCCCAGGAACGGCGCCCGGAGGTAAGCGCCGGGTGCCCTCCGCGGGGAGCCTCGGGGTCGCGGCGCTATTCGCCGCCGGGATCGCGCTCCGGTTCTCGACGGTCTTCCCGGTCACCAAGTTCCAGGCCGACGCCGATTGCATTCAGACCGGTCTGTGCGCCCTGCGTATCCTGGCCGGCGACCTCCAGGTCTTTTACAACGGCGTGCGAATCGGCGCGATCGAGTCGTACCTCCATGCGCTGGCCTTCCTCGCCCTCGGGCCTTCGCGCCAGGCGATGGGTTACGCGCCCTGGCTGGTCAGCTCGCTCGGGATGCTCTTCTCTTGGCTCTTCGTCCGCCGGGTCGCCGGGCCGCGGGCGGCCTTCTGGGCGCTGTTCGCGATCGCCCTGCCCGCCCCGGCGTTTCTCTACTGGACGGTGCAGCCGAACGGCTATTCCGTCACCCTCACGCTCGCCGCGGCAATCCTCTGGCTCGCTTCTCGGGTGGCCGACGAGCCCGAGCGTCGCGCGCTCTGGTTCGCGTTCGGCCTCTCCGTCGGGCTCGCCTGGTGGGCTTCGCTCCAAACCCTCACCGTCTCCCTGCCGGCAATCGCCTGGCTCGCCCTACGCCTCGCGCTGCGACGTCCGATCTTCGCCATTGCGCCCTCCCGGCTGGCTCGTCTACGAGTTTACGCCCGGGTCGGCCTGTTGGTGGCGGCGGGTTTCGCCCTCGGCGCCGCGCCCTGGATCGCCTACAACGTTCGCCACCCGCTCGCCTCGTTCCGGGGCGCCAACTCGGTCGCCCGCCCGGCGCTCGACCGCGCAACCGTGGCCGACAACCTGCATTTCCTTACCACCTACAGCCTCTCCGAGCTGTTCGTCTCGCCCGATCCGGAAGGGGGTCCGAACCCACCGAGACCCCTCACCCGCGCGCTCCGCGTGCCGGCCGCGGCGGTCTACCTGCTCGCGTTCGGCTGGTTTTTCCTGCGCGGCGAGAGACGGGGTGCCGGCAAGCCCAGAGAGCCCCTCGATCGCAAGGACCGCCAAGGAAGCCGAAAACGGCTGAGGCACCGCCCGCCTGGCGAACCCACTGCACCCGACTCGAAGCACATCCGCGCGCTCGCCCTGCTGCTGATCGGCGCCACGGTCGCGATCAACGTTTTCTCCGCGGCGGGCGCGAGCCGCGGCCTCGTGGTGCGCTACGTCCTGCCGATCTATCTCCTCGCGCCGCTCGCGCTCGGGCTCGTCCTGGCTGCGCTCTGCGCGACCCATCGAATCGCCGGACCGTTCCTGGCCGCGAGTTTGACGGCGCTCCTGTTCGCCTTCTCCGCGAGCGTCTACTTCTGGCCGGGCAGCCCCATGCGCGCCCGGCTGCACGAAGCCGCGGCCGGAGAGTGGCAGCTGCTCGCGCTGCTCCGCAGGCAGGGGGTCGAGGTGGTCGTGGGCGACTATTGGCTGGTCTATCCGCTCAACTTCGCCTCGAGCGAGTGGATTCGCGCGGTCCCCTGCGACACCCGCGCCGATCTCTACGGCTACGGCGCGGCGCTGCCCAAACCGCCCGAGCGTTGGGCGTTGATCGGCAATTCGGTCGACGAGGTCCGCAGCCAGGCGGAGCGCTCGGGCGTGACCGGCGAGATCACCTACTTCCAGCCGAGCTACGCGGTTCTGGTCGGGAATGCGCCCACCGGTGACCCGACCGCCGCCGCGTTCCTCGAACGGCTCTGCCGCTGAAGCGGACATCGTCGCTCACGGCTCGGATCGATTCACCATGCGCCGGCACCTGCTAGGATGGTACGGACCTCGGAAATCTTCACCTGCCGGACCGCCCAGAGGAGCCCACCATGTTTTGCCCGAGCTGCCGCACCGAGTACCGCGAGGAATTCACCACCTGCGCCGATTGCGGCGTCGCGTTGGTCGCGACCTTGCCACCGGGCGACGAGACGCCAAATTCCGAACTCGACGTCGCGTTCGAGAGCGCCGATCCGAACGCCATCATCGCCGCCGAAGAGATGCTCGCCGATGCGGGGATCCCGTTCGCAACCGAAGGAGAAGACGCGAGCGACCTGTTCGCCTTCGCTCCGGGGTTCAACCCGCTGACGCCGATGCAAATCGAAGTGCCCGCCGAACGTGCCGAAGAGGCACGCACCCTCCTCGAAGAAGGCCTCACCTCGGCACCGCTCGCCGAAGACGCCGATGTCGGCCCCGCGCCGGCGCCTGGGATCGAGAACGAACCATAGGCGAAGACCAGGCCGCGCGTTGACCGGTCAGGTCTTAAAAGGCTCAATGAGCTGCGCCGGTTGGCCGTCAAATTTATCCTCTCGCGCGGGAGCGCATGACTTCGGCAAGCACGCTCGGCGGGATGAGGATCCGGTCGTAGAGAAGGCGCAGGATGCGAAAGCCATCCCCGAGTTTCTCGAGCGAGATCAACGGCCCCGTGTCGCTGACTAGGCGCCGGGCCTGGCTCAAGCGCCCAGCTCGACCGCGAGGTTTTCCGGACTATCGACGAGGATGGAGAGGCCAAACCGGGGGAGCAGCTCTTCAAAGGCCCGGCGGGTCATGCCCAGCACCTCCCGGGCCTGCCTCTCTGAGAGCTTGCCCGTATGGTAGAGCTGTGCCACGAGCGCCTCGCGGAAATAATGCGGGGCAAGGTTCAACAGCGTGTCGGGAAGATCGACAGAGACCCTCATGGCTGGAGAGTATAGAGCACTCGCCGCCACCCGCAGGCGGCGGGGCGGGGCAAGGGCACCTGTTCCGACCCGACCCCCCAGAGTCTCGCAGCCTGCGGCTGGCGGTCGAGTAGCTGGGCCCGGGTCCTTCTAAGGCTCGCTAGAATTCCGCCCGCAGCGCCACCGCCGGATCGACCTTCGAAGCCCGCCGGGCCGGACCGTCGGCGGCAAGGAGGGCCACGACGAACAGGACGAGGGCGGCGACCGCGAAGGCGCCGAAATCGCTCGGTCCGCTGGCGTAGAGCAGGCTCGTGATCGCCCGGCGCAGGGCGATCCCGCCCGCGAGGCCGAAGGCGACGCCCAGGGCGGCGAGCAGCGCGCCGCGCAGGATCGCCCGGCGGAGGATCGACTGCGGCGTGGCACCGAGCGCCATGCGGACCCCGAACTCGCGGCGGCGCGCCTCGACATCGCTCGCGAGCACGCCATAGAGGCCGATCGCGGCGAGCAGCAGGGCCACGATCGAAAACCCTCCGACCAGAGAGGCCGTGGTGCGCGGCGCGGCATAGGCCGCGTGGATCTGCGTCTCCATGCTCTCCATCTGGTCGATCACCTGGGTCGGATCGACCCGGCGGACGGCGGCGCGCACCGCTGCGGCGAGCGCTTCGGGCCGCCCTTCCGCGCGGATGACGAAGTTGCCGATCGCCCAGAACGTGTCGTCATAGAGCGTGAAGACCTCGGGCGGAACCGCCGTTTGAAGCGTCGTCTGGCGCAGATCGGCCACCACCCCGACGATCTCGTAGGAGCGGCCGTTGAGCCCAAAGGTCTGGCCGATCGCACCCGCCCGGTTCTCCGCCACCCCGAGGTAGCGCCGCGCGAACGCGTCGTTCACCACCGCTTGCTTGCCCGCGCTCTGGCTCTTGAGGCCGGTGCCGGCGAGCAGCGGCGTACCAACGGTTGAAAAGTAGTCGGCGCTCACCGCGCGCCGCGACACCGGCGTGGTCTTGGCCCCTTGGGCGAAGGTCCGGCCGGGGAGGGCCAGCTCCCCGCCTTGGCTCTCCCCTTCGAACGGCAGCCGGTCCGCGAAGGCCGCCGAGCGCACCCCCGGGATCGCGGCCAGCTCGGCGAGCAGATCGCGATAGAATCCATTGAGCTTCTCTTGCGGCGTATCCCACGATTGGTCGATCCGGAGCGTCAGCAACCGCTCCGGCACAAACCCCAAGGGGGTCCCCTCTAGGCGGAGCAGCGTCTGCCCGGTCAAGCCCGCACCGATCAGCAGGACGAGCGACAGCGCGAGCTCCACGACCACCAGCCCCGATCGTAGGAATCCCCCCTCGCGGTCGCCGGCGGTGCGCCCACGGAGGCCCACAAACGTCGATCGGTGCGCTACCCGCCAGGCGGGCGCCAACCCGAACAGGAGGCCGCACAGGAGGGTGAGGGCGAGGGCCACCGCCACGGTTGACGAATCGAGGCCGATCTCACCGAGCCGCCTGACGTTCGGCAGATCGGCCGGCAGGCGACTCGCGAGCAGGCGAACCCCCGCTGCGGCGAGCAGCAGGCCAAGACCGCCGCCGATCGCGGCGAGCACCAAGCTCTCGGTGAGCGCAGTCCGGAGCAGACTCCCCCGCCCGGCACCCAAGGCGGCGCGGATCGACCCTTCGCGGATCGCTTGCGGCGCACGGGAAAGCATCAAACAGGCGAGGTTGACGCAGACGATCAGGAGCACGAACCCGGCGGTCGCAAGGACCATCAGGAGCGGCGCGCGCAGCGGCGTACCGGTCAGCTCTTCCACCGCCGGAGTGAGCCCGAAGGCGATGCCGGCATCGGTATCGGCGTGATCCTTTGCCATCCGGGCGCCGAGCGCCGAAAACGCCGTCCGCGCCGCCGGCAACGAGACGCCGTCGGCCAAGCGGGCGATCACCTTGAGAAAACCGGCCTTGCGGTTCGTGAATTCGGCCCCGGCGACCACCAGATCGGCGCCCAGCGTGTCGCCGACGCTCCCGGGTAGAACGCCCACCACCGTGTAGATCTGGTCCCCTAAGCGAAACGGCCGGCCGACCGCGGCGGGATCGGCGCCCAGCCGGGTCCGCCAGAACAGCTCGGAGAGGAGGAGCGCGCGCGAATCGGGGCGCAGCTCGTTCGCGGTGAACGTCCGGCCGGCGATCGGAGCCGCCGCGAGCAAATCGAGCAGATCGCCGTAAATGCACAGCGCACGTAGCCGCTCGGGCTCGACGCCCTCCCCCGACCGCAGCCAAACCACTCCCTCGCCATAGTAGCCGCCGACCGCGGCGATCGTCTTCGCACCGGCCGCAAGATCGGCCAGGCGAACCGGATTGCCACCGTGCTCCTCGCCGTCGATCGTCTGATCGACACTCACCAAGCGCTCGGGCGCCGGAAACGGCAGCGCGCCGAGCAGGGTCGTTTGCACCACGCTCACCAGGGCGACCACCGCACCGATCCCGACCGCGAGCGTCGCGATCGCGGTGAAGGCAAAACCGGGCCGGCGGCGCAGATTGCGCAGAGCGATCTTGAGATCGCGGCGGAGGGTGTCGAGGGACGAGCGCATCGGGTGACTCCTAGAGGTGGATCGATCGGCTGGTGAAGTGTACGCGCCGGGAGCGCCCGAGTTGCGCTTGTCACCCCCGCCCCCTGGCTCGATCGGCCGCTAGTGCGCTAGCCTTGGCGCCAGGTTTTTTGGAGGAACCCCCGGCCCCATGTCTGACGCTGCACGCAAGATCTTCGTTCTCGACACCTCTGTCGTCCTCTACGATTTCACCGCCCTCCAGAACTTCCAGGAGCACGACGTGGCGCTGCCGATCGCCGTGCTCGAAGAGCTGGACGGCTTCAAGAAGGGGAACTCGGTCCTGAACCTCCAGGCGCGCGAGTTCATCCGCGAGCTCGACCGGCTCTCCGAACACAACCTGTTGCAGAACTGGATCCCGCTCGACGGCGACCGGCGCGGACGCTTCCGCGTGATCGCCAAGGAGGACGTGGAGATTGACGCGAGTGCGGTGTTCGGCTCGCGCAAGGCCGACCATCGGATCTTGAACACGGTCCTCGCGCTGGCCAAAGCCGAACCCGGCCGGCGGGTGATCCTGGTCAGCAAAGACATCAATCTGCGTCTCAAGGCGCGGGCGCTCAACCTCGAAGCCGAGGACTACGAGACGGTCCGAATCAAAGACCTCGCCCACCTCTACACCGGCAAGCGAGAGGTCGAGGTGGCCGATTCCGGCCTGATCGACCGGCTGTACCAGACCGACTGGCTCTCCGTGAAGGATGTGCTCGCCGACTCTCCCGTCGCCCACCAGTACTTCATCCTCCGGTCGAACTCGAACTCAGGCCTGGCGACCTACAACCCGAAGAGCGACCGGCTGGAGCGCGTGCACAAGACCCAGGCCTACGGCGTCTCGCCGCGGAACGCCGAGCAGACCTTCGCGCTCCACGCCGTGCTCAACACGGATGTGCCGCTGGTCACGATCAGCGGCCCGGCCGGCACGGGCAAGACGCTGATCGCTCTGGCGGGCGCTCTGGAACAGCGGCGCCTGTTCCGCCAGATCTACGTCGCGCGGCCGGTGGTACCGCTCTCCAATCGTGATCTCGGTTTTCTGCCCGGCGACATCAAGTCGAAGATCGACCCTTACATGCAGCCGCTCTGGGACAACCTGGGGATCATCAAGAACCAGTTCGGCGAGCGCGAACGCGACTTCAAGCGGGTGGACGAGCTGGTCGAGCAGGAAAAGCTCCACGTGGTGCCGCTCGCCTACATCCGCGGGCGCAGCTTCTCGAACGTCATCTTCGTCGTCGACGAGGCGCAGAACCTCACCCCGCACGAGGTCAAGACGATCATCACCCGCGCGGGTGAGAACACCAAGATCGTGCTGACCGGCGACATCTATCAGATCGACACCCCCTACCTCGACGCGCACTCGAACGGCCTGTCGTACCTGATCGATCGGATCAAAGGGCAGTCGCTCTACGCTCACATCAACCTCGACAAGGGCGAGCGCTCAGAGCTGGCGAACCTGGCGAGCAAGATGCTCTAAGGGGGGCAACCTCCTTCCCGGTAACCACCGGCCCCCGTTCGGCATACTCCTCCCCGAACGACGAACCCGCGGCACTCCGCTTCAACCCCGCGAACAGACGGTTCGGACACGTAACTGTCGGGCGCCTGGCGCGCCCCTCGAGGAGCTCCTATGAAGACTCTCGCTCGGCTCGTGCTTTCTCTCTCTGGCCTGGCCCTGTTGCTCGCTCCGCCCGCCGCCCGTGCGGCGGAGAAGGACCTGTTCGGCGACGCCGTTGGGACCACCCGCGTGGTGGTCAATAAGAACAAAGACGGTGTAGCCCTCCAAGGGTACGACGCGGTCGCCTACTTCACCGACGCCAAGGCGGTCCTGGGAACCCCAAAATTCCGCTCGCGCTACAAGGGGGCGATCTACCAATTCGCTTCCGCCGAGCACAAGGCCCTGTTCGACGCGGCTCCCGCCAAGTACGAACCGCAGTTCGGCGGCTACTGCGGCTATGCCGCCTCGATCGACCGGCTCTCGCCGATCGACCCGAAGATCTTCCAGGTGCTCGACGGGCGTTTGGTCCTTCAGCACAACCAGAAGGCATGGAACCTGTGGAATCAGGATCTGCCGGCGAACCTTGCAAAGGCCGATACCAACTGGCCCGGCCTGGTCGAGAGGAATGGCACCGGCGGCAAGCTTCTGGTCAACGTGAACAAGGAGGGCGTGGCGCTCGAAGGGCACGATCCGGTCGCCTACTTCACGGTCGGTAAGCCGGTTCAGGGCGACCGAGAAATCGACGCGGTCTACAACGGCGCGCGTTACTACTTCTCGTCCAAAGAGAACCGCGAAACGTTCGAACGCGCCCCCGCCCACTACGCCCCGCAGTTCGGCGGATACTGCGGCTATGCGGCTTCGATCAACAAGGTTTCGCCGATCGATATCAACATCTTCCAGATCATTGACGACCGGCTGGTGCTGCAACACACCCCGAAGGCGTTCACCCTGTTCAACGAAGACCCGCAGGCGAACTTGAAGAAGGCCGACCGGAACTGGCCGGGCCTCACCGAAAGAAATGGTCACTAAAGCCAGAAGGCCACCCGGAATTTCGAGGACAGTATCAACAAGGGACGCACCGCGCTCGTGGCGGTCGAGGGGATGACCCCGCTCAAAGGGGGCGTGCCGATCGTGATCGACGGCAGACTGGTGGGCGCGGTCGGCGTGAGCGGTGCCGCGAGCGCCGAGCGCGACGACGAGATCGCGACGGCGGGCGCCGCGGCGTTCACCACTCCGAAGGCTCCCTGAGGGCTCACGACCATGAATCCGAGAACCTCACTCCTCACTCTCGCTCTTTTCGCCTCCCTCGCTCCTGCCTCCGCGCAGGTGACGGGCGACGTACCGATCGGTCGGCCGGACGCGGTGGTCGATCTGGCGACCGCCGAAGGGGCGGCGCTCGTCTCCGCCACCTGGCGCTATGCCGACGCGCAGCTGGTCGAGGTGGACCATCGCGCTCCCGGGCCGGACCTCAAAGCCTCGGGCGATCCGGTGCGAACTCACGACGTGCTACCGAAGGCCGGCGCCGCCGACTTCTCCGACGAGGCTTGGGGAAAGATCGACCCGACGGCGCTTATGAGCCGGCGCGGCAACGGCCGGACCAGCTTCGGCTGGTACCGCCTCACCCTCACGCTCCCCGAAAAGATCGGCGCGCTGCCCACCACGGGAAGCGCGGTGATCTTCGAGACGGTGGTCGACGACTACGCCGAAATCTGGGTGGACGGCCGGCTGCCGCTCGTCCTCGGTCAATCCGGGGGTGCTCTGGTTCGCGGTTGGAACGCTCCGAACCGGGTGGTGATCGCCCGCGACGCCAAGCCCGGCCAAACGATCCGGATCGCGGTGTTCGCCGCGAACGGCCCGCTGTCGGCGCCACCGGGCAACTTCATCTGGATGCGCTCGGCCACTCTCGACGTCTATCGGCCGGGACGCCTCGGACACGGGAACCCGGTGGCGACCGAGATCGTTCGCCGCGATCCCGCACTCGATGGAATCGTCACCCCAGGAACGAAGATCGAGCAGCTCGCCTCCGGCTTCTCGTTCACCGAGGGACCGGTCTGGGTGCGCGACGGTGGGTATCTTTTGTTCTCCGATCCGAACGAGAACACGATCTATCGCTACTCACCCGACGGGCAGGTCTCCATCTACCGGACGCACAGCGGTTACACCGGCGTCGATCTCGGGCTGTACCATCAACCGGGCTCGAACGGATTGACCCTCGACCGCGAGGGACGCCTGACGATCGACGAGCACGGCAACCGCCGGGTCACCCGGTTGGAGAAGAACGGCACGCTCACCGTGCTCGCCGACCGCTACCTGGGTAAGCGCCTGAACAGCCCGAACGACCTGGTCTACCGCTCGGACGGTGCGCTTTACTTCACCGATCCCCCGTTCGGCCTGCCGAAGGTCTACGACGACCCCGGCAAAGAGCTGCCCACCAGCGGCGTCTTCCTGTTTCGCGACGGGCGCCTCTCCCGCCTTGCCGACGAGCTCAAAGGCCCGAACGGCCTCGCGTTCTCGCCCGACGAGAAATTCCTCTACGTCTCGAACTGGGACGAGAAGAAGAAGGCGGTGCTGCGCTACCCCGTGGCCGCCGACGGCGCGCTGGGGGTAGGCACCGTCTTCGTCGACTTGACGCCCGAGCCGGGCGAAGAGGCGCTCGATGGCCTGAAGGTGGACACGAAAGGCAACGTCTACCTCTCCGGCCCCGGAGGGCTCTGGATCTTCTCTGGCGAGGGCAAGACCCTCGGGATCATCAAAGGCCCGGAGTTGGCCGCGAACTTCGCGTTCGGCGACGAGGACGGCAAATCGCTCTACCTCACCGCGCGGACCGGCTTGTATCGGATTCGGTTGAACGTCGAAGGGATTCGGCCGTAAGGCTTCAGTTTCTCCTGGGTGGAGGGGTGGCAGTAACCACCCTCCCCCACCCGGCATAGATCTCAGCGAACGAGATACCAACCAGGAGCTCAATCCCCATGAAAGCGATCGCCGTCATTCCCGGTACCGCCAACAGCATCCACCTGCGCGACGTTCCGACGCCGCGTGTCGAAGAGATCCCCGAGGGTCGGGGCGTATTGGTTCAAGTGTTGCGCGTCGGGGTCGATGGCACCGACAAGGAGATCAACGCCGCGGAGTACGGCGCGGCGCCGGTGGGCGACGACTATCTGATCCTTGGCCATGAGAGCTTCGGCCGGGTGGTGGCGGTCGGCCCCGCGGTGCATGAGTTTGCGGCGGGCGACTACGTGGTCGCGACCGTCCGCCGGCCGGGGTCGAGCCTCTACGACACGATCGGCCTGCAAGATATGACGACCGACGACGTCTATTTCGAGCGTGGAATCAACCTGCGCCACGGGTACCTCGCCGAGTATTACGTGGATTCGGCGGAGTTCTTGATTCGAATCCCCGCCGGTCTCCAAGAGGTGGGCGTGCTCATGGAGCCGTCGAGCGTCGCCGAGAAGGCGATCGGCCAGGCGTGGGAGATTCAGCGCCGGTTGAAAGTCTGGCGCCCGCGGCGGGCCGCGGTCTTAGGCACCGGCACGCTCGGCCTGCTCGCCGCACTGTTCCTCCGCCTGCGCGGGCTCGAAGTGTTCGCTTTCGGCCGCACGCCGCGGCCGTATTTGAACGCCGACCTGCTCGAAGAGATCGGCGCCACCTATCTGTCGACCGCGGACATCAGCTTGACCGACGCCTCCGCCAAGTACGGTCCGTTCGATTTCATCCTCGAAGGGACCGGATTCTCCCCTCTGGTGTTCGAGGCGATGAACGCGTTGGGCAAGAACGGCGTGCTCGCCATGGTTTCGATCAGCGGCGGCGACCGCCAGGTCGAGATCCCGTCGGACAAGATCAACCAGGGCTTCGTGCTCGGCAACAAGGTCGCGTTCGGCAGCGTCAACGCAAGCCGTGAAGATTTCGAGCGCGGTGCCCTAGACTTGGCGTCGGCCGAACTCTCCTGGCCCGGCTGGCTGGGCAAGCTCTTGACCCACCCGATCGAGGGGCTGGAAAACTACGACCAGATGATCGAGACCCTGACCCACGGTCAGGGTGCGATCAAGGTCTATCTGAACGTCGCGAGCTGAGCCGCCATGACTCTTCAAACCAACGTCGAACGCAGCCGGATCGCCGAAGCGGATCAGGGCGAGAAGCCCTGGCGCCAGTGGGGTCCCTACCTCTCCGAGCGCCAGTGGGGCACCGTGCGCGAGGACTACAGCCCGGGCGGCTCGGCCTGGGATTTCTTCCCGCACGACCACGCGCGGAGCCGCGCCTATCGCTGGGGCGAGGACGGCCTCGCCGGAATTTCCGACGAGATGCAGCGGCTCTGCTTTTCGCTCGCGCTCTGGAACGGCCGCGACCCGATCTTGAAAGAGCGTCTGTTCGGTCTCGCCGGCCCGGAAGGGAACCACGGCGAGGACGTAAAAGAAATCTATTACTACCTGGACGCCACCCCGACCTCGTCGTACCTGGAGATGCTCTACAAATACCCGCAAGGGGAATTCCCCTACGGTTGGCTGGTCGAAGAGAACCGGCGACGCGGCAAGCTCGATCCGGAATTCGAGCTGATCGACACCGGCGCGTTTTCCGAGGATCGCTACTTCGACGTCTACGTCCGCACCGCGAAAGCCGATGCCGAGGATCTTCTGATCGAGATCGAGGTGATCAACCGCGGGCCGGAGGCGGCCAAGATCACGGTCCTGCCGCAGCTCACGTTCCGCAACAGCTGGAGCTGGGGGCGCTCGCAGGCGAAGAAGCCGGAGCTTTCGGAGGACGGCGGCAGGGTGCGCGCCGATCATCCGGAGATCGGGACCCTGCACGTGGCGTTCGAAGGGGTGGGCGATAGGGCACCGGAGCTGCTGTTCTGCGAAAACGAGACGAACGTGCCGAAGCTGTTCGGCGGTGTCTCGGGGAGCGGAAACGGCGTTTACAAAGACGGCATCCACGAGGCGGTGATCCGCGGCAACCTCGCGGCCGTCCATGCCAAGCCGAAGGGGACCAAGATGGCCGCCCGCTTCGACGCCTCCATCCCGGCCGGCGGCTCGACAACGTTCCGGCTGCGCATGGCGAGGACGTTGGCCAAGAAGCCGTTCGCCGATTTCGCCGCGACCTTCGCCGCCCGGCGCGCCGAGGCCGACGCGTTCTATGCCGGCCTGCCCAGCGCTTCGAGCGACCCCGAATCGCGCCGGGTGCAGCGCCAGGCGTATGCCGGGCTGCTCTGGAGCAAGCAGCTCTACCTGATCGACATCCCCGAGTGGTTGGCGGGCGACCCCGCTCAGCCCGCGCCCCCGGCCGGGCGGAAGAAAGGGCGCAACAGCGAGTGGACCCATCTCAACAACTCCCGCGTGATGTCGATGCCGGATGCCTGGGAGTACCCCTGGTATGCGGCGTGGGATCTGGCGTTCCATTGCGTACCGCTCGCCGAGCTCGATCCTGAGTTTGCCAAAGAGCAGCTCGTGCTGCTCACCCGCGAGTGGTACATGCACCCGAACGGCCAGCTCCCGGCGTACGAATGGGCGTTCGGCGATGTCAACCCGCCGGTACACGCCTGGGCCGCCCTGCGCGTCTACGAGATCGACAAGAAGATCACCGGCCGCGCCGACCGTGCGTTCCTGGAGCGGGTGTTCCACAAACTGATGCTCAATTTCACCTGGTGGGTGAACCGCAAGGACGCCGAAGGGCGCAACGTTTTCCAGGGCGGCTTCCTCGGGCTCGACAACATCGGCGTCTTCGATCGCAGCTCGGAGCTGCCGACGGGGGGGCACATCGACCAGGCGGACGGCACCGGCTGGATGGCCATGTACTCGCTGAATCTGATGCGGATCGCGCTCGAACTGGCGCTCGACAACCCGGTCTACGAGGACATCGCGACCAAGTTCTTCGAGCACTTCCTCTACATCGCCGCGGCGCTCGGGAACCTGGGCGGCGAGGGTACGGAGGGCATCGATTTCTGGGACGAGCAGGACCAGTTCTTCTACGACGTGCTCCATCTGCCCGACGGCCGGCATGAGCGGCTGCGGGTCCGCTCGATGGTCGGGCTGATCCCGATGTACGCGGTCGAAGTGCTCGACGCCGAGCTGCTCCTAAAACTCCCCGGCTTTGCGGCCCGCTTGAACTGGTTCCTGGCCTATCGGCCCGACCTGGCGCAGCTGGTCTCACGCTTCCACGAGCCGGGCAAAGGGGATCGCCGCCTCCTCTCGTTGCTGCGCCGCCACCGCTTGACCAACGTGCTCAAGAAGGTGCTCGACGAAACGGAGTTCCTCTCTCCCCATGGCGTCCGCGCTCTGTCGCGCCATCACGCCGAGCACCCCTACGTGCTCGACATCGATGGCCGGCGCTTCTCGGTCAACTACCAACCGGGCGAATCGGAGTCCGGCCTGTTCGGCGGCAATTCGAACTGGCGCGGACCGATCTGGTTTCCGGTCAATTATCTGATCGTCGAGTCGCTCCGCCGCTTCGATCGCTACTACGGCGACGATTTTACGATCGAGTGCCCGACCGGCTCCGGCGTGATGATGAATCTGGGCCAAGTGGCCGACGAGATCGCCCGCCGGCTCGGCAGTCTGTTCCTACCCGACGCAGACGGGCGGCGGCCGGTGTTTGGAACGGAAGAGAAGATGCAACGCGATCCGCACTTCAAAGATCACGTCCTGTTCTACGAGTATTTCCACGGCGACAGCGGCCGCGGGGTCGGGGCGTCGCACCAGACGGGGTGGACCGCGCTGGTCGCCGATCTGCTGGGCGAGGGCGGTGAAGCGCCATGACCTTCGATCGCGACGTCTGCACCGATTTCGCCCGCTCCTCGTCCCTCGAATGGTTGGAGGCGAATGGCCTCGGCGGTTGGGCGGCTTCGAGTGTTTCGGGCGCGCACACCCGGCGCTACCACGGCCTGCTGGTCGCGGCGACCGAGCCGCCGGTAGGGCGCAAGGTGCTGCTGTCGCGGCTCGACGAAACGATCGACGCCAACGGCCAGATTTTCGAGCTCGGCGCGAACCGCTTTCCCGGCGCGATCCATCCGCGGGGCTTCGAGCACCTCGCGGCGTTCCGCCAGGAGCTGTTTCCCACTTGGGAATACGAGATCGGCGGAGCGCAGCTTAGGAAGACGATCGCGGCGGTTCATCTGGAAAGCGATGAGAACGCGACGCTCGTACTTTACGAGCTTTGCTCCCCTCTCCCGTTGGGCCCGTTGGGAGAGGGGCCGGGGGTAAGGGCTGTCCGCCTCACCCTCCGGCCGTTCTTTGCCGGCCGCGATTTCCATTCGCTCGGGCACGCGAACGATTTCGTCCGGCGCGAGGGGACGTTCGAGGAGAGCACGCTCCGCTATCAGAGCTACGACGGCCTGCCCGCCGTCTTCCTTCACGTCCCCGGCGGCGATTACGCGCCGAGCCCCGATTGGTGGCGGCGGTTCGAATACGACCTCGAGCGCGAACGCGGTCTCGATTTCGAGGAGGATCTGTTCACGCCGGGAACGATCACGGTCGAGCTGGCACCCGGCTCGCGCCTCGGGCTGTTGATCTCGACCGCGCCGCCGGCGGGGCGCGACGCTTGGGACCTGTTCGAGACCGAACAGGCGCGGCGCCTCTCCCTGCTCGAACCGTTCGAAACGGGCGATCCCTTCACCCGGGCTCTCGCGCTCGCTGCGGACGCGTTCCTGGTGCGCCGCGGCGCGGGGCTCTCGACTGTGATCGCCGGCTACCCCTGGTTTTCCGATTGGGGGCGCGACTCGATGATCGCTCTGCCCGGTCTCTGCCTCACGACGGGTCGGTTCGCCGAGGCGAAGGGCATTCTCCGCGCATTCGGCCGCGCCGCGAGCGAAGGCCTGTTGCCGAACCGATTTTCGGATGCCGCAGACGAGGCGCCGGAATACAACACGGTCGATGCCACGCTCTGGTTCTTCGTCGCCGCGTGGGATTACCTTGAAGCGACGGGCGACGGTGCGTTCGTGCGCGACGAGCTGATGCCGGTTTTCGAAGACATTCTGGCCTGGCATGAACGCGGCACCCGCCACGGCATCCGGGTGGAAGCGGACGGCCTGCTCCACGCCGGAGAGCCGGGGGTGCAGCTGACCTGGATGGACGCGAAGGTAGGAGATTGGGTGGTCACCCCGCGCACCGGGTTCCCCGTCGAGATCCAGGCGCTCTGGGCCAACGCGCTCGCGATCACGGCCGAGCTGTGCGATCGGTTCGGGCGAGAAGAGCAGGCCGCCGATCTGCGGGGCCGCGCCGAGCGGGTGCGCGAGCGATTCGTCGAACGGTTCTGGAACGAAGAGGCGGGTGGCCTGTACGACGTCATCCACCAAGAAGGCCAAGACGCGAGCGTGCGGCCGAACCAGATCTTCGCGCTCTCGCTCCCCTTTCCGCTGCTCGAAGGAAAACGCGCCGAACGACTGCTCGCGCTCGTCGAATCGAAGCTGCTCACCCCGCGCGGCCTGCGGACGCTCTCCGCCGACGATCCGCGCTATCGGCCGATCTACATCGGCGGGCCGCTCGAACGGGACGGCGCGTATCACCAAGGGACCGTCTGGCCCTGGCTGCTCGGGCCGTACCTCACGGCGCTGGTGCGCTTAGGCGGCGAGAGCGGAAAGCGCCAGGGAAGGAAGATCCTCGAAGAGTTCGCGCCGCATCTTGCGGAAGCGGGAATCGGCACCGTCTCCGAGATCTTCGACGCCGAACCTCCCCACGCGCCGCGCGGCTGCCCGGCGCAGGCGTGGAGTGTGGCGGAGCTGCTGCGGGCCGCCGTCGAGCTCGCCTCATGAGCACGCTCGCCCGCACCCTCCGCGCGCATTGGCCGGAGATCCTGATCGAAGCCGGCGGGCTCGGGCTCTTCATGGTCTCGGCCGGCGTGTTCGCCACCCTTCTCTACTCCCCCCTCTCGCCTCTCGCGGGGCATCTTCCCGGGGGCCTCCTGCGCGATGCGCTGATGGGGCTTGCTATGGGTGGGACCGCGATCGGCCTCATCTATTCGCCCTGGGGGCAGCGCTCCGGCGCGCATTTCAATCCCTCGGTGACGCTTACGTTTTTGCGCCTGGGCAAGATCGCTCCGGCCGACGCCCTGCTCTACATCGGCGCGCAGGCGGCGGGCGGGACCCTCGGAGTCCTCCTCGTCCGCGCTCTCTTCGGCGACGCTTTTGCCGCACCGCCCGTCCGCTTCGTCGCGACCGTGCCGGGCGCTTCCGGGATCGGCGTAGCGTTCGCCGCCGAGGTCGCGATCTCTTGCCTCTTGATGACCGCCGTCCTCTGGATTTCGAACAGCCGGTTCGGGCGCTTCACCGGGTTGGCGGCGGGCATCCTGGTCGCGTTCTACATCACGTTCGAGGCGCCCCTCTCCGGCATGAGCATGAACCCGGCGCGCAGCTTCGCCTCGGCGCTCCCTTCGGGGGTCTGGAACGGCTTCTGGATCTACCTGATCGCGCCGCCGCTCGGCATGCTGCTCGCGGCCGAAGGGTATCGCGCGGCGCGTGGCCTCTCCCGGGTCTTCTGCGCGAAGCTCCACCACCCGGACGACCATCGGTGCATATTCAAGTGCCGGTATTGCGAATCGCCCGCCGCCGGTAACCCTTCCTGATCCTCGGCATACATAAGGGGCGGGAGGCTCAAAACAGCCATGGAACATTACGACGTCATCATCATCGGTTCGGGCGCCGGGGGCGGCACGCTCGCCTGGTCGCTCGCCGCCACGGGCAAGAAGATTCTGATCCTGGAGCGCGGCGACTACGTGCCGCGCGAGAAGGAGAACTGGAGCACCAAGGCGGTGAACGTCGAGGCGCGCTACAACGCCAAAGAGAGTTGGCGCGACGGCAAGGGGGAACCGCTCCACCCGCACACCAACTATTTCGTGGGCGGCAACACGAAGTTCTACGGCGCGGCGCTGTTCCGCCTGCGCCGCGAGGATTTCGGCGAGCTGCGCCATCATGGCGGCATCTCCCCCGCCTGGCCGATCAGCTACGACGACCTCGAGCCCTGGTATACCCAGGCCGAGCACCTCTACCAGGTGCATGGGGAGCGGGGCGTCGATCCGACCGAGCCGGAGGCCTCCGCCCCTTATCTCTACCCGGCGGTCAGCCACGAGCCGCGGATCCAGCAGCTGCACGACGATTGGGTGAAGCTGGGGCATCGGCCGTTCCATGTGCCGCTCGGCGTCCGCCTCGACGAGAAGAACCCGCGGACTTCCCGCTGCATCCGCTGCGAGACCTGCGACGGCCACCCCTGCCTGGTCGGGGCGAAAGCCGACGCGCAGACGATCTGTGTCGATCCGGCGCTCACCCATCCGAACGTGACGCTGCTCACCCACGCCTATGTCTCTCGATTGGAGACCAGCCCCTCCGGCCGCGAGATCTCGGCCGTCCGGGTCGAGCGCGACGGACCGGGCGGAACGATGCACGAAACCTACTCCGCGAACCTGGTGGTGGTCTCGGGCGGCGCGATCAACTCGGCCGCGCTGCTGCTCCGTTCGACCTCGGATCGCCACCCGCGCGGGCTCGCCAACGGTTCGGACGTGGTCGGCCGCCACTACATGGGGCACATCAACTCGGTCTTGATGGCGATCTCCAAGTGCCCGAACCCGACGGTGTTCCAAAAGACCTTGGCTTTAAACGACTTCTATTTCGGTTCGCCGGAGTGGGATCATCCGATGGGGCACATCTCGTTCGTCGGCAAGCTCGACGCGGTGACGCTCTCGGCGGGAGCCCCGGCGTTCGCACCCGGCTGGACGCTCGACCTGATGGCCCGCCATTCGCTCGACTTCTGGCTCACTTCGGAAGACCTGCCCGATCCGAACAACCGGGTCTCACTCGACGCGCAGGGCAACATCGTCCTTTCCTACAAACCGAATAACGAGACCGGACACGAGCGGTTGACCGCGAAGCTCAAAGAGCTGATGAAGGGCTCGACCCATTGCGGTATTCACGGCCACGAATGCCACGAGGGGATCTTCGCGCGCAGCCTGTACGCCGGCCAGCGCATTCCGCTCGCGGGTGTCGCGCACCAGAACGGCACGATCCGCTTCGGCAATGATGCCGCGACTTCGGCGCTCGACCCCAACTGCCGCTCCCACGAGGTGGACAACCTCTACGTGGTCGATGGCAGCTTCTTCCCTTCGAGCGCGGCGGTGAACCCGGCGCTCACAATTATGGCGAATGCGCTGCGCGTCGGCGCCCACCTGCGCGAACGGCTCGGCGCGTGAGGACTCTCTCGATGAAATCTCCTTCCTTCCGCCACCTCGGAAAGGGGGCACGGCTCGCCTTCGCCCTCTTCTTCCTCCTCGTCATTTCGGGATCGGCGGCGAGCGCCACAGATGCTCCCCGAGTCGCCACGGTCGGCTTTACCGTTTCCGACCTCGATGCCGAGGTCGCGTTCTTTACCGGCACGCTCGGCTTCGAAAAGGTTTGGGAGCGCGAGGTGGCGGGCGACGCCTATGAACAGCTGGCTGGGGTGTTCGGCTTGCGCCAACGGGTGGCACGGCTACGGCTCGGCACCGAGGAAGTGGAGTTGACCGAATACCTGACGCCCCGCGGCCGGCCGATTCCGGCCGATGCCAAGAGCAACGACCGCTGGTTCCAGCACATCGCGATCGTCGTCTCGGACATGGATGCGGCGTACGCGAAGCTCCGCGCCGCCAAGGTTCGCCACGTCTCGACCGGGCCCCAGCTCCTGCCCCTCTCGAACCCGAACGCGGGGGGTATCCGCGCGTTCTATTTCCAAGATCCGGACGGCCACAATCTGGAGATCATCTGGTACCCAAAGGGGAAAGGGAATCCGCGCTGGCAGGATCACTCCTCGGGCAAGTTGTTCCTCGGCATCGACCACACCGCGATCGTGGTCGCCGACACGGACGCGAGCCTGGCGTTCTATCGCGATCTGCTCGGTCTTTCGGTCGCCGGGGCGAGCGACAACTACGGCACGGAGCAGGCCCACCTGAACCTGGTGTTCGGCGCACACTTGCGGATCACCGGCCTCCACGGAACTTCCGGCCCCGGGATCGAGTTTCTCGAATACCTGACACCGCAGGGCGGCCGGCCGACCCCGGGCGATCTCGCAGCCAACGACCTCGCGCACTGGCAGACCACCCTTACGATCGACGGCCCCAAAGCCCTCGACGCCCTCGCGGCGCGCTTGACCGAAGGTGATGTCCGCTTTGTCTCCCCCGGGATCGCGACACTCCCGGAAGCGGAGCTCGGCTTCCACCGCGGATTCCTGGTCCGCGATCCCGACGGCCACGCGTTTCAAATCGTCGAACCCTGAAAGGATTCCACCATGACCCCTTTGACCCCAACCCAGAACCGTGTGAGCTGGATCTTGCAGATCGTGGTGGCGTTGATCCTGATCCAGACGCTCTACTTCAAATTCACCGGCGCGCCCGAGTCGGTCTATATCTTTTCGACCCTTGGCCTTGAACCGGCCGGGCGGATCGGATCGGGCGTGGCCGAGTTGATCGCGGCGATCCTGCTGCTGATCCCCGGCTTGGCCGTCTACGGCGGTTTGATCACCATGGGCGTCCTCGCCGGAGCGATCCTTTCCCATCTGACCAAGCTGGGCATCGAGGTCCAGGGGGACGGCGGCCTGCTGTTCGGCCTCGCGCTCACCTGCTTCGTCGGCGGGGCGGTCATCACCTGGCTCCACCGCCGCGAGCTGCCACTGATCGGCGGCCGGTTCTAGCGCGGGCGTGACCGCTCGCTGGGTTTGAGCGCCAAAGGCGCGACCTAAACCAGCCTGGGGCAACGCCCCAGGATTACGGAACCGTCCCCCACCCGGGAGGGCTGAAAGCCCGATCCATCGGACCCCACGGCCATCGAACGGGCCTTCAGCCCTCACGGGATGTTTTGCCGAACCGAGATCCTAGGGCGTTGCCCTAGGCTATTTTGAGGCGGGCCTTCGGCCCTCAAACTACGGCCCCGGACCCGTCGGCTGAGCGAAGTCGAAGCCAGCTCGAAGCCTCCGCATCCGCCAACTCCCCCAACCGACGCCCATACCCATGCCTCTCGATCAACCGCCGCGCCTCAACCAGCGCCGCCCGGTCACCGAACAGCCGCCCCCGATAGAGAGCCACATCCGCCAGAAACAACGGCATCGGACCCCGCGCCGCGATCTCCTGCGCCTCGTCCAGATCGGCGCGGGCGGCGGCGGGGTCGCCTTCCAAGAACAGAAGCCAGGCTCGGGTGAGGAGGCCCCATGGGAGGCGTGGAAGGTCACCCGCGCTTCGGAGACCGTCCACGGCCGACTCGATCTCGGCTCTCGCGGCGGCGAGACCGGTGCCGGACAGGATCGCACCATACAGCGCGGCGCGGCCGAGGGTCAGGTGGTGGAGCGCGAAATCAAGTATCGGTGCCCCGTGCATTTTCGTTTCCCATTCGATGGCCTCCGTCGCCCGCTCCTCGACCTCGCGGAGCGCCTCCCGTGACTCCGAAACAATAGCCGCCCCGGCCGCTCCCGCCCCGCCCTCCCGCCCGGCTGCCCGCTCGGCCTCGGCGAGCAGCAGGTCGCAGTACCGGAAGCCCCGCAGCGAATAGAGCCGCGGGTAGGCGGGCTGCCGCTCCGCCTGCATCCCCTCCGCCTCGCGGAAGAGCGCCAACGCCTCGGCCCGGCGGCCCGCCTGGTGCCAGGCGTCGGCATGCGTCGTGCGGTTGATCATCCGTTGGCCGGCATCCCCGCTGCGGTCGGCGAACGTCACGGACTGCTCGGCGTCCCGCACCGCGGCCGGGACGTCGCCCAGCGTCAGCTCCAGCTCGCTCAGGTTGGAGGCACCCCACGAAGCATTCGCCCAACCCTCCGACCTTGACGCCAACTCCAACCCCGCCCGCATCGGCTCCAGGGCCTCGGTCAGCCGGCCCAGGGCGCGCAGGCGGTAGGCGGCCTCGTTCAGCAGCCAGGCCTGGGCGGCTTCGGTGAGGGCGGGCGAGACGCGGCGCCAGGGGGGATCGAAGAAGCAGGCCACGGCGCCCAGGTCGGCACCGAACGCCCCGAGCTTCTTCGTGCTGTAGAAGCCGTCATCTCCTGTTCCACGCAGGATCCGGTCGCGGTAGATCCCGGCGCGCGCCTCCTCGTACCGCCCCGCGTGGCAGCCGTGGGCCACGGCCTGGTAGAGCGGTTGCAGGCCTTCGAGCGTGGCGGGCTGGTTCGGGGTCGAGTCCCGCAGGTGTTCGAACAGCCGGCCGTGCGCGGCGCGCCAGGCTTCTGGGTTCGTCTCGCGCAGCCGGCGGGCGAAGTACTCGCGGATCAGCGGGTGGGCGTCGAGGCCCTCACCCCGGCCTTCTCCCGAAACGGGAGAGGGAGACAAGAGGCGGCACTCGGCAAGTGCGGAAACGGCGAGGTTCCAATCCTCCTCGTCAAGCCCGATCAGCTCATCGGTCAAGCCAGGAATCACCGGCTCTTTGCGCAACGCATCCAGACAACCGCCGTCCGCGGGCCGGTCGAAGAGTCCGAGCAGCCTAAGGATGGCAAGCTGCCGGGAGCCCTCTACTTGTTCACCACCCAGCCAGTTTTCGTAGGCCGCAATCGTACGGAACGCGTGGCCCCCTTGCACCTTCGCATCCGCTTTCTCGAACTTCACCCGATCCCGCCGCCGCACGTCCCCACCGTGCGCCTTCGCGAGAAAAGTCCCGAGCAGGTTGATCGTGAGCGCATGGCCGGCCACGTCTTCGACCAGCGTCTCCAACTCGCTCCTCTTCCCCCTTACCTGAAGCTTTTCGAGCAGCGCCACCCCGGCCGCCGTGCCCAACCGCTCCAACGACCACTCAGGCGCCGTCCCGCCGTGGAACGCCGCCAGATCCGTCACCCCCTCGCGCGTGGTCACGACGCACAACCCAGGATTCTGCGCCGCGAGCCCGCGCAGCAACGCCGTCACCCCTGGGTCCTTCAACTGACCGGCCACCGGGCTGCTCGGCGGATATTGAAGAGGCTCCAAACCGTCAAGGATCACCAGCGCCTTCCGCCGTGCCACAAGCCCAGCGAGCTTCGCGCCTTTGTCCCACCCGGACATCGTGCTGCTCGCGATCTTCTCGCCTTCGCCATCCACCTCCCCGAAAAACCGCAACGCCGCCGCCACGAACGGCTCGCCGGAGGCCGAACCTTCCTCCCGCGTGCCTTGGCTGTAGAACGACCAGTCGAAATAGTCGGCGCCGCCGAGGTCTTTCCCCGCAGCCCACTTGGCGACCAAGGAGGTTTTTCCCGCCCCGCCCCAGGCTACGAAGGTTGCGACGTGGAGGTTCGGATCGGCCCAGGCGGCGTCGAGCTTCGCGAGGTCGGTTTCTCGGCCGAAGAGGTCTTCGGCGACGTGGGTTAGGCGGGTGGGGGCGACTTTTGGGGGTGCTATGGCGGGCGGAGGGGGTGGGACATTGTGGATATGCACGCCACCATAAATATCTCCACCGGCCGCGACCGCACCCGATGCCGCCGCGACGCCACCACCCTGCGCGACCGCGCTCGCTCCGCTCGCCGTCGCCTCGGTCTTTGCCGGTGCCTGGTTCTCTCGATCGCTCAACGGTTGCCCCTGCCTTCACGTTTACGAATGGGATGAGCGCCAAGGATAACGCTGAAACGGGAGACTGCGCGCGGGCGGGCATTGGCCCGGAATCGGGACGCCCCCCTCCTTATCCTCCCCCCGCTCCAGCCCGCCCCCACCCCGGGGGGAGGGACGCTTCGCCAGGGCGTTCGGGGTTGCTTAAGCGCCTGTGCCGGCGAGACGCCGGCGGTCCCGGGACGAGCACACCCGAGGGGCGACGGCGGGGAGGGCGCCTCAAACGTCCGAGGTATGCGCGAGTCCGCGGGTCCGACGTGGAGTACCTCGCGCCCGACGTCGAATATCCCGTGCCCGACGCGGAATACCTCGTTCCCGGCGTGGAATACCTCGTACCCAACGCGAAATACCTCGAACCCGCCGCTAAAATAGCCGTGCCCGCCGCGGATTCTCTCGATCCCGGCGCTAAAGTACCCGAGCCCGACGTGGTATACCTCGAACCCGCCGCTAAAGTACTCGTACCCGGCGCGGATTCTCTCGATCCCGGCGTGAGATACCCAATGCCCGACGCTAAAATACCTACGCCCGGCGGAGATTCTTTTGGGGTATTTCGTCTCAAGCGGGCGCCTTTCGCCTTCGGGAGGGTGACTTTCGGCGCCATGCTTTTCCCCGACTGCCTCTGTGGACGATCGTCTCCGGCCAGGATCGAACGATCGACCGCCGTCTTCGAACCCGGCGCAGCCTCCCGAGACGACCTTGCGGCCTGGGACGAGGCGGACTCGCCCGCCGGGCAAAAGCGGATCGCTCGATCTCGAACGGCAGAGCCGCAGACATGATTGACCCAACGCGGCCCCGCAAAAACGCCATGAAACGTCGGCGCCTACTCATCTCGTGGCTGGTCCTCGTGTCCATTGCCTCCGCCTGGGCCAACTGGCCGCGAATTCCTCTGCCCGACGGTACGCGGGTCGATCGGGTCGTGGTGCGAAAAGGGGCTCGGGTTCTGGAGCTCTACCGTGGGACGGAGCTCACCCGCTCCTATTCCGTGTCGCTCGGGCGCACCCCCATCGGGGCCAAGCAGCAGGAAGGGGATGGCCGAACTCCGGAAGGGGCCTACCGCCTCGACGACCGGAAGCTCGACAGCGACTTCCACCGGGCGTTCCACATCTCCTACCCGCGACCGAGCGATCAGGCCGCGGCGCAGTTGCGGGGCGTTGCGCCCGGCGGCCAGGTGATGATTCACGGTATGAAGAACGCCTGGGGATGGCTCGGGCGCGCCCACCTCGCGGTCGATTGGACAGACGGCTGCATCGCAGTCACCAACCGCGAGATCGAGGAGATTCTGCGGGTCGTACCGGATGGAACGCCGATTCGGATTGTGCCGTAACGTGATGGCGCGCCAGCCCCTGGAATGCAACCGGGGCGTGGGATAACCTGCCCCCACCATGGCCGGCTACTCGAGAACGCCCCTCGTCACGAAGCTCGGGATCAAAGAGGGCGCCGAGGCCTACATCGTGGGCGCTCCTGAGGACTACCTCGAGCTGGTTGCACCGGTGCCCGAAGGGGTGACGTTCGCCAAACGCCCCACCGCGCAAACCGCGTTCGTCCACCACTTCACCACCCGCGCCGCCGAGCTGGGCCAAGCGCTCGTCGCCTATCGCGCGAAGCTCGGGCCGGAGGTGATGGTCTGGGTCTCGTGGCCCAAGAAATCGGCGAAGGTGCCGACCGTGGGGTTGACGCTCGGGCCGCAACCCGGTGCCACCGCCTCAATACTCCACAAACGCGTCATCCGGGTAGCAATAGAGCCAGCGCTCGCCGCGCTCGGCCGAGGCGATCACCGGGTGGCTGCTCGCGCTGGCGTGGTGGCTCGCATGCTGGTTGGGCGAGCTGTCGCAGCAGAGGGTGGCGCCGCACGCTTGGCAGGTCCGTAGGTGCACCCAATGGGAGTTGATTTTGACGCACTCTTCGCACTCCCGCTTTTTCGGGCGGGTGACCTTCTTGATCGCGGCGAGGTGGGCGCAGCCGTCGACAGACATGAGAGAGCCTCGATTCTTGGCGGTTTCTTGACGGTTATTCGTGGAGCACGCGGTGGACGAAGGAGACGGCGATCGATCCCTCCCCCACGGCGGAGGCTACGCGCTTGACGTTGCCGGCGCGCACATCACCTACCGCGAACACTCCCGGCAGGCTGGTCTCGAGCAGATGCGGCGGCCGGCCGAGCGGCCAGGCGGCCAGATCTTCCGGCGAGAGGTCCGAACCGGTCTTGATGAACCCTTTGGCGTCGAGTGCCACGCAGCCGGCGAGCCAGGCCGTGCACGGGGCGGCACCGGTCATGACGAAGATGTGGCGGATGTTGTGGCTCTCGGTGGCGCCGCTGTCGCGATTTTTCCAGCGCACCCGCTCGAGGTGGGTTTCCCCTTCGAGCGCGTCGAGCTCGGTGCGGGTGGTGAGCCGGATGTTCGCGCTCCCTTCGATCCGCCGGATCAGGTAGCGCGACATGCTCTCGGCGAGCCCATCGGCCCGGACCATCAGATGGACGCGCCGGGCGGTCTGGGCGAGATAGACCGCGGCCTGGCCGGCCGAATTGCCGCCGCCCACCACGATCACCTCGTCCCCGCCGCACAGCTGTGCCTCAATGTAGGTCGCACCGTAGTAGATGCCCGCGCCCTCGAACTTCGCCAGGTTGGTGAGCGCGAGCCGACGGTACTCGGCGCCGGTCGCGAGGATCACCGTGCGCGCCTGGATCTTCGGCCCATCCTCGATCTCGATCGCGTACGGCTTGCGCTCACAGCCGAGCCGCTTCGCTCCTTTGGCGACCATCAGCTGGGCACCGAACTTCTGCGCCTGGGTGAAGGCGCGCGCCGCGAGATCCTGCCCGGATATACCGGTTGGAAAGCCGAGATAGTTCTCGATCTTCGAGCTCGACCCGGCCTGGCCGCCCGGTGCGCCCGCCTCCAGCACCAAGACATCGAGCCCCTCGGAGGCGCCATAGACCGCCGCGGCGAGCCCTGAAGGGCCGGCGCCGATGATCACCAGGTCGTGCACCTGCGCCGGGTCGATCGCCTCGTTGAAGCCGAGGCAGTCGGCGATCCGCTCGGGGGTCGGGTTGCGCAACACCGTGTCGCCCCGGCAGATCAGAACCGGCACGTCTTCGAGGCCGATGTGGAAGCGGTCGAGGATCTCCTGGACCGCGTCGTCGCGGTCGAGATCCAGGTAAGCGTAAGGGTGACCGTTGCGCGCCAGGAACTCTTTCACCTGGAGCGTCCCGGCGGAATGATCCGACCCGATCAAGACGGCGTCGCCCTGGCCGTGCGCGATCAGCTCCACCCGGCGGAGGATGAACGCGCGAAGCAGGATCTCGCCCAGTTCGGAGTCGGTCTGAACCAGCGCGAGCAGCTGATCGCGATCGAGCTCGATCATCTCGCCCGCCTCGTCGACCCGCGCCCGGACCAGCGCCCGGCGGCCGGAGAGCGTGTTGATCTCGCCGATGAAATGCCCCGGGCCGTGAACCGCGATCAGATCCTCTCCCGAAAGCGACGGGCGGACGATCGCGACCCGTCCGGAGACGACGACGAAGAAGGAGGCGCGCTGCTCCCCCACGTCGATCAGCAGATGGCCGCGCTCGACCGCATGGACGGTCCCGACGGCTCGGATCCGCCCGACCTGCTCGGCCGTGAGGGTCGGGAACGCCTGCTCGCTCGGCGTGGGCAGCGTCGGGGCTTGGGCCGCTTGGGTCGGTTCGGTCGCGGGAGTTTCAGGGGCGCTACGTTCAGGATCTGTCATCAGCAGGTGCGAACGTCCCGCAAGTCTCCCGAATTCCTTACCTTCAGCGACTCACAGCCTCGCACCTCAGCGGCTGTAGCGAATAGCGTAGAACATGACGCCCTGCGGCGACACGATGCCGCAGAAGCGGCCGACGTCCGGAATATCCTGCGCCGGCACGCAGATCGTGGCGCCGAGCCCCTCCGCCAGGCGCGCGGTTTCGTCGGGGTCTAGAACGGTGAAGTACACTCCCCAGTGCGGCCGCATCTCCCCCATGTTCGGCAGGATCGGCATCATCCCCGCGACGTAGTCGCCCTCGAGCTTGAAGCTGGTGTAGGTGAACTCCGGCATCGAATTCTCCTCCGGCGTCCACCCGAGCCGCCTCCGGCTGCGGCGTCAGCATGTTGATCCAACAGAATTCGCCCGCCTTGCGTGTGCGTGTCGCCATGGGATTCCCTTTCCTTGAGCGGTCAGGAGAATATCGTGGCCGGTAGAGGCGCGGGGCGTCAAGGTGGGCTCTCTACAGACGGTCCGCCTTACGGCGTCGCTCGCTTCACCGCCATGGCGTTCCGCTGCAACCCTTCGAGCTTCGCCCGTTTGAGCGGACTGCCCCGAAAGCGGGCGACGTAGTCTTCCCGATCGAGCCCGAGCAGCCCGGCGAGATCGAGCTCGGCGCGTTCGGGCGGCAGGCGCAGCTCCGGGTGGTCGACCGGCGGGGGTGCCGCGTTCCACGGGCAGGCTTCTTGGCAGGCGTCGCAACCGAACAGCCAACCGTCGAGGCTCTCGGCCACGCCGGGGGGGAACTCCCCCCGGTGCTCGATCGTCCAATAGCTGATGCAACGGTTCGCGTCCAGTCGGTAGGGTGCCACCAGCGCCCCGGTGGGGCAGGCTTCGAGGCAGCGCGTGCAGCTGCCGCAGAGATCCGCGAGCGGTTGGTCGGGCGCCAGGTCGAGCGTGGTGAAGATCTCGCCGAGCAAAAACCACGAGCCTGCCTCGGGGTGGAGCAGCAGGGTGTTCTTGCCCACCGCGCCTAGGCCGGCGCGGGCCGCCAGCTCGCGTTCGAGCACCGGGCCGGTGTCCATCGTGTAGCGCGCTTTGCTCCCGGGGAATTCCGCCTCGATCCGGTCGCAGAGCGGCTTCAGCCAGCGCTTCATCAGGTCGTGGTAATCGACCCCGCGCGCGTAGCGGGCGACCCGCGGCCAGAGGTCCCCCTCCGGATCCTCCTGACCGCCAAGCGGCCAATAGTGAAGGGCGACGCAGAGGGCGCTCCGCGCTCCGGGGAAGAACTGCGCCGGATCGAGCCGCGCCTCCAGCCGGTTGCCCATCCAGGCCATCCCCGCCTGCTCCCCCCGTTCGAGCCAGCGGATCAGCGCGGCGCCATGTTCGAGCGGCTCGAGGCTCGCGACACCGGCCCGATCGAAACCGGCTTCGAGCGCCCACGACTTCAACCGCTCCGCGACCTCGTGCGGCGTCATCCGACCGCGACTCCCAACGAGCGCCAGCTCTCGATCTCTTCCTGGGCCAGCCCTTGCCGGTCGGAGCAGAACACCGTATGCAGTCGGCCGAACGGCAGGCGCGAACGCGAGAACGGTACCTTCTGGGCCACCCGGGCACGCCCCCGAAGCTCGCTCAGTTCCGCCTCGCTTCCGAAATGGATCGTCACCCGCCCCCAAGCGGCACTCGCGGCGCGGGCGGCCGGATCGGGCTCGAACAGGCAGGCGGCACCGGAGCGGAGCGCCCAATCCGAAAACGCACGGTCGATCTCGCGCCGCGACGGCGGACCGACCACGACTATCTCGCGCGCGGGCCACTTCGCGCGCCCCGCCGACTCGAACCGCCCGCCGACCGTTACGATCTCAGCACCGGAGGCGATCCGTGGCTCCATCTCGGACTCCCCGCCCGTTTCGATGAGGACACCCCCTTCACCATCCGGCAACGCAGCGGAGAGGGTGAACGGATCGGGGATCTCCACGGTCGGAATCGCGAGACTCGGCGCAAAGCCGGGCGGCGCGAGGAACGCCTCGGCACCGAGGCGTGCCAGCTCCGGGTCGCGCTCGGACTCGGCGCCGAGCGGCCCGATCGGCACCGCGATCCGGTCAGTGGCGCGAATCGCGAGATCGAACAGTAGGGAGGAAACACCCGCGGTCGCAGGAAATCCGATTCGCGCACCGCCAGGGAGTCGATCGAGCCGCGCGGCCAGGCCACCGACCCGCTCGGCCACCTCCACGAAGGAGAGCCACCGCCAGTCGAGCCCGCGGACGAAGAAGAGAAACGGCCGTTCCGGCGTTTCGACCGCAAAGCGCCTTAGGGCGCCTACCGATCCGGGGGGCTCAAGCATCGGCGCTCTCCCGAAGGGTCTACCTAGAGACCCGGAGGGCGGCTATCCGCACGCCTTTTTCATCGCGCCGGTGATCTTCTGCTCGATCAGCGCGCGCATCATGCTCGCGGGGGGGCCCAAGTGGGCGCGGCCGACCAGCTTCCCCGCTTCGAGCACGATCGTCCCCTTCGCCCCGGGGCCGGTGAGGTGACAGACATCCCCCTCCCAGCTCCACTTGAGCATGCCGCCGGGGAACTGCGCTTTGAGCGCCGCCTCCAGCGCGGGGCGCACGTCCGACATCGACGCCTTGGCGGTCGGCGTCTCCAGGGTCAAATCGCTCATGGCGGCAGAAGCTACCACAGCGGTCCGAACGGACTTAAGACAGGGGCCAACCGCGTTGACTCGGGGCAGGCCTCCCCATAGGATCGCGCACGATGCCCAAGCTCAACACGCCTCTGCGGTTCTGGCTGCTGCTTGCCGCGATCGCCACTGCGCTCGAGCCGCCCGCTTTCGCCGCGCCGGCGCTCGTGAGCGGACCGAACGGCGTTCGGCTGGAACTCGATTCCGGCGCCCGGATCGACCTTAAGCTCCCGGCCGATGCGGCGCTCGAAGCGGTGGCCGGTTCCGATGCCTCTTGGGTCGCCGTCGGCACCCGTCCGCGCGGCGACCGGCGAGAGGTGTTCGTCCTGCTCGGCCAGGGGGCGAACGGCCCTCGGCGCTCTCTTCCCTCGCCGCCGGCCGCGGCTTCGGTCCAGGCGCGGCCGGTGCCGCTGCTTTCCGGCTCCCGCTTCGTCGGGCTCGCCTGGCTCGAAGGGACGGACGAGCGCTCGCTCGGCGTCAAAGTCTCGAGTTTCAAGAACGGGCGCTGGTCGGCCGTTCGAACGATCGGCCCTCCCGGACCGGGCAGCCAGCTCGCGTTGGTCGCGGCACGGCTCACGGACGGTTCCTATCTGCTCGCCTGGAGCGCGTTCGACGGCCAGGACGACGAAATTCTCTGGAGCCGCGGTCGCCTCGGCGCCCCCTGGACGACCCCGCGTCCGGTGGCCTCCGGTAATCAGGTGCCCGACATCACCCCCGCGCTGGTCGCCACGGGTACGGGCGCCCTGCTTTCCTGGGCGCGCTTCGACGGCAACGACTACCGGGTGGTGACGTCGGCGCTCGCCGCGAACGACGCGAACGTGTGGTCCGCGCCGCGCACGGTTGGCCCGCCGGGCTCCGTCTTCCCGACCCTAGAGCGGACGGCCAACGGCATCCGCCTGCTCGCCCGCACCGCCGCGCCGCGCGGCTGGGAGGCGATCGAGACGGACGCTTCGGGCAAGCCGCTTCGCCGCGCATCGATTTCGACCACCGGTTCCCCCGCCACCGACCGGGCCGATCGGCCGCGCCTGCTGCCCACCGCCGCGGGCGCCGTGACCTTCCGCTGGCCGGGTGAGATCAAAGCGGAGCTTTCCGCCCGCTGGAGCGAAGAGCCGTGACTGGGGCACGTCGGCTCACGCTCGGCCTGATCGCCGCCTCGCTCCTGCCGCTTTTCCCGACGGCGGCGCGGGCGCAGAGCCGCTATGTCGCGTTCGGCGACAGCATCACGTTTGGCGCCGCCGACGACGTCAGCCGACCTTTCGCCGAGCAGGGGTATCCCGGCCGCCTCGACAACCTGCTCGTGGCGCGAGGTGTCGCAGGCGCAACGGTGATCAACGCCGGGCTGAACAGTGAAACAACCGCCGAAGCAGTGACCCGGATCGATCAAGTGCTGGCCGACAATCGGGTCGAGACGCTGCTGTTGATGGAAGGAACGAACGACATCGGCAACCAGGTGTCGATCGAGACGATCACGTTCAACCTCCAGGCCATCGCGGCCAAGGCCGAGGCTCTCGCGGTCAGGGTGGTGCACGCTCCGGTTCTGCCGCGGCTGCCGAGCGCGAATCGGGATGGCGACAACAAGATCGCGGGCCAGCTCGCCGCCATGGTGCGCAACCTCGCCTGGGAGAAGCGTCGCGCGCTCGCCGATCCGTACGAGATCTTCTTCTGGCAGACGCCGAATTTCGCGTCGCTCTTTGCCGGCGGCACCGACAAGCTCCACCCGAACGCCGCGGGCTACGACAAGCTGGCGGAGATCTGGGCCGACCAGTTGACCGCGACGGACAAGGTCCCACCTGTGGTCGGCTTGGTCTCACCCGTCGACGGTGCGACCGGGGTCGCCGCGGATACGACGATCCGCCTCGGCCTGCTCGATTTCGGCCGCGGCATCGACCTCCCCTCGACCCGCCTGGTGATCAACGGCCTAGAGGTGGGCGCGCTGGTCTCGGGAGATGCGCAGCGGGCTGAGATCACGTTCCGCCCCTCGACACCGCTCGTGGGAGTCGTGACCGTCGGCTTCCGCTCCCGCGATCTCGCGACCCCGGCGAACACGGTCGATCGCCAGGTCGCCCAGTTCGTGATCGCGGGCACCACCTTCCTCACCGGAGATATCGACCAGGACGGCCGGGTCGATGGCGAAGATCTGATCACTTTCGCGCTCGCCTTCGGCTCCATCCGCAGCGAGTCGCGCTACCGGCGCTTCACGGATTTCGACGGCAACGGCATCGTCGACGGCCTCGACCTCGCGGCGCTGGCGGCGAACTTCGGGCAGAAGTCGTTTTAGTTCCGCAAAGACTTCTCGTCGCCATACTCAATGCGAGAACCTTTTAAGTGCAGATCCGGTTATACTGTGCACAGCGCCCCGCGGTCGTCGCGGTGCAGCTCTACCCGGCCCAGCCCGGGGGAGTAACCTGGTTAAGCGCACTCACTGATTGGAGCTGTTCATGAAGACTCGTTCCAAGAGCAAGCGTTCCGATTGTCAACGGTTGAACCTGTCGAAGGAGACGATCAAAGCACTGGTCCCCAAAGAACTCCAGGTCTTGGCCGGCGGTGCTCCCTGTTGCTTGACCAATTGCCCCCCGCACAAGATAACCTATTACTGCACACTCTACTAGAGTGATATCCGGGTAACGATCCGACGACCTTTGCGGGCTCAGTAACAGGTGTCGAGTCCCGCAAAGGAACCCTCTCGCATTCTCTCTCTATAGATACACACATATGCAGGTCCGCAAAATCTTTTCCGGCTACCTAGAGGGCTACCTCAAGGACATGAGGCGTCCTTCCTCTCGTGCGGTGCGGAAACCGCAAGGAGATCATTTCACGAGCTTCGCGTTGGGTGCCGCGGGAATCTCTTATACCTACTGGCATGCCGCACGGTTAACTGGCAATCCTGAGCATCTGAAATCTGCGGATTGCTGGATTCGTTGGGCGCTCATGGCAGATTGCGGCCTGTTGGAATCCATGCCCCCGATGGAAGATCCAGGCCACGTTCCCCGTTTCTCGTTCCTCTACGGTTCGGTCGGGCTCTACTTCGTGAAGGCCCTGGTCGCGGACTCGCAATGCGCTCCTCGCCTGCGCTCAGAAGCTATCAGACGCTTTATCGAGGAAGGCCGCGGATCACTTGAAGGACCCTCGGATCTCTACCAAGGCACCGCAGGTTGCCTCAACGGAACAGCCCTCCTGCTGCACCAGATCGGCGACCCGAGACTGCATTCGCATGGCAAGTCTCTCGCGCTTCACCTGACCTCGGTCTTGGAGCGCGAGCAATGCCGCGGCGGGGGACTTGCGAATCCAGGGCTCGCACACGGGACCGCAGGCTGTTACCTTTCACTCCTTCTCTGGGCAGCCGCTTGCGAGACACCGCTATCTGCCAAGGCCTCGAATGAACTCGCGAGCTTCTTGGCCGTCACGCTCGCAGTGCCGGCTCGATTCTGTCCCCGGGAGGAGCGATATGCTTCTTTGTGCAATGGCTTTGCCGGCGTTGTACTTCTCGCTCTGAAGGCCTACCAGATTCTTGGAGATCCAAAGTTTCTCGATGCGGCACGGCGCGCCGTTCACTTGGTTCTCGATCACCCTGCCGCCGGAGCTGATCTTTGCTGCGGCCGAGCCGGTGCTGCTTATGTGTGCCTGATGCTGGCGGGAGTGGAGCCCGCCGGGCCTTGGCGAAGGCATGCTGAAGAGCTCACGCTGTCTACTCTCCTCGTCGATCGTGAAGAGTGGACCCTGCTCGGCCTTTACGGTGGCGAGGCCGCGATCCCCTGCCTCGCTTCGAGTCTACTTTACGGGTGCAATTCCGGCCCTCCAGGCCTTGACTTCTTCTCAATCCCGCCTACCTCCAAGAGGTCGAGAAGGCCCCCCACCCACGAGTTGATGTAGCAGGTGGATGCTCGTGCGTGCGTGCGTGCGTGTGTGGCCTCGGAGCACCCCATTGTCGGTCGTCCTGGACGCACGGGAAAATCCCGCGTTCTGAACGCGCCCGCGGGGTGTACGTCTCCTGTACGATCCGAATCGACAAGTCCAACGACGTTTCAGCCCGTTCTCCATGGAAAATCCACCCAACCTCATCGACGCCCATCCACCGCGCGAGATCGCCCGGATGGTCGAGCGACTCGGCGTCGCGAAGGCACATACCCCTGCGGTCACGCTTTTCGTGCTCGCGCTGCTCGCCGGGGCGTTCATCTCGCTCGGTGCGCTGTTCTTCATCGTGGTGGTGACGAAGTCCGGCTTCGGCTTCGGCGTGACCCGCCTGCTCGGCGGAATCAGCTTCAGCCTCGGGCTGATTCTGGTCGTCGTGGCCGGCGCCGAGCTGTTTACCGGCAACAACCTGCTCGCGATGGCCTGGGCGAGTCGGCTGATCAGCTCGCGGGATGTCCTGCGCAACTGGCTTCTCGTCTACTTCGGGAATGTGCTCGGCTGCCTGGGAACGGTCCTGTTTGTCCTCTGGGCCGACATCGCCCATCTCGGTAACGGCGCGGTGGGCGAAACCGCGCTCCAGATCGCGACCGCGAAAGCCGGCTTTTCGTTCGGGGTGGTTTTCGCGCGGGGCGTGCTGTGCAACTCGCTCGTCTGCCTCGCCGTCTGGCTCGCCATGGGCGGGCGCAGCGTCGCGGACAAGATTCTGGCGATCCTCTTCCCGATCACCGCGTTCGTGACGCTCGGCTTCGAGCACTCGATCGCCAATTGGTTCTTTTTGCCCTTCGGCATCGCGCTCGACACAGGCGGCTCGGTGCCCTTCCTCGGTGCCGCCAGGAACCTCGTCGCGGCGACCGCAGGAAACCTGGTCGGAGGGACTCTGCTGGTCGCTGGGGTCTACTGGGTCGCCTACCTGCGGGGCGACCTCAAGCGAGCCGCGGGGCCGGAACGCCCTTGCTGAACCGGCTCCGGCCCGTGTTAGCCTGCCCCCATCATGGCCGGCTACTCGGGAACTCCACTCGTCACGAAGCTGGGGATCAAAGAGGGCGCCGAGGTCTACCTCGTGGGCGCTCCGAATGATTACCTAGAGCTGGTCGCACCGTTGCCCGAGGGGGTTACTTTCGCCAAACGCCCCACCGCGCGCACCGCGTTCGTCCACCACTTCACCACCCGCGCCGCCGAGCTTGGAAAGGCGCTCGTCGCCTATCGCGCCAAACTCGGACCGGAGGCGTTGGTCTGGGTCTCGTGGCCCAAGAAGTCGGCGAAGGTTGCGACCGACATCACCGAAGACACCATCCGCGAGCTCGCGCTGCCGCTCGGCTGGGTGGACGTCAAAGTGTGCGCCGTCACCGAGGTTTGGTCGGGGCTCAAGCTGGTGGTGCGCAAAGAGCTGCGCTGAACGAATGAAACCGCTCGAACGTGTTGTGAGAGCCGAAGTCTACCGGTCGTTTCGGGATCGGTCGGTGGCTCCGTCGGCGGCTGAGCTGTCGCTCCGGTTGGAGGTACCCGAGCCTGGCATCCTGCAAGCGCTCGAAGGGCTCGCGGCCGAGCACTGTCTGGTGCTGCAACCGGGTACCCATTCGATCTGGATGGCTCATCCGTTTTCCGGCATCGCAACCGATTTCGCCGTGAGCTCGGGAGGACGTACCTGGTTCGCGAACTGCGTGTGGGACGGCTTGGCAATCCTCGCCTTGTTCGGCGACGGTAGCCTGGACACCCACTCGCCGGCCTCGGGGGCTCCACTCCGTTTCGAAGTCCGCGACCGCAGCATCACGGGCGAAGGCCTGGTTCACTTTCTTGTTCCGGCGGCGGAATTCTGGGCCGATATCGGCTACACCTGAGCCAACATCCGGGCCTTCCGGGCGGAAGGCGAGCTCGAAACCTGGCTTTCGGCCCGTAACTTGAAACGGGGCGCGATCGTGACGGCGCAGACCGTTTACGACCTCGGGGTCGCCTGGTACGCCACCCGCCTCGAACCGGACTGGGAACGCGCCACTGCGGAACAGGCGACCGCCACTTTCGAACGGCACGGGCTGGTGAGTCCGTTCTGGTCGCTTGCGACCCCGGCGGCTCCCTCGGCCGAGGACCCCGATTGAATGTACACCGCTGGCGGGTTGACCTAAGCCCTGAGCGAAGTCAAAGGGCGGCGCGTGCCTCAATACTCTAGGAACGCGTCGTCCGGGTAGCGATAGAGCCAGCGCTCGCCCATTCGGCACCCCGCCTGGTGGGCCGCTTTGATGTACCGACGGACCGTCTTGCGGTCCACTCCCGTACGGCGAGAAATCGACCGCTGAGCCTCGCCCGCGCTCCACAACCGAAGAACCTCTTTCACTTCGACCACGTGGACCTCCCG
>JANNIH010000029.1:0-36243 GCA_031404815.1 Holophagales bacterium | reverse complement strand
TCTCTTCGGCACGTGGAGGGTCCACAACCGCCGGCTCGCGGCGCGGCTTGCGGGCGCCACCGAATGGCTCGAATTCGAGGCGACGAACGACTGCCACCCCAATCTCGGCGGCCTCGCCAACGAGGACGAATTCGTCACCGACTACTGGGAAGGCTTTCGCGGCATGTCGTTCCGCTTCTTCGATCCCGCCCAAAAGACCTGGTCGATCTACTGGGCTGACAACCGCGTCGGCGCGCTCCAGCCGCCGGTGGTCGGGGCGTTCCACGGCGACCAGGGCGTCTTCGAAGGGCCGGACACCTTCGCCGGCAAGCCGATCCTCGTCCGCTTCATCTGGTCCCGAATCACAACCCCCAACCCGCGCTGGGAGCAGGCTTTCTCGCCCGACGGCGGCAAGAGGTGGGAGACGAACTGGATCATGGATTTCACCCGCGACGGCGACGCGCCGAAGGTCCCCGCCGAGAGCGGATCGGCGCAATGATCCCCGCGCCTGATGGGGCGCAGCGGAGGGGTGGGCTCAATTCACCGCCGGTCGCTGACTTCTACTACCGCTGTCGCGCGCAGAAGCAGACCACCCAGAACCAGCAGCCAGACCGGCAGCACCAAGTTGTTGATCTCGGCGACCGGCGCAACCGCCCCGATCGCGTTGCGGAACATGGCCACGAATCCGACGCCGCTCGCGACCAGGCCGGCGATCCCCGCCCAACGCGGACGGTCGGTCGAGCGGAGCATGGCGTAGGCGGTGAGCGCGAAGAACAGGTTCAGGAACAGCTCGCCCACGAACTCGCCGATGAAGTTGCCGAGGTACGAATTGAGCCCCGAAAAGACGGCGACGAGCGCGCCGCGTTGCGAGCCGTCGGCATCGGCCCAGGTGCGGCCCAGCTCCCACTGGATGCTCGGCCAACGCATCAAGCCGAGCAGCATCGAGAAGGCCCCGAGGGTCGCGAAGTGCGAGGCGGCCCGCGTCGCCCCCGGCGCGGCTCGGCGCAACGAGGCTTCGACGCCGATTCCGGCGGGGATCAAGAGGAGCGGCACCAACCCGTACAGCACCCACACCGCGCGGCCGGTGTCGCCCAACGCGAGCAGGCGCGGCAGCACCTCGCCCGCCGGCCGGTCGAGCACGTCGGGGTAGTCGAACGTCGCCGCCAGATACGAGAACACCCCGAGAAACAACAGCGCCGCGAGGATCAACGACCAGCCGCCCACGCGCACAGCCGGAGCCACACTTCCGGATTTCATTGGACTTCCTCCGAGAAAAACGAGGGTGCCGAAAGACGCATTGTGCCACGGGGGGGGTCGCCCCCAACCCGCTACGGCTTCGTCGCAACGATCGCGAACCGCCCCTTGTCCCGCCCCGAGGTCGGCGGGTCGATAAACTCGGCGACGAGCATCTCGAACCCCTGAGCGCTCAAGATCTCCACCACCCGCTCCGGCGGGTGCGAGTCGTAGAAGAACGTCTCTCCGAACATCGTGTCGGTAAACGCCGGATGCTCCGACCCGCCAACCGTGAGCGCGAGCCGCCCGCCCGGTTCGAGACACCCCGCCGCCCGCGCCAGAACCGCCTCGTGCACCTCGCGAGGCAGATGAAACAGAGCATCCCAACAGATCACCCCGGCATACCTCTCCGTCGGCACGTACTCCTCCAACCGCGCCTCGATCCACCGCCCCTCCGGAAACCTCTCGCGAGCGAGCGCAAGTAGCTGCTCCGCCTGATCGACCCCGGTCACCCGATGCCCCAGCGAAAGCAGGTGCTCGGCGATCGGCCGGCCCGTGCCGCAACCGAGATCGAGAAACGAGGAGGGAGCGGGGATGCCGTCGAGGAAGGCGTCGATGTACGACCGCTCGCGGCCGAAGGTGCTGCGGGCTTCGTCCCAGGCGGTGGCGATCTGGTTATAGGAGTCGCGATTCACGGGGTGAACCGTATCGCCGCCCGCCCGATCAACAGCGCGACAACCCAACCGGACACTCTTCCGGTTGCACCGGGTCGGTGTAGCATTGGCAGGCCCAATCACCCGGTCCTATCGATACTCACCTCCCGAGGTTCCTTCGATGATCACCCGAGACCCGAACGCCCGCGCCCTGCGCCTTGCCGAAATCGAAGAGTTCCTGAAAGCCACCGCAGCGCCGGAGGACATCGCTTTGCTCCAGGCCTTCTCCCGGGCGTTCTACGCGGAGATGCCGGATTCCATCGCCCTCGACGGCGACGCGAAGCGAACCGCCGAGCGCCTGCTTCAACATTTCAACTTTTTCGCCCACGAGCTGCCGGATGCCCAGCAGGCGGGGCCGGGCGTCCCAGGCCTTCACGTGAGGGTGAGGAACCTCGGCGTCACGGAGACGCGGGTGATCGCGGGCAAGACGATCTCCGCCGAGGTCACCGTGGTCGACACCCACACCCTCGACGCGCCGTTCATCTTCGAGAGTCTCAAGAACTACTTCCGCAAGGCTTCGATTCGCGTCATCTCATCGGTCCATCCCATCTTGAGCGTCAAGCGCCAATGGGGCAAGGTCACGGCCATCGGGCCGGCCGGCGACGAGGGGACCCGGGAGGTCCACTGCCATTTCCGCATCGACAAGGTCGAGGACGAGGACCGGCTGCGCGAGATCCAGGACGAGATTCATGCGGTTCTGCAGGCCGTCTTTGCCTCGGTCCACGATTTTGAGGCCATGCGCCGGAATTTGAGCGACACCGCGTCCCGCATCCGAGATCGCAGGGGCGACTCCGCCCGCCTACAGTCCTCAAAGGAATTCCTCGAGTGGCTGCACGATGACAACTACATCCTACAAGGCCTCGCCCGTTACAAGGCGAGCCCGACGGGCGAGCTGGTCCGTCAGCCGGAATCTTCTCTCGGAGTCTTCACGGATCCCGACCTTTTGCGCGTCGTGTTTCCTCGCATGGTCGAGGAGATCGAGCAGCGCCTCATCCCCGGCCCCGAAGACGATCGGATCATCGTCATCGACTACGGCAACCACGCGGCCTCCCTCCATTCGGTGGAGCCGGTCGACGACGTGGTGATCCGGGAATGGGCCCAGGACGGGTCGATCGCGGGCATCACCCTACTGCTCGGCCGGTTCTCCATGGCCGCGCTGATCGCGCGTCCCACCGACATCCCTCTCCTTCGGGAGAAGCAGGACTACCTCCTTGAGAACTGCGGCGGGCTCAGGAACTCCCACGCCTACCGCGAGACGCGGGCCGCCTTCAACCGCATGCCGAAGCGCGAGCTGTTCTACACCGACCGCGCCTCGCTCAAAAGAATCGTCGACCAGATCGTCTTTGCAACCGGAGCCGACGACCTCTTCGTGCAGATTCGCCGGGGGGCGGTCTATCAGGCTCTCTACGTGGTGTTTCCCCACTCGCGCTACTCCGTCCAGATGGAGCGCGACTTGAAGAAGAAATTCGAGGACGCCTTCGGTCCGATCACCTTCGTCACCTCCGCCGACCTGGGCTACACCTCGATGATCGTCTTCTACTTCGACGGCGAGAACACCGGGCCGCTCGACGCCTCACGGGCCGAGGAGATCGCCGCTCAGGAAACCAACACCTGGACGGATCGGGTCTCGCTCGAGATGGTCCGCCATTTCGGCGACGCCCAGGGCCGAAAGCTTTTCGACCGCTACGTTCGCAGCGAGTCGCGCAGCGGCGTCTATCGGGAGTTGACGCCCTCCGAACAGGTACCCAAGGACATCGAGTGTCTCGAGCAGTTGAGTCAAGGCCTGGGAGCGCGCGCGCTGCCGCGATCCGCCGGGAAGGCGACGCTCAAGGTCTTTTCCTTGAGGCCCTTGGTCCTCTCCGAGATTTTCCGGACGCTCACCAATTTGGGCCTCTTGGTCGACGAGGAGGTGTCGATCAACCTGGCCCTGCCCAACGGGCGCAACGGCCACATCTACCAGTTCGAGACGCGGGCCAGCGACCGGATCATCGGCGCGCTCGCCACCGACATCTCCTCGGTGATCTCGGCCCTGCGCCTGATCGACGAGGGACGAGCGACCGACGACGCGTTGCAGGCCCTGATCCTGGAAGGGGGCTTGGGCGCGCGGGAGATCGAGGTACTGCGCTGCCTCCGGAACCATCTGCTGCAGCTCCGGACCCACTACAACGTCGAAACCGTGAACCACGCGATGTTTTTGAACACACCCGCGACGGTCGCGATCTCCCGCCATTTCACCGCCCGGTTCGATCCCGCCCTGGGCGATGACCGCAAGCGGGCGGTCGATAGCGCCGAGGGCCAAGTCGATGCCGCGCTCGATGCGATCGAGAGCCTCCAGGACGACGAGATCCTGCGCGGCCTCTCCGGCCTGGTCAACGCGGCCCTGCGCACCAACGCGTTCCAAAAACCGGAACGGCCGGTGATCTCGATCAAGTTCGATTCGAAGAACATCCCCTTGGCGCCCAGCCCAAAGCCGATGTTCGAAATCGCCGTCCACTCGCGCAAAGTTCAAGGGGTGCACCTGCGCGGCGGCAAGGTCGCTCGCGGTGGCATCCGTTGGAGCGACCGGCATGACGATTTCCGCCGGGAAGTTCTTGGCCTGATGAAAACACAGATGGTGAAAAACTCGATCATCGTCCCGGTGGGGTCGAAGGGGGGCTTCGTCCTCAAGGGGACGGTCCCGCCCCGCCCTGCGCTCGACAACTACTTGATCGAACGCTACAGCGAGTACGTGTCCGGCCTGCTCGACATCACGGACAACATCGTGGATGGCGCGGTGCTGCATCCTCCCGACGTGGTCCGCTATGACGGTGACGACCCGTATCTCGTGGTCGCGGCCGATAAGGGTACCGCCCATCTCTCCGACACCGCCAACGGCGTGTCGAACCAATACGGCTTCTGGCTGGGCGACGCCTTCGCCTCCGGCGGCTCGGTCGGCTACGACCACAAGAAGGTCGGCATCACCGCGCGCGGCGCCTGGGAGTGCGTCAAACACCACTTCGCCAACCTCGGCGTCGATTGCCAGGTCGATCCGATCACGGTGGTAGGTATCGGCGACATGGGAGGCGACGTTTTCGGCAACGGGATGCTGATGAGCCGGGTCATCCGGCTGATCGCGGCATTCAACCATGCCCACATCTTCGTCGACCCGACCCCCGACGCAGCGACCACTTTCGCCGAGCGAGACCGGCTGTTCAAGCTACCCCGCTCCACCTGGCGCGACTACGACGCGTCGCTGATCAGCGCGGGTGGAGGAATCTTCGATCGCGGAGCCAAGTCCATCCCTCTAAGCGATGAAATGCGCGCCGCTCTGAGCATCGAAGGGGACGAGGAAGACCTGTCGGGGGAGGAACTCATCCGCGCCATCCTCTGCGCCCCAGTGGACCTGCTCTACAACGGCGGCATTGGGACCTATGTCAAGGCCTCGACCGAAGAGCATCAAGACGTCGGCGATCGCGCCAACGACCGGGTCCGAGTCGATGCGTCCCAGGTGCGGGCGCGGGTCCTCTCCGAGGGGGGCAACCTCGGCCTCACCCAGAAAGGCCGCCTGGAGCTGGCCAGGCGCGGGGTGCTCCTGAACACCGACGCGATCGACAATTCCGCCGGGGTCGACATGTCCGACCACGAGGTCAACATCAAGATCCTGATGAGCATTCTCCTCAAGGCCGGCGCTCTGGGCGGCGTCGACGAGCGCAACGAGCTGCTCGCGGAGATGACGGAGGAGGTGGCCGACCTGTGCCTGGCTGACAATTCCAACCAGGCTCTCGCGATCACCCTCGACGTCCTACGCTCCCGGGCGGCACCGGACGAGGCTCTCGACTGCATCGACGCTCTGGTGGAGGCGCAGTTCCTCAATCCCGTCGACGACTCGGTGCCGGCGCGCGACGTCCTTCGCCGGGACAGCGCGGAGACCGGCCTGCCGCGTCCTCTCCTCGCCACGTTGCTCGGAGAGACCAAGCGCTACCTCTCTGAAGAGGTCATGGCCACGGAGTTTCCAAGCTCCCCGGAATGCGCGCCGCTGCTCGCCTCGTACTTCCCGGAGCGCCTGCAAAAGCAATACGCCGAGCACTTCGCGGCTCATCCCCTGAAGCGCGAGATCGTGACCACGGTCGCAGTGAACCACGTCGTCAACACCGCGGGCATCGCCTTCGTGCGCCATGCGATGAAAACCAGCGGGCGCGGAGTGGGCGAAGTGTTCGCCGCCTTCTACCGGGTGTCGAACGCCGAGGGGGCTGCCAGAGCGCGGGAGGCCATCCACGCCGCAGCCCAGGACGCGGCCTCGGGCCAGGCGGAGCGCCTGGCCTTCGAAACCAGGCTGGCGGCCAAGGTGTTGAGCTTCCTTGCCGGTTAAGAATCCAGCTCGAAATCCTCTCCGCCGCCCCCCAGCTCTTTGACCGCCAACCCGATCGCCCGGCGCGAGAAGCCCTTCGCCGCGAGGTGCCGGGCGAGCGCCGCGGGATCGCTCTTGCCGCGGCGCGACCACTTCGCGGCGGCTTGCCGGGCGGCGTCCAGATCGTCGTCGGGGATCTCGGCGAGAACCGTGGCGATCGCTCCGGACGACGCCCCGCGGCGTTCGAGTTCGGCTTTCAGCTTGAGCTTGCCCTCAGGCCCCCGGGCGAGGCGCTGGGCGATGAACGAGCGGGCGGTCGAAAGATCGTCGAGGTAGCCGGCTCCCGCGAGGCGATCGAGCGCGGGAGCGATCTCGGCCTCTTCGTAGGCGCGGGCCGCGAGCTTCTGCTCCAGCTCGCGGCGAAAGTGGGGGCGGCTCCCAAGCAGGCGGACCGCCTGCTCGTAGGCCGGCGGTTTGTCCCGGGTCACGCGGAGAGCCGTCGGATCAGTTGTGCTCGATCTCGAACGGCGAGGCCGAACCGAGCAGGTCGTTTTCGGGCGCGAGTTCGATCGACTCTTCCATCTGATCGCGCGCGGCATCCGAGGTGAACTGGACGCCCTGGATTTTGAGCTTGAACTCGTCCGGGTTCGAGGCCCGGCGCAGCGCCTCTTCGAGCGTGATCAAACCGCCCTTGTAGAGCTGGAACAGCGATTGGTCGAAGGTCTGCATGCCGTACTGGCTGGTCCCCTGGGCGATCTGTTCGCGGATGAACTTGGTCTTCTCTTTGTTCTCGATGCAGTCGCGGATGTAGGGAGTCGAGATCATCACCTCGACCGCCGGGACTCGACCGATGCCGTCGGCGCGCGGCAGCAGGCGGAGCGAGACGACCGCTTTGAGCACCGCCGAAAGCTGGATGCGGATCTGCTTCTGATGGTGCGGCGGGAAGACCGAGATGATGCGGTTGATCGTCTCCGTGGCGTCCAGGGTGTGAAGGGTCGAGAACACCAGATGCCCCGTCTCGGCCGCGAGCAGCGCGGTTTCGATCGTCTCGTAGTCGCGCATTTCGCCGACCAAGATGACGTCCGGGTCTTGGCGCAAGGCGGCGCGTAGAGCGGGCGAGAAGGCCCTTGTGTCGACGTCGATCTCGCGTTGGTTGACGATCGACTTCTTGTCGCGATGGAGGAACTCGATCGGGTCTTCGATGGTCATGATGTGCTCGGAGCGCCCGGCATTGATCGAATCGATCATCGCGGCGAGCGTCGTCGACTTGCCTGAGCCGGTCGTGCCCGTGCACAGGAGCAGACCACGCCGTTCCTCGCAGATCTTTTCGAGCACCGGCGGCAGCATCAGCTCGCGCAACGTCATGATGCGCGCCGGGATGACGCGCAGCACCAGCCCCACGGCACCCCGCTGCTGGAAGACGTTGCAGCGGAAGCGGCCGAGACCGGGCACCGAGTAGGCGATGTCGAGCTCGTACTCTTCCTTGAAGCGCTGCTTCTGCCGCGCATTCATGATCGAGAACGCCATCGCGATGGTGTCCTCTTGGAGCAGGCGTTTCAAATCGCCGAGGCCGATCAGTTCGCCGTCGACGCGGATGACCGGGTGGCTGCCGACCTTGAGATGAAGGTCGGAGGCCTTCCGTTCGACGGCGATCTTGAGCAGGTCGTTGATATTCATAGATGGTTCTAACCGATCGTAGAGGGTGCGATCCGGCGCCGTCAGGCGACCGCGACCGCCGCTTCGGCCGCCATCGGATGGAGCCAGCCATGGCGATCCGGGGTTTCGCCCGTCACGATGCGCCGGAACTCGGCCATCAACCGGCGGGTGATCTCGCCCGGTCGGCCGGGGCCGACGGTGATGTGATCGACCGAGCGAATCGGCGTGATCTCCGCCGCCGTGCCGGTGAAGAACAGCTCGTCGCAGACATAGAGCAGGCTGCGCGGAATGGTCTCCTCGCGGATCGGCACCCCCAGATCGCGAGCGAGCACAAGCACCGTATCGCGGGTGATGCCGGCGAGGATCGACGACGAGACCGGCGGCGTGCAGAGAATGCCGTCCCGAACCAGGAACAGGTTCTCCCCCGAACCCTCGCTCACGTAACCCGCGGTATCGAGCGCGATCGCTTCGTCGAAGCCACCGAGGATCGCCTCCATCTTGATCAGGCCGGCGTTCAGGTAGCTGCCGGTCGCCTTCACGATCGCGGGTACCGCGTCCTGCGACGGGCGACGCCACGAGGAGACGCAGACCTCGACCCCCTTCTCCGCCGCCTCTTCGCCCAGGTAGCTCCCCCAGCGCCAGGCGCCGATCGCCACGTCCACCGGAGAATTGAGCGGGTTGACGCCCATCGGGCCGAAACCGCGGAACGCGATCGGCCGGATGTAGCAGGCGTCGAGTTCGTTGGCGCGGATCGTCTCTTCGACCGCAGCCGACAGCTCAGGCGCGGAGAAGGGAAGGTCCATGCGGCAGATCTTGGCCGAGTCGTGCAGCCGATCGAGATGCTCCGCCAAGCGGAATACCGCCGGGCCCTGTTGCGTCTGATAGCACCGGATCCCCTCGAATACTCCGGTGCCGTAATGCAGAGCGTGGGTCATGACCGACACGGTGGCTTTCTCGAACTCCACCAATCGGCCGTTCATCCAAGCCCAGCGGATCCCTTCGAACGGATGGTTCGCCACAGCGGGGCCTCCCTTTAGGAAATGCGGACAGAGGTCCTCAAGGTGGGTGATCGTAGCGGATGGGCGGAAGGGTGTCCATGTCACCCAAAGGGGAAGGAAAGGGGAAGGTGAGCCCGCCTACTTCCACTTGAAGACGCCGAACGCGATCCACCCGAAGCCGACCAGCAGGATCACCTCCGGAATCAGAAAAATCATCCGGCCGAGGATCTGGCCGAGCAGGTAGTCGGCCTTGTGCATCGGGGTGGCGATCAGCCGCTTCAAGACGCGGCGCTGGCGCGCGATCGCGATCGTCCTCTTGGTCTCGGCGGGACTGTTGATCCGCAGCCTGCGCACGCTGCAAAACGTTCAGCCCGGTTTCCGCTCCGATCATGCGCTTTCGGTTCAGGTCGCCCTGCCGGAAGCGTCGTACGGCGACGAGAAAAAACAGGCCGCCTTCTATCGCGCGCTCGTCCCTCGGCTCGCCGCGCTTCCCGGCGTCCAGAAAGCGGCGGTCGGCTACCCGCTGCCGCTCTCGGGCGAACGCTATCGGCTGGTGTTTCAAGCCGAGGGCCAGCCCGCGGAGGTGACCGATCTGCCGCGGGCGGAGATGACGTTCGTATCGCCCGACTACTTCGCGACACTTGGCATTCCGTTGCGCCAGGGGCGCGCCTTTAACGACCGCGACGGCCTCGGCGGCGAGCAGGTCGCAGTGGTCAACCGCGCGCTCGCCGGAACGGCGGCGGGCCTGCTCGGCGCCTTCTTCCTCGCCCGCGTGCTCGGCAGCCTGCTCTACGGCGTCAGCACCCGCGACCCCTGGACCTTCGTGGGAGTGCCGCTCTTGCTGCTCGCGGTGGCGCTGATCGCCACCTGGATTCCCGCCCGCCGGGCGACGCGGGTGGAGCCGGTGGTGGCGTTGCGGTATGAGTAGAGGGGGGCGAGGTTCCCTACACCTTGCCCAACTTCGTCACGCGGCGCGTGAGGAGCCGCGGGCCGGCCGGCTGGCCGGCTTCGGGGCGGGCGGCCGAAGCTCTAGAGCCAATTGCCATCCGATGGCTCGCGCATAACGTTCGAGCGTCGAGAACCGGATGCTTCCAGCGCTGTTTTCGATTCGGCTGATCGCCGACTTCTTGGTCTCCAGCCGATCCGCTACCTGCTCTTGGGTGAGCCCAGCGTTCTCGCGAGCTTGGCGGAGAAGAGCGCCCACTTTGAATTCGGAATAGCCCGCTTCAAGACCCTCGGCAAACTCCGGGGCACGGGCGGCGCGGGTCTTCACATATTTAGCCAGGTCGCTCATCTTCTCTTCTCCTGCTCAGATAGTCCTGGCGGCGCGCCTGGGAGAGGTCAAGCTCCAGCCGCCCAGTTTTCTCTGTCTTCTTGGCAAAGCTACTTACAACCAGAAGCGAGGCCCCTCTCGAGAGCTTTCGCGAGCCCCCCGCCCCTATTTGGGGGCATCGCTTGCTTCTCGAGCCTGGGCCGCCAGAGGAGAGACGGTATCCTCGCTGTAAAAGCGCTGCAACTCGACCGACCGCGGCAAAATGACCGTGTTGGCGAGAATCAAGCTCTCGTGGCGGGTAACCTTGGGCGAACGGGGAAACTGGAACATCGGGCCGATGATCGGGATGCGGGCGAGGATCGGCACGTAGATCGGGCGCCGGGGTGCCATCGTCTGAATCGAGAAAGACGACAGGTTGAACAGATCGAACGCCTCGATCGCGGCGTCCGTTGTCATGTGATGACTCGCGATCGCCGAGGGCGGCGCTTGCGCCCAGACATCGGTTCGCGCAGGGTCCGCGTTCAGGGCGCTGGTGCCAACTCCGAAGCGGGCGTCGATCAGCAGCCGGGCCGCTCCGCCGTCCGGCAGAACGGTAGGGCGCACGGAGATCGAAATGCCCGGTGCAAGCTCGGTAAAGGTGGGCTGCGGCTCCTCGAGCAGGGCGGCGGCCAGGACGAAGGTCTGGGAGTTTGAAAGGGCGCCGATCGCAGTGTCGATCGCGCTGGGGGTCGCTGCCGGCGTGGCGAGCCCCTTGGCTTTGTCCAGGAGCGCCTGACCGAACGGTCTAGGGCGGGTGGTTTCGACCGAAGACGACATCTGCGCTTCGAGGAACGACCGCTGCGTGCTGGTCACCACGATCCGCGACTGCCCGACCAGGGTAACGCCGTCGTCTCCGCACCGGGGGACCGCCAAGTTGCGCAGCTCAGCCATGAGGGGGGTGAACAGAAGCTCGTTCATGTCCTCGGAAAAGGCGTCCATCGCGTCCTTGAGCTCGCGGTCCACCGCCGCTCCCTTGCGGCTGAGATTCCCGGGAGCATTGGAGTCGGACGGGTCCCGGAACTTGTCGAGCGCTGCGAGGAAGTCCTGGAAGTCCTGGTAGTGCGCAACCGGGCTCTGTGCGACCAGCGCGGCCAATCGCGGGAACGGAGTGCTCGTTGGGACAGCCGGAGCGGAGAGCGTCACGCAGTCCCGCGCTTCTTTGAGTTCCTCGGCATCGGCCAGTGCCCAGCCGTTCTGGAAATTCCTGGTTTCTTTCTGCAAAGCCGCGACCGCGTCCTGACTCCTCTCACCGACGAGAAATAGGATCAACGCCTCGTTGAGCGAAAGGGAACTCCGCGCATCGAGCCGGAGGCCGGCTTTCTTGGCCTGAATGTCGATGTCGTGGCGGCGACCGGAGCACTTGCCTGGCTCGCAATCCCACCTCACCTTGTCCTTGAACAGGGCCTTGACCTGGTTCATACGATCGCGGGTGGTGCGGATCCGTTCCTGGATCCAAGCGGTGCGCTCGGCGATGCAACGATCGGAGCCGGAAACCTGCACGGCCCAAAGACTGAGCTGCACCTGGGGATATGGCGTGTCGATCAGGGTCAGCTGGCGCTTCATCTCGACGACCTGTTCATGGGTACCCGACAGCAGAAGGCGGTTATTGCCGGCGAGGTCGATCTCACTGCCGGGGTGTGTGTGCTTGAAAGCCTCGATCCACATGCCAATGGCGGTCTTTGGGTCGGTCTTGGCATCACCGGTACCGGTGGATGTCCCCTCCGTCTTGCTGAGAGCCTGCCGGGGATACGTGAGAAACCAGATCTGGGTCTCCTTGCCGGCCGGTTTGGTCACCTCGATAAGGGAGAGCACTCTCAGGTTGTCTCCCAGCGCCTCGACGGAGTCTTCAAGCCGCTTGGCCAAGCCGCCGTCTTTTACCTCGCCGATGAGTTTGACCGAAAACTTGTTGCTCCCCAGGGCTGTCACCTCCGCCTTGGCGTGGGTACCGTCCAGGTGTGGTTCGATTCTGGGGCATGGTCATCTCCTGACAGATGGCGGGACCTTGATTTCTCACGGAATGCCTCCTGCGGCTTTTTCGGCCAGCTCGACGTCGATCCATGGAACCCGGTGGCCTTCGATGGTCTCGAGGTCGGTCCTCGGGGGCTGCGGCCTGCGCGCGGGCACGGAGTGAACGCCGGCCGGCTCCTCGTATTCGCGGCCGTTGGACACCCGACTCCCCAGCTCCATCATCAACGAAGGATCAGGGATCGTGGGGTAGCCGGAGCGTTCCGTGGAAACGACGGCATAGCGTTCGGCCCGCGCCTCGGCCGCCGCCTGAGGCGGCAATAAGCGGTCGAGAATCTCGTTGATCGGATGGGCACCACCGGCGCTCGCCTTGCCGGTCCAGGGCGTTGCGTTGTGGCTGCCGTGGTGCCCCACTTTGAGGAAATCCACCGGCTGTGACAAAGAGGTCTCCTTGAACCGGTGCCACATCACGTTCCAGCTGCCGTTGCCCCGATCTTTTTGGAACGAACCTTGGAACGCTGTTTTCACCTCTGCGTCGCCGGTGAACAGAAGGCGCCTACCGCGCCATTCGAGGAGCAAGACGACGCTGGTGTTGTTGACCAATTCCCCCTCCTTAAAGACGAAGGCGAGCGCTTGGTCATTCAGGCTGCGGCGCAATCGGTCGAAGTCTTCGCGGCTGACGTTCGGCGGCACCGGATCCGCATCACGTTGCGGAGCAAGTCCCCGTTCGGCGGCCTCGTTGAGCCGTGCGTCGCGCATCGCTTGAAACCCCTCGAACGCCAGCGCCGTCTCGCGGCCAAGATAGAAACGGTCGATGTCGTTCATCGGCGCCAGCACCGACAGCCGGATCGCAGGATCGTCGAACAGTTTGAGATCGTCTTCCGGGGTTTCGGCGTGAACATAGAGCCGTCGGACCGGTTTCAGGCCCACGGTCAGCGCATCCAGGCCCTCCCCTTTGCTCAGGCCCAACATCGCAGTCGCCCACTCGGCGAGGCCCGCCCGAGAAGAGCTCTGCAGCCGCTCGAGCGTCCCCAGAGCAAAGGCATGAAGCGCCTTCGCCTTCTCCGCCTGAGGGTGATCTGGATTCATCGCGGTGCTCATCCACAGGTGCTCGATTCGAATGCCTGCAAAGTCGCCCAGATTGAAGCCACGGACATGGTCCTCGTGAGCATGGGTGGCGACCAGCAGGTCGAGACGCCGGAGACCGGCATCCCCCGGAACCTCCGGAAGGTGGGTCCGCAGATCGGCGAGGGCCACCCTGAGGTGTTCTTCGGCGCCAAACTTGTTGCCGCAATCGATCAGCAGATGCTTGGCCCCTCCGCGATCCGGTACCCGCAGATAGATGCAGTCGCCGAGGCCGACGTTGTAGAGGCGAACTAGAAGCTTGTCGTCCACTGTTCTCCCTCCTCGGCGCCGCCGCACAGGTGAAGCCCGGTCTCCAGCCGCAGGATGCCGTCGACGCGGCGGGCCGCGACCGCCGGTTGGCCGGCCAAAGCACCGCCCTCCGTTTCCTCGGCCAGGGTCAAGCGGCGTTCCGCTACAATCCGCGCCAGGTGTTCGAGCAACTCGACCCGCCGCGCTTTGCCCTCCGGGGAATCGCCCCCAGGTTTGGCCGTCCACCAACGCAGATTGCTGCGGCCGTCGAAAACCAGCGTGCCGCCACAGAGCAGATTCACTGTTTCTCCCTGCCAGCGACCGAACTGCTCGCCGTCGAGCTTCACGTCCTCCCGCCATACGTACTCGATCACCACCCGCCTAGGCAGGCGCTCGGAGGCGGAATTCAGTTGGTCGCAGTCGTAGAGGTCGACGACGACGAAATCGCGCTCCTTGGGGATCTGCAGTTTGTCTCGGTTGTCGTGGATCAAGTGATAGGCGGCGGTCCGCGAGCGGGCCGCCTCGGTGATGTCGTGGAAGATGGGTAGCCGGGGCGGCTCCGCCGGAGAGAGCAAGCAGTTCTTTCCGTCGCAGGTGGGAGAGCAGAGGCCGCGCTTGTGGAACACTTCCCGGATCAGATTCCGGTAGCCGTGGCGATCTTCCGGATCGTTGATCTCCTCGTTGCGCAGAACGGCCCAGGCGTAATCGAGGAGGCGAACGTCGACCGGAGGAAGCAGGTCGAGGGGCTGCAACGCCAAACCGCCCATGCGGTTTGCGGCCCACCACAGCGCACCGGCCGGAGTCGCCGGCTTTTTACGCTCCGCTTGCCGCTCGGGGCTCAAATACTGGCACGCGACTCCAACCAGGATTTCGAACATCGCTCCGGAGAGCACCTGCGAGCCAAAGTGTGCGCTCCGCTCCTGCTGCGCGTCGGCGAAGCTCACCGAGTTGAGCGCCGAGCGCAGGAACTTGCGGTTCTCGACGTACTTTCCGAACTCCCCGGCCACGCCGGCCAGGAAGTCCGCGAGCTCCAGATGGGTACCGAACTTTTCCTCCAGGTAACTGCGCACGTCGTTGTTCCGGAAAGCGAGCAGAATTGCCGTCAGGTCGCCGACAAACTCGTGAAAGGCGGCGGTCTCCCAAGAGCAGTTCTCGAGAAAGTAGGGGCGAATTCCGTCGAGGACCGCGTGCCCCGTTTCGTGGGCGACGATGTCGTGCGACAAACAGGCGTAGCGAGGCTTCTCCGGGTCACCGAAATAGTAGAGCTGGAGCGACTTGCTGTTCCGGTCATAGTAGGCGTTATTCTGGAAGCCGGCCTGTGGCACGATCATCAATCGATTGCCCTCGAAACCCCAAGGGATTGGCCGCCCGAGTTGTCGCGGATCCTCGTAATACTCGAGCACCCGCTGCGCCGTGGCCCAAGCGTTGACCTGCCGGAACTGGTGGGGGGTGGTCTCTTCGGTGATCTCTCTGCCGTCAGCGACCTGGAACGCGAAGGCCTCTTCGTTCCAATGCGCAGGTGGCTGCAGAATTCCCGTGTCGCCGTCGTAGTCAACCACGGCAAAGCGCGCGTTCGTCGGCCCGTCGGCCAGCAATGGCTCCCAGCGCAGATCGACCACTTGCTTGCCAATTTTCTTGTCGACCGCGCCTTCTTCGCGGTCCTGCACATAGATCTCGCAAGGCACCCGCTGACCGATCCGGCAGCGCGTATCGAGATTGAGGAAGCGCGCCGCCTGATAGAGGCTCTTTCGGTGCGCCTGGGTCAGCTCGCGCCGCACTTCTGCGCCCTTCTGGGCATCGCTCTCCGCCATAGCTTCTCCCGGTCTCATGTACCGCGTGGGTTCGTTTCGCTCCCCGTCCCGGGATCTCTTGCTCCGGATCTTCAGGACTGGAGAGTTTTCATATTGGACGGACGCACCTCCGCATTTGCCGCTCGCCCCGAGCTCGAACCACCCAGAAGTGAAAACCAGCCCCAACCCGGCTCAGTTCCCTTCGAACCTCTTGGGAAATCGATCCGCCACCAGGTTCAGGCAGATGCCATGCTCGATGAACGCTGGTGGCCGGCCGTAAGCGCTCCGCTGCTCCGGGTGAACCAGAACTTCGTGGTGATCCGGAAGGTGCCTCCGCCGTGCAGAACTCTGACCTCCCAGAGGTCATCGGTAGTGACCAGCTTCTTGAAGTATTGAGAGGGCACAGGGTCGAGCTGTTCCACCAAACGCAGCACCCAGAACACTTTCTGGGCCACGCCTCGGGTCCCCGCGTCCTCCTTCAGAGGGTCAGAGGTCGTAACCGGCTCCACTCCCGCGTTCGTACCAGATCTCGATGTCGCCTTCAATGAGCGCTGCTTTGTAGATCTCTTCGCTTTCCCCAAGCAACAGAGAAAAACTCCTCTTAAACGCTTGCGTACGCCCAAGGAGGACCCCGAAACCCAGTCCCAAACAACCGCCCAGAGCGACAACACCGAAAATCGGCAGTACACCTACGTGCCACAAATACGAAGCAAGCTTGCCGAAATCTCCCTGCCACAAATACAAGGGGCCTGCCACGATCATCGGTAGCGCTGTGGCGCCGCCCATAGCACCCTTGATGCCATAGACGACTGAGAACGTCTTTTTCCAACGAACGACCAGCCCCTTCGACTCGGCCCAACGCCGAGTCGAGTCTCCGTAGGAGATCCGACAGTCCCCTCTGCTCGTGCCTTCACGATAGGTCTCCCATTGCTCGGCCCTCAAGAATTCCCCCATTCTGCCCTCCTTTCGTTCTGATGCCGAGTCGGGATTTGGCAGTCCCAGGGAAAACTACTTCCACTTGAAAATCTTGAGCGCGACCAGAAAGCTCAAGATGCCCCAAACGGTGACGATGGCGAGCTGGGGCCAGATCTGAATCAGGCCGTGGCCTTCGTTGATGATGGCGCGGAGGGCCTGGTTGAGGGCAGTGAGCGGCAGCGCGTTGACGTACGGCTGGACCGCGTCGGGGAAGCGCTCGGAGGAGAAGAAGGTTCCCGAGAGCAGCCACATGGGGAGCAGGACCAGGTTCGCGAGGCCGCTCGCGCCTTCCATGGTGCTGACCCGCGAGGCGGTGAGCAGACCGAGGCCGCAGAAGGACATCGCTCCAAGCAGCGAGGTGGCAAGCAGCAGGGCGATCGAGCCGTGGACCGCGACGCCGAACGCGATCCAGCCGAAACCGACCAGGATGATCACCTCGGGGATCAGAAAAATCATCCGCCCGAGGATCTGTGAGAGCAGATACTCGGCCCTGCGCATCGGGGTCGCGATCAGCCGCTTCAAGACCCGACGCTGGCGGGCGATCGCGATCGAGAACGCCAGACTCCAGATGCCCGTGCCCATCAGGTTCAATCCGAGCAGGCCGGGAATCAGGAAATCGATGTAGCGCGCGCCCGGCTCGGCGAGCTTTTCGGTACCCACTTTCAGGAGATCCTTCCGGCCTGCGGCGCGCTCCAAGGCGTCTTCCACTTCCAACCGCGCGGTACGCGCGTCAGGGCGGGTCTCGTCGAGGATCACCCGGGAGGATTGAGCGCCTGCGCCGGGCGCCACGAGCAGCGAGATCCGGCCGGTGCGCAGCGCTTCGCGGCCGGCCGAGGCGGTATAGGCGCGAGGCGCGAGCTGCGGCGAACGCTCGAGCGCCGCCAACGCCGCGGCGGAAGGGCTCGCGGCCCCGGCTCCCGATTCGAGGATTACACCGACCGGAATCTTGTCCGGCGCCTTCTCGCGAAACGCGAGGCCGAGCGCCACCGCGAGCAGCACGGGGAACAGGAACACCCAGAACACCGCTTCGGGCTCACGGATGAACTCCTTGGCCCGGCAAACCGTCAGTTGGCCGAGCGACCCCAGGCGACGACCGAAGCGTGGCCGCTCACTCATCGCGGAGCGCCCTCCCGGTGAGTGCGACGAACAGATCTTCGAGCGTCGCGCGGTGGGTGGAAAGGTGGACCAGCTTGCCGCCCTCGCGCTCGACCGCGGCGAGCAGCTCGGGGACGGTCTCGGTGAGCGAGGAGACGGCGAGCGACCAGACCTCGCCGAACCGGCGCGCCTCTTCCACTCCCGGGATCGCGCGCCACTGTTCGGCCGTCCAGTTCGGCTCGGTGTCGATCTCGACCACGTAGGCCGAAGGGAGTTGGGAGATCAAATCGCGCGGCGTGCCGAGCGCGATCACTTTGCCCTTGTCGACGATCGCGATCCGATCGCACAGTTTTTCCGCTTCGTCCATGTAGTGGGTGGTGAGCAGAAGCGTGCCGCCGGTCGCGCGGAAGCGAGCGATCTGATCCCACAGCTCGCGCCGGCTTTGCGGATCGAGCCCGGTGGTCGGCTCGTCGAGGAACAAGATGTCCGGATTGCCGACCAGGGCGCAGGCGACCGCGAGCCGCTGCTTCTGGCCGCCCGACAGTTTGCCCACCCGGGCATCGCGCTTTTCCGTGAGCGACAGCTCGGCGAGCACCGTTTCCGGATCGCGCGCTTCCGCGTAGAACGAGGCGAACAGGCGCACCGTTTCGCCGACTGTCAGTTTCTCGTTCAGCTGGGTCTCTTGAAGCGAAATACCGAGCCGCTCACGCAGCTCGCGCTCGGAGTCTTTCCAGCGCAAGCCGAGCACCTCGACTTCGCCCGCGTCCGGCTGGTTGAGCCCTTCGAGGATCTCGATCGTCGTCGTCTTGCCGGCGCCGTTCGGCCCGAGCAGGCCGAAGCATTCGCCCCGGAAGACCTCGAGATCGAGCCCATCGACGGCGGTGACATCGCTATAGCGTTTGACCAGGCCGCGGCAGCGGATGATCGGCGGTTCGGAGGCGGCGTTCGACATAGGGGGGTGAAATTAACACACCCTTCGACTTCGCTCAGGGAACGGGCACACCCCGCTGGCTGATCGTTAGTCGAAGCCTCAGCGGCTACCCGAAACCCGCCGCCGCCCCTCAACCGCCATCGCGATCCCCACGAAGGCACCCCCCGCCGCGAGGTACGCCGCGCGCACCGGCAGCCCCAGATCGCCGCCGAACAGCCCGCAGAAATCAAGATAGGGCACCCGGTTGAGCGCGGCGTACCAGAGGCCGAGATAGAGGCCGACGAACAGCTTGCCGCCGCCGGAGAGAATGCCAAAACTGACGGCGAGCGCCGCCACAAACAGCAGGCCGGAAAGCGCGGCAAACCCTCGTGCCGGCGACGTGAAGAGAGCCCGGAGCAGGAACGGCAGGGAGACCACCAGAACGAACAGCGATACCGAGCCGAGCTTCCAGAGCACCGGCGAGCGCGGCACGCCGGGCTGCGAGAAGACGAGTGGCCCGGCCCCGGCGAGCGCTTCGCGGCAGGAGGCCTCCGAGATCAACGGCGCGAGCAGGAGGAGGAAGCCCGCACCGACCATTGGAGCCGCCGAGGTGGGGAGGAACGCGGCCAGCAGGCCGAGCAGCACCACCGCCCAGCGCAGGATCGAACCGGTCTTAGAGAGCAAGACGGCATCGGCCACCACCGAAAGGAAGGCGGAGGGGCGGGCGGAGACGGCTGCGAGGTTCGCGAAGCTCGGGGCGGACGGTGCGGAAGCGGGCGCCTGCGGGTCGAGGAGAACTTGCGCTTCCGACACGGGGACCGGTCGGGCCTTGCGTCCGATCGGGAGCCGCCGCCGCGCCGGATCGAAGCGATCGAACAGGAGGAGGGCGAGCCCGAGCGGTGGCAAGGCCCAGAGGATCCCGGCGAGGCGGAGCGTCACGAAATCAGCATCGAGCGGCAGCCCCGACCAGGCGACGGCAGGGATCACCTCTTGATGGACGATGTGGCCGGTCGAGATCGAACCGGGCTGCGCCTGCGGCAGCGAGCGGCCGATCAGGACCGAGACCGTCACCCCACCCATCGGATCGAAGATCGGCAGCCGATCGGAGATTCCGGTCGTCGGATTGAGCGACTGCGCGACCGGCAGCGCACCCACGATGACGCCCAGCAGGATGAACCAAAGGACCCACCCCATCCGCCCCGACAGGCCGGGCGCGACATCGAACAGCACCGCCATCGCCGCCACGAACGCGATCCCGGGGAGGGTGAGGAGGACGATCGGGCCGAAAAACGCCAGAGCGTCGAACGGGCCGACGCCGAAGCGGAGGAACTGGTAGACGCCGATCGGGACGATCACGCCAGTCACCAGCGCCAGGTAGGCGACGTGGGCGAAGACCTTGCCGAGCAGGTAGGCCGCGTTCGGCAGCGGAGTGGCGGCGAGGATCGCACCGATCCGCCGCTCGCGGTCGCGCCGGATCGAACCGGCGACCAGATAGAACCCGACGGCGATCGCCAGGAAGCCACCCAAGAACGACATCGCGGCGCCGATGTAGGCGGCGCTGTGGACACTGGTTTGAACCGTGCCATCGGCCAACCGCCAGGAGACCGAAGTGGCCTTCCCCCCCGGGGCGGGAATCCAGACATAGGCGCCCAAAAGAATCGTCGCGAGCGCCACCAGCGTGCCGCTCGAGCGGAGCCGGGTGCGGACCTCCGCGGCGACCTGCGCGCCAATCTGGAGCGCGAGGGCGCTCACGGTGTCCCGCCCAGCTGCGCGAGCAGATAGGCATCTTCGAGCGACGGCTCGACCGCTTCCGAACCCGGGAGCACCGCGCGATGCCCGGCGGCGCCCGCGGCATCGACGAACCGGACGTGCACGCCATCGGCGCGCCGGGCGAGGTTCGAGACCGGGATGCGCGTTTGGATCTCGGCCAGCCTCTCGCTCGGCACCACGGCGCGAAAGACCTTTCCTTCCGCCGAGCGCAAGAGCGTTTCGGGCGTCTCGTGGACCACCAGCCGGCCGGCGCGCACCACGGCGATCGTCGAAGCCACCGCTTCCACGTCCGAGACGATGTGGGTGGAGAGAATCACCACCCGGCCGTGCGCCACTTCGGCGAGCAGGTTCCGGAAGCGCACCCGCTCCTCCGGGTCGAGCCCGACGGTCGGCTCGTCCACGATCAACAGCTTCGGGTCGCCGAGCAGCGCCTGGGCGATCCCCACCCGCTGGCGCATGCCGCCCGAGTAGCCGCCGAGCCGACGATCCGCCGCGCCGTGCAGGTTGACCAGCGCCAAGATCTCGTCGATCCGCCGCTTGAGGTCGCGCCCGGAGAGCCCCTTCAACCGCCCGAGGTAGAGCAGGAACTCCCTAGCGGTGAGCTTGTCGTAGACCCCGAAGTCCTGGGGCAGAAAGCCGAGCGCGCGACGAACGCCAAGCGGGTTCGCCACCCCATCGACTCCCTCCCAGATGAAGGTGCCCGCCGTCGGCTTGGTCACCGTCGCGAGAATCGACATCAACGTCGATTTGCCCGCGCCGTTGGGGCCGAGCAGGCCGAGCACCCCCTCCCCCACCGTCAACGAAAAGTCTGACAGAGCGACCGTGCCGCTCGGGTATTTCTTGGCCAACCGCTGAATTTCAAGCATGAGATCCAACTCCTCTCGCGTGCCTGTACGCTCGGCACGAAGATTTGTTTCACTCCTGACGAAAGATTATCAAATCTTTCGATTGTGCCCGATTCCTCGTAACTTTACGGCGCAAGGGGCGCCTACCCCTCCCGACCGGAACGCAAGCGTGCGTGCCGGCCGGCAAGAACCAACCGGCTCTTCCGCTTTATATCTAAGCTCCACCACCCGGAGATTTCCACCTCTCCGCGGGAGATCGATCATGTCTCTTCTCAGCTCGCTTCGTTGTACCCTTCGATGGTTTCTTTCCACTGCGGCGCTGCTCATCGCGGTGCCTCTGATCGCCGCGCCACCTCGCATCTGGATGCCGCTCCAGAGCGTGGGCGGCGACTGGCACGGCCCGATGCTCCAACCGCTCGCCGACGGCCAGGTCCTGATCCCTGAGTATGCCAACGGGATCAAGGTCGATCTGAACGATTTTTCCGCCAGCGTACCGAACGGCAACGGTCGATTGTTCATCGGCATGGCGGAAAACGCTGGCTTTTCGGGCGACATGTGCCTCAAACCCAATGGCACCGGCTGTGCCGGCGGCGCCCTCTTCCTCGGCTTCGAGGTCCACGCGATGTCGGCGGCGATCGGCAACGAGAGCGGCACCGTAACCGTCTACCTCGATGCCGAGCGCCAGAAGACGCTCGACAACCAGAGCTGCTTCGACGCCAACAACCAGCCGATCCACAAACCCGCCGTCGAGGATCGAAAGATCGTTCTCAACTATCGTTCGAACCCCGGCCAGGCGTCGCCTACCCTCACCGTCCGCGAGTACAAGGGCAACTGCCTGGGGTGGGTTGAGATCACGCCGCCGGGCCTCGATCCGGCGGCCGAAGCTTGGACCGTCAAAGCGGCGGCGCGCGAAACGGTCGGCGTCGGCGCGGTTCCAAGCTTCCTCCACTTCGAGCTCGAGATCACCGCCCAACCACGAGGCCTGCCACCGCTGATGAGCGCGATCGCGAACGACCGCCTGTTCGGGCTGGGCGTCAGACATTCGGCCGGCGGCGTCTCCGCTTTCAGTTTCGGCGCCTTCCCCAGCATCTTCGCCAAGCCGCCGCTCGATCTCGACACGACGACCTGGGCGACGATGGACCTCGGCGAGCCCGAGCGGATCGATCTGGCGATGACCCTCTACAACGTCGGCCAACTTCAGATCACCGACGACGGCGGCCAGGGTGAGGCCAAGGACTTCGCCGAGCTGACCTTCAGGAACGACATCATCTGCCTGACCGAGGAGATGAACGGCGGCGAGCGGGACGAGACCGTGGTCGCGATCAACCAGCTGCGCGCCGACTCCGGGTTCGAGCCGATGACCCCGGTGTACCCGGACGACGGCGAAGCTCCGAACAACCTGCTGCTCGTGGCCGGACCGATCATTGACGCCGATTTCGTCCTCTACGGTGATCTGCCCGAGGTCTCGGCCTGGTGCGCCGAGGAGAATGACGGCAGCCCGACCAGCGGCGGCGAATGCACCGGGGACGGCGCCGGCTACAAGGGGATCGTCTGGGCGCGGGTCGGAATCAAGAAGTCCACCGCCGCGCCCAAGGGAGGCAAAGGGGTCAACTGGTTCTCGGATCAGTTCGTCGATGTTTTCTGCACCCACACTCAGGCCGACTACTTGGGCGATGGCGAGTTCGCGAGTGACCAGCCGTGCGAGGATTCGATTCTCTCTTCCGCGGTGAACAAGAACTGCAACAAGAGTCCCACCTCACCGCTGGCCAATCCCTGGCAGGCCAACATCCGCGAAGAGCAATGGCGGGCGCTCAAGAACTGGTCGCGCGCCAAGCGCGCCGGCGGCAACGGTTCACCGAACGGCCTCGACCGACCGGCGTTCGTGCTCGGCGACCTGAATCAGATCGGCCCCAAGAAGGTCACCGCCTCCCAAGCCAATCAGGACATCGACCAATGGATCGCCGACAGCTCCGGGGTTGCCGGATTCGGCACGGAGTACACCGCGATGCGCAAGCTTCTCGGCACCCTGCCGTTGTCGGATTTCGATCAGGCGAACGGCTGGGCCTGGGACCTCTACGATCTGATGGCCCGCGACGAAAACGGCACCTGGATCGGCAATGGCACCGAGAGCGCGATCCCTTCGACCCAGGCCAACGACTGCATCACCCAAGGGCAGGTATCCGGCTACAACACGCTGCTCGAGCTGCCGAAGGAGGCTCGCCTGGACTACATCCTGGTGCTGCCGGCGGAATCGGGCTTCCCCTTCTACAGTATTACCGGCCCATCCGAGCAGCCGCAGGAACCGATGCTCGACATCTCGGCCAACGCCGGCAACTGGGAGGACGGCCTGGGCTGCGCCTCCGATCACGCGCAGGTCTCCGCCCGCATCGGTCTCGTGCAGACCGGCGTATCGGCGCACTACAACCCGAACAAGGCGCACCGCGTGACCTACCGGGTCACTCACCTGTGGGACTTCCGCGACGCCGACGACGGCGACACCGACTGGTATGTCAAGCCCGGCGACTTCGAGATCCGGCGCCTCGACGCCGCGAGCAACACACTCGAACAGCTGTTCAAGGGGTACACCGACGATGAGACGCCGGACGGCATCGCCGTACCGGTCGATTGGAGCGACGCGGTGAACGTTTCGGCGGCAGAAAAAGTCCGAGCCGGGGTCTACGTTCGGGACCACGACACCGGCCCGAACGATCTCTACGACTCCACCAACTTCGGCGGCTCGGGCTTCCGTGGGCCGCACTTCGAGTTTAATCACGCCTACCCGGGAACGTTCCGACTGATCGGCAACTTCAACGACGCGCCAGGCACCGGCATCCTCCTCGGCTCAGCCGACGCGAGCGCGGTCGATCCCGATGGCTCGTGCGTGCTCGGTTGTCTGGGCATCGAGACGGAGGGCGACGGCGACGAGCCGGGGTACGACGCGCGGGTGACCCAGAACGTGCTGGTCGAAGAGATCCCTTAAGCCCGCGACGACCCAACACGACGACGGCCGACCCCTACCGGAGTCGGCCGTCGCTTTTTTCCCGCTTGAGGATCGCCTACCGCTCGACGCGCACCGCGAGGTTGGTGAATTTCCAGCCGATCGGCGGGTAATAGGCGCCATCGGCGATTCCCGGCAGGCCGAACGCCAGGTAGACCGGAGCGTCCCGGTCGGCGAGGTCGAAGTTGAAGATGCCGCACTCTAGCCCCAAGATCGTCCGCTGCAACCCCTCTTTCTCGGTCACGATCCAGCGCATCCGCCCGCCCTCGGTGTCGTAGACGATCCGGACGTGGTAGTTGCTCTGCGGCGTCCAGTCGCTGTTGCGCTGGATTGCCGCCTCGATCACCGGGACGCCCAGATCGAAGATGCTCCGGTCGCGGATGCCGCGGGAGAACGTGCCGAAATAGAGCGTCTTGTTGAAGCGCGGCCCCCCGACGTGGAACATCCCCAACAGGCCGGTGAAGATCGGCGAGAAGTCGCCGACGAACATGTCGTAGTCGATGATCGCCCGGCGATACGCCACGGTGGGCACCAGCGGCAGCGCAATCTCGAGGTACGAAGCGCCCGCAACCGGTGTGAAAAACGCCCCCGGCTGATCGAGGGTGACGGTTTCGACCACCGGGGGCGACGGCTGGTCGAGCGGCAAGAGCACGCGGGTTTTCAAGGGGTCGGTACCCACGAGCGTACCGAGCGCCCAGAACGGCTGCGTGCAGGTCACCTGCGCCGAGATCGCGACGCCGTCGGCGAGCCCGAGGCCGGCGACGACGTTCTTGCTCACTTTGTGTGACAAGGCCGGGAGGTTGACCACCAGATTGGGCAGGATCGAAACCCCGAGGGCATCGAAGCGCGCGATCGTGCAGACCGCCGCCGCGCTCGAAAGATTGACCAGCTCGATGTTCGGCTTGAACATCCCGGCCTCGACAGCCGCCAGCTCGCGCAGGTAGGCGGTCTCGGTCTTCTCGAAGCGGTTCTGTGCGCTGAGCAGCGGCAACGACCAGGTGAGGTTCTGGCTGCCGACTTTCAAATCCCACGAAGCGACCGTGACATCGAGGATGTCGTTACCCGAGATCTCTTCCATCCCGACGCCGCGCAGCGCGTCGGTGATCGAGAGGGAGAGGGTGGCACGCGCCGGAATCGTGTAGCGCTTGGTCGAAAGGGTCGAGGTACCGGCGACACCGGTCGGGATGAACTTCACTTTGAGCGGTCGCGAGACGTTGTCGCGGTTCTGCACCAACAGCCGGGTGACCGGGCCCCCCTTGCCGTTGGTGTCGGGGTTGACGAGGTAGAGCGTCTCGGCGGCGGCGGGCAGGGCGGCGCCGAGCAAAACCAGGGAACGAAGGAGAAGGGGTCGGATCATCGAGAGACTCCTCGTAGGTTGAACCGGTACAGCGTTTCCATCGTCGAGCGATACGGCCTTCAAAGGTCCGGCGACCTTGGATGCCCTGGAGATGATACCGGACGGCAGCCCTCTCGTGCTGTGGGGCTTGAAGGAACGCGCCGGGGTACCCTCGGCAAAGAAACGTACCGTCGGAGCGTATGCCGCTCCTATTTCCTCTTGCTGCGAGCAGCCAAGATCCGTGGGTGCAGTGGTCGTTCACTGCGCATGACGTAAAGGATGTAGACGCGATCCTGCTCCTGCCGATAGAAGATCCGGCACGGTGGCTCGACGATCTGTCTGTAGCGCCACCCTTTGAGCTCCCGCGGCTTCGGCCCCAAGCGTGGATGGTCCGCCAGCAACTCAACATGCTTGAACACTCGCTGTACCAACTGGCGCGCTGCTTCTGGATTGTCAAGCGCGATGTAATCTGCGATGGCATCCAGATCGCTGAGCGCTGGCTCGGTCCAGACTATTTCAACCATCGTGCCATGCGCTGTTTGGCCTGGCTATGGGTAAAGGTTCGGCCATCTTCGATGGCTTTTTCTCCTCGTGCAATCCCCTCCAGGAGGCCCATCCTTTTTTGCAGTGCTTCGAAGGTTTCGACGTCCACGAGGTAGGCACTCGGAAGCCCATGCTGCGTGATCAGGATGGGTTGTTTGTCCCGCTCCAGCTCAGCGAAGAGCTCGGTTGCCTGACGCTTAAGGGTGGTGACGAGTTCCGTCCGCATACGGTGATACTAGAGTGTCACTCGCCCCGGTGCAACCGGTCGCCGCCGGCCGGCTTTTCCCGCTCGACGACGGCACTCGATCTATGACGAGCTGTGGCATGCGGCGATGTGGCAGCGCACCCCGCTCGGAGACGAGGGTTATTGCCGGCCGGTGCCCTTGTAGGCCACCCCCCCGATATGCTGCAATCCGCCCCGACGATGACGCGCGAGGCGTACGACGAGCGGAAGCGGCTGATCGAGGAGCAGCACCGGGCGACGATCGAGCTGATCGAAGCGGGCCGGCTGGCACAGCTTTGGGCGCTCGATCAGGTCTGGCAGAGCTCCTCGGATGGAGGAGAGCCGCTGCCGCCGCGGGTCGAGGGGGCGGTGCAATCCCTTGAGCCCCCCGAGCCCGCTCCCGTACCGGCCAAGCGGCGCCGCCAGTATGAGTTGCTCGAACAGATCGAGGCCGCTTTGCCGTCGCTGCCCAACCCGTTCGATTATCACGATCTCTGCCGCGTGCTCGGCTTTGAGCTCGATCGCAGTTTGGTCCGTCGGAACCTGGAGCTGCTGGTCGAGGAGGAAATCCTGAGCAAGGATGGGACTTCGAGCGGCCGGTTTCGCCTTTTCTACAGGAAGCTTGTACCGGGCGCGGACCCGGCGGACGATTGACGCGCGCAAAAAGGTCGCTCGCGCATTGGGGAGTGCGTACGGCCGAACCGAACCGAACGGCGAACGACGCAGAAATTCGCTCAAGTCCCCCAGGAATTCGATTTTCTAGGGGACTTCAGTGAATTTTTGGAGGACTTGAGCGAATTTCTAGGGGACTTCGGCGAATTCCTGAAGGACTTCGGTGAATTTCTGGGAGACTTCAGCGAATTTCTGGAGGACTTCGGTGAATTTCTCGGGGACTTGAGCGAATTTCTCAGGGACCTGAGCGAATTTCTGGGGGACTTCACCCAATTCGCAGAGGATTCCAGCGAATTTCTCGGGGACTTCGGTGAATTCCTGGGGGACCTCATCGAATTTCTGGAGGACCTCGCCGGATTTCTGGGTCGCTTCACCGAATTCCCGGGAAGCCAGAGCGAACTCCTGGAAGAGTTCGGCGAATGGCCCGGGAACTCCAGCGGCTTTTTCGGCGGCTTGACTCCGTTGGAGCGCGTCCCGACCGATTTCCCGGGGAACACGAGGGCTCGGCTGCGCGCGGTGAGCGAATTCCAGCGCGCGGCCGGCGAGATTGCGTGTGAGCCGTGCGAACTTCGGCGCGGCCTCGTTCGTATTCGCGGAGCTTCGCTGGTTCTAGCGCCGCGCCTTAGGTGCGGTCGTTCTTCGGCCGGTCCCGCCAGGACAGATAGGCCGGCAGCAGGGTAACCGCGATGGTGCTCGTAAACAGGGCTCCGAGGATCGCCACCTGCCCCACCGTCTGTAGGCCGAGATAATGGGAAAAGATGATCGAGCCGAAACCGACGATCGTCGAAAGCGCTGCGATTGCCACGGCTCCACCGGTCTCCAGGAGGCCGTTTTCCCGCTCGACCCACGGCCGATCCTGTAGCTCTCGGTAGCGGTGGATGATGTGTACCCCATAATCCACGCCGATGCCGATGATCATGGTCGTAACGAAAATGTTGATGAAGTTCATCTGGATGCCGAGGGCCGCCATCGCGCCGACCATCCAGAGGATGCCGATCGATAACGGGACCAGGGCGAGGACGGTAAGGCGCAGGCTGCGGAAATCGATCCAGACCAGCAAACCGACCAGGGCGTAACCGAGCAATCCCGCGATCCAGGCGTCGTGGAGCACGATCGCCCGGACACGCTGATTGACCACGTTGGTCCCCGTGAGGACCGCCTGCGGACCTAACTCTCGAACCGCCGCTTCCGCCTGGGGCGGGGCCTCTCGGCGCCAGCGGTTCGAGGGGGGATAGAGATAGACCGCGCTCACCCACCCCTCGTCGGTCTGGGCGAGGTAGCGGTCGAGCAGGAGTTGGGTCTGGCGCGAACCGGAAAAGTCCGCCACCCCGATCGGTCCGGAGAGCGAGATCGCCTGATCGAGCAGGGCGAAGCCGGGAGCGAACGGCTCGGGCCGCAAGCCCGCCTCGGCCGCCGCGGCGGAGAACGTGGCCCGCATTCGGGCCAGGTCGAGCGCGCCGGAGCGCTCGCGGGCGAGCCAATCGAGCGTTTCGCGCTGGAGTGCCGGGGGCGGAATCAGGGTGCCGACGCTGCTGTAGCCGTAGAGGACGCCCTCTTGGACCAGGCCTTCCGCGCTCTTCGTCGCCCGGTCCGCGAGTGCCAGCACCTCGTCCAGGGTCTTGCCCTTGACGAGAACGCTCATCGAATCGAAGCCGGAACCGAACCGGTCGCCCACTTCTTTCGTCGTCTCGATGCCCGGGTTGCCGCGCGGACGCATCGTTTTCATGCTCTCGTCGAAGCGGATGCCGAACGCGGAATACGCCGCGAGCAGGGAGATGCCGAGACCGATGGCGAGCGCCGTGCGCGGCCGGTTCAAACAGGCCGACATGAGGCGGTGGGTTCCGAAGCTGTGGATGTAGAGGTTCGGCTCCGAGTTGCGCAGCGCGTGACGGTCTTCGCGCCAGGCGAGCAGGGCGGGCAACAGCAGAAGGATCGAGCCGAGGCAGAACAGGATCCCGGTGCCGGTCAAGATGCCCATCTGGCGCAGCCCTTGAAAATCGGTGAAGGTGAAGGCGTAAAACGTCGCGGCGGTGGTCACCGCGCCGGTCACGACCGCCCGGCCCGACGAGCCGTTCATCGCTTCGAGAGCCTCGTCGAAGGATGCGCCGCGGCGGCGCTCCTCGATGAACCGGCCGTAGTTGACGATTACGAAATCGATCCCCAACCCGATCAGCAGGGCCGCCACCACGCTCGTCGCCGAGGAGAGCGAGCCGATCGCCAAGCGGGCGAATCCGAACGAGAGGACGAGCCCCCCCGCGAGCGGCACGAACGCATAGAGCAGCGCGCCCGGGCGACGGAAGGCGATCAGGAACAGCAGCAGCACCCCGAGGATCGAGGTTCCGATGTTGATCATCATGTCGCGCCAGATCAGCTTGGCGTCGCCGACGGTGGTCAAATACGGACCGCCGAGCGAGGTTTCGGGCAGCGGCGGCGCGGACATCCCCTCCAGGCGGTCCGCGCCCTGCGAGGCCCCCCCGACGATCCCGGGCCACGAGGCGTTCGCCGCCTCGATCCGCTCGCGCACGCCCGCCACCATCGCCTGGCTGAACTTCACGTCTTGCGGCGGCCGCTTCGGCTCGGCGAGCAAGAGCAGCATGCGGTGATCTTTCGACAGGTAATAGCCGCTCGCCCAGTCGACGTTCAAGGCGCCGCGCGAGCTCTCCATCCGGCTCAGGAAGACGTCGCTCAAGCCCAGCGGATCGAGCTTGAACAGCTCCTTCATCGCCGCGCCTTGCGGCGTGCCGAAGCGCCGCCGCAGCTCGCGCGTCCGCTCGCGGATCGCGTCGTCGGAGAATTTGGCGCCGAGCGCCCGCCGGCCCCCTTCGTCGAGGAACAGAACGGCCTTCGGAAAAAAGGTCGTCAGCAACTCCTCCGGATCGCCGAGCTTGAATTCCACTCGCTGAATCTCGGGCGCCTTCGCCAGCTCGGCGCCGAGCACATCGGCGTAGCTCAAGTACGGATCGAGCACCGCGCCCTCGGGAATCCGGACCACCACCAGCAGCAGAGAACCGGTGCCAAACTGCTCGAGCGCATCGACGTAAGCCGAGATCGCCGGATCGCTCTTCGGCAGCAGCCGGAGCATGTCGGTGTCGAAGCGGAGGGTCGCGGCCAGGGCGATCGAGGCCAGCACGGCCAGGCCGAAGACGGCGAAGATCAGCCGGTAGCGACGACGGGCAAAGCCGGCCACTCTCTGTAGATAAGATCGATCCTGACCCGATGTGGGCACGTTCATGGCGCCGCTCCAGGACCTTCGCTCGCCAGCAGGCGGCGGCCGAATTTCAAAAAGTAGTCGACGCCTGACCAGGCGGTCACGAGCATCGCGAGCCAGAGAGAGATCGGTGCGAGATGGCGAAACTCGCCGAGCTCGTTGTAGACGATGAGCAGCGAGATCGCGACGATCTGGAGCGTCGTCTTGAGTTTGCCCGAAGCGGCGGCCGGGATCACGATCCCCTCCGCCGCGGCGAAGCTGCGCAGCGAAGTGACCGCGAACTCGCGCGCGATGATCACGACCACGATCCACGCCGGGACGACCTGCGGATTCAGCTCGACCAGCGAGATGAACGCCGCAGAGGTCAAAATCTTGTCGGCCGCCGGGTCGAGGATCTGGCCCAGACGGGTGATCTGCTTCCTGCGCCGAGCTAGAAAGCCGTCCAGAAAATCGGTTAGCGAGGCGAGCAGAAAAAGCCCGAGGCCGATCCACTCCTGGCCGAAGTAGTTGGGCTTCGTAAACAGCACGACCACCATCAGCGGCACGAGCAGGATACGAAACAGACTCAAGAGGTTGGGGATGTTGAGCATGGCGACAGGTCGAGCCGGGGAATTGTACGCCATGGGCTCGTCTTCTCGGGCGCCCGGGCCGGTTCGTCGGCGAGCGGCCTTGGGGGCCGGCGCCTACGCCGCGCCAAACCGCGCGAGGATTCCAGCGAACGACAGGCCCTTGACCGCAGGCACCACCTGCTCGGCAAAGGTTAGATCGTCCGCCGGGTAGGTCTGCGCCACACCGAGGGTACGCAGACCCGCGTCGCTCGCCGCCGACAGCCCGGCGGGGCTGTCCTCGATCGCCAGCACTTCATGGGGGTGCAGCAACCGGGCGGGCAGGGGCGGTTCGGCATTGAGCGCGTCGAGCGCCTTCAAATACCCCTCGGGGTCGGGCTTCCCCTCGGCGACGTCTTCGGCGGCGACGATCACCTTGAACAGAGCGCGGCACCCCGCCTGGCGCAGCGCCCCCTCGACCTCTTCTTGAAGAGCGCCGCTCACGACACCCAGCATGCAGCCCGCGGCGGCGGCCGAGCCGATCAGCTCGATCGCCCCGGGAAAGAACGGATACCCCCCGGCGCGAATGCGTTCCTGGTAGTAGCGCGCCTTCCGCGCGATCAGGCGCATCAGGCGCGGCCCGCCGACCTCTTGCCCGGCCGCTTCGAGCACCGCGGCGAAACAGCCGCGATCGTCGAACCCGAGGAATTTCCGGTAGTAGTCTTCGGTCGAGAGGAGGACCCCCTCTTCGGCGAGAACCCGCGCAAACATCTCGAAATGCAGCGGCTCATCGTCGACCAAGACCCCATTGAAGTCGAAAAGGATGGCCCGGAACATGGGCCCGATCATAACCCGGGGATCAACCGGCTTGCCAAACGCGCCGCACCTCCCCCAGAATGCCGGTACCGTTCCGCGCGAGAGCCCCTAAGAACGCGCCCGAGGAGCAGAGATGCAAACGACCGAGACCACCGAAGCAGCCCCCCACAACGCAATTTCCATGTCGGACCCCGATATGCCGGTGACCCTGACCCAAAAAGCCGCGGACATGATGCGGATCACCCGCGAGCAAGAGGGTCTCGATCCGGCGAGCGGTATGCGCATCGCCGTCCGAGGGGGAGGCTGTAGCGGCTTTGAATACGCCCTCGACTTCGAACTCGAGCCGAGGCCGAACGACTACGTCTACGACCAGCACGGAGTCACCCTGTTCGTCGACTCGCTTTCGGGGCGTTACCTCGCGGGCACCAACATCGACTACGTCCTGGGTGCCACCGGGGCCGGCTTCAAGTTCCACAATCCGAACGCCAAAGGCAGCTGCGGCTGCGGCTCGTCGTTCGCGGTCTAAGATTTAAGAGCGAAGGGCAGCTCTACCACTACCGCGGTAGTGCCATCGGGGAGCGCAAGCTCGGTCCCCGGGGCCGCGCCGCGTTTGTGGATCACGGCCAGGCCGATTCCACCGAAGCGGGGCGAGTTCGCCGTGCTGCCGACCGTTCCGGCCTCTCGCCCATCGAAGACAAGCGCCGCTCCGCGCTCCGGGAGTTCGCCCGAAAAGCGAAGTCCGCGCAGCGAGCGCTGCACCCCGCCCCGGTAGTGAATGCGCGCCACGACTTCCTGGCCGAGATAGCAGCCTTTGGTATAGGAGACCGCGGCCTCCTCCTGCCCGGTCTCTTGCGGGAAGTTCTCGGGCCCGAAATCGACCCCGAATCGGGGCAACCCGGCCTCGACCCGCATGATCTCCAGCGCTTCGAACCCAACCGGCCGCGCCCCCCGCTCGGCCAGAACCTCGACGAACCGTTCGGCCTGCTCCGTCGGCACCCACACCACGGCCGCCGGCGCGCCGAAGCGTGGATGGCGTCCCAGCCCGACCTCAATGCCCCCTACCTCCAGCCGCTGGTGCGCCCACTCCCCCGCCGGAAGCACTTCAAGCTCCGGCATCAGCGCTTCGAGGCCCGGCCCAACCAGCGCGAGTGGTTGAAAATCAACCAGAGGCCTCACCTCGACCCGATCGGCGATCAGGTACTTGGCGAGATGCGCCGCGATCTCGGTGTCCATGCCCGGGGGCAGGTCGAGCCAGAGGCGATCTTCGAGCGCCAACAACGCGAAATCCGCGAGTATTCTGCCCTGCCCGGTGGTGAAGAAGCCGTAACTCCCCGACCCCGCGGCCAGTCCCTTGACGTCGCAAGAAACCAGGCCATGAAGGAACCGCAGTCGATCGGCGCCGATTAGCTCGAGGCGGCCGCGGGAGGAGAGGTCGGCGAGACCGACGCTGTGATGGAGGGCGGCGAGGTCTGCGGTTTGTCGGGAGACTTCGGCTGTCATCTCCTACTCCTCCAGCAGATACGGCACGCACTCCTGCCGCGGGTAGTGATGCCTGCCGTGTTCGGCGAAGCGCTCGAGGTCAGCGTGCCAACGGAGCTGCGAGACGAGGATCTTCTTTTCGTCGACTTCGATCCAGTTGCAGCTGTTCTTCTCACGCTCGGCGGCGCGGCCTCGGTTCGAGGTCGTGGTGCCGGAGTGGACGATGATCACCGGCGGGCGCCCCTGCGGGTAGAACTCTTCGGAACTGGCGATGTACGACTGGTGCTGGTGCCCGGAGAGGACCAGATCGACGCCGGCGAGCGAGAAGAGGTCGATCGCCTCGTAGGCGTTCGCGAGCACGCGTTGGGTACCGAAGTTGGGCGGCGGAATCAGGTGGTGGTGAACGACCACGACCTTGAACACACGCTCCGGGGTGGCGGCGAACAGATCGCGCACTTCGAGCAGGCGGCGGAGGCGGATGCGACCATCTTTTCGCGTCCAGTTGAAGGCCGAGTTGATCCCCACGACCAGCAGCTCGTCGTCGCGGTAGACCGGTTCCAGGTCGGAGGAGAAGTGCTTTCGGTAGGCGCCGAAAGGGTCGAACGCGCGCTGCCAAACCCGCCAGAGTGGCACGTCGTGGTTGCCCGGCACGACCAGTGACGGCACGGGCAACGCATCGACGAACGCGCGCGCCGCCCGGAATTGCTCAGGGAGCGCCCGTTGCGTAAGGTCGCCCGACACGATGATCAGGTCGGGGCGACGCGTACCGACGAGCGCCAGCACCCCCTTGGCGAGCCGGGGAAGGTGCTTCGGGCCGAAATGAACGTCCGAAATGTGCAGGAGTGACCGCACGCAGCTTTCAGGCCCGAGTTCTGCCGCCGAGATCGCGATCGAGCAGATCGCTGCCGAGAAACTCAGCGCCGATGCGTGCGGCCTGCTCGGCGGCGACCCCCGAGAGCGCCGCCACCACGGCGGTTCCCTTGTACCGGCCGAGCAGGTAACCACCCGCCGCCACCACCAGAAGCGCAGGGATCGGATAGGCGCGCACGAGGCGCTCCCACTCTCCGGGCAAGATGTCGTCGACCAGCTCGTCGATGCGGGATCGCTCGCGGGTCGAATCGGCAGGTTCGGTCATGGCGGTCACTCTCCCTCTGGAATGTCGAATCAATCGTCGTCGCGTGAGCGCCGAACCAGAAGTCCGACCAGGAATCCCACCGCCGCGGCGATCAGCACCGACTTGCCGGGATTGTCGCGCACGTAGTCGTTGGCCTGGCCGGTGACGTCCGACAGGTTCGAGCGCACTTTGGCATAGGTGCGGCGCGCCCCTTCCGCCGATTCGTCATAGCGCTCGCGCGCCGCCCGGGCGCCCCGAGAGAGTTCGCGCCGGGCGCGGTCGGCCCCTTCGCGGACATCGTCGGAGAGCTTGCGGTATTTTTCCTGCACACCGTCGGAGAAACGGCTCGCCCGTTTGCGCGCGTCGTCGAGACCACCCTCGACCGCATCGCGCACCGAGTCGGCGGCGTCTTCCAGGTGATCCTTGACATCGGAAAGATCTTTGGTAGCCATCAGGTTCTCCTTCTTGCAATTTGGAGCAACGTTTCGGTCGGGTGCCTTATCTTCGGGGCGAAACGCCCGAAGCCGCTCCTAAGGTAGAGCAGGAAGCGTGCCCACACGCTTGCCGGTCTCGGCGGCTCCCTTTAGCACCTCCCGGCGCAAAGAGTGCCGACAGGTTAAACTCAGACTGCAAGTCATGGCAACCATCCGCTTTCATTCTCGCGAGGTCTACGGCACCCTCGCCAATCTCGGCGACCTCATAGAAGCCGTTCGGCGCCCTTCCCGGCGTTCCCAGGCCGAGGAGCGCGTGCCGTGGTAGAGCCAGACCAACGATCGGCCGTTTCGGCCAAGCTTCCGAGCCAAAGCTTTCTGCGCCGTCTCGCCTCGTTCTTCGGCTTGACTCTCCGCCAGGCGAACGAGGATTCGATTCTGCTGACCGCGTCGGCGCTCGCGTTCGTCACCGTGCTCTCGTTGATCCCGCTGCTCGCCGCGCTCTCTTACGTCGGCGCAAGGGTTTTCGACCAGTACCAGCAGCGCAGCTTCGAGGTCTTCGTCAAGATCCTCCCCTACGCCGAGAAGCCGATCACCGACAAGCTCGCCGAGTTTCTGGCCCAGGCGCGCGCCCTTCACGGTTTCGGCGTCGCCGCGTTCTTCGTCACGGCGATGATGGTCTTCTCGACCATCGAACGGACGATCAACCGGATTTGGAACGTCTCCCGACGCCGGCCGATCCGGGTTCGCCTGGCCACCTACCTGCTGCTCATGTTCTGGGGACCGGCGCTCCTGTCGGCGACCTTCTCGAGTTTGATCCTGCTCCGCCAGAGTCCGGGGTTCCGGCAGCTGGTCCAGCGCTCGGTGCTGCTCGGCATGCTGCCGTTCGCGGCCGCCCTGGTCGGCCTGGTGATGCTCTATTGGTTCGTCCCCTACACTCCCGTCCGGTTTCGCAACGCGCTGGCGGGCGCCCTGGTCGCCGCAATCCTGCTCGAGCTGCTGCGCCGCGGTTTCGGCCTTTACGTCGAGTTCTTCCGCAGCGTCAGCGCGGTCTACGGCAGCTTCGCCTTCGCGCTGATGTTCATGATCTCGATCGAACTGACCTGGGCGATCATCCTGTACGGTGCAGAGGTCGCTTACACGGCGCAGCACTTCTCGATTCTAAACCGCGAGCTGGGTCGCCATCCGCCGATGCAGGCCGCCTGGGTGGGGCTCGCCGCGATCGCGGTGATCTCCGGCCGGTTCGTGCGTGGCGAGAAGGGGTTGTCCGAGGATGAGCTGGCGGTACAGCTCCGGATCTCGACCGCCGAGCTCGACCGGATTGTCCATCCGCTGCTCACCCACGATCTGCTCCGCCGGACCAAAGCGGGCGAACCGGGCTTGTCGCTCGCCGCCGATCCGCACGAGATTGCGCTCGACCGGATCTTCCAGGCCTACGACCATCGCGCCCGTCGAGCCGTCCAACCGCTCCCGCACGAGCTGCGTCATCGCCTCGAAGCCCTGGTCGCCGGGACCGCTTCCGCCCGAGCCGGCGCCCTAGGCCAAGCGACCCTGGTCGACTTGATCCGCAGCGACGAGAAGACGCTCGAGCTGACCCCGCCAGGCGCCCGGGCCGCCGGAAGCTGATCGCCCTCTCGGATCGAGTCTCTTCAGGACAGACCGGAGCCTCCTGCTCGTCGAAGCGCATTGCATAGAAAACGGGCCGGAGGGTTACCCCCCCGGCCCGCGTCCAACCCGGAGAAAATCCGGGCGCAAAGAACCTGCGACTAGTTGCCGATCAGCGAGTGGTTGGCGGTGCAGGCGCTGTCGAGCTGGATCGCGTCAAAGCCAACGCTGAACCGACCCGAAGCGTCCATAACAACCGTCACCCAGGCCTGAGCCGCCAGCGGATCCTCCGGCGGGTTTGCGCCGGCCGGGGTCACCGTGGTGTTCAGGT
>JANNIH010000028.1:0-42664 GCA_031404815.1 Holophagales bacterium | reverse complement strand
GCCTTGCTGACGAAGAACTTGATCTCGCTCGGATCCAAGGCGTTGCGGGCGATCACCAGGTGCAACTGCAGGCCCGGCAGCCCTTGTTCGTCCTTCATCGTAATGAGCGTGTGCTTGACTTCCCAAATCAGCGGGCCTTTCTGGCCGTCCTTGACGCGGTACTTCACCCACGGCAGATCGCGGAGGGCCAGTGCCTTGCGAAGCATGTTCTCCACGCTGATCGCGGGCCGGCTGCCGGACGTCAGTCGGGGCGTCTTGCGGCCCCGTCCCCGCCCGCGGCGAAACGGCCTGTCGGTCACCTGGGGTGCCGTGATCCAGCCGGTAAACGTCCTGGGCACTTCGCCCACGAACCACTGCCCGCGGCGGTCCAATTGCCGCAAATACTCGGGTTTTCCGCCGTATCCTTCGTCAAACGTCAGCCACTCGAAGGTCACGCCGCCGGCCCGCGTGCGGTCGTAAATATCCAGGGCGATTTGCCACTTCGGCCGGTATCCGACCTCGTCGGGAATCCCCGCTTCGCGACAACGCTCACGATCCGCCGCCCACGATTCCGGCAGGAACAGGTCGCCATCCAACAGGCAATGGAAATCCCCCTGGGCATAGGCCAGATGCACCGTCACGATGCAGTTCTCCGTCTTACCGCGGGTGCCGCACCACTGCCGCTGGACGCCCGGAGTCTTGTCCCCTTTCTTCACGTCGCTGGTCTCGTCCACGATGCCGATCGAGTTCGGACCGCAATGTTCTTGCCTGACGATCTGCTGCAACCGCTGCCGCGCCCGACCCTCGTCCCACCGGTAGTGCGCCAGAAACTCCTGCAAGTTCCGCGGCGGCACCCCGGCTGCCAGGGCGATCGGCTCGCAACTCTTCTCCGACAGGTTCGACAACTGACCCTCGACATACACCGGCAGGTACGCCCGCGTATCCTGCCGCGCAAAACAATCCTCAAAACGCTTCAGGCCGCTGCTCCGGCCAAGAAGGCTGCTCCCGCCAAGAAGGCTGTCGTCAAGGCTCCCGTGCCTCCGGTCAAGAAGGCCGTGGCTTCGAAGAAGGCGACTGTCAAGGCTCCCGCGGCTTCGGCCGCCAAGAAGTAAACACCTCTTTCTCGAGGGTGATCCGGAGGCCTCGGCGCGAGCACGATCGCGTACGAGGGTGCCTCCCGGAGCTGCCGGCTCCACAAATGCGGAGCATCGCTGCCGGCACCTCCCCTTCGAGCTACACGCAAGCACCCCCACCCACCAATTCCGCCAGCATTTCCCTCGGCTTTTCTCTCTCCACCCGTCAGCGCGCGAGCCGGCTCGCGGCATCGCGATCGAGCCACCAGGTGAGTTCGCCGTGGGTCGGTCGTACCGCCGCAGCAGGCAGCTCGTCGGCCGGCAGCCGGGGCGCTTCGTCGCCGAGCACCGCTTGCACCGAGAGAGCCTTGTCCGCGCCCGCGACGAGAAAGGCAACGCTCCTCGCCGCCAGAAAAACCGGCAACGACAGAGTGATGCGATGGGTGGCGAGCCGCTCGACCCAGAGCGCAAAACAGAGCCGATCGGCTACCGCCACGGCACCGGTTCCCGGAAAGAGCGATGCGGTGTGGCCATCGTTTCCGAGCCCGAGCAGAACCAGATCGAAGCGCGGCCACGCACCGGGCGCAACACCAAAAAACGCCCGTAGATCGGCCTCGTAGCGCGCTGCGGCCACGGCCGGATCGGCGAGTTCGGAGGCAATGCGATGGACATTCGCCGCGACGATCGGCACCGCATCGAGCAGCGCTTCGCGCACCATTCGATAGTTGCTCTCGGCGTGATCCGGCGGCACGCTCCGCTCGTCGCCCCAGAACAGATGAACGCTGTCCCACGGCATTGCGCAGAAGAGCGGCTCTTCCGCCAACCGGTGGTACAGATCGCGCGGCGTCGAGCCCCCCGCGAGCACGAGGGTGAAGCGACCGCGCGCGGCGACCGCGCGCGCCGCGGCGCGCGCGAGATGCTCGGCGGCCACTCGGGCCAACTCCTCTCGATCGTTCGCGATCATCACGCGCGTAGCGGCGCGCTCGCCCACTTTGGTCAGCTCTTCCATAAGGCCACCGGCCCCTTTACGCTCGCCACTTGCGACCGTCGCGCTCGATCAAGTCGTTGGCGTCTTTCGGCCCCCACGAGCCCGGGTCGTAATTCGGGAAGCTGCGCGGCGAGAGCGCCCCCCAGATATCGAGAATCGGCTGCACCGCCTGCCAGCCCGCTTCGATCATGTCGCTCCGCAAGAACAGTGTTGAGTCACCGGTCATCGCATCGTAGAGCAGCGTCTCGTAGCCGGTGGTCGGGCGCGCGCCGAAATAGTCGGCGTAGTTGAACGCCATGCGCACGGTGCCGAGCTTGAGCGAGGGGCCCGGCACCTTCCCTTCGAAGCGGAGCGAGATCCCCTCTTCAGGCTGGATGTGGAGCACGAGCAGGTTCGGGTTCAGCTTTTCGACCGGCGTCTCGCGGAACAGGATGAACGGCGCCCGCTTGAACTGGATCGCCACCTCGGTCACCCGCTTCGGCAGGCGCTTGCCGGTCCGCAGGTAGAACGGCACGTCGGCGAAGCGCCAATTATCGAGGGTGAGCTTCATAGCCACGAACGTCTCGGTGGACGAAGCGGGCGAGACCTTGGCCTCTGCGCGATAGGCCGGAACCTTCTCGCCCTGAAACATCCCCTCGCGGTATTGGCCGCGCACCGTGTCGGTGAGCACGGCCTCGGGGGTGAGCGGATGGATCGCCTGCAGCACCTTCACCCGCTCGTCGCGGACGGCGTTGCCGGCGAACGAGATCGGCGGCTCCATCGCGATCAGCGCGAGGATCTGGAACATGTGGTTCGCCACCATGTCGCGCAACGCCCCGGCCTCTTCGTAGTAGGTGCCGCGCGCCTCGACGCCGACGCTTTCTGCGACCGTAATCTGGACGTGGTCGATGTAGCGCCGGTTCCAAATCGGCTCGAAGATCCCGTTGGCGAAGCGAAACGCCATGATGTTTTGGACCGTCTCTTTGCCCAGGTAGTGATCGATCCGGTAGATCTGATCTTCCCGCACCTGCTCGCCGACTTGTCTGTTGAGCGCGCGGGCCGATTCGACGTCGCGTCCAAACGGCTTCTCGACCACCAGTCGGCGCCACTGCCGGTCCGCCTCGCGCAGCAGCCCCGAGGCGCCCAGATTGCCCACGACATCATCGAAGAAGCTCGGCGGAATCGCGAGATAGAACAGGTAGTCGCCATGGTTGTCGTGCTCGGCATCGACCTCCAGCAGGCGCTCGCCGAGCCGGGTGTAGAGACCCGGATCGGTGAAGTCGCCCGCGACGTAATGGAGGCGGGTAAACAGCCAGTCGGCGACCGCGGGTTCGATCGGTACGGTGGCGAACTCGTTGAGGTCGGCGCGCAGGCGATCGCGGAACGCCTGGTCGGAGAGCGCCTCGCGGCCGATGCCCACGACCGCGAATTCCGGCGCCAGCAGCTTGCTGCTCGCGAGGTTGTAGAGCGCGGGGATCAGCTTGCGCTTGGTGAGATCGCCGAGCGCGCCGAAGATCACCATGCCGCACGGCGAGGCGACCTCCTCTTTCGGAGATTCGAGCAGCGCCTCTTTGTCGGGGTTCGGATCGGGTTTTATTTCGCTCAACTTGGCGCTCCTCGAAGTCACTTCGCCGCCGGGCCGGAGGGCGCGCCGGATGAGCTCGCGGGGCGCTCGACGTGCCCGCCGAATTTCTTGCGCATCGCGGAGAGCACCTTCTCGGCAAAGGTATGCTCCTGGCGCGAACGGAATCGGGCGTAGAGCGCCGCGGAGAGCACGTCGGCAGGGACGGCCTCTTCGATCGCCGTCGTGACCGTCCAGCGCCCTTCGCCGGAGTCCTCGACCGTGCCCACGTATTCCGCAAGGTCAGGGCTCTCGGCAAACGCGATCGCCGACAGGTCGAGCAGCCAGGAGGTGACGACGCTGCCGCGACGCCAGAGTTCGGCGACCTCGGCGAGGTCGAACTCGTAACGCTGATCCACCGGCACCCGTTCGAGCGCCGCGCTCTTCAAGATGTCGAACCCTTCGGCGTACGCTTGCATCAGGCCGTACTCGATGCCGTTGTGGATCATCTTGACGAAATGGCCGGCGCCCGCCGGGCCGCAATAGAGGTAGCCCTCTTCGGCGGTGCCGCCCCGGCCCTGCCGCCCGGGCGAAGGCTCGATCTCGCCGCGGCCGGGTGCCAACGTGCGGAAGATCGGCTCCAGCCGATCGTAGGCCGATCGATCGCCGCCGACCATCAGGCAATAGCCACGCTCCAAACCCCAGACGCCGCCGCTGGTGCCGGCATCGAGGTAGTGCACGCCCTTGGCTGCCAGATCGCGCGAGCGGCGCACGTCGTCCTTGAAGAAGGAGTTGCCGCCGTCGATGATCGCATCGCCCGCGGCGAGCTTCAGGGAGAGCGCCGTCGCCATCTTTTCGGTCGGCTCGCCCGCCGGCACCATCAACCAGACTGCGCGCGGCGCTTCGAGCCGGTCGACCAGCTCGTCGAGCGACGCGGAGCCCACAGCGCCCTCCGCCACCAGCCCCGCGACCGCGGCCGGATTCAAGTCGTAGACCACCACGGAGTGCCCACCACGCAGGAGCCGACGGGTCATGTTGGCCCCCATCCGCCCCAAGCCGATCATGCCGATTTGCATCGTTCCTCCTCCTCGCGCCGCGACAGGCGACGCATCCGGCATCATAACCGGGGCCTCGGCCCGTCGCTTCCCGGTCAATTCGGCATTCTTGGCGACCACGAGTGGGGGGGGGGTGAGCCTGGCACAGAAGATGCTGTCTTCATCTGAAGCCAAACCCCCGCAACGCGGGCACGCTCAATCGCCAACCCAGGGAGACGCCCATCATGCGTAAAATCGCCTCGTTCTCGCTCGTCTTCGCCCTCGCCCTCCTGCTCGCCGCACCTTCGTTCGCCGCCGAGAGCTGGACCGGATGGATCACCGACAGCCACTGCGGCGCCAAGGGTGCGAACGCCAAGCACTCGAAGGACTGCGTCGAGAAGTGCGCCGCCTCCAAAGACGGCAAGGTGGTCTTCTTCAACAACGCCGACCAGAACCTCTACGACATCGACAAGGCCGATCTCGCGCTTACCCACGTCGGCCATGAGGTCAAGGTCACCGGCACGGTCGACGGCAAGTCGATCAAGGTCGATTCGATCGAGGCCGTGGCCACCAAGTAAGAGAGTTCGTTCGACGGTCGATTGCTCCACCGGGGGCGGCCCCCGCCGCCGCCCCTGGCGGTTATGATCGCCTCACTATGCGATCGAATCTCGTCCTTCTTCTTCCGCTCCTCGGGCTCGCCGCCTGCTCCGCCCCTGCCGCCGCACCCTCTCGCTCGGGAGCCACCGCGATGGACGACACCGCAAGCGCCTATGTTCGGCTCGTGCTCGCCGTCGGGGTTCACGATGGCAACTATGTCGACGCCTACTACGGTCCCGCCCTCTGGCGCACCGAGGTGGAGTCGGAGAGGCTGCCTCTCTTGGAGATCCGCACCCGCGCCGAGCGCCTGCGCGAGGGGCTCGCCGCGACTTCGACCACCGGCGGAGATGAGATGGTGAAGCTCCGCCACGCTTACCTCGAACGCCAGCTCGGCTCGCTGATCGCCTACGTCGAGCAGCTCGAAGGGAAAAAGCGGAGCTTCGACGAAGAATCGCTCGCGCTCTACGACGCGGTCGCACCGCGGCTCACCGAGCAGGATTTCGATCCGATCCTCGCCGGGCTCGAACGGACGGTGCCGGGAAGCGGCCCCTTGGGTGACCGGATCCAGGCGTTTCGCGACCGGTTCACGATTCCCGCCGATCGCGTAGACGCCGTGTTCCGCGCCGCGATCGCCGAGTGCCGCAGCCGCACGCTTTCCCATCTTTCGCTCCCGGCCAACGAGAGTTTCGAGGTCGGGTACGTGACGGCCAAGCCGTGGAGCGCCTACAACTGGTACAAGGGCGACCTTCACAGCCTGATCCAGGTGAACACCGAACTGCCGATCCTGATCGACCGCGCGATCGACCTCGCCTGCCACGAGGGGTACCCCGGCCACCACGTCTACAACGCGCTGCTGGAAAAGAACCTGGTCCGCGACCGCGGTTGGGTCGAGTTCACGGTCTACCCGCTGTTCTCGCCCCAGTCGCTGATCGCGGAAGGGACCGCGAACTACGGCATCGAAGTGGCGTTCCCTGGAACGGAACGAACGGCGTTCGAGCGCGACGTGCTCTATCCCCTGGCCGGCCTCGACCCCGCCCAAGCCGCGCACTACACCGAAGCGCTGACTCAAGTGGGCAAGCTCGACTACGCGGGCAACACCGCGGCCCGCCGGTATCTAGACGGCGAGATCGACTCCGCCCAAGCCGCCGACTGGCTCACGCGCTACGCGCTCTCGTCACCCGCCCGCTCCAAGCAGCGCGTCACCTTCTTCGACACCTACCGGAGCTACGTCATCAACTACAACCTAGGTCGCGATCTCGTCCGCGCCTATGTTGAAGGCAAGAGCGGCGGCGATCCCGCGAAGCGTTGGCAGGTGTTCACGGAGCTGATCTCGTCGCCGCGGTTGCCTTCGGGTTTGCGGTAGGGACGGCGCCCAAGCGGCCCGCGCAAATTCGCGCGGCCGAACTGTCTAGATTGTCGGGGCGTTTTACGTCTTGTAAGCGGTAGGAGGTGTTACCGCCATGACCGGCCACGACAAGCTGTTCAAAGACCTGTTTCGATCGTACTTCCCGGATTTACTGCACCTGTAGTGCCAGATTCGGCGCTCGATCGCCGCGTAGTACTTGCGTTCTATTTCCAGATGAATCTACTCGCTCCAGTTCCACCTGCACTACTCCGTACCCGTTATGTCGATCGTCATCTTCCTGCGCGGGGGCCCCCCCGGCGTGCATTGGATCAGCCGTATCGAGCAAGTGGCCAGCGAACAAATCCATCACTTCCGCTACCTGTCGATCGGCCTCTCCAGGCTCCCGGCGGAAGCGCTACTCGATCGACCGGAGCCGCTTGCCTGGGCTCTCGCCGCCTTGGCCCGGCCGGGAAAAATCGGCCGCGCGCGGCTGAAGCTCACACTCCTTCAAAAGATCGCCACCGCTCCGTTGAGCGACGCCCAGAAATTCCTCTTGACCAACTGCGTCGAAACATACCTACAATTGACGGGGCGCGCGGCGGCGGAGTACTCCACCCTGCGCGCCGCCCAGGCAACCCCGGAGGTCGAGACGATGCGATTGACATGGGCCGAACAGATGGAAGCGGAGTACCGCCAGAAGGGACTGGAGGACGGCCGCCAGGTGGGCCTCCAAGAGGGCAGGCAAGAGGGCAGGCAAGAGGGCCGACAGGAGGGCCGAAAGGAGGGCCGACAAGAGGGTGTCCGCAACACCCTGCTTCGCCTGCTCGCAAAGCGCTTCGGGGAAGTCTCTCCCACGGTTCGGAAGCGGATCGAGGCGATCGGATCAGTCGAGGAGCTGGGCGGCTTGGTCGACCGGATCTTGGAGATTCGGTCGATCGAAGAGTTGGGACTCGGGCGCTAGAGTGAGCGCCCCCACCCACACCCCCTTTTCCTCGATCGAGATCGTCGGCGCGATCCCCGCGCGGTACGGATCGACGCGGCTGCCGGCCAAGGCCTTGGCGTCGATCCTCGGGCGGCCGATGGTCCGGCATGTCTACGAGCGGGTCGTCGCGGCGCGCGGGCTCTCTCGGGTGGTCGTGCTGACCGACGACGAGCGGATCGCCGCGGTCGTTCGCGGTTTCGGCGGCGAGGTCGAGATGACCCCGGAAAGTTGCACCAGCGGCACCGACCGGATCGCCTGGGCGGCGCGGAACTGGAGCGCTTCGGGGATCATCAACATCCAGGGGGACGAACCGATGATCGACCCGGGTGCGGTGACGCAAGTCGCCGAGCACCTGGCGGCGCACCCGGGAGACCCGATCGTGACCCTCGCGGTTCACGCAGCGGCCGACGAACTCGACAACCCGAATGCGGTCAAGGTCGTGCTCGACCGGACCGGCCGGGCGCTCTACTTCAGCCGCTCGCGGATTCCATATCCGCGTGGCGAAGGGGGTTGGGTCCCGTTGAAGCACCTGGGGATCTACGGCTACCAGCGCGCCGCGCTGCTCGAATTCGCGGCGCTGCCTCCCACCGCGCTCGAACGGACCGAGTCGCTCGAACAGCTGCGGGCGCTTGAGAACGGCATGCCGATCCGGGTGCTCGAAACCCGTGAAACCTCGATCGGTGTCGATACCGCCGAGGACCTCGCGGAGGTCGAGCGGCGGCTGGCATTGCTCGGGTAGGAGCCCGGTAGGAACCGCCTCCACGTTGACAGCCTGCGGCCCACCGGGCTAGCTTTGGACGTGCAACCCTCTTTTTTCCCCCTCCTCACAAACTTGTTAGAGGGCCTCTCCGTCGAGCGCCGGACTGCCGTCCGGCTGATTCTCTCTACGGAAGCGACCGGAGAGCAGATATGGCGACCAAATACATCTTCGTGACCGGCGGCGTGGTCTCCTCACTCGGCAAGGGTGTGGCCGCGGCGTCCGTTGGGGCGATTCTCGAAGCGCACGGGCTCAAAGTGACGCTGATGAAGTTCGACCCCTACATCAACGTCGATCCGGGCACGATGTCCCCCTACCAGCACGGTGAAGTGTTCGTCACCGACGACGGCGCTGAGACCGATCTCGACCTCGGCCACTACGAGCGCTTCACCCATGCCGTGATGAGCAAGCGGAACAACTACACGACCGGCCGCATCTACCAGTCGGTGATCGACAAAGAGCGGCGCGGCGACTACCTGGGTAAGACCATCCAGGTGATCCCGCATATCACCGACGAGATCAAGCAGGCGATGCAGAAGGCGGCGGGCGACAACGACGTGGTGATCGTCGAGATCGGCGGCACGGTAGGCGACATCGAGTCGCTGCCGTTCCTCGAATCGATCCGCCAGTTCCGCCAGGAACTCGGGCGCGGCAACGCGATCAACATCCATCTGACGCTTGTCCCCTACATCCCGGCGGCCGAAGAGCTGAAGACCAAGCCGACCCAACATTCCGTGCGCGAGCTGCGGGAGATCGGTATCTCCGCCGATCTGATCCTCTGTCGCTGCGATCGGCCGCTGCCCGACGAGATGAAGAAAAAGATCGCCCTGTTCTGTAACGTCGAGACCCGCCAGGTGATCGCGGCGCGCGACGTGTCGACGATCTACGAAGTGCCGCTCGTCTTTTGCCGCGAAGGGATGGACGAGATCCTGCTCGAAATGCTCAATCTGCCGCGCTGGGATCGCGAGATGGGGCGCTGGGAGGCCCTGGTGGCGCGGGTGAAAAATCCGCACAAGCACGTGCGGATCGGCATCGTCGGCAAGTACGTTGAGTTCCCTGACGCCTACAAGAGCCTGAACGAAGCGTTGCAGCACGGAGGGATTGCGAACGACGCCAAGGTCGAGCTGGTCTACATCAACGCCGAAGAAACCGAAGAGGGGTGGCCGCGCGAAATCTTCGAGGTGGATGGGCTGCTGGTGCCGATCGGTTTCGGCCACCGCGGCGCCGAAGGGAAGATCCGCGCCATCCGCTACGCCCGTGAGCACAAAGTGCCGTTTTTCGGCATCTGTCTCGGGCTCCAGTGCATGGTGATCGAGTTCGCCCGGAACGTCTGCGGCATCAAAGGGGCGACCTCGACCGAGTTCGACGCCGACACCGACTCGCCCGTGATCTACAAGCTGCGCGACCTTCTGGGTGTGGAAGAGATGGGCGGCACGATGCGCCTCGGCGCCTATCCCTGCCGGCTCGCCGAGGGGTCGCTCGCCCGCCGGATCTACGGCGGAGCGGCCGAGATCCGCGAGCGCCACCGCCATCGCTACGAGGTGAACCAAAAGTACCTGCCGACGCTTCGAGAACACGGCCTCTCGATTTCCGGGATCTCCCCCGACGGAAAGTTCGTCGAGATGATCGAGATCGCCGACCACCCCTGGTACCTCGGCTGCCAGTTCCACCCGGAATACAAGTCGAAGCCAACCGAACCACACCCGCTGTTCGTCTCGTTCATCGACGCTGCGCTGATCGAGCAGACGCGCCGAGCGGGCGAGATTCGCGCCGGGGCCCGCCACGAAGGGAGCACAACGCCCGATCCGCTCGGCCCGACGGCGAGCTTTCCGATCAACGCCCCCCCGGTCGGTGCGCTGCGGACGGACACTTAAGTTGGCGCCCGCACAGCGCTTCGAGCTGGCGCCCGGCATCGAGATCGGCAGCGGAGATCTCGTCGGGCGGCTCCCCGTGATCGCCGGCCCCTGCATGCTCGAATCCGAGGAGCTGGCGCTCGAGATGGGTCATCGCTTGGCCGAGATGGCGCGCCGGCTCGATCTGCCTCTACTGTTCAAGGGGTCGTTCGACAAAGCGAACCGGAGCTCGCTCGGCAGCCCCCGCGGTCCGGGGCTTGAGGTGGGCCTTCGTTGGCTCGCGGCCGTCAAGCGCGACACCGGCTTGGCTGTCCTGACCGATATTCACGAGGTGCAACAGTGCGCCCCGGCGGCCGAAGTCTGCGATGTCTTGCAGATTCCCGCGTTCCTCTGCCGCCAGACCGATCTGGTGGTCGCAGCCGCCGCCACCGGCCGTTCGGTGAACCTGAAGAAAGGGCAGTTCATGGCGCCCGACGACATGCGCCGGATCGTCGACAAGGCGCGCAGCACGGGGAACGATCGGATCACCGTGACCGAGCGCGGCGCCTCGTTCGGCTACCACAACCTGGTGGTCGATATGAGGAGCTTCGCCTGGATGCAGGACGAAGGGCTCGCGGTGATCTACGACGTCACCCACTCGCTCCAGATGCCCGGCGGCGGCGAGCAGAGCGGGGGACTGCGCCGCTTCGCCGAGCCGCTCGCGCGCGCCGCGGTGGCCGCCGGGGCGGACGGCGTCTTCCTCGAAATCCATCCCGATCCGGAGCATGCGCTGTCGGACTCCGCGGTGCAGCTCGACCCGGAACGGGCGGAAAAACTGCTCGCCTCTCTGATTGCGGTGCGGCGCGCGGTGTCTCTGGATTCCGAAACCGGAGCCGGCGCATGACGCAGCGAAACCCGAGGGAGGTCGCGCGGGAAGTCTTTGCGACCGAAGCCGCGGCAATCCGCGGCCTTACGGCTCAGCTCGACGATTCGTTCGATGCCGCGGTGGCACGGCTCGCGACATGTTCCGGCCGCGTCATCTGCACCGGAATGGGCAAGAGCGGCCACATCATGAAAAAGGTGGCGGCCACCCTCGCCTCGACCGGCACACCCTCGTTCTTCCTCCACCCGGCCGAAGCGGTCCACGGCGATCTCGGCATGATCGTGGCAGGGGACGCGGTCCTCGCCGCCTCCTCGTCGGGCACCACGGACGAGCTGCTCCGCATGGTCGAGACACTCAAACGGCTCGGCGTGCCGCTGATCGCAATCACCGGCAACCGAGAGAGCCCGCTCGCGCGGCACGCCGACCTGCATCTCTCCGTCGCGATCGACCGCGAGGCCTGCCCGCTCGACCTCGCCCCCACCGCATCGACCACCGCGACGCTCGCGATGGGCGACGCGCTCGCGATGGCGCTGATCGAGGCCAAGGGGTTCACCCGCGAAGATTTCGCCCGCCTCCACCCGGCCGGGCAGCTCGGCAAGCAGCTGATGAAGGTGGAGCAGCTGATGCACGCGGGAGCGGCCCTACCGGTGGTGACCACCGCCACCGCGATGCGCGATGCGATCTACGAGATGTCGAAGAAAGGCTTGGGCATCACCGCCGTGGTCGACGCCGCGGGCAAGCTCGCGGGCTGCATTTCGGACGGCGACCTGCGCCGTCTGCTCGCGACCGACGATGCTCCACTCGGCCATTCGGCCGGCGAGTGCATGAAGCCGAACCCGAAGACGATTCCGCCCGGCGAGCTGGCCGCCGCCGCGCTCCACGAGATGGAAGAGCGCCGGATCACTTCACTGTTCGTCTGCGACGAGGGCGGCCGTCCGGTCGGCATCGTCCACCTGCACGACCTCTGGGGTCTGGAGCTGTTCTAATGGCGAAGCCGGACCCGATCGGCCCGCTCGACGACGTGGCGTTCGCCGAGCGAGCGAAGCGCCTCACCTGGCTGCTCCTGGACGTCGATGGCGTGCTCACCGACGGCGGCCTGATCTTCGGGCCGAAGGGCGAGCAGCTCAAAAACTTCGACGTCCGCGACGGCCTCGGCATCAAGCTCGCGCAAGGCGCCGGCTTGAAAGTCGGCATCCTCTCCGGTCGTGCGAGCGCAGCGCTCGTTGCAAGAAGCCGCGAGCTGGGGCTCGACGCGTTCGTGCAAAACCGCTCCGACAAGCGGGAGGCGTTCGCAGAGTTCCTGGCGGCGAACGAGGCCACGGCGACCCAAGTCGCGGTGATCGGCGACGACCTGCCGGACTTGCCCCTGTTCACCCGCGCGGCGCTCAGCTTCGCACCCGCAGACGCGGCGCCCGAGGTCCGCGCCCGCGCCCACCGCGTCACGTCCCGCCCGGGAGGGCACGGCGCGGTGCGCGAGATGATCGAACAGATCCTCCGCGCCCGCGGTGAGTGGGACGGGATCGTCGCGCGGTTTGTCGAGGCGGGGCGGTGAAAACGCCCGAAGCGCGGCGGCCCGGCAGTTCAGCCCTCACCCCCGGCCCCTCTCCCAAAGGGAGAGGGGGGAACAGCTTGGAGATCCACTGTTTTGCTCCCCTCTCCCTTTGGGAGAGGGGCCGGGGGTGAGGGCTGTGCCCCGCGATCCGAAATACCTCTGGCACGACCGCGCACTCGCCGTCGCGGTCGCCGCCCTCGCCGCCACCTGGGGGCGACTCCCCTGGCGCGCAGCGCAGCGTACCGGCGCGGCGTTCGGCCTGGCCGCCTGGCACCTGACGCGTTTCGTCGCGGGGCGTGATCGCCGCCGCGCCCTCGCGCATCTCGAAATCGCCTTCCCCGAGATCTCTCCCGAAGCGAGGAAACGACTCGCGCGCGCCTCTTTCCGCCATCTCGGCATCACGCTCGGCGAATGTCTTCATCTGCTCCGCCGAGATGCGGAGTGCTTGAAGTCCCGCGTGCGGATGGAAGGATGGGAGCGGCTCGAAGCCGCCCGCGCGGCCGGGCGGCCGATCGTCATCCTCACCGGCCATTGCGGCAACTGGGAAGTCCTCGCCGCCGCGCTCTCGATCCACGGCCTGCCGCTCGCCGCGGTCGCCCGTTCGCTCGATGAGCAGGGCTTGCAGAAGATGCTTGGAGGGCTGCGCGCCCGGTTCGGCACGGCGACCATCGAACGCGGCCGGGAGGGGGCCGCCCGCCAACTGCTCGCCGCGCTCCGCTCCGGCACCGCGCTCGGAATGCTGATCGACCAGGACACGCAGGTCGAAGGGGTGTGGGTCCCCTTCTTCGGCCGCCCGGCGTTCACCCCCGTCGGAGCGGCGAAGATCGCGCTCAAGCAGAAAGCCGCCGTCTTCCCCGTCTTCATCGAGCGCGTGGCGGACGGCAGCCATCTCGCGACGATCCACCCAGAAATGGTCCTGCCGACCGACACCACAGGAGCGACTGCCGCGATGACGCTCGAAATCGAGCAGCAGATCCGCCGGGTCCCGGAGCAGTGGGTGTGGATCCACCGGCGGTGGAAGCGGCAGCCGGTGGGTTGATTGAGATCAGCCGGACCAACGAGAAGCCTTCGCCCCGGCTTGAGCTGAGCCGGTGTTCGTCACAATTCCGCCCCCCGTCCGATCCGTTCCAGAATCCGATACAGCCCGAACTTCGGCAGCCGCAGATAGCCGAACCAGGCCGCGGCGGCGAGGGTTCCTTCGGTGAGGTACTCGCGCAGCCAGTCTCCGGCATGGTGGGGGTCGCGCATTTTGAGTCCGACTCCGTTTTCAACCGCCCAGCGGCGGTTGTAGCGCTCGTGGACTCCGACCGGGCGGGTGAGGATGAGCGGTAGGCCGAGGGCTCCGAAGAAGACCATTTCGGACGGTTTGGTGAACAGCAGGTCGGCCTCGCCCAGAAGGGCGTGGAAGCGATCGAAGTAGGCATCATGGTCGGCTTCGAGGACGATCGAGATCGGACTTTCGGGCGTGGGACCAAGGGCCGATTCGAGGCCGGTTTGGCGTAGCGCCTCGCCGAACAGGGCGGCCACTTCGCGGCGGACTCCGGCGACGAGAGCCAGGCGCAGGCGCCCCTGTTCGATCAAGGGTCTCAAGGTCGGCAACAGCGCCGCGGCGAGATCGGCTTGCGCCCCGGCCCCTCCGACCGCGAACACGGCGAGCGGCGGGCGCCCCTCTTGTTCGGTTGGCAGGTCGCCGAGAAAGTGGTGGATCTCCGAGCCCACCTGCTCGCGGAAGACACCTTTCGGATCGAGCCGGACCAGGCGCGCGGCGAGGTCGCGGCGGAGGGTCGGCAGCTCCGGCCCGCCGAGCCGCTCGGCGGGGAGGGGAAAGCCGGTCACCTCGATCCGCTCACGCGGCACGCCGTAGGCGATCAGGCGCCGTCGGGCTCTACGGGTGGGCGCGAGATAGGTGATGCGCGTTTTGGCCGGTTCGCGCGGCGCCCAGGTACGGTTCAGATCGACGTCGGTCGCGACGCAGTAGATCTCCTCCACCCCGAAGCGCTCGGCGGCGAGCGCGGGGGCGAAAAACGTCGTGACGAGCGGTTCGCCGGTGTCGAGCAGACGCTGCACCAGGCCGCGACCGAGCCCCTGTTCGATCAATCGATCGAGCGAGCGCGATTGAAACGTCATGGCCGACAGGTCGCGATGCGGATAGAGCGGCGGAATCGAAGTCAGCGCTTCGAGCATCAACTGAAGCGGCGCGCCGACCCCCGGCAGTTGCGACAAACGAGAGGCGAGCTCGTACAACCGTCGCGAGGTGCGCCAGAGCCGCTGCTCCTCCTTGCCCGCAAGGGGCGCCCGATCGACCAGCGTCACCCGGGTGCCCAGAGCATCCGCGAGAGCGCGGGCCGCCCGGAGGTGGCCGTAGCCCATTTCGACCGCGGCGACCAGGGGGAGGCTCATCGGCCGGTGCGGCAAGCCGCTTCGCGACCCGGAGGAGAGCCCCCTCATCCCGCAAACGCCCGCACCCCGAGCCCCACCGCTGTGCCGACCAGCGAGCCCGCCAGGACATCGAGCGGGTAGTGGGCGCCGAGGTAGACGCGGGAGATTGCGATCGCTGGGGCGAGCGCGAGCATCAGCGCGCCGAGACCTTGGCCCGCTCCGGCGAGCGCCACGGCGATCGCGAACGCCACGGCGGTATGGCCGGAGGGGAACGAGAAGGCGTCCGGGCTTTCGACCAGCGCGGAAAAACCTTGAATTCCCGACGCCGCGGGCCGCGGTCGATGCCAGAGCCGCTTCAAGATCTGGGAGACGACGACCGCGGCGACCGCAGCCTCGGCGAGCAGAGAGGCGTTCTTCGGCCCCTCGCCGCCCGAGCCCGCGAGCACCAGGCAGACCACCGCCCAGCTCGCCGGGTCGCCGAGCCTTGTCAGGGCGGAGAGGATGCGCGTGGCCAGCCGCGACTGGAACCGGCAGACGCCCAACAACAGGTGGCGGTCCAACTGTTCGAGCCGTCCGCGCAGGGTGGTGCCGGCCAGCGTTCCTTCCTGCGAGTCGGCCAGGGATTCGGCCAGCGGATCGACGAGTCGTTTGGCGTTCATGCCGCGATCCTTTCGGGGGAGGGTTCGACTCCGGCCTCCGCGCGCGTCTCGGCAGACTCGACCGGCGAGAGTCGGCTCCCTCGCCCGATTCGCAGCAGGTGGCCGCGCCAGCTGATCGTGCGCCGGAACCAGCCGGCGCACCAGAGGGCGAGCGCGGCGCAATCCTTTGCCGGAACCGCCGCGAGGTCGGCGAGATCGAGCCTCCATAGACCGACCTGCGCAGCGCCGCCCGCCCGCCGCGCGAGCGTTCGAGAGAGCGCCAGATCGAGCGCGATCCGCGCGGATAGCCCGACGCCGGCGGCGAGCGCGAGGCCGGAGCGGGCGGAGGCGAGGCTGAGGCTCCCGAGCGCTATTAGCCAAGGGGTCGGCAGGAGCAGCGGCTCGGCCGTGTAGGCCAAGGGCTTCAAGCTCCGCCGCATCGCGGCCCAGCGGAGATGGCGCTCGGCGAACGCGGCGAGGCTCCGCCGTTCGTGGCGGACTGCGACGGCATAGGGCGAGAGAGCAACCCGGAACCCGGCCGCGGCAAAGCGCCGGCCGAGCTCGAAATCCTCGGCGAGTACGTCCTTCACGCCATCCAAGCCGCCGATCCGTAGGAGATCGCCCTTCCGGAAAAGCATCGATTTGCCGACCACGATCGGTTGCCGGGTGAAGTGCGAGAGCGCATGGGCGCTTGAGACCGCCGAGGCGACGAACGAATTCCACTGCAGATTTTCGATCCGCGCGCCAAAGCTCGAAGCACCTGCCCCGGCGAGCACCGACCCGACCAAGCCGACGCCGGGAGCTTCAAGCTCCGCGGCGAGCGCGCGCAGATAGCCGCGTCCGGGCCGGACGTTCGAGTCCGAGATCAACAGCAGCTCGTGCCGCGCATGAGGAACCAGCGAGGCGAGGTTGGTCACTTTGGGGTTCCAGCCGAATCGAGGCGCCCCTCTAACGATGCGGATTTCGACTTCGGGAAACGCGAACCGGAGCTCTTCGGCAACACTGAGCGCCGGATCGCGCGGGTCTTCACAACCGAGAATCAGCTCGAAGCGCGGATAGTCTTGGCGCGCCAGAGCGGCGAGATTTTCGAACAGCCCTTCGTCCAGCCCGCAGAGCGGCTTGAGCACCGAGATCGGCGGCAGCTCCGAGTCGGGCCGACGTTTTGTAGCTTGGCGCCGCAGAGCCCAAAAGACGCTCGCGGCCGAGGCGATGGTGGCCAGTAAGGAAAGAGCGGCGAGCAGCGTAAGGCTCGAGAAGAGGGCGCCGACGAGGGATGGGCTCGACACGCCGCTAGAATCGCAAGCGCCGATGGCGCGCGCGTGACAGACGCTCGACGAGTCGGTGAGCAATTCTTGCAAACCGGGCTGGGCGCCCGATCTTCCAACCGATCCCAAGTGGAGACCTCATGTACCGAAGAATGATCCTCGCCCGCGCCGGATTCCTCGCCCTTGTGGCCGCCGCTCCGCTCTTCGTCTCCGCGCCGCTCTCGGCCGATCCGCTCGGCGACCTGCGCGCCGCGTTGCGCAAGGCCGAAGGGGGTCCGCCGATTCGAGCCCGGATCTCGATCGTGAGCGTCAGGAAGAGCAGCGACGAGGGAGACGGCCAGCAGACCACCGAGGAAGGGACGGTCCAGGCCGAGCACGACGCGGAAGGTCTGCGCCTCACCTGGACGCCGCAGCAGATCCGCACCGATCGCCAGGCCGACTGGCAACGCGCCGCCCATCCCGACGCCACCGAGCGGAAGGAAGGCGGCCTCGATCTGCTCGACGCCAAGCAGGCGACCGAGCTGCTCGATCCGGCCGAGGTGCTGCGCCTCGAAATCGAGGGCGCCAAGCTGATCGAGGAGAAGATGGAGGGGAAGAACGGCCGGCCGACCCGCGTCTTGGTGCTTAACCCACGCGATGGCTTGAGCGCCCGCGACCGCAAGAGCCTGAAGAGCCGGGACGACGTGCTGAAAATCTGGCTCGATGCGACCGGGATGCCGATCGCCACCGAGCACAAGGCCAAGCTCAAGTTCAGCAAATTTCTGATCACCTTCGAGGTCAACGCCTTCGAGACCCAAACCTTCGCCCGCGCACCAGGCGGCCGGCTGTTCGTCAGCTCGTCCGTCGAGGTCACCGGCGGCTCCGGCCTCGGCCAGTCGGGCGAGACCCGGAAGACGATGCGGGTGACGCCGATCGGCGGATGAAGAGAACGAGCGTCGGCCGCAACAGGGTGGCCGGGGCGGTTTTGGACTCAGGCGCTAGGCCCGCTCCCGCCAGACCGCCCAAGCCATCCAGAGGTTGCCCAGAAATAGGGTGAGGGCTAGCACCAGGAGCGGGGCACCGCCGGGCCAGAGCGCGGCGAAGCCGCCGATCTGGTAGATCAGGCCATAGCGACGAAACGGGGCAAAGGAGATCCCGCCCAAGATGTAGAACGAGTGGCCGAGCAGAAGAAGCCAGAGGCCGGGTAAGGCCCAGGCGGCGTCCAGCCAGAACAGCAGGCCGGAGAGCAGCACGGCGACCAGCGAGAGGTTCCCCTGCGCGCGCAGCGCCCACCGCGCGAGATCACTCGAAGGGGCGGTTTGGCGCGCCTTGCGGATCGCGACGAATTCAACCGCGCCGCCGGCCAAGATCGCAATCGACCAGAGGAACAGCACGCCGCTCGGACCACGCAGCGCAAACGCCGCCGGGGTGAGGTACGCCGCCGCCGGGAGGATCAGCGCCCACGCGCCCCACGTCCAATAGGCGCGGAGGAACGGCTTTGCGGCGGCGAGAAAACGCTCGCGGACCGGCTCGAGGTCGTCGGTCCCGTCCCCTACGTTGCCCCGAGCGCGGGCGAACAACGGATCGTATTCGGAAGGCATCGCGCGCTTCAGTCGGCTTCGGCGGGAGGAACCGAAGGGGCCGACATCTCCGGCAGTGCGGCGGGATCGGTGTCGTGGAGCTTACCGACATCGATCGAGAGCGTGCCGTCGGGCATCGGCGGGTTGAACAGGTTGGCGAAGCGGGCGCCCCAGATCAGCTCGTCGGCGGTGTAAGACGAGCGGGTGTGCACGGTTTGAGAAAACGTCTCGTCGAACCCCTGAATCATCACCAGCAGCTCGGTGTTGGCGCTCTCGATCTGCTCGCGGCTCAAGCTCCAAAGCGGGCTCGCCTCGTCGATCGGATGAACCACCGTCCAGGCGAGCGCGAACAGCGCATTGAGCCCGAGATAGGCGATTAAGACCAGCAACAAGAAGCGCGGCCAGCTGGTGGTGAGCAGGAAGTGGTAGGGCGAGATCGACGACCAGAAGCCCAACCCCGAGCGGACGACATTGAAACTGCCATCCCGATTGAGCAGCCGCTGGCGGCTGTCGCGCGAGACGACGGCGCCGAACCCGAGGTCGCGGTTCGGGTCGGAGGAAGGGCTATCGACCGGTTCCGGTTGCGACCCCGCGCCGCCATGTTTCCTCTGTCCGATCATTCTCCGAAGACTAGCAGCGTCGCCACGGTACACTCCAATCGCCGTGCCCCTCGAATCCGCCGAAGCGCTGATCTTGACCGTCGTCGATCTCCAGGATCGCGATCGGATCGTCACCTTTCTCACCCGTGAGCAGGGGAAAAAGAAAGGTGTGGCCAAAGGGTCCCGAACGCGCCACAGCCGCTTCGCCGGCGAGCTTCAGCCGCTCGCCAAGGCGGCGATCACCTGGTTCCAGAAGGAGGGGAGCGATCTGGTTCGAATCTCCTCGGTCGAGCTGATCCGGCCCGCCGGCAAGCTGCTCCTGGACCTGGACGACATCCTGCTCGGCGCCTATCTCGCCGAGCATATCGTCGAATTCGCCCAGGAGGACGAGGCGAGCGAGGCGCTGTTTCGGCTCCTCGACGCCACGCTCGAAGCGTTGCTCGGCGGGGTCGATCGCGACGCCGTCGCGCGCTATTTCGAGGCCTGGGTGTTGCGCCTGGCGGGGATCTTCCCCGCGCCGCGCGAATGTCCGGAATGCGGCGGCGATCTCACCGCAAAGGGAGCGGTCCTGCCACGCGGCGGTGACGGCCTGCTGTGCGCCGAGTGCGGGCGGGAAGGGCGTTCGCTCGAGCCGGGTACGATCGAGTTTCTGCTCCGGATCGGCCGGGTCGGACCGGCGCTCGCAGGGGATCCGCTCCCCGCTCCCGCGGTCCTTCGCCAGGTCGAGGCGATCTGCGGCGCGGTGCGGCGCGGCTTCCTCCAGCACGAGCTGAAGAGTTGGCAGGTGCTGCAGCAGGTCCGTGCCGGGTAGCCGAATGAAGCCGCGAGGCGAGTTCGGCACCCCAGGCAGGTCGGAACCCCAAGGCATGTCGGGGACGTCGGGCATGTCGGGGATGTCGGGCACCCCAGGCCGATGGCCTGGGCTAACGGGACACGGCCCTTCAGGCCGTAAAAACAGTGGCGAGCGCCTCCGGCCCTTTTTACCGGCGTTCCTGCTCGCCCTGTTCGCCGGGTATGCCGGGACGTTCGTCGGCGCGGCGACCGGTGCCGGGGCGACCCTCGGCCACTTGGCGCTCGCGCTCGTCCTGTTCACCCTCGGCGGCCGGCCGGGTCTGTCGTCCGATCCGCTCGGACTGGGAGCGCGCGGTCGTTTTCTGCTCGCCGCTCTGGCGCTCTCCGCGCTCGCGAGCCTGTTCGCCTCGGCGGTGCCGCGGGCGGGGCGCGCGGGGCTGGTCGTGGCGCTCCTGATCGTTTTGCTCGCGCCGGTCGTCGCGCGCGCCTTTGCCGCGGACCGGGTGCGGGCGGAAGCCTCGGTCTCTGCGGTGGTCGGCCTGATCGCGGCGTTCGCCCTGGTCGCTTGGCTCTGCGACGCGTCGCCGCGGCCGGCGCTGCCGCTCGGCCACCATGGGCTGCTCGCCGGGTGGCTCGCCATCCTTCTTCCGCTCGCCTGGCTACCCGCGGTTCGTTCCGTAAAGGGTCCGCACGGGTCCCTCCCCTTGCTCGCCCTGGGCGTCGCCTCGACGCTGTTGGGAGTGGTGGCGATCCTCGCCACTCGATCGGCCGCCGGGCTCGCGGCCGTGGTCGTCGAGGCAGGGGTTTCCGCCCTGTGGCTGCTCGACCGGCGGGCGCGCCGCGCGCTCGCTCTGGCGGCGCTGGTTGGCGCGCTCGCGCTCGCGCCGCGCGCCCTCGCGATTCTCGCCGGGCGGGACGGCTCGGCCACCGTTCGGCAGGTCTATCTCGAAGGGGGGCTCCAAGGGTGGGCCGAGCGTCCGCTGCTCGGCTGGGGGCCGGGGTCTACGCCCTGGACGCTCGCACCGCACCTGACACCCGTGCCCGGGGCCAATCCACCGGGAGAAGCGGTCGGCGAGTTGCACGCCCTGCCGCTCACTCTCGGCTACGAGCTGGGGATCGCAGGCTTCCTTCTCGCTCTTGCAGTCACCGTGAGCTTTGGGCGCAAGCGCTGGCTGGAAGAGCGGAAAGCGCACGATCCGCTCCGCTCGGCCGGCCTGCTCGGCCTGCTCGGGGGAGCGCTCGTCGCGCTCGGTTCGGGGGCCTGGTCGGTCACCGCGCTGCCGATCGCGGCGCTGATCGCGGCGGGGGCTGCCCTCGCCCCTGGTCTTCCAATCTCTCCGCATCCGCCGCGCCGCGCCGAGCGCGCCATCCTTCGGGTCGTGGTCGTCGCAGCCGTATTGATCCTCGGGCCACTCGACTTCGCTCACCTCTGCTACGACCGGGCGCTCGGTACGGACCGGGCGGGGTCGATCGCCGCCCTCGACACCGCTCTCGCGGCAGACCCCTCCTTCCCACTCTACCGGGCGCGCCGCGCGGCGTACCGAGCGAACGCGACCCCACGCGACGCGGAGAGCGCGCTCCGCGCGGCGCGCGATTCGGGCGATGTCGGCCCGCTCTGGCTGCTCGCCGGACAGCTCGGTGTCGAGGCGCGCCGCCCCTGGTCAGGAGCCGCTTTGGATCGCGCATGCCGCGCCGCGCCGTTCGACGCCCTGGCGCCCTGGCTCCGGCTGCGCGCGCTGCCGGAGCCGACAGACACCGTTTCGATCGCCGCGCGGGCACTGCTCGCCGAGCCGCAGCTCGCTGCCGCGATCGAATGGCAGGGGCGGGAGAATCTCCGTCGAGCCGCCGTCGCGCGGATCGAGCGACTCCCCGGGGTCGATCGCGGCTGGCGGCGCGCGTTGGTCGAGGGTGCGTCGCGTTTACCGGCCGGCCGCGGCGAGGCGATCTCGTATCTGACCTATGGCGCAGAGACCGAAAACGGCAGCTTCTCGCTCCATTGGTTCCGACGCCGTCCGTGGGGCGCTTACTTAGGCGGCGTCGCCCTTTCATCGGAGGCGGTGGCCGCCATCGAGCTGCCCGCCGCCACCCGCCTGCCGGAGACTTCGGGAAGGCTCTTCGCGAGCGCGGATTGCCGCCTCGGCGACCGACCGTGAGCCGCGTACAAGTCCGGTTTCCACGGGTCAAACTGCGGTCGCCAAAGGGCTTTCCTCGTTTCCCGCAGGATCTGTGGAAAACTCTGCGGTAAATCGACCTGTGACAGCAAAAAAACAGCGGTGTGACTTCAGTTTGGACCGCTTTGAACAGGTTGTTGTGCAGTCCCCATAAAATCCATAGAATCAGCAGTTTGGACGTTTTCCTCACAGCCTGCGGCGACACCGTCGAGCGCCGAAACGACCCAGGCCGCCCCCCGGGCATCTTGTCCGGGGGGTGCCGAACGGCGGTCGGTTGTCAAGGGCGAAAAGAGGGCGGGAACGCCTCACTCGAGAGGACGGCCCGGAACATAGAAGACGTCGCCGGTCGCGTTGATGTTCGCGAGATAGGTGAGCACGTCGCCTCCCGAGACGACCTCCGTGGTGACATGCCAGTTCGAGCCGTTCGCCAGGCCGGCAAACACGCCGACCAGCGTCCGCTCGAAGTGCTGCCGGGCTTTGAGCGAAAAGGTAGTCTGGCCGAGCGTCGTTCCCGCCTGGTCCGCCAGGGTCAGGCGTACGGTGGTCGGGGCGTTGTTGAGGTTGATCACGCCGTAGCTCGAACGCGAGATCGGCAACTGTTCCGCTCCGAAGTCGACCGCCCGCCTGCTCCCTTCGAGGATCGGCCGGCGCGCGTCGACCAGCATGCCGAAGCGCTGAGCGGGCGGGCCGGCGGTCGTTGCGAACCCGAGCGCCAAGATCCGCGGCCCATGCCCCACCGGCCCGCGCCAGAGGATGCGTAAGGCGCCGGTCGCCTCGGTGAGGCCGAAGAGGTCCTTGGCAACATCGTCGATCAACAGCGCGGCCCGCGCCGGCAGCGCGCGCACTACGGTCGGCGGTGCGGAGTTGTCCTGGCCGCGCAACCAGAGCGAAAGGGTCAGGTCGCGCGGCAGGTCGGTCGAATTTGAGAGCACCAGCTGGGTGGTCAGTTGGGTGCCGAACTGCCCTTGGCCGCGCACCACCCGCGGAATCAGCAGCTCGCCCTCGGAGACCAGTGGGTCGAGCGAGCTTTCGGCCGGTGGCGGGGGTCCCGCGGGCAGGAAAATCTGGTCCTGCGAACCCGTCTCGAGCAACGTCGCCGAAGCGGCGAAGCGCACTCCGGTCGAACTGAACCGGGCGGTGAACGGACCGGGTCGGTCCTTCGCAGCGGGGAACAAATTGGCGATCGGCTGCGAGCGTGTGGTCCGGGCACCCAGGGGGAAACTCGCGGGCGCTCCGACCGGAGCGCCGAGCGCATCGAACAGCTCGACGTCCACCCGTCCGCCGGTGGGGTCTAGATTCGCGGCGGCAAGCGTGCTCGCAAAGCCGCTCCCTTCGAGCACCCCGGCGACCACCTTGGGCTCCGCCGTCCAGGTCGCCTCCCCCTCCTCGGGAACCAGCTGGCCGAAGCTGCCGCCCGCCACTTCGAGGAAGGAACGGGCGAAGGCGAACGCGTGCCCCGCGGCGCTCGGAATGCCATTCGGCCGCCGGTACTCAAGTCCGAGCGACCCTTGGGTACCGCTCGCGCCGAACAGATTGCCGAGCACGTTCTCTAGGAACAGCGAGCTTCCGGCGGCGAGCGTGATCTCACGCCGATCCGGATGGGGGTTGCCGGCTCCGCGAGGAAGAAACAGGAGGCCGACGCGGGTGTCCAACGCTTCATCGTTGTGCAGCCAGAGATCGGACTTGAAAACCCCGGTCGCCCCGCGCGGGCCGAAGATCACGCTCTGCAGAAACGAATCTTCCCCCGGCAGCTCGACCGCGGCGCCGCCGATGACCACTTGGCCGGTCGCCTCCGCGGCCTGGCCGAGATCGCCGATCGCCTTGACCTGCACGGTGTAAGTGCCAGGAATGTCATAGAGGTGCACGGCGCAGAAGCGTCCCGGGCTGCACGGCGCAGCGGAGAACGCCCGCGCGACACCACCGAGGTTCCACTCGGTGCGCACGACCGGCCCGGTGACCGTCGCGGCGAAATGCGCCGATACCCCCGTCAGCCCCGCGGGGGTGGGCACCAGGGTGACGGTGATCGGGAGGCTGGCGGGCACGGTCACACCCACCCGGTTGCTCCGCCCGCTTTCGCCTCGATTGTTGAAAGCGGCCAGCTCGTAGTCGTAGCGGCGACCCGCGTTGAGGCCACTGTCGGCGTAGAGGAGAGCGCCCGCCGGGAGTGACGCGAGCAGCGCGAGGGCGCCCCCGTCGACCCCGCGATAGACCCTAAAACCCAGCTCGTTGTTCGAGCGGTCCTGCCAGGCGAGATGCGCGGCGAGGCCGGAAAGGGTCGCGGAGAGCGCCGCCGGAGCTTGCGGGGTCCCGGTGCCACCGCCGCCCCCACCGCCACCCGGGGTGTAGAGCACCGCAAGGCCGGCGCGATCGTCATTGCCCAGCCGGGCGCCGCGGCCGTCGTCGTGAATGAAGGCGCGCATGGTCGCATCGGACTTGTCCTGGGTGTTGCAGGAACCGCTGCCGCGATCACCGCACGAATGGCCGAGCCCGAGCGTGTGGCCGAGCTCGTGGGTGAACAGTTCTTCAGCCGCCTGGCTCGGGCTGCCGCTCGCGGCAAAGAAGCAGGAGAGGTTGATGTTGGTGAAAATGTCGGCTTCGAGGGCGCGGAGGTAGGTCTCACCCCGGTAGGTGCCACGGGCGTCTTGATCGGTCCACGGGCCGCCGACCGCGAGCACCCCGCCGCCGCGGTCGCAGTCGAACGGGTCGACCTCGGGAATCGCGGTTTCGAACACCAGCGTGTTGGTTCCGTCCTGGCGTTCGATCGTGCCGCCGGCCACTTGGCCGACGTAGCTGTAGGCGACATTGGTCGCCGCATCCCCACTCCAGGTGGCGAGGCCGCGCTGGAACTCGCCCACTCCCCCACCGGCGAGTCCCGGCTGGCCGGACGATTGCGAACGCCAGGGGACGCTCTGCCCCTGATCGAACTCGAACCAGCGAACTTTGAGCCCCTCGTCGGTCAGGAACGTGAACCGGCTCGGGACTTCGGAAGGCGAGAGGAAGTAATCGGCCGCGCGCGCATTGCCTGCGGCGCGGTCGGCGAGCCAGGTGGCGAAGCGCTCCAAATCACGCGGCCGAAGCCACTGCGCCACGCTCTCCGCGCGGCCCGGCAACGGAACGGATCGGGCACCCGAGAGGTCGCGCACCGCGAGCACCCGCCCGCCGGTCGCGACCGCATGGAAGGCGCCGAGCATCAGGTGCCGAACGTGATAGGTCCCATCGTCTTTTGCGACCAGGAACAGAAGCGCCCGTTCGCCGGGCGAAAACTTCGGGGCGCCCCAGATCTTCCAAGTCGCGCGGTCTCGCGTGCCGCCAGGAATGCGCACCACGATCGAGCTGCCCGGCACGTTGCCTTGAATCAACCGTTCGATCTCGACCAGCGCGTCGGTCGCGGGCAACCCGGCGACCGGAGACGGCTCCAGCGCCACCACGCGGACCAGCGCGATCGCGTCGGATCGGGCGGCGAGGTCGCCGTCGCTCGCCATGACGTAGCTGGTCGCCGACGCAGAGGTTGCCGCCAGCAGGAGGGGCAGAAGGGCGAAGGAGAGAGCGAGACGGCGCATGGCGGGCTCCTCGAACGTCCGGCGGGACGCTGAGAACCCAGTATAGAGCGCCGGACGTTCAGATCTCGCAGCCGCGGTAGACCGCGCCCACGAACGGACCGGCGAGATACGGTTCGAGTTCGATCTGGCTCTGGAAACAGACGCCGCGCGGACCCGTAGGCTGGAGGAGTAGGCGGACCGACTCGGCGAGCGCCGAGGCGGTCGTGGTTTGGATCGCCTTCAATCGCCGGGCGCCGATCTCCATCGAACCGACGCGATAGCCTGCCTCGCGCCGATGGAGGACCCCCCGAGAATTTTTCCCTTGAACTGCGGCGTAGACCAAGACGAGGTCGTCGCCGTCGACATGAGGCACTTCTTCGAGCATTCGGTGGTGGAGGAAGTGGGCCGGATCCTCACCCGCGGGGCATTCTGCGAGCTGCGCTTCAACCCAGGCGTAGTGCCCCGGGTAGCGGAGCGTCTTGTAATCCAAGGAGCGCACCCGGCCGGCGAGGGCCCGCGGCAGATCGGCCGCGCCACCCGAGGTGAGCGCCTCTTCGTACCGGACGCCGCCGAGCAGGAGGTTCCGTCGCTCGGAGAGCGAAGGGAGCGTGGTGGTCGCAAAGTTGCGCACCGCGATCGCCGGTTTGACGTACTCGGTGGCGACGCCGATCGAACTCCAGGTGAAGCCGTAGAAATGGGGTGCGGGAACGTGCGGGGTGAGCGCCCCCACCCGCATTTCGAGCGTGTCCACGATCTCGACGCCATGGTCGCGGCAAAAATCGCGGTACAGGCCGTGGCCGAGAATATTGACGAATCCAGGGGCGATCCCGGTCTGGACCACGAACCCGGTGTCGGCGCCTTTGGCGATCTCGACCACCTGGTCCGTCTCTTGGACGTATTCGGTCAGGTTCGCGTAGTGAAGATGCCGCTCGCGCGCGAAGCGCGCCATCCGCGGCGCCTCCGCACCCGGCAGACAATCGAGCAGCGCATCGCCGCCTTCGAGGATCTGCAGGAGTTCCGGGCTCGAGCCCGTAGCCGGCAGGTGGAACGATTCGACCGCTCCCGGTCGGCGCGATCCGTCGGCGATCCAGGCCGCCGCCGCTTGCGCCCGCGCCAAATCGACGTCGCCAACCCACAGATCGACCTCGAAATCGCCCAGTTCACGCAGAATCAAACCGACCGCACTGCCCATGCCGCCGGCGCCCGCGACGACGATTTTGTACCTGGCTGCCATGATTTAGGAAGCTCCCTCGAAACGATCTTCAGATCAGGAATTGAGTCAGGAATTAGAGACGTGCTGCGATTGCCGAGGCTACCCGTGGCAAGGCCGACGGATGCTAACACCCACCCTCTGAGGGGTCAATTCGAACGCTTGAGTACTCGCAGAAAGAAGAGACTCCGGCGCTCGACCCTCGGGGGACTCCCGATCAAGGCACCGCGTAGCCGAGCGCTTCGAGCTTCTTTTTCTGCTCGGGCGAGATCTCCTGCCGTTTGGCCCCGGCTCCGACTCCTCCGACGCCGGCGAGCCCCGCGAAACGCTGATCGAGATGGCGCGCCAGCTCGCGGACGCGCGCCGGGTCTCGCGGGGCCAGGTTGATCCGCTCGGCCGGATCATCTTCCAAGTCGTAGAGTTCGGCGGTCGCGATCGGATAGTGCCCCGGCGGGGCGTTCGGAATGCAGACCGGCTCGAAACTCTGCGGATTCCAGATCAGCTTGAAGCGCCCTTCCTGAATCGTTCGGATCGGCGCGAGGCCATACTCCGAGAACGCCGGCTTGCCGGCGCCTCCCGCCCCGGGCCGTTCGAGGTAGGGCACGAGCGAGCGGCCATGCCCGGCGGGGGGCGAAATACCCAGAAGGGCATAGATCGTGGGCGCTACATCGGTCAGCTCGACCCGCTGCGGCACGCTCGCCCCGGCCGGCACCAGGCCTGGGGCCACGATCGCGAACGGCACGTGGAGGGTGTCCTGGTAGGCCGAGCAAGAGTGGTAAAGGTAGCGGTTGTGTCGGTACAGCTCTTCCCCATGGTCGGCGAGCAGGACGATCAGCGTCCGTTCGAGCCGGCCGGCCGCCCGGAGCCCGTCGAGAAGGCGGCCGACGTGGCGGTCGCTGCCGATCACCGCGGCGTCGTAGATCGCGTCGAGGTGGGTGAGATCGCGCGGGGAGAGCGCCAGTCGTTCGAGGTGGACCCGATCGAGCTGCCAACGCTTGGTGCCGAGCGGGCCGAGATAGCCCGGATCGAGCACCCTTGAGGCAAGGTCGCCTCCGTTGTAGTAAGGACCGTGGGCGCCAAACAGGTGGACCCAGAGCAGGAAGGGCTGTTTGCCCGGACGCGCGCGCCCCCAATCGATCGCCCGATCGACGGTCTTGCCGTCCTCGCCCCCGGTGCAGCCGAACGCATCCCACCCTAAGTGGTTCGCTTTGCACATGTTGGAGAGAAACGCACCGGTCTCGTACCCGGCGCCCTTCAACTCGATCGGCAGGGTCGGCAACCCGTCCGGAAAGGAGTAGCCGTTCTCGAGCACGCCGTGCCCCGAAGGGTAGAGCCCCGAGAGCACGGTCGCGAGCGACGGCCAGGTGGCGGCGCGCTGCGCATCGGCGGCGTCGAAGCGGACGCCCTGGGCGATCAGCTCGTCCATCCGCGGACTGTTCGGCGGACCCATCGGTCGGGGCTGATAGCCGTAGGCGCCGAGGCGATCGGCGCGCAGGGTGTCGACCGACAGCACCAGGACGTTCCACCCCTTGGCCCCTCCGGCCAGCGCCGGCCGCTCGGTCGGTCGGTCGGCCGGGCAGCCGGTGGCGAGCAGGGGGATCAGAACCGCGGACAGCCAGGAGAAGGATAGGGGGCGGCGGGGAGACGAGGTCAGGCTGAACATCTGGAATCAGATTGTAGCCGCTCCGAAGGCTGTTCCCCACGAGCGTTTTCGAGTATCATCTCCCCGCCCTTCGCTTCCCGCGGGTCGATCCGAATCCGGATCCCTGCGGGGACCGAAGGTTTTTTGTTGTCCCCCTCCGCTCGCTCCACCTCCGCTCCCCTGCCCAGGAGCGGAGAATGAAGCCCACGAGGTCCCCGAAGTCCCCAGAAGGTCCGAAGCGTCCGACCGCCGCGCCGTCGCCGGCGGCTCGCCCCCTCCTCCCGTCTAAAGAGGTCCGGCCGGAACGGCCGGCGCCCCGGCGTCCGGTGAGCGCGCCCCAATCCCCCTGTCGTCGGCTCGCCGAAGAAGCGCTCTGGAACGGACTGGTCGAGCGCCATTCGCCGCGCCTCCATGCCTCGATCAAGAGGGCGCTCCGGCGGGCCGGGGTCGAACCGCTGATCGAGGATGTCGAGGAGCTGGCTCAAGAGAGTTTCTGTCGGCTCCTGGTCTGTGGCCGGGTCGCGCCGGAAAACGGCGGGGAGTTCCGTCTGTCGGCCTACCTGGCCCGGGTGGGCGAGCGTCTGGCGTTCGATCGCGTGCGCAGCGAGCGGACGGCGAAGCGCGGTTTCGGCCGGCTCCGCGGGCTCGGCGAGGTCGGGATGGACCGGCTGGCGGCCTACTGTGTCGACCGCTCTCCCTCGCCGGAGCTCAGCCTGCTCGCGGTGGAGCATTGGCGGGAGACCATCGTTCAGTGGCGGGAGATCGTCGGCGGTCGAACCCCCGGGCGGGATGTCGTGATCGTGAGCCTCGCGCTCGCCGGCTGGAGCAGCGAGCAGATCTCGGTCGCCTGCTCGGGGCGGCTCCTCCCGGGGACCATCGACACTCTGTTTCATCGCGCGAAATCGCGCCTCGCCGGGGCCGGAATCGCCCTTCCCTCGCGCTTCCGCGGCCTACCCGGAACACCGCTCGCGATCGATCGCGCAGGCATGGCTCCGCTATGATCGGCGGCGCCATGAACGGAAACGAACCGGCGCGCGGAAGCGTGCACCTATTCACCGAGCCGCGCTGTCTCGATCACCGCGCGCCACGCGGCTATCCGGAGGTTCCCGCCCGACTGGCCGGCGTGACCTCCCACCTCGCCGCGCGCGGCTGGCCGAGCAGCTCAGTGGGGGTGGCCCGGGCGGTCGCGGAACGAGCGGTCGCGGCGGTCCACGATCCCGCCTACGTCGAACGCTTCCGCCGCGCGTCGGCGCGCGGCGACGCGCTGTTCAATTCAGCCGACAATCCTCTCTCGGAAGGGACCTGGGAAGCCGCCTGGGCGGCGGTCGAAGCGACGCTCGCAGCGGCCGAGCATGTCTTGGCGAACCCGGGAGCGCGCGCGTTCGCGGCGGTCCGTCCACCCGGTCACCACGCCGAGCGGGCGATGGCCATGGGGTTCTGTTTCTTCAACAACGCCGCGGTCGCCGCCGAACACCTGCGCCGGGCGGGGTGTGAACGGGTGGCGATCTTCGATTTCGATGTCCACCACGGCAACGGCACCCAGCACCTCTTCGAGGAGCGCGCCGACATCTTCTACGCGAGCACCCACCAGTTTCCGTTCTATCCGGGCACCGGCGCAGCGGACGAGATGGGACATGGCGCCGGCCTCGGGGCAACGCTCAACGTGCCGCTCCCGGCGGGTACGGACGACCTCGGGTACATGACCGCCTTCGCCGAGCGGATCGTGCCGGCGCTCCATAGCTTCCGTCCCGATGTGCTCGTGCTGTCGGCCGGATTCGACGCCTGGCGCGCCGATCCTCTAGGCGGCATGGCGGTGACCGAGGCGGGATTTGCCGCCTGGGGCCAGCTATTCGGAGAGCTCGCCGACAGAATCACCCAAGGCCGAGTCCTCGCAGTCCTCGAAGGGGGCTACGATCTGGCGAACCTGCCGCTCCTGGTGGACGCTTTTTTGGTGGGCCTGGGTGGGGACTAAAGGGCGGTGGGAGCCCCCCGCGCACGATGTCGGTCGTCGTTCGATCCGACCTGTAGCCGCGGTCGCGCGCCCGGCAGTCGGGCCCCCGCCTCCGAAAGCGGCTCTACTCTCTGGGAAGCGCCCATACGCCTTTCGATACCCTCTATCGGAGCCGGATGGCGAATCTACGCCTTGGACAGCGACCCTTCGCCCGGGCTAGCGGCTAGCGGCGCCGGATAGCGGAATGTCCGTCTCAAAACCGGACGATCGGTCCCAGCACCGGAATAGCTGCCCCGGAAAGCGGCTCTACGCCTTCGAATCGGCCTCTACGATGCCGCGGCCGAGTTTGCACCCCGAAATCGGGCTTGCGGTCAACGCGCGGCGTCATCGGCTTCGAAGCACGGCGAGCGCCCACCGCAAGCGATCTTTCTTCTCGGGAAGCCGGTGGGGGTTCCTGCCGGCCTCTTGCCGAGATATTTCGCGCGCAAACGAACGCATGGCTCGGCTGAGCTGGCGGCTGTCGCGCCCGGGGCGTATCTGAGGGCCTGTCACCGCAAAATTTTGCGAACCTTGGCGCCGCCCCGGCGCGTTGTCTCGCATTGACGGGCCAAGGCACCATAAGATTGCAGAGACCACACAACTGATTCGAGCCGAGGAGATCTTCTCGTGTCACAGAAGCCTGTGCCGTTACTTGCCGTGGTGTTGCGAAACCTGCGGGTGCGGGCCGGCTGGACCCAGGTCCGGTTGGAACGGGAAGCTCGCCTGAGCAAGGGGTCGGCCTGCCGGCTGGAAAAGGGCGACCAGGCGGTCGACCGGTTTCTGCTCGGCCGGCTGGCAGACGTGATGGGGATCGCCGTGGGCGATGTCGAACGGGCGATCGCGGTGCTCGAGCAGCTCCCTGCGGAAGTTCCCACGGGGTCGCCCGGGGAGGTGTCCCGGCAGGACGCTCAGACGATCGAAATGGTCAGCTCGCGATTGTCCCGCAATGTGCGAGAGAAGGCACGCAACCGGATCGCGGTCAAGGTTCGTGGCCGGCGTTGGCAGATCGACCGCGCGGAAGCGGGTGTGGCGTGGCAGCGTCTGCGCAAGCTGAACTCAGACGACCAAAACGCCATCGTTGAAGAGGTCGCGGCCTTCCACACCTGGGCGGTGGTCGAGCGGCTCTGTGACGAAAGCGTCCGCGCCGCCGCTAGCGACCTTGAGGATGCCCGCAGTTTGGCGCAGCTTGCTCGGCTGGCGGCGAATGCCGCTAGCGGTATCGAGAGAAGGTGTGAATGGCTCGAAGGCTACGCTGCGGCTTTTGAAGCTAATGCTTGCTGCGCAGCGGGCGAATATCGGAAAGCGGAACAGGTCTTTGTCGAGGTGGATGCACTCACCGGGGACCGCCGGGATGTCTCGGCCGTACCGATTGATTGGGCCAGGCCGCTGATATTTCGCGCAATTCTTCTGACCTACCGGGCGCAACTCGACCCTGCACTGACGTGGCTGAACGAAGCGCTGTCGATCACGCACTCCCCGACGGTCAAGACTTGGGCTTATATTTGGCGGGCCGCGGTGCTCAAACGGAAGTTCCAACTTCCAGAAGCGCTTGAAGCGCTGGACAGGGCTCGGCAGTTCGCCGAGCTTTCGGGCGACACCCGGCTTCGATGGGCAATCGCCTTCAACGAAGCCGGATATCTGTGCGAGGCGGGCGAAACGATTGAGGCTGCTTCCCGCCTTGAACCTCTGAGGCTCGCTGCGCGCGAGTTCGGGGGAACGCTAGACAACTTGCGTCTCCGCTGGTTGACCGCAAGAGTGGCTGCTGCTTCAGGTCAACTACAGGAAGCGGCAGCGGCCCTTTCCGAGATCTGGGTGGCCTTTGCAGATCGGCGCCTGTGGCTCGACGCGGCGATCGCGGTTCTCGAACTGGCCAGTATCAAACTGGAGATTGGGTTGTCTTCCCAGGTTAAGAAGCTCGCCGCGGCTTCGGCACAGGTGTTCGCGGCGCAGACCCTTCCGGAACAGCTACTGGCCGCGATACGCCTATTCTGGGAGGCCGCTCGACAGGAAGAGGCTTCCTCACAGGCTGCCCAGCAGCTTGTACGGGAGCTGCGTTGTGCCGTGGCGCCGAACACCGACGCCCCCTGATGCCGACCCACCTGGGCTACGAACCGCAGCTGCCGGTCGGGTTGATTTCGCAGCCGACTTCGCTTAGGACAGGGCCATCGGCACCTCCTTGATGCGGGTCGGCGGCGCAGCGCCCATCTGGCAAGATCACACATCCGTGATCGCGTAGCGCTGAACCGCACTGCCCACTCGGTTCGATCACACACCCGACCTGCCCCCATACTGCCGAGAAGAATCCACCCGCCCTAGCCAACAGGTTCCCAAGCTCCCACGACGCCGCGGACGCCTGGCTCGGGATGGCGAGACTCACGACGAGCAGCCAGAGGGGCAAGCGGCGGGGAGACGAAGCGGACATGACCGACTCCTTTTCCGAGGGGCCTTGCGGTTCGACCTTCATGGCCGAGCGGGCACTCCTCCAGTTCATCCCGGAGCGCCTGGGCGCAGGTCGAGCGCAAAATTTCGTGCTACCAGGCGGCCGGTGGGGTCTATCTTAGGGCCAAGTGAGCGCGCCGAGTCCACTTTCGGTACGATTCCTCAACAACTCGGGGGGTGAACATGAACGACGCCTTGGAACGTCGCGCGGCAGGCCTGGTGGTGCAGCTGTTCCGCTTCATGGCCGGTCGGCACCAGCACGAGCTGAGCGAACGGACCGGGATCGACACGAAACGGATCTCGCGCTACGAGCAGGGGAAAATTCTGCCCCTCCGGCCGACGCTCGAACGGCTGGCCGCGGGCGTCGGCGTCTCCTCGACCCGGCTCGATCAGCTGATCGCGCTCTTACGCACCGTCTGTGCCGAGAGCGAAGCGGCGACCGCCCAGGGTAAGCCGGCCCCCGTGGCAGACACCGAAGAGATCGATTGGCAAGAGAGAATGGCCGTGTTGGCGGTCGAGATGGCAGAAGATCTCCAGCCCGAGATCTACCGAGCCCTGAAGGAGTTGGACGCCGAGCTGAACGCACCGCCGCCGCCGCCGACCCCCGAAGAGGCTCGAAGCCAGGCTCGGGCGCTCTGGAGCCGGTTCAAACGCCGGTCAGACCGCATTCGCCGCCTGTTGATCGAGGAGGGCTTGGAATACCAGACCTGGGCCTTCTGCGAGCGTCTCTGCGAAGAGAGCCTCGACGTCGGCGTCCGCGCGCCGGAAGATGGCCAGTATTTTGCGAATCTTGCCCTGTCGGTCGCCGAGGCCTCAAAAGGGTCCGAAGCGCTGCGCCGACGCTTGACCGCCTACGCCCTTGCCTACGCCGCCCGCGCCGACATCCTGGCCGGGGAGACCGAAGAAGCCGCCGAGAAACTCGGGCGCGCCAAGGCGCTGTGGACGGACGGGGATGGTACCGACGATCTCGACAGCGACCGAATCGCCGAGTTCTTCCCCGCGGACGCGTAGAGCGGCCGGCCCACTCGTGGGCTGGGCCAGATCACCTCCCCTTCCCGCCTGCAATGACGCTTACAATCTGCGGATGCGCATCTCTCGAACGGCCTTCCGGCTCACCCTCTCCGCCCTTGCGGCGCTCACACTCGGATGCTCTCGGCCCGCAGCCTCCCCGGCTGGGCAGTGGCGCGGCGTGCTCACCTCTCCCGGCGGCGAGCTGCCGTTCGGTTTGCGAATCGATTCGGGTCCCGAGGGTCTTCGGGCGGTGGTGCAGAACGGCCCGGAAGAGGCCCCGGTTTCGGCCGTCGAGCTGAACGGAGACGAGCTGGTGCTCCGCTTCGACGGCTACGACTCCCGGATCATCGCGAAGATCGAAGGGGACGAGCTCACCGGAAAATGGGAGAAGCGGGGCAAAAAGGCCTATGCGGGGCTGCCGCTGGTCGCCCGGCGGGTGGGAACCGAGCCAGCGCCGCGGTTTCGCCCGGCGTCCGAAGTCGGGCTCAACGCGGGCGAAGCGCAGGCCGTGCCGAGCATTTCCGGCAACTGGGCGGTCGCCTTCGTCGACGAGGACGGAACCTCGCCTGCCGTAGCCGAGCTGCGCCAAGAAGGTGCGCGGGTGGTCGGAACGTTTCGCACGCCGACCGGCGACCATCGCTACCTCGAAGGGAGCTACGAGAACGGGATCTTGCGCCTCTCGGCGTTCGACGGCGCCCACGCCTTCCTCTACCAGGCCCACGCCAAGCCGGGAGGCACGCTCCGCGGCGATTTCTGGTCGCGCGACAGCTACCACGCGACCTGGACCGCCCACCGAACCGCCGAGCGCGAAGCCGTGCTGCCGGACGCCTGGCAGGAGGTCGGACTGGCCAACTCAGAGGGGCGGTTCCGCTTCCGCCTTCCCGATCTCGCGGGCAATCCTGTGGCGCTCGACGATCCCCGATTCTCCGGCAAAGTCGTGATCGTCAACCTGTTCGGCTCCTGGTGCCCGAACTGCAACGACGAAGGGCCTTACTTAGCCTCCCTGCACCAGCGCTATCGAGATCGCGGCCTGGAGATCGTCGGCCTCGCCTTCGAGGTCACCGGCGACGCCGCACGCGACGCGGAGTTCGTCCGCCGCTTCGGGCAGCGTTACGGGATCACCTACCCACTCCTGCTCGCGGGAACCAGCGATAAAAAAGAAGCCGGCGCGGCGCTCCCCGACCTCACCCGCGTGGCGTCCTTCCCGACCACCGTCTTTCTCGGTCGCGACGGCAAGGTGCGGAAGATCCATTCCGGATTCGACGGCCCCGGCACCGGCGCGCACTTTACGGAGCTGAAAAAAGAATTCGAAGGGCTGATCGAAAGCCTGCTCGCCGAACCGGCACCGGCCGGTTAGGGGGGGATGGGCTCACCCTCCGGCGCTCTTACGCCGAGCGCGGTACCGATCCGCGCCAACGCGTGGGAAATCGCCGCTTCGAGCACCTCGGGAGCCAGGTCGAGCGTCTTCAACACATGAGACTGAAGAATGCTCGCCAGGCCGTGCATAACCGACCAGACGAACAGCGCATCCAGATCGAGCGACCGGTCTGAGTAGCTCTCTGCGGGCCTCCCGGGAAGGCGGGCGATGTCAGTGCGCAGGAGGGCAAAGGTATGTCGCGCCCTGCCCATCATCTCGGGATGTTGTCGCGGGTCCGGGAGGGGCGTACCGAACATCAGCCGATAATGGAGGGGCTGCGCGATCGCATACCCCAGATAGGCTCGCCCCATCTCCCTCAGGTCTCCGCGCGGGTCGCCGGTCTTCGATCGCTCGTCCAGGTATTGAGCGAACGCCGAGAACGAGCGGCTGACGATCTCGGCCAAAATATGGTCGCGACTCGGGTAGTGCTTGTAAGGCGCTTGGTGTGAAACCCCGAGCCGGCGCGCGACATCGCGCAGGCTGAGGCTCTCGACCCCGGATTCGCCGATGATCGCCAGGGCCTCCTGGACACAGGCCTCACGCAGGTCGGTCGGCCGCCCTTTTCGCCCTTCCGTCGTCATCTTGGTGTCTCGTCATCCCGCCCATCACTTTGGCCATGATACGGACTCGACCCCAGCGCGGCAACGGCATCAGTGAGCCTTCCAGCACCTTGGAAAGCCAACCGGGGCGCACTGTCGTTCGGCGACCCAATGCATCGAGCGTCTCCTGGGCTACATCCTCAGGCTTCAAAGCCAGGCTCATCTTCATGTTCGCCCGGGCGGCAAAACCGCTCGCGATCGGCCCAGGGGCGCACGCCACGACGTCCACCCCCAGCGGCGCCAGCTCTTGGTGCAGCCCCTCGGCCAAAACCTGAATGTAGGCCTTGGTCGCCGAATAGTGGGCCGCATTCGGCACGCCCTGGAACGCCACGAGCGAGCTCATCAAAACCAGCCCTCCCCGCCGCCGGGCCGCGAATCGTTGGCCAAAATGCTGGCTCAAACGCATCGCCGCGCGGCAGTTGAGATTAACCATTTCCATCTCGGTCTCAGGGGTGGACTCGATGAAAGGCCCCGAGGTACCGAATCCCGCGGCAGCGACCAACAGGCCGACATCCAAGGCGGCGGTCGAGGTGATCACCTCTTCGACCGCTGCGGCCTGGCTCAAGTCGGCCGACATCGCCCGGGCCTCAATGCCATGCCGCGCCTGCAGGTCGGCCGCCGGCTGGTCGAGCAACTCTATGCGCCGGGCGACGAGGACCAGATTCAGCCTCGCCTACGCGAGCCGTAGCGCAATCTCACGTCCGATGCCATCGGAGGCGCCGGTCACCACCGCCCACCGGCCATACCGCGCAAAGAGTCGCTCTTGCCGTCTTGTCCGAGTCCCCGTGGTCATGTTCTGAGCCTTTCTCTATCGAACGGTTCGTCGCAGTCGGTACAGAGTAACGCGCAGAAGTAGACGGCGTCAACCTTCCTGACAGGAGCGGCGCACATCGCGCCCGTCGCGGCACTGTAGGTAGGTAGAAAGGGGAACCAACCCATGATCCGCAAGAACCTCGTCGCCCTGTTCACCATCGCCGCCCTGTCCGGCCTCGCGCTGCCCTCGTTCGCGCAGACTCCGCCGCTCGCGCTCACCGCATGCTCCGCGGCCGTGATGCTGGAAACCATCGCGCCGCCGGCCCCACTCTTTCTAGCCGGCACGTGCAGCGGCGTCTGCAGCGTTCCCACCTGCCTTGGCGCTCCGGTGGGAAGCCCCTGCACGAAGCGATTCACCGGAGCGCCCGGCGTCTGCGAATTCAGCGGCAGGGTGTGCAGCCCAGGAAACCAGCAATGCGGGTGCTTCTAGTCTAGGTTCAATCCGCGCGGGGTTGCCGAAGCTCGCGGTCGTTGGTGACATGGGGTAAAGACGCTCCAGTCCCCAATCACGACCGAACCGGGTCAACAAACGTCGGGGCGTCTCCCGAGGGCCACAACCGGCCCCGTCAACGGGTGAACCGCCGCCGCCCGAACGATGGGCGAAACCCGGAGCCCCCTGCGCGGCACGTTCCCCTGGCTTCGAAAGCCGCCGGCTCGGACGAAACTCAGGCGTCCGGTGAGGGCCAAGCTTGGAGCCAGTGGGCGACCGCCGTTTTCAGTTGAGGGAGGAACACTTCCACGATCTCCCAGACGCGCGGCAGACTAATCCCGAGGTAGTCGTGGACCAGGATGTTGCGGAGGCCGGCAATGCCCCGCCAATCGATCTCGGGCCGGGAGGCTTTCAGCGACTCGGAAATCCGCTGAGTGGATTCAGCCAGCGTCTGAAGGTTTCGCAAGACGGCGTCCTGGGTCTTGGTATCCGCGAAGAACACCTCACGCCCTCCGGCAACATACGCTTCGACCCGCTCCAGACTCTCGCTGATATGGAGCAGAAAAAGTCGGTCGTCCTTCACAGAGGGACCGCCTCCCGGAGCACTTCATCCTTGATGGACCAATGCAGAGCATCCGGTTCGACCACGTCGATTTTCCGGCCGAGGAGATCCTGGAGGTCCATTTGAAGGGAGCCAAGGTCGATCAACGTGGCGTCGTCGCCGAGCTCCACGAGAAAATCGATATCGCTGGCGGCATGCGCATCGCCCCGTGCGAAGGACCCGAAGACCTGCAGGCTGCGCGCTCCGTGGCGAGCCGCCAGAGCGAGGATCTCCTGCCGTTTCGCCTGGAGGAGGGGGTCGGTGATCAGGCTGTTGACGACGGGCATGGATTGAACCTCCGTGCTCCTTGTTCGGTGGCAACATCACACACCCAAGATAGGGTGCGGGTATTATGGCAGCAGATCATGATGGGCGTATCGGTCGCCGATTTCCGTGGTCGTTGGTGATATGGGGATAGAGACGCCCCAGTCCCCAATCATGAACGAACCGGGTCCACAAACGTCGGGGCGTCTCCCGAAGGCCACGAACGGTCCCGCCAACGGGTGACCAACCCGGAGACCGCTTCGCCGCACGCCGGAAGGAGCGCGTGAAATCCCGGGACTGGTGGGCAGCATGCCGGAGCCGCTATGCGAGGTCCCGGGCCTGGTTCACGGCATACCGGAGCCGGTGCGCGAAATCCCCGGACCGCTTCGCGGCATGCCGAGAGTGGTGTGCGACGTCTCGCGAGCGGCTCTCAGCATGCCGAAACCGGCGCAGAGAATCCGTCAACCGGTTCGTGGAACCTGTGTAGCGGTCCCGGGATTCCGGGAAGCGGCCCGCGGAACCTGAGAAGCAGCCCCGGGTTTCCGCGAAACGGTGCGCGGATCGAAGCGGCCTCCTCCGGGTTCCGACGAGCCCGCTTTCGGCAAGCGACAAACCGGCTCGGCGTATCGGAACACCATTTCGGGGCCCCGATGAACCGCCTCGGCGAACCCAACCAGAAGGGCGGGACACCACGGAACCGGGGGCGCGGATTCGAAGTATCGCTTTCCATGGGTATGACCGTTCCGGCCGCGAGCGCCCGCTCCTCGGCAACCTGAGGAACTCAAAGTCCTTCCCTTAGTCTTCGCCGACCCTCGGCGAACACTTCCTCCGCCGAGACGACCTCCATCTCCCCGGCTTCAAAAGCCGCCAGCCGCCGTTCCGCCTCCTGAACCCAAACGGCTTCGATGTCGCCGCCGTCGGTGGGTTCGAGTGTTGCGAGCAGAAAGGAGGCCAACTGAGCCCGCTGCTCGCTGCGAAAATCCCAGGCGCAACGCCGAGGCGACAGCAAAGGAACCTCCTTTACCGAGGAGGCTCGAGCAGTTTCACCGCCCGCGGGTCGGTCTTCGGGGCGATCAGCCGATACAGGCTCGCGTCGTCCCGAGACTTAACTTGCGCAACGCCCAGATCGAAAGCCGCCTGGACGCTTTGCCCCCAAGCGAGCGCCCCATAGAAACCGCGCGCGAACTCGATCGCCGCTGAATCGCGGACTTCGGCGAAGAGGCCGACGACGCAACCGGCGTGTCGAGCCACCTCGGCTGCTTGGACCTCCGAAAAGCAGGCGTTCAAAACAACGCACTGGACCTTTAGGCCCTCGATAGAACCCAGCATGCGAGCCAGGGCCTCCGCCGGGCGTTGATCGCTCGGTTCGGGCCGACGGCTCTCGTTGGGAACCTGAGAGTCTCGTTCAAGCGCTAACTCCCCAGAGGACGTTCCGTGGCCGCTAAAATGAAGGACTGATGGCTGATGGCGGAGGAGCGCGTGCTGTAGGTCGAGAAAGGTTGCGGCCCAGCATTGTTCAAGGTCTAAGCGATCCTCGAAGCCCGCTGAGCGGAGGGCGTCGCCGACTGCCTTGATCTCAAGGTCCAATCGTAGCCGGTTTCGGGGATAAGGGTCGGCCCCAACGAAAAGGACGACAACAGCCGGCACCACCACATGAAGCGATGCCTCATTCGAGACAAGCACTCCTGAATAGTCATTCTGAAAGTCCGAGATTGGACCACTAGGGTTCGATATGAACACAACTTTTGGCCTGCCGTTCTCGCTCGACATATTACTATTTCTCGTTCTGAAAGTCGCCGATAGGTGAAAACATGGGATTCTGGATCACGGTCATGTTTCGAGATACGATGAGTTGAGGTTCGCCTTGTGAAGAAATTGCAATGCCTTCTCGGAGTGCTGTCCCAACCCGTTCAACAAGAGCTCGATCTCGCGACTGAAAAAGCTCAGCTTCCGTCGCTGCCAAGCCTAGGCGAACCACCCAAACGTCTCGAATAGTTCTCAAGACAACAATTGCTACCAACGCAGCTACCGCGCCAATTATCCCTACGAAGGGTAGCCCGGATGTAAACAATGACCATCTTCCCCTGGCAGCTTCTGAGACTGGAGTTGAAACGGACTGCTCAAGGAAGTATCGGGAAGCATAGTAACATCCCGCGATTCCAAGACATCCGAGCACCCCACCCGCCATCAAGATCCAACTCAGGATTCTTGGCCACCTGAGCTTTTCGATCGCAACCCAGCGAACACCCGAGAGGAAGTGAACGGACGCCCCTCGCTGGATATACTGACTTGTAACTCGAAGGCCCAGAGCAGCATATTCAAAGAGAACCTTCTCCCCGCCGCCTGCACTGCTAGACCACATTGCGCTAGCGGTTGGGCCAAGCATCGAACCGGCTATCGAACCTGCAGCGACACCGACTAGAGGGAACCCAAGAAAGTAGCAGCCGTTGGGGCCTAGCGGATCGCCCTCGAGCAAGAGAACGAGGAAGACGCCGATCAGTGAGCTGAGAAGACCTAGAATTGCACCGTCTCCTGCACGTACCCACCCGGTGGATCGGCGGTAGAGAGTGACTGAAAATGCCGACCCAACCCATACCCAGCCCAAGAGGAGCACATTGAGCAAGTTGACGCCGGGAATCACGGAGAGGAACCCAATCAAGAGCCCCGCTGCCAGACTAGAAGCTATCAGACTCTTTGAGTCCATCCCTCACTCCCTCTTGGCGATCGGCCGAGTGTGCCTGTCAGGAACGCGAGAATTGACCGCCGAAAGGCTCAAACGAGCCTATTTCTCCCCTACCGCTTCACCAACGCCCCCCGCTCCACCTTCACCAAGGCGTGCTGGCGGTCGACTCCGGCTTTGCGGTCGGAGATCTCTTGGCGGACGAGCTCCAAGATTTTGTCGTGTTCGACTTGGAGCTGGTCCAGGCGCTCTTGGAGGTTGAGGATCACTTCCACGCCCGCGAGGTTGACGCCCATGTCGCGGGTGAGGGCGAGGATCATCTTGAGGCGGCGGATCGCGACCTCGTCGTAGAGCCGGGTGTTGCCGGCGCTTCGGACCGGTTTGATCAGCCCTTCCCGTTCGTACAGGCGGAGGGTTTGGGGGTGGATTCCGAAGCGCTCGGAGACCACGCTGATCATCACGAAAGTGGTTTCGTCCGCCTTGCGCCCGCGAGCCACGGCTCAGGCCTCCTGTCGGGGTGTGATTCTGACGCTTTCGGCGCGGAGCTTGGGTACCGTCACGCGGAGCACCCCCCGTTCGAACAGAGTGGCAACGCCATCGACATCGATCGGTTCGGCGAAATCGAAGACCCGCCGGAAGCGGCCGTAGCTGCGCTCCATCCGCAGGAAGCTCCGATGCGCCTCTTCGGGTTGGCGGCGGCCGGAAATCTCCAGCCGCCGCTCCGCCGCTTGCAGATCGATATCTTCGCGCCGAACTCCGGGAAGCTCGGCGCTCACCAGATAACCGCCCTCGGTTTCGAGCACATCGACCGCGGGCAACCAGGAGCCCGGGGGCGACTGCTCGCGCTCCTCCAACTCGGTCGACAGGAGAGCCTGTTCAAAGAGCGCGTTGATGCGCTGCTGAATGCGAGCCAGCTCATCGAGGTAGTTCTTGCGCGGAGACATCGCGGCGCTCCCTTCCTAAGGTCCCGGTCGACTTCTCGGGTCTAGCTTACTTCTTGTCCACGTCCACGTACTCGGCGTCGATCACGTCGTCGGCCGGTGCTTTGGCTCCACCTTCGGCGGACGCTCCGGCAGCAGCGCTCGCATCAGGGGTCCGGTAGACCGCCTCGGCCATCTTGTGCGACGCCTTGGTCAGCGTATCGACCGCCTTTTCGATCGCTGCTGCGTCGTCGCCTTCGAGCGCCTTCTTGGCGACCGCGACCGCCTCTTCGACTTGGCCCTTCTCTTCGGCGCTGAGCTTCTCTTTGTTCTCGTCGTAACTCTTCTGGGTCTGGTAGGTCAGTCCGTCGAGCTGGTTGCGCATCTCGACCTGCTTCCTTCGCTCCTTGTCCTCGGAGCTGTGGACATCGGCCTCCTTGACCATCCGGTCGATCTCCTTGTCGTCGAGACCGGACGACGCGGTGATCGTGATGTTCTGTTCCTTACCCGTGCCCATGTCCTTGGCCGAGACGTGGACGATGCCGTTGGCGTCGATGTCGAACGTCACCTGGACCTGCGGTACGCCGCGCGGCGCGGCGGGAATCCCCACCAGGTGGAACTTGCCGAGCGTCCGGTTGCCGGCCGCCATCTCTCGCTCGCCTTGGAGAACGTGGACCTCAACCGAAGTTTGGCTGTCCGCGGCGGTCGAAAAAGTTTCGCTCTTCTTGGTCGGGATCGTCGTGTTGCGCTCGATCAGCTTGGTGAACACGCCGCCGAGCGTCTCGATCCCGAGCGAAAGCGGGGTCACGTCGCCATCGACCACCACGCTCCACATGCTCCACCTGCCGCCCGCGTGGTTTCGAGCGGTGAGGCGATCGCCGCCCTGTACCGGCAGCGGTTTCCGGAGTTCCTGCGGGTGGCGACCGCAATCGCCGGTAGCTCGGATGCCGGTTTCGAAGCCGTGCAGGACGCCTTCGCCGACTTCTTGGGCCGTGGTGCCCCGGCTGACGGCGATGACATGGCGGGATACGTCTGGCGCGCCGTGGTGAACGCGGCGCGCGATTCTCGTCGACGAGGCACCGTGCGCCGCCGTCGCGAAGACCGCAACGCTCTCGCGGAAGAGGTGCCGGCGACGGAGCGTGCC
>JANNIH010000027.1:0-48338 GCA_031404815.1 Holophagales bacterium | reverse complement strand
GCTATGCACCCTACATCGCTTTGTTCCATGAGGTCGCGTCAGACCCGCAGGAGCCGCCGCCTTGATCCTGTTCGCCTTCCTCGTTCCCGAGTGGCCCAACGTCCACGAAGCCGCCAACCAGGCCGCGGCGTCGGCCCGCTCCGACCCGAAACCAAAGGAAACTGCGTCGCCGTGAGGCGGGGTGGGGAGCAACCGGAGGTGAGAGACCGGTCCGCAGGAGACAAACTCGATTCGGCCTGATGCTACGGCGAAGCGCCGGCGTCCTCGCCGGCGCTTTCGAGGCGCGAACGTTGGCGCTTCGAAAGCCGCCGAGCCGGCGGCGCTCCCAGGGATCCCAGCGACCGGGCGAACGAAGCCAGCGACGTGGATCTGATCGTCGATTTCGAGCGACCGATCGGTCTGGGATTCGTCGAGCTACGTGCGCTTTAGGTACAATGTCTGCCGTGAGCAAACTCTTCATCTCCCACAGTTCGAAGGATGACGCCTTCGTTCGCGAGCTGCGTTGGACGCTCTCCGACCTCCGGCAGGAGGTGTGGATCGATTCCCGCGAGTTGCGCGCGGGCGATCCGCTCTGGCCGGAGATCCAGAAAGCGATTGAGGAATCGTCGGCCGTCGCGGTCGTGGTCAGCGCGGCTGGGTTGGAATCGAAGTGGGTGGGCCAGGAGCTGCGCCACGCGCTCGATGTGCAGAAGCAGCGCGGCCGGGACCAGTTTCCGGTCTTTGCGCTCTCGCTCGATGGCACGAAACTCGGCGTCCTGGAAGGCTACTTCGATTCCGAGCCGGTCTACCTTGCCGCAAGCCGTGCGGCCGGGGGTGTCGAGGCGGCGATGAATCCGATCCTCGTGGCGATGGGCAAACGGCTCCCGGCGGAAGTGACCGTCCCGCCACAGCCTAGGCCCGAGCCGCTGGAGGAGCTCGTCCTTAAGCTCACCGACCTCAAGTTCCACGAACAGGAGGGCGTGCGACGCGCCTCGGCCCGCGCCCAGCTCGTCTATGAGACGGCCACCCAGGGGAAGCGCGAAGTCGTCGGCGCGCAGACCTGGCGTTTCATCGCGCCGATCGGCCCCATCGAGGCCGGAGAGCTGAGCTGGTATCTGGAGAAATACGCCGTCTGGCCGAGCCCCTACTTCGGCGCTCGCGCCCGCAAGGTGGAGGCGAATCTCGTGAGGTGGGGCCGGCTGCTGCACGACGCCGCGCTGCCCGCTGCCCATCGGGGAGAGGTCCTGCGCGCCTGGGCCAGGATCGACGACCACGCGGACCGCCGATTCTCCGTTCAGGTCGATTCAACGGTCGAGGAGGGGACCCCGGCCGCCGAGGACGCGGCGGCCCGCGAAGCCGCGACGCTTCTGCTCGGCCTGCCCTGGGAGCTGCTCCACGACGGCGACGGCTACCTCTTTCAAGGCGCCAAGCCGGTGCGCGTTCGGCGACGCTTGCCGAATTCGCGGGCGGTTGACGTTGCCCTCGTCGAGGCGCCGATCCGTGTCCTGCTCGTGACCGCACGGCCGGAGGACGACGCCTGCGGTTACCTCGACCACCGGGCGAGCGCCCTGCCGCTGGTCGAGGCGATGGAACAGCTCGGCGGCCTCGTGCGCCTCCACGTGCTCAGTCCGCCGACGTTCGACGCTCTGGGCAAGGAGCTCCATCGCGCCTTCAAAGCTCGCGAGCCCTATCACGTCGTCCATTTCGATGGTCACGGAGTCTATGACCGTCGCGTCGGTCTCGGCGGGCTCTGCTTCGAGAATCCGCAGGACATCGAGAAGCTCGACCAGCGCCGCCATGTCACCGTCTTCACCGACCAGCTCGGCCCGCTCCTCAAGGGCTACCGCATCCCGCTCGTCTTCCTCGAAGCCTGCCAGACCGCGCAGGCGGAAGATACTTCCGAGTCGGTGGCTTCGGAGCTGCTGCAACGAGGTGTCGCCTCCGTCGTCGCGATGAGCCACAGCGTTCTGGTCGAGACGGCGCGCCGGTTCGTCGAGGCTTTTTACGCCGCGCTCGCCCAAGGCCACCGGGTGGGCGATGCCGTGCTCGACGGCCAGCGCGGCTTGAAGGACGACACCTTTCGCGGTCGCATCTTCGGTGTCGGCGAGTTGCGGCTCGAAGACTGGTTCGTGCCCGTGCTCTTCCAGGAAAAAGAGGACCCGCAGCTCTTCCAGAGCACGCCCGCGCCGCAGACGCAGGAGGATTTGCGGACGATTCTCTCGTCGCGCCTCGGCGATCTGCCGGCCGAGCCGGCGACCGGCTTCATCGGGCGCAGCAAGGAGCTGCTGGCACTCGAGCGGCTGCTGCGCAAAGACCGCTACGCCGTGGTGCGCGGCCAGGGCGGCGAGGGCAAAACGGCGCTGGCGGCCGAGTTTGCGCGCTGGATGGTCCGGTCCCAGCAGATCCGCCGCGCGGCGTTCGTCTCGGTCGAGACAGACGGCAACCATCTCGCGGTGCTCAGTGCCATCGGCCGCCAGCTTGTCGGCGAAAAATACTCCGCCGCCGCGTTCGACGATGTGGAAAAAGCCGTCCTGCCCATCGAACGCGCGCTGCGCGAGCAATCGACCCTGCTCGTAATGGACAACCTGGAGAGCATCCTCCGGCCCCCCTACCTCGAAACGCCCGAGGCGCTTTCGGAGGAGGCGGGCCGCGAGCTGCAGGCGATCCTCGCCCTCTGCGCACGCCTGCTCAAGGTGGGCGAGACGCGCCTCGTCTTCACCAGCCGCGAGGCGCTCCCCGCGCCGTTCGATGCGGAACGCCACCGGCGCGAGCTGCACCGGCTCGACCGCGAAGACGCCGTGAAGCTCGTCGAGCGCGCGCTCAATGCCGATCACGGCGCCGGGGCGGGCGCAACGCTCGATGCCGCGCGCGAAGCGATCGAAGCGCTTGTGGATGCTGTCCACGGACATGCCCGTACGCTGGCCCTGCTGGCGCCTTCCTTGCGCAGCCTGGGCGTTGACTCCACTCGCGCTGAACTGGTGGAGTTGATGGCCGCGATGGAGCGGCAGTTCCCCGGCAGCCGGGAGAAATCGGTCTTCGCGAGCGTCGAACTCTCCCTCCGCCGCCTGTCCCCCGCGAACCGGGAGAGGGCGCGCGTACTCGGGGTGTTTCATGGCGCGGTCGATCTGGACGTGCTCCGCGTGATGATGGAGTGGGAAGAGGCGGATGTAGCCGCGCTCGCGGGCGAGTTGTTCGAGACGGGGCTGGCGACGCCGAACCGCTACAACCATCTCACGCTCAACCCCGCGCTCTGCCCCTATCTGCGCGGGCGAATGGAAAGCACGGAGCGCGAAGCGCTCACGGCCCGCTGGGTCGAGGCGATGCGCCAGTATTCCAGGTTCCTCGTGCAGCAGAAGAGCCAGAACGCCGAAGTCGCGGCGACGCTGACACTGCTGGAGCTGCCAAACCTCTTTGCGCTGCTCGATCTGGTGCAGTGCGCGGGGGTTGCAGAGGCGACGATCGGTTTGGCCACTTCTCTCTACAGCCTTCTGCAAAATGCCGGAAATCCGCGGCTGCTGGATCGCGTGGGGCTGGTGCGCGACGCGGCGGCGGCGGCGTTGGGCGACGGCTGGAATCACGCGCAGTTCGAGGCGGCACGGACCCGCATCGAGCAGCAACTTGGTGGTGGGCGCTTGCGCGAGGCGTTGGAGGGCGCGCAACATTTGCTCCAGCGCGAGCGGGCGGAGGGCGGGCAGGCGTATCCCGGCGCCGATTACGACCTGGCGATGGCTTGCTGGCTCCTGGCCCGCGTGCTGCTGACGGCCGGCGGCTCGGAACCGGCCCTGCCGCTGGTGGACGAAGCCCGCCAGCGCTTCGAGGCCGTAGCCAAGGAGCGTCCCAGCCAAGGCGCGGAAGGGATGGCGTCCGCCTGCTTCACGGAACAAGGCGACTGTCTCCGCAACTTAGGCCGGCTCGACGAAGCGGCGACGGCCTACGAAGAGGGCATCCGTCGCGGCGAGCAACACGGTGACGACCGGGGAGTCGCCGTGGGCAAAGGCCAGCTGGGGACCGTCCGCATGCTGCAGCGCCGCTACCCGGAGGCACTGGCGGCGTATTCGCAAGCGCGCGAGCGGTTCACGCAGTTGGACGAACCGGGCACCGTCGCCGTGTACTGGCATCAGACCGGCGTGGTGTATCAGAAGGCGGGCCAGCCGGAAGCGGCGGAGGATGCCTACCGGAAATCGCTTGCGATCGAGGTGCGGCTCGGAAATGTCGCCGGGCAGGCGAGCACGCTCGCCCAGTTGGGGATGTTGTACGACAACGCACTCGGGCGCACGGAAGAGGCCGTCGCGTTCCTCCGGCAAGCGGTGGACAAGTACGTCGAAATTCGTGACGTGGCGGGCGAAGGGCGGAACAGGAGCAACCTCGGCATCTGTCTGCGCAAGCTCCGCCGCATGGACGAAGCGCGGGAGGAAGTCCTCCGGGCAATCGAATGCACAGCGCAGTTCGGCCACGGTGCGTCACCATGGTCGTCCTGGTCCATCCTCGCCAACATCGAGACGGACGCCGGCAACCCCACCGCCGCCGCGGAGGCTAGAGCCAAGGCCATCGCCGGCTACCTCGCCTACCGCCGCGACGGCGGCGAAAACCACGACGGGCCGGGCCGCCTCAGCCTCGCCGTGACCCAAAGCCTGCTCGCGGGCGACCCGGCCGAGGCCGAGGCCCTCCTTCGGCAGGTCGCAGCCGACCCGGACGCGGCGTGGCTCCTCCCGTTCATCCACGCCCTCCAAGCCCTCGTCACCGGCAGCCGCGACCGCACGCTCGCCGAGGCGCCGGTATTGTCCGCCAGAATGGCCGCCGAAATCCTCTTCCTGATCGAGAGGCTGGAGAAGGCGGGCCGGTAGGGGCAGACCTACGTGTCTGCCCTGGTGGGCTGTCGGCCCGCCAGGATCTCATCGCAGCAGGTTTCCTGGGACCGCCGGCGTCCTCGCCGACGTTTTCGAGGGGCGAACGTTGGCGCATCGAAAGCCGCCGAGCCGGCGGCGTTCCCAGGGATCCCATGGAGGGGGGATTTCCGGTGCCACGAACACCGACCTCATCCCAAGGCTCAGAGGCCGCACGCAGCGAGCCCTTGGGCGAAGGCTTGGCCGCGCTCGTGCATTTTCGCCGGCCTTAGCATCAGCTCGCTACTCTCGTCGAGCCGCCAGCGAAGCTGTTCGGCTTGTGAAGGAATCCGTCCGATCATTCGATTTCCCTTTCCTCGGTCAGGTGCCGGGGTTTCGGCCCGCGTTCGGCCGCACTTTCCGGCGGAGCCGGGCCGATCAGGCCGTTGAGGTCGAGAAGCTCGCGTTCGAGATGCTTGGCCAAGCGGAGCGAACGGCGAAGGGCTTCCCGATCCTGCGGCACCTCGGTTTCGTCCGGGGCCAAGGCGGCCACTTCTCGCAAGGCCATTGCGCCATGCTCGAGATCGGCGATCACTGCGCGCAGGTGCGCCCGGGCTTCCGGTTCGTCGAGCCCCACGTTCTCGGTCACCTCTTCCAAGATCTGGTCCGCCATAGCTTCGCAGAGCGCTACGACTTTCCCGCGGAGGGCGGCGGGAGCGAAATGGAAGAGAACGGCCTCCCGGAAGGGAGCCAGTTCGCGCCAGCGGCTTCCTCTCATCACCTCCAGGTTGAGGACCAGGCGGACTCTGGTGACTTCACGCTGCCTGGGAGTCTCACTCAACTGAAGATTCCTCCGATTCCTCCGTCAACCAAAGATTTCGCATCTCAAGCAGAAAGGCGAGTTCGAACCCGACATAGCTTCTCGATGACGGCGTAGTTCGTGAACGAGGATGCCTTCCAAAGGGCCGCGGAACGGCCGAAGAGCCGCGCGGCGTCGCCCAGCCGGCCCTGGTCGCGCGCCTGCTCGGCACGGGCGAAGAGTTCCTCGGCCGACCGGCGGAGCCGGGAGAGTTCGTTACTCCCGAGAGGCGTCACGGTGGATCCTGCCGCCCGGTTTCGCAGGGCCACCCCTCGCGGAAGATCCGCAGCCCGGCGGGATCTTCGATCGCGCGCTCGATCACCTCGACGGCGAGGAGAACGATCGCGGCTTTATCGGGGGAAAGCGCCCCATGCTCCTCGATCTTTCGCGCCCTTCGGGCGAGAGAAGGCAACCGTTCGAGCTGGTTCTGAAGGTGGTAGATCGCCGCCAGCTCGACCAGGGCGAAGGCTTCGAAGGTGGGCTGCCGGCTCAATCGAAAGTCGTTGGCGGCCCGGACGAAAGCAAAGATCGCTATTCCTAAGTCTCCCGCCGCTGCGGCCTTCATGCCGATCGCCATACGGCCCGAGCGCAAGCGGGCCGGGGCCTCTTCGATGGGGATCGAGAAGGGGCGTCGCCCAGCGAGCTCCAAAAAGGGCGAATGCGCCGGTGTTGGCGCCGACGCATTCGCTTGTCCTTCGGGCACGAGAGGAGGTGAATGACGCCCGGGGGGAAAAGGAGTGTTCACGGGTGGAACGGTAGCCGCAGCCGAACCCGGTCTTTCGGACCAGGGGTAGGGCAGGGTGTACCGGCGCAAATATTGACGCGTACGCCGGGATGGGCGACCGGCTCGGCGCCCCTCACGAAAAAGAAGGGGTACGGCAAGGGTGAACTGCGCAAGAATTTGCTCTCGGAGACATCGTTCAGGCACGGAACGCGAATTCAAGGGTATTTGCAACACTCCGTGAAATTGGTTACGCTTCGCGCGTGGACGGAAATGCTAGAGAAGGCCTAAAGGGCACCGGCTGCGAAAAAGTGCTGAGGGGGTGCGCAGGCCTCATCCTTTTAGGCCTGCTGTCGGCCGGGCCTTTGGCGGGAGCCGCCGAACAGGTCCCTACTCCAGTGAACTTGGCTCTGGAAGGCGCCTGGCAAGATCAGGCGGTGCCCGATCATTTCCTCGGCTTCAACGGCGGGAAGATCATCGAGAGCCAAGGAGGGAGAATCGTCCGGGTCACCAAGCTCTTAAACGTCCAGGGCGCCCGCCTGCACGTCTGTGAATTCGGTGAGGACGCCTACCCCGAGGCGAAGGTTGTGGGCGACCGGCTGATCTGGCGCGAGTCCCCCGAAGGGCCGGTGACGGAATTTCACCGCCTGCCGATCTGGCTGGCGGCGCTGGACCTCAAACCGCTGCGCCTTCCCGAACCGAAGCCCCTGCCGTTCAGCCGAGTGGTGGAAATCCAAAGCGAGCTCTCCCGCCGCCTCAAGCAAGATCAGGCCACGATACGGCGCAGAGGCACGAAGATTCCGGGAGAGGCTTTGGATTCCGTGGCCCTTCATCAGATTCAGGTGAGTGGGGAAAACACAGCCTACCTGCGGTCGCTCGTTCTCGAAGTGGGGTGGATCGACGTTCTAAGGTTCGGCTACCCGACCGCCCTCGCGGCTTTTCTGATCGTCCAACACAGCATGGACCTGCCACTCATGCTGGCCGCCCTTCCCGAAATTGAGAAGTCGACAGGACCCATGGGCCTCATAAGCGCCTACCCTCTCCTGGTCGACCGCACCCGCCTGCTCCAAGGGGAGCGCCAGCTCTATGGAACCCAGGTTGGCCGTCGGGCCGACGGCAAGCCGATCGTTTTACCCATCGTGGACCGCCAGGGTCTCGACGGGATCCGCGGCATCTTGGGAATGATCCCGCCCACCGAGCTGGAGTACCTCCGCGTTCTTGGCGGGGACGATCAGATTCGCTTCAGCGAAGCCTGTCAGGAAACGCCAACCTCAACTGTCGTTCAAACAAAGGAGACACCATGAAAAAGGAAATCGCAAAGCGGGTACTCGGGCGCCGACTCGCACGCCAAATAGATTTCACAAATCTCGGCAGGGTGGCAGGCGCGGGAACAAGTTGGGTTGGAACCCACGGTGGCCTCGACGTGGAGTCCAACGATTGCACGGAAAACCAGGATACCTTTCATCCGTAGTTGAACCTGAACCGGCCCAACTGCATAAAGCGGACGGGCCGGTACTCTATGTCTCTCAACCCTCGCGTCCTCATCTTGTCCAATCCCGGGGAGCACCATGCGTTCGCCGTGGCCGAAGGTCTTCGGGGGAAAGGGGCGGAGGTCCACCTCTGGCAGGTGAGCGACTTTCCTTCTCAACAGATGGCCTCTCTTTCATTGGAAGAGGGCACCGAGAAGGTCAGGATCGAAGGGCTTGGGCTCGAACTCGAAGGACCGGCCACCGCTGTCTGGGTGCGCCGTCCGCGGCTACCCCGATTGCCCGAGGGAGTTGTAGACGAGAGGGACCGGGATTTTGCACAACGGGAGAACAACATCTTCGTCCGATCGCTTCAGATGGCGATCGGTGGCGACGCGCTTTGGGTGAACCCGCCCGGAAGCGCCGGACGGGCGAACCTGCGGACCGAGCAGCTGCGCGCGGCGAGAGGCGCCGGGTTGTCGATTCCACCGACGCTGTGCACGAACGATCCCGCGGAAGTCCGGCGTTTCCTCCGCGCCAATTCGGGCGGTGTGATCTACAAGTCCTTTTTCCCCGCAGGATGGGCCAACGAAGACGGGGTGGCGATGCTGTTCACGGCTCTCGTCTCCGAAGAAGACCTCCCGGACGACCAACTCCTCGGCGCCGTGCCCGGAATCTTCCAGGCACGAATCCCCAAAGCCTTCGAGCTACGGGTCACTGCCATCGGCAACGAGTTCATCTCCGTCAAAATCCGTTCCCAAGAGCTCGCATCAAGCTCGTTGGACTGGCGGGCGGCCACCGAGGAAGTTCCCCTGGAGCCTTTCGATCTTCCTCAGCCGATCGCCACGGCATGCCGGGAAGTCATGGCCCGGCTCGGCATCGTCTATGGCGCCTTCGACCTGATCGTCACGCCGGAGAACGAGTATGTCTTCCTAGAAGTCAACGAGATGGGGGCGTTCCTCTGGCTCGAAGAGAGCCTTCCGGAACTTGGCCTCTTGGATACGTTCTGTGAGTTCCTGCGCCAGGGGCGGGTCGATTTCCAGGTGCCGAAATCTTCTGATCGCATTCACCTGCACCAAGTACAAGATGCAGTCCACCGGCAGGTCGAAGCGGCCTCACTGCGTCATGTTGTCTCACCGGAGTCAACTTATCGGGACTGACGTTCGGTGCAGCTCTCCGGGGCAGTCTCGCAAATGTCGGGTCAGATCACCTACTATTCCAGAGTCAACACAACTGAGAGACGGTGAGGAGACCCCGATGGCCCAGAAATCTCCCGAGTTGCTCGGCACGGTCTTGAGCCTTCTGCGCCAGATGGCCCGCTGGAAGCAGGTTGATTTGGAGCGGGAGGCGCGCCTGGGCCAAGGGGCCGTCTCAAGGCTGGAGCACGGCAAGAACCTCGACCGCCGGCGTCCTCGCCGGCGTTTTCGAGGGGCGAAGGTTGGCGCTTCGAAAGCCGCCGAGCCGGCGGCGTTCCCAGGGATCCCATGGAGGGGGGATTTCGACTCTTGGGAGGCCGTTGTTCGATGAAGGAGCTGTCGGCCCGCCAGAGTCTTATCGCAGCAGGATTCCTGGGACCGCCGGCGTCCTCGCCGGCGTTTTCGAGGCGCGAACGTTGGCGCTTCGAAGCCGCCGAGCCGGCGGCGTTCCCAGGGATCCCATGGTGGGGGGATTTCCGGTGCCACGAACACCGACCTCATCCCAAGGCTCAGAGGCCGCACGCAGCGAGCCCTTGGGCGAAGGCTTCGGCCGCGCTCGTGCATTTTCGCCGGCCTTGCATCAGCTCGCTACTCTCGTCGGGCCAATCAGGCCGTTGAGTTCCGCGAGCGCGCGTTCCAGATGCTTCGCCAGGCGGAGCGAACGGCGAAGGGCTTCCCGATCCTGCGGCACCTCGGTTTCGTCCGGGGCCAAGGCGGCCACTTCTCGCAAGGCCATTGCGCCATGCTCGAGATCGGCGATCACTGCGCGCAGGTGCGCTCGGGCTTCCGGTTCGCCGAGCCCCACGTTCTCGGTCACCTCTTCCAAGATCTGGTCCGCCATAGCTTCGCAGAGCGCTACGACTTTCCCGCGGAGGGCGGCGGGGGTGAAATGGAAGAGGACGGCCTCCCGGAAGGGAGCCAGTTCGCGCCAGCGTCTTCCTCTCACCACCTCCAGATCGAGGACCAGGCGGACTCTGGTGACTTCTGGTTTCATGAGACAACATATCCTTGGCGGCTACCGATTCCTTCCCCGGCCGGCTGTTCTTCGACGTGCACCTGACCGGTGCGGAATCTGGCAAGCTGTCTCTCGCGGACGAGGCCAAGAACCGCTTCTCGCTCCGTAGCGCCTTTCGCCATCAAGACGGCGAAAACCCGGAGCCTCAGTAAGGCGCCTTCGGGCAACGAGTCGATCTTGAGGAGCCCCAGCAGGCGTTCGGCGAGCTCCGGCAGGATTCTTCCCCGCCCCTGGCGCACCAGCACTGCGCCCAGTTCGAGGTAGGCGTCCGCCGCTTCCCACACGTCGCCGGTCGAGCGCCAGGTTCCCGCAGCACGCCCGAACAGCCTCGCCGCCGCTTCGAGGTCGACCTGGTCGCGCGCCTGCTCGGCACGGGCGAAGAGTTCCTCGGCCGATCGGCGGAGCCGGGAGAGTTCGTTACTCCCGAGTGGCGTCACGGTGGATCCTGCCGCCCGGTTTCGCAGGGCCACCCATCGCGGAAGATCCGCAGCCCGGCGGGATCTTCTATCGCGCGCTCGATCACCTCGACGGCCAGGAGAACGATCGCGGCTTTATCGGGGGAAAGCGCCCCATGCTCCTCGATCTTTCGCGCCCTTCGGGCGAGAGAAGGCAACCGTTCGAGCTGGTTTTGAAGATGGTAGATCGCCGCCAGCTCGACCAGGGCGAAGGCTTCGAAGGTGGGCTGCCGGCTCAATCGAAAGTCGTTGGCGGCACGGACGAAGGCGAAGATCGCTATTCCTAAGTCTCCCGCCGCCGCGGCCTTCACGCCGATCGCCATACGGCCCGAGGTCAAGCGAGCCGGGGGCTCTTCGATGGGGGTCGAGAGGGGGTGCCGCATAGCGAGCCCCAAAAAGGGCGAATGCGCCGGTGTTGGCGCCGACGCATTCGCTTGTCCTTCGGGCATGAGAGGAGGTGAAAGATGCCCGGGGGGAACCAAGGAGTGCATACACGCGAGGTTAGGCAAAAAACCGGTACCCTTGTGTAAGATCCCTTCGAATTCCTTGGCGCAGTGCGACCTACCGGGAGTACTCCGGGCGGGATTAGGCGGTTGCCGAATCAGGCAAAGTGGTGGGACCAAAGTTTTTTGTCACAAAACCGGGGACTGCGGCAACCTAATTCATGAGAGGGATCCTGAGATGCCGAAAGTTTCGAAGCCTGTGGAAGGCACCGTCCTAAAGTTACTGCGCGAGGAATCTCTCGGATGGGAACAGACCGAATTCGCCTTGGTGGTCGGGGTCACGCCGAAGACCGTTTCGGACTGGGAGCGGGGAGACATCAAGCTCAAGCGGTCACGGGTCGCTGAGATCGCGGCCAAGCCGGGCATTCCCCCTCAACTGGTGGACGTGACCTTCGAGATGCTCGCCATCCTGCGCGGCCGGTCGGTCGCCGATCGGCCCTTACCCATCCCCCTCACCGCCGGCGCGGTGCTGGTGCGCAGCGCGGCCGAATCGTGGCAGATCACTCTGGAGGCTCTGGACGAAGCCGTCCTGGCCGCGCAAGCCAAGGCCGCCCGGCGGCGGGCGCGGGCCACCTGGGCGCTGCTCAAACCGTTGAGCTTCGGAGAGCGCCGGCTCGCGATCGAGCGCGTTCCGGGTTTTGCGACCTGGGCGCTGGCTGAGTTGCTCGGGGAACGGAGCCTCGACGCAGCACCGGAGAAGCCGAAGCGCGCGCTGGAATACGGGCAACTCGCCCTGGACGCGGCGGAGATCGCGCCGGGCTCGCCGACATTCTGCGCCCATGTGATGGCGCACGCCTGGGCGCGAATCGGCAACGCCCACCGGGTCGCCGGGCAACTCCATGACGGCGAGCTGGCCTTTCTCGAAGTGCGCCGGCTCTGGCCGGTCGGCGCCCCGTCGCCGGGGAATCTCTTGTCCGAGGCGCTCCTGTTCGATCTGGAAGCGTCGCTCCGGCGCGATCAACGGCTGTTCCCGCCAGCGCTTGCGCTGCTCGATCAAGCCATGGCGCTGACACCTGACGGGACTGACAGGGGACAGTTGTTTCTGAAGCAAAGCTCAATCTTCGAGCAGGCGGGCAACCACAAGGGGTCCATCGGTTCGCTGCGGCAGGCACTCCCGCTGCTTGGCGACGATTGTCCTCCACGCTGGCGGCTGGGGGCGCGACTTCTGCTGGCGCTCAACCTCGACCTGGAAGGGCGGCACGAAGAGGCGCTGGCCGTGATTCCCGCGGCGCGGAAGGCTGCGCTCGAGATCGGTGGCAAGGCCCAGGGCGACCTCTTGCGCCTGCAGTGGCTGGAAGCGAGAGCTTGGGCTGTTTCGGGGCGGGCCGAGGAGGCGATACGCTCGCTCGAGTCGGTCTTCCGAGACTTCATGGCGCGGGGTAATTCTCACGACGCTGCGCTCAGCGGTCTGGAGCTGGCGGCGCTCTACCTTGATGATGGGCGAACGGCCGAAACAAAGAGGCTTGCTGCGCCGCTCGAGAAGGCCTTTGGATCGATGGGCATCGAACGGGAGAAGCTCGCCGCGGCCCGGCTGTTCATCGAGAGCGTTCAAAGGGAGACGGCGACCGGCGCGCTCGCCCGCCAGGTCGTCGCCTCGTTACGGCCTCTACGGCGCGAGCCGTGAGGTCAGTCGGTCACTACTCCACCCTTCGATCTGCGCCTTTAGGTGCCGAGGGGGCTTGGAGTGTCTCTCGGCAGCGGCCATCGGGATCGAAGGTGCAGCCCGTATTCTCGACGATCTGCCGCAGAGCGCCTGAACCCTGGTCAAGGCAAACGCCATTGGGATCGAACGTGCAACCGGTCTCTGCCGAGGGGCGACCGGCGCAGCCGCCATGGGGATCAAACGTGCAGCCGGTCTCTGCCCAGAGCGCAGAAAGACGCTCGATCAGGAATTCGAACGGACCCGTTGCGCGGGCCGGGGCGGCGGCGAGGCTCAACAACGAGAGGATCAAAACCAACGGAACCAAGGGGCGGCGGGTGTTCATCGCGGTTCTCCTTTAAGGGGCGGTTGGGCCGGTTCATCCGGTCCGCGAGCCCGAATCAGTACACGGGACCCGGAGTACTCCGGGTAGGAGATCATGAACCATGGCGAACCAGGAGGAAGCGGAGGCTCTCGAACGGCTGTTCCGACCCGGCGCCGTCGCCGTTCGGCTGCTGCTCTCGATCAACGACTGGCCGATCGCGCGGCTCGCCGTCGAGGCGCGGTGCGACCCCGGCATGCTCTCGAAGCTGTCTCGGGGGGAGCGCGATCCGGCGCCCGGAGTGCTCGAAAACCTGGCGGAGGCGGCCGACTGGCAGATTCCCCTGATCGAGCGGCTGGCGGCGACCATCATCCGTGCGCGGGGGCACCGGGGGGCCGGCGATCTGCCGTCGATCGAGGAGGAATTTGGGCGCCGAATCGCCGCTGGGATCGGTGCCGCCCTGCCGGAGCTTGAGGCCCTTTTGGATCTCGACGAACAGGCTCCCGAATTGCCATCCGAGCGTGACCGCGCGGTCGCCGAGGACCTGTGGCGACGGTTGGCGGACCTCTCCGACGAGAAGCGACGGTTGGTCATGAGCCTGTCGCCGCAGTTCGCCGGTTGGGCCTTCGCCTTGCGGATCGCGGAAGAGAGCGTCGTGCGCGCCACATCGAAGCAGCCCGCCGATGCGCAGTCCTTGGCCGGCCTGGCCCTGGAGGTTGCGACGCGTACGGTTGCGGCAACTCCATTCGGCGATCAGGTCCGCGCCCTGGCACTGGGGTTTGTCGCCAATTCGCATCGGATCGGCGGCGACCTCAAGGCGGCGGGGGGTGCGTTCCTCGAAGCGCGAAAACTCTGGCCCGAGGGGGCGCCCCCGGCAAACGACCTCATCTCCGAAGTGCTCTTACTCGATCTGGAGGCATCGCTTTGCCGCGATCAAGGGGAGTGAGCAAGTTGGACGAGATGGTGCGGGAGGCGGTCGGCCGGCTGCACCGTTCTTTGTACCGGCCGGACCCACGGCCGGACCTCACCGCAGCCGAGGCTGCCATCCTTGAACGCGGCGGTTTCGTCCTCGATCCGACCGATCTCGGTGCGGAGGACCCGCTGGTGCAGACTGCGGCGGAGCTGGCGGCGTTGCTCCAGGAGAGCCTGCCGACGGCGGAGGCCGCGATTAGGCTGGGCGTGGATCCCAGTCGGATCCGCCAGCGCCTCACGTCCGCGCCACCGAGCCTCTATGGCATCCGGCTCGAATCGGGCTGGGTCGTCCCTGCGTTTCAGTTCGAGGGGAGCAAGATCCTGCCGGGGATCGCGGAGGTGGTCGCCCGTCTCGACCCGGAGCTTCACCCGGTGGCCACCTTCCGTTGGTTCCACCTACCGAACGCCGATCTGGTTCTTGAACGCGACGGGGCAGAGACCCGCACCTTAAGCCCGCGGGACTGGCTTCGGCTGGGACTCCCGGTAGAGCCGGTCGCCGAGCTGGCGGGGCATCTCTAGGGCGCCAGCCTGTCCGGCCTCTGGCCGACCCGGCCGCTGCTCGATCCGTCATTGCTTCCCGTGCTCAGTCGCGTGGCCCACGACCTCGGGTATGGGTTGGTTTGAAGCGGCGAAACCGCATCGCGTTGGCGAGAGATTTCCAACGCGATCGATGCCTCCCGCTTGCCGCCATGCCTCCCGTTGCGGGAGAATGAATCCCGCTGGCGCTCCGTTCCGCGAATTGCCCCGATCCGATCCCGATGCTCGAAACCTTAAGCCCCCAGAAAGCATTGCCCCACAGCGAGGAGTCCGAGCGGGCGGTGCTCGCCGGGGTGATGCTCGATCAGGCGCTCTTGCCGACCATCTCCGGGCGGCTCAAGGCGGAGGATTTCTACGGCGAGCGGCATCAGATCCTCTACCGGGTGATGCTGGAGCTGCAGGAGGAGCAGGTCGGGATCGACCTGCGCACGGTCCAGGCGAAGCTCGAGCAACAGGCGCTGTTCGAGAAGGCGGGGGGGATCTCCTACCTCGCGAACCTGGATCTCGACCTGCCCGATCTCGGGCGGCTCGACTCGTATGTCGAGATCGTCAAGGAGCGTTCGGTCCGGCGCCGACTGATCGAGGCCTCGGGCAAGATCATTCGCGACTGCCTGGACGGTGGGGTCGAAGCGGCGGCCGCGCTCGGCCGCGCCGAGCAGGCGATCTTGAGCCTCGGGGAAGAGGCGATTCAGCGCGGCTTCGTGGTGCTCTCCCACGTCTTCCACACCACCCTCGAAGAACTCGAAGAGCGGCCCGGCTCGACGTTGATCGGCATCCCCACCGGATTCACCGATCTCGACCGGATCACCCACGGGTTGAACAAAGGGAACCTGATCATCATCGCCGGCCGGCCCGGCATGGGCAAAACCAGCATCGCGCTCAACATGGCTCAGCACGTGGCGATCCGCGAGAAGCGGACGGTCGGGATCTTCTCGCTCGAAATGAGCCAGCAAGAACTCGCCCTGCGCATCCTCTGCTCGGAGGCCGACGTGTCGTTCTCCCGCCTGCGCTCCGGGACACTTTCCCACCAACAGTGGACGCGCGTCCACTCGGTGGTGCGGGCGACCGCCGACGTGCCGCTTTACATCGACGACTCGCCGAACCCGACCCTGCTGGAGATCGCCTCCAAGGCGCGCCGCCTGAAAGCCGAGAAGGGGCTCGCGCTGGTGATTCTCGACTACCTCCAGCTGATGCAGGCCGGCGGCAAATACGAGAACCGGAACTTGGAGATCGCGGCGATCAGCCGGGGCCTAAAGCAGCTCGCCAAAGAGCTGGAGCTGCCGGTGATCGCGCTCTCCCAGCTCTCCCGCGCGCCCGAGCGGCGGGGGAGCGACCACCGGCCACAGCTTTCGGATCTTCGCGAGTCCGGGTCCATTGAGCAGGACGCAGATATGGTCGCGTTCGTCTACCGCGACGAGGTCTACAACCAGGACGACCCGGACAAGAAGGGGCTCGCCGAGCTGATCATCGCCAAACACAGGAACGGCGAGACCGGCACGGTCGAGCTGGTCTTCCTCGGCGAAACCACCAGCTTCCGCAACCTCGACCGCCATGGCCGCGATAACTCTGCCCCGTTCTGAGCCCGTGGCCGCCTCCCCGGCGTCGGAGAGGCTGACCGAGCGGGCGAGCGAGGCGGAGCTGCTCGCGTCGGCGCTCCGCCCGGCCTGGGTGGATGTCGATCTCGATGTGCTGGAGCGCAATCTACGCGCGTTGCGGGCCCGGATGGGATCGGCGCGCATTCTCGCCGTGGTCAAGGCCGATGCCTACGGCCATGGCGCGATCGGCGTTTCGCGCGCGCTCGAAGCGGCCGGCGTCGATTGGCTCGGCGTCGCCCTGCTCGAAGAGGGGGCGGAGATTCGCCGCGCAGGGGTCGATCTGCCGATTCTCGTGCTCGGCACGGCGCGGCCGGAATGGCTCGCGCTCTACCGTCGCTACGAGTTGACCCCGGCGGTGTCGAGCTTGGCCGAACTCGCACTCTGGCGGGAGTGGAGCCGCTCCGGAAGCGATGCACCCCAGGCGCTCCACTTGAAGGTCGACACCGGCATGGGGCGGCTCGGCGTGCCGCTTTCCGAGGTGCCGCGCGCGCTTGAGATGGTACGCTCCGCGCCGCAGCTTCGGCTCGCCGGGCTGCTCTCGCACTTCGCGAACGCCGACGACTTGGAGAACCCGAAGAACGAGCGGCAAGAGACCCGCTTTGCGGGCGTGCTCGACCAGCTCTCGGCGGACGAGCGGGAGACGATCGAAATCCATATGGCGAATAGTGCCGCGGCGCTCCACCGGCCATCGTCGCGACAGACTCTGGTCCGGATGGGCATCGGCCTCTATGGCATCGATCCGGTCACGTCCGAGGGGACTTCCGGTCTCGCGCCGGTGATGTCGCTGGTCGCGCGGATCGTCCAAGTGCGCGAAGTCCCGACGGGGACGCAACTCTCGTACGGCGGGCGCACGATCACCGAACGGCCGAGCCGGATCGCGGTGGTTCCCGTCGGCTATGCGGACGGCTACGCCTGGCGTCTGACGGGCAAGGCCGAGGCGCTGGTCGGCGGCCGGCGGGTGCCGATCGCCGGCTCGGTCACCATGGATATGACGCTGCTCGACATCACGGACACCGACGCGGCACTGGGCGACGAGGCGGTGCTGCTCGGCCGTCAGGGCGGCGAACAGATCACCGCGGTCGATCTCGCCCGCCAGGCGGGGACGATCTCCTGGGAGATCCTCTGCCACCTCGGGCTCCGGCTGCCGCGGCGCTACTTTCGCGGCGGCCGGCTCGATCAGATCGTTTCGCGCTTTTCGAGGGAGGATTAAGACGTGGCGAACTTGGCGCTCCCGCAACCGGTCGAGAACTTCCTGCTCGAGCTGGGACGATTCACCCAGCTGGTCGGCCGGCTGTTCGCCTGGACGCCGCGCCCGCCCTACGACGTGCGCGAGCTGTTCCGCCAAATGGTGCGCGTGGGGCTCGGCTCGATTCCGGTCGTCCTTTTGACCGCCCTGTTCACCGGTGGCGTGATGGCGCTCCAGACTTTCACCGTGTTGCGCCGCTTCAACGCCGAATCATACGTCGGCACGCTGGTCGGCCTGTCGATGGTGCGCGAGCTGGCGGCCGTCTTGTCGAGCTTGATCGTCGCCGGGCGCTCCGGTTCGGCGATGGGCGCCGAACTCGGCACAATGCGGGTGACCGAGCAGATCGACGCGCTCGAAGTGATGGCGACCGATCCGGTGCATTACCTGGTCGTGCCGCGGGTCTGGGCGACCGTGCTCACTCTGCCGCTCTTGGTCGTGCTCGCCGACGCGCTGGGTATCGCGGGCGGCTATATCGTGTCGGTCCCGTTGATGGGCGCCAACCCGACCAGCTACCTGCACGCGACGTTTCAGTTCATGGATCTGACCGACCTCTTCTCGGGGCTGATCAAAGCCGCGGTGTTCGGCTTCTTGATCGCGGTGATCGGTTGCCAGCAGGGCTTCTACACCACCGGCGGTGCGGAGGGGGTCGGCCGTTCGACCACCAAGGCGGTGGTGCTCGCAAGCATCGCGATTTTGATCTCGGACTTCTTTCTCACCCGGATTCTGTTCTAGGACGACAAAGCCAACGTGAGCGAGCCCAAGACAGCGAACCCGCAGAGCGCCGCCACCGCGGGAGGGACCACGGTGAAAGTCCGCATTCGCGGCCTGACCAAGTCGTTCGGGCCGAAGCGGGTGCTGGACGGCATCGACCTCGACATCAACCGGGCCGAATCGCTGGTGATCATCGGTGGCTCGGGCACGGGGAAAAGCGTCCTGCTAAAGCACATCATCGGCCTGCTCAAGCCGGATTCGGGCACGGTCGAGATCGACGGCGTCGCGATCGAGACGCTCTCGAATCGGGAGCTGACCGAGTTCCGTCGGCGCTTCGGTATGTCGTTTCAGGAAGGGGCGCTGTTCGACTCGATGACGGTGGGCGAAAACGTCGGCTTTCCGCTCACCCGCCAGACCCGAATGAGCGCGGCCGAACGGCAGACCCGGGTGGAGGAGTGCCTGGCGCTGGTTCGCTTGGAGGGGGTGGCGGGCAAGCTTCCGTCCCAACTGTCGGGCGGTATGCGCCGACGGGTCGGTTTCGCCCGCGCGATCGCGGTCGAGCCCGAGATCCTGCTGTTCGATGAGCCGACCACCGGGCTCGATCCGGTCACCACGGCGCTGATCGACGAGGTGATCATCGATTTGAACGACCGTCTGCACTCGACGACCATCACCATCACCCACGACATGGAAAGCGCGTTTCGGATCGGCGACCGAATAGCGATGATCCACCAGGGCAGAATCGTGGCCGAGGCGCCGCCGCCCGAGTTCCGGCAGCACGCCGACCCGCGGGTTCAGCAGTTCATCCATGGCATTGCCGACGGCCCGCTGACTTCATAAGAGCGCGGCCTTCGCGAAGAACTAGGAGCTCCCGATGGGCAACGTCATCCGCGTCGGTCTGTTCACCGCGATCTGTCTCGCGATGTTGGGCCTGTTGATCTGGAAGGTCGAAGACTGGACCCCTTGGGGCACCAAGGGGAAGGAGATCTCGGCGGTCTTCGATTCGGTCGCCGGGCTGGACGACAAGGCGGCGGTGCGCGTCGCCGGTGTCCGGGTCGGCCGGGTCGATGGCATCGGCCTCGAAGGACGGCAGGCGAAGGTGCGGATCGTGCTCGAACGGCCGCTCGATCTCACCCTAGGGACGACCGCGACGATCGCGAACCTCGGCCTGCTCGGCGAGAAATATGTCGAGCTGATCCCCGGTCCGGCCGGCGCGCCGCAGCTGCCGGAGAAGGCGGTGCTCGTCGGGACGACGCCGATCAGCTTCGACCAGGCGATGGCGAAGATCCAGGCGATCGGCGATTCGATCCAGGGGATCACCGGCGGTCTCTCCGGCGCGCTCGCGGGGGAGTCGGGGGGCGTGAGCCTCGGCCAGTTGATGACCAGCCTGGCGCAGACCAGCGACGAGATCCGCCTGCTGGTGGCCGAGAACCGGGCGCAGATCGGGCGGACGATCGGAAACTTCGAGCAGGTTGGCGCGAACCTCGCGGGCGAGCTGCCCCGCCTTTCGGCGCAGCTTCAAGAGACCGCACAACAGATCTCGGAGATCCTGGCCGAGAACCGCGGCAATCTCTCCGGCAGCATGGAAAACGTCCGCAAGGTGACCTCGGACATTCAGACCTCGGTGACCAATCTAAACAAGATCACCGACAAGATCGCCTCCGGCCAGGGGACGATCGGCAAGCTGGTCAACGACGAGCAGGCGCACGACAAGCTGGTCTCGACCCTCGATACCATCGAAGGAGGGGTGAAGTCGCTCAGCAACACGCTCGGCGCGCTCCAGAAATTCCAGCTCGATCTAGATCTTCAGACCTACTACCTGTCCGAGCCGAAGGAATCGCAATCGACGTTCCGCCTCGACATCGAACCCGGCGAAGGCAACAAGGTCTATCGGGCGGCGCTCGCGAACACTCCGGGCGGCAAGCTACGCACCAAGACGCAGGTCTTCACGACCACTCTGCCCGACGGCACGCGCGAAGTGAAGACGGTCGAGACCCAAACCCGCGAGGACACCCGCGTCGCCTCCGCCCTGTTCGGCTACAAGTCGCCGAACAACCTGCGCATCTGGGCCGGTCTGATCGAAAACACCGGCGGCGCGGCCGTCGAGCTGCCGCTCAAGAGCGACAAGATCTGGCTCAGCTTCGATGCCTTCGATTTCAACCGCGAAGACGACAAAAACCCCCACCTGCGACTCACCGGCCGCTGGCAGCTCCACCCGAACGTCTACCTGGTCGGCGGTCTCGACGATCCGCTCGAAGAGGAATCGTTCTTCCTCGGCGCGGGCGTCAAGTGGCGCGACGACAACTTGAAGTACCTGTTGGGGTCGGTGCCGAAGTTTTGAGGTCGGTGGCGCGGCGCAGGGGAGCGAACCGATGAACCGAGCAGGTGTTCGATCCTTGCTTTTGGGCCTGGCGGTGCTCTGGGTACCTTCGAGCGCTCGGGCTGTGCTCTGCACGATCGACGATGTGCCGGCCGCGACGCTCTTGCTGCCGTACTTCGAAGTCGATCTGGCAAACCCGAACGGGATCAACACCCTGCTCTCGATCAACAATGCTTCCGCCGGTGCGATCCTGGCTCACGTGGTCTTCTGGTCGGACCTGTCGGTGCCGACCTTCGACTTCAATATCTATTTGACCGGCTACGACGCCCAGACCGTCAACCTCCGTGACCTGTTCAATGGAACGGTGCCGCGGACCGCCTCGGCGGGCCAGGACCCGGTGGACGCGATCAGCCCGAAGGGAACGTTCTCGCAGGATGTCAATTTCGCGAGCTGCACCGGCCAGCTGCCGTTGCCGCCGATCCCCGCTTCGATCGTCACCCACCTGCGCGCATCGCATACCGGCACTTTCTCGGCGATCCTGAACGGTTGCGCCGGTCGGAGTTACGGCGACCGCATCGCCCGCGGATACCTCACGATCGACACGGTCAACAACTGCACCCTGCGCTTTCCGGGGGACGCCGGCTACTTCGTGGCCGGTGGCACGGGCGACGCGACGAATCAGAACGTGCTCTGGGGCGACTACTTCTACGTCAACCCGGCCGAGAACTTCGCCCAGGGTGAGACGCTGGTTCATATTGAGGCTGCGGCCACGAATCCGGAGACCTCGGTCGCGGGTCAGTACACCTTCTATGGCCGGTACGTGAACTGGACCGCGGCGGACAACCGCGAGCCGCTGTCGACCCACTTCGCCGTCCGCTACGTCCACGGTGGAGTCTTTACCGGGGGTACCGACCTCATCGTATGGCGCGATTCGAAGGTCGACCAAAACGCGGTCAGGTGTGGGTATTTGCCGGCCTGGTACCCGCTCTCTCAGGCGCGGCTGGTGGTCTTCGACGAGCAAGAGACTCCAGAATTGCAGCAGACCCCGCCCTTTTCGCCGCCGCCCGGGGGCGGCGATTGGCTGCTTCCGTTCCCGGCCGAAGCGCAGCGCACCGCCATTGACGGCGAGGACTTCCCGGTCTCGTTCAACTTCGGCTGGATCTACCTGGATCTGAACAACTTCGTGACTCCGGCCGGTTTCAACCCACCGGAGGATCCGGCCGCGGCCCAAGGCTGGGTGACGGTCGTGATGGACGCCTCAGGCCGGTTCAGCGTGGGTTACGACGCGATCCAGCTCGACAGCGCCTGCCGCGTCGATCACACGCCGATCGGCGATCTCGGCGCGGCGCGACGACAACTTGAAGTATCTGTTGGGGTCGGTGCCGAAGTTTTAGGAGAAACGGTCCGACGCGTCGCCCGACGCGTCGCCGACGCGTCGGAATTGGCTCTGGGCATTCCTCCCGGGCACTTCGCCTGGCATACGCTTTGCCCTTCTGAGGGAACGCAACCGATTCATCGAATGGGCCGCGGCAGGTTTTTCCGACTTGGCGCGGCAGGCTCGGACTCGAACCGGCAACCGGGCGTTACGCCCCAAGGAGACCCTCATGTCCATGCCCCTGATGGTGGAAACTCTCGCAACGGGAATCCTCGACGTGCAGATCGATACTTCTCCAACCGATCGCTTCATCTACAAGACGCAGTACGAATCACCCGAGATCAAGTTCAACGATCCGACTCGCACCGGGAGAATCATCGCCTACGGCACGTTCGATCTCCACTTCATGACCGACTTCAAGCTCGCGGACCCGGCCATCGGGTTTCCGCTGGGACAGCCGAGGAACGTGACCTGGGAGCAGCGGGATGCTTCCTTTACCGTCACGATCGACGTTCGAGAGGAGGGGATCGTCTATCCTCAGATCGTGGAGTTCTTGGTGCACCGAGCCGACGGCGCGACCAGCGATCCGACCATCCTGGTCGAACCGCCACGCACCTGACGACGGTTGCGATCCCAGGGTTTTCAAAACGGCGTCACAATCCGGCGCGGAGGGATGAATCATGAGTTTGGAAGGGCCGAATTCGGAGAACAGCCTGACGGTCATCGTCACCCTCGAGAACGGAGCTCGCGTCTTTACTCCGCAGCAGCCGAAACCTGCGAACTTGTCTTGGAACGTGGATCACCGCCGTCTCGACATCAAACAGCCCGGCCGATATTTCCTCACGATGGTCGCGGCGGGCTTCACGTTCGACAGCACACCGGTCGCGTTCGAAGGATCACACCATGGCTTCAGCGTCTATCAGAAGAGCGCAAGCCAGGTATCGATCTTGATCGCGACCGATGCGGAGCCGGGAGACCGGACTCATTTCTGGCTCGTCGGGACGGATTCGGACGGTAGGCCGACGATCATCGATCCGACGATCCTGGTCGAGCCGCCGGGCGGCACTCCTGACGTGGTACCGCCGTCCATCGCGGCGGGAACCTTACTGGTCAGCGTTGCGATGGATGAGAACAGCCAGCTCGTCTACAAAGAGGAACTGGTCGACACGCCCCACCTCGAATGGGACCAGGAGGCCTTGTCGGCCAAGGTCTCCCACCAGGGGACCTACTTCCTGGTCTACGGTACGGATTTCAAGCTCGGGACCCCGGCGGTCGAGTTTCCCGGCGGCCAGCCGGATTTCATCAAGCTGACAGAGACGGGTCACCTGGCAATCCTGGAAATAAGGGTTCGCATCGGGCAACCCAAGGAATCGGTTCCGGTGAAGCTCAACGCAGCTGCGGACGCCTTCCCGAGCAACAATGAGCCGACCATCCTGGTCGAGCCGCCCGGCCAGATCGACTGACGCTCTGGCTCAAGGCGCGCCCGCTCCGTTCTCGACCAGCGTTCGGAAGTCGGGACGGGCGCGCAGTTTCGCGAACCAGGGGAAGCCGAACCAGCGCGGCTCGTAGCCGAGCGCCAGCGCGCGGCGGGCGTTGGTGAGGGACGAGGATTCCTCGCCCAAGAGAGCGTAGACGAGCGCCGCCTCGTACGCGACCTGGGCGTTTTTCGGCCCGAACCGGATCGCCTCCTGGATCGCTTCGACCGCCTCCGGCCCTCGGCCGAGGTGGGCGAGCGCTTGGGCGAGAGTCGAGCGGTACTGGGGATCGGTCGCCGAGGCGTCGCCGGAGATCGCGGCGACCACCTGCGCGTACTTGGCTGCCGCCTCGGCGCGCCGGCCGAGCAGCTCCAACGCGTCGGCGAGGTTGAGCGCGATCAGCGGATCGGTCGGCGCGAGCGCCGCCGCTTGCTCGAAGCTCGTTGCCGCCTCGGCGTAGCGATCGAGCAGCAGGTAGGCCAACCCCTGATTGTTGAGCGGCACAGGGCGCGGAGCACCTCGCACGATCCGCGCGTAGAGCGCTTCGGCACGCGCCGGATCGCCACTGCCGAGTTCTAACCCGGCCAAGGTCAAGAGCCCCTGCGCGTCGTCGGGCGCCTCGCGGAGGAGCTGGTCGAGGTGGGCGCGCGCCGCGGCGATCTCTCCTTGTTGGAACTCGAGCGCCGCCAAGTTTCGCAGCCGCACCCGGGAGGGATAGTCGCGCACCGCTTCGCGCAGTTTCTGGAGGGCCTCCTTGGGCCGCCCTTCTGCATTGGCGACCAGGGCGCCGAGCTCCAGTGCACGCGGATCGCCGGGGGTACGCGCCGAAAAGCCATCGAGTGCCCGCGCCGCTCGGGCCAGGTCGCCGCCCGCGAGGGCGGCCAGCACCTCGTAACGGTAGGGCTCCGGGCTGTCGGGGGACAGCGCCCGCGCCTCGTCGAGGCGGTCATAGGCGGCCTCGAGGTGACGCCGCTCCCGCGAGCGGACGAAGGCCAGGCGCCCGGCGTTGGCCTCCAGCAGGTAGACATCCAGGAAACGAGGTGCCCGGGTACGCAGCGCCGAAATCCGGGCGTAGAGCGCATCGAACCCCGAGCCGGTCGGCGCATCGACCTCGCGGCGAAGGCGCAGCAACTCGGCAAGATCGGCGCTCGAAGCACCGAGATCCGGGCTGCCTCGGCGCGGCCGCCGCTCGGGGAACGCGCGCGCCACCTGGCTTGCGACCGCGTGGCTCGCGAGCGCCAAATCGTCGATCGGCAGATCCAGGCTCTCAGCGGAAAGGAGCGCGCCGTCGCTGCCGCGGATGCGCCTTAGGGTCAGGCGGCAGCTCGCGGAACGGCAGTCGAGGCGGGAGGCGATCAGGTCGGTCGCGGCGACCGCGCGCGCGATCGTGCTCGCCGGACCGGTGACGGCATCTACCTCCTCGGGCGCTTTCGGGGCGACCCCTTTGAGTTGCCCCAGTTGGCGGAGCGCCGCGTCGCGCACCGCGGCGGCGAGCAGCTCGACCTCCTGCCGGCTCGCTCCGGTCGGGCCGATCTCGGGTGCGAGCACGGCGACCTCTAGCGGTGGAGCCGGCGCTTTGAGCGCGAGGTAGAGCGCAAGGCCGGCGCCGAGGGCCAGCAGGCCGGTGAGTGCCCCGATCAGGCGCCGCCTTGGCGCGCTTCGGTCGGCCGACGCCGTCGCGGCGGCTTTCGGAGCGGGCGCCGCTGGTGGAGCGGGTGTTGCCGATCGGACGGGCGACGGCTCGATCCAAGTCGGCTGGTCGTCCTCTGAGGCCGGCATGTCGGCCCAGGTTCTAAGCGCGGTGGCAACTTCGGCGGCACTCCTCGGGCGGAGATGAGGCTCCTTGGCGAGCAGCCGATGGATCAGAGCGGCGAGTTCGCCGGGCACTCCCGGCACCGCGAGGGCGAGCGGCTCCGGCTCGTCGTTCAAGACGCGCTGGAGGGTCGAGAGCGGGTTGGTGCCGGTAAAGGGGGATCGCCCGCCAAGCGCTTCGTAGAGCAGGACGCCGAGGGAGAAGAGGTCGGAGCGGAAATCGGCCGGCTCGCCGCGCGCCTGCTCGGGCGACATCGAGCGGGTGGTGCCGACCACCAGGCCGCTCGCGGTCAGGTCGTCGCTTTCGAGCTGCCGTTTGGCCACTCCGAAATCGGCGATCTTCGCGCGCCCGGCAGCGGTCACCAGGACGTTCTCACTTTTGAGGTCGCGGTGAACGATGCCCTGGCGGTGCGCCTGATTGAGCCCCTCGGCGATATCGCGCCCGAGTGCCGCTGCGCGTGCCGGGGAGAGCGGTGCCGCATCGACCAGACGACGCAGCGTCGTCCCCTCCACGTATTCGAACACCAGGACGACCTCGCCGTCGCTATCGGCCAGAACATCATAGATCTGGACGATGCCCGGATGGTTCAGACGGGCGGCGAGCCGCGCCTCGCGGCGGAAGCGCTCGCGCCGGGCGGCCTCGTCCTCGCCGCCACCGGCGCCGGTGGTGCGGATGCGCTTGAGCGCGACGTGCCGGTCGAGGCGAGTGTCGAGCGCCAAGAAAACCTCCCCCATGCCGCCCGCGCCGAGCCGCGAAAGGATGCGGTAGGGGCCGAGCCGGTCGGCCATCGAGGGGGCTCGGAAAGAATCGGTCGGCTCGGTCACGCCCCCCCCTCGCGTTCGCCGCGCGGCGGGAGGAGGCCCATCTCGCGCAGGCGCCGGCCGAGCGCACGCGGGGAGACCTCCAGCCGGTCGACCATGCGGTCGAGATCGCCGTCGCAGTCGGTAAACGCCTCGGTGATCTCGTTCGGCGTCAGATCGACCGCGGTGCGCAGCGTCGGGTGGGCCGCGATCCGTTCGTAGAGCGAGGGGCGCGAGATGCCGAGCGCGTTGGCCGCCGCCTGGAGATCGAAGCGGTGCTCGCGCAGGGCGGTTAGGACCTCCGCGTCCGGAATCTCCGAGCCGCGCCGCCTGCGCGCCGCCGCCTGGGGCGCCGGAACGGCCCGTCGCGCCACAACCGACACAGAGGTCGGCGTTTCGGCGAGCAGCCGCTCGACCGCCGGGGTCACCTCGATCCGGTCGCGGCCGCGGTTCGCGATCGCGAGCTGGCGGGCGACATTCTTGAGCTGGCGAACATTGCCCGGCCAGTCGTGGCGAGCGAGCCGCGCGACCAGGGCGGCCGAGATCCGCTCTCCGTCCACTTTGGGCTCAGGTCCGGTGGCTCTGCCGCCATCGCGGTCCGCGACCCGGGCGAGCTCCTCGGCCAGGAAGTGGTGAAACAGCCGGCCGAAATCCTCGCGCCGTTCGGCGAGCGGCGGCAGCCAGATCACATAGCCGCCGAGGCGGTGGAGGAGAGGGGCGCGAAAATCGCCGCTTTTGGCGCGCGCCTCCAGGTTCGAGTCGGTCGCCGCGAGCACCCGCACGTCCACCCGCTGCGCCGTCTGGGAGCCGACGGCATAGAACTCGCCGGTCTCCAAGACGCGCAGCAGCATCGCCTGCACCTCGCCGGTGACCTCGCCGATCTCGTCTAGGAAGAGGGTGCCGCCGTGGGCGCGCCGGAAGAACCCGGCGCGCGGCTCGACCGCGCCGGTGAACGCGCCACGCACCGAGCCGAACAGCTCCGAGGCCGCGAGCGACGGCGGGATCGAGCCGAGGTTGACGCTCACGAACGGCGCGGAGCGGCGCCGACTCGCGGCGTGGACGGCTTGGGCGACCAGCTCCTTGCCGGTGCCGGTATCGCCGCGAATCAGCACCGGCACATCGAGATCGGCGACCTGGGCGACATCGAATCGGACCCGGGCGATCCCCTCACTCGCACCGACCAGACCGAACGTCTCGCGCTCGAACCCGGGCGCCGAGGTACGCCAATGGAGCAGCAGGACGATCCGTTCGGCGAGGTTCAGCACGACGCCGCGGGTCAGCCGTTCGCGCGAGAACAGGGCCTCGGTCTCGATCGGCACCCCGTTCGCCTCGACCCGCGTTCGGCTGACGCCGACCGAGAGCCGGACCGCGCCGTCGGCGGCGGCGATCAGCTCGAGCGGCTCGCGCGACAAATGCTGGTCGGCGAGCGGCGAACCGGATGCGCTCCCCGTAGGGGCAAATTCCGGTGTCAACCGGCCGAGCCGGATCGAGCCGCCCTGCGCGATCTCCCCGAGCAGCGCGACCTCACCCACTCGGGCGAGGTTGGCGTGGTGCAAGATCGTCAACGCCGGTACGGCACGGGCGGGCCGGGCCGAAGAGTCGCGGCGGGCTCCGGCCAGGCCGATCGTCGAACCGTGACCGCCGGTGATCTCCATGGACAGGGAGCATTGTAGCGAGGTTCTGAGCCGTTCGGGGAGCTTGTCGCCCGTCTGCCACTCGAATCCCCGCTCTGATGTCCGCGCCAAAGAACCGTTAGGATACTTCTACGAGGAGCCTTCTCTTTTCGGGTTCTCAAGATCGGAGCGCGTGCCGGTGACATTAGGGCGTAGGGTTGGAATCTGGGGAGTCTTGCTTACGGCCTGGGTGGGTCTACCCGTGTTCGCGCAGGAACCGCCGGTGGCGCCCCGGCTCCGAATCGGGCTGGTCCTCTCGGGAGGTGGGGCGCGGGGGTTGGCGCACGTCGGGGTGCTTCAGGTGCTCGAAGAGCTACGGGTGCCGATCGATGCGATCGCGGGCACCAGCATCGGCGCGGTGGTGGGGGGGTTGTATGCCGTGGGACTCTCTCCCGCGGAGATCGAGCGGGCGTTCGTCGATCTCGATTGGAGCACCACCATCGACGACTCGGTCTCGCGCGACAAGCTGTCGTTCCGCAGGAAGCAAGACGATCAGGGGCTCCTGTTCAACTTCCAAGTCGGCGTGCGCGACGGCGAGCTGCGCGTCCCGCGCGGTCTGATCGAGGGACACAAGGTGAACCTGGTGCTGCGCGCGCTCACCTTGTCGGCGGCGACGATCCGTGATTTCGACGCGCTGCCGATCCCGTTTCGCGCCGTGGCGGCCGACCTCGGCACGGGCGAGGCGGTGGTCATGGGCTCGGGCGATCTGGTGCAGGCGATCCGCGCGAGCATGTCGGTCCCCGGGGCGTTTTCGCCGGTCGAGCGAGAGGGGCGTCAGCTGATCGACGGCAGCATCGCCGACAACCTGCCGGTCGAGGTGGCGCGCCGGATGGGGGTCGATCGGCTGATCGTGGTCGATATCAGCGAGCCGCTCGCCGCCGCGTCGGACCTCGGGACGCCGGTCTCGATCACCAACCAGGTGCTCACGATTCTGATCCGGAAGACGACCGAGGAGCGGAAGCGATCGCTTAAGCCCGACGATCTTCTCTTGGTGCCGGTGCTCGACGTCGGCCCGGCCGATCTGGATCGTGCCCTCCTCGCGATCGCCGGCGGCCGGAAGGCGGCCTTGGAAGCCGTCGAGCGCCTGGCGGCACTCGCTGTGGCGCCCGAGGAATACGCGCGGTTTCAAGGCAGGCGCAGCACCGATCGTCCGCCGCCGCGGATCGATTCGATCCAGGTGCGCGCCAACGGCGGAGTGGAGCCGAAAGCGATCCTCCGGCGGCTCCGGACCCGGCCGGGTGACCGGCTGAAGCTCGAAACGCTGCGCTCCGACCTCGATCATCTCTATGGCCTCGGCCTGTTCGACCAGATCGGCTTCGCGCTTAAGGAAGAGGCGGGCAAGACTCAGCTCGCGATCGATGCGCGAACGAAGAGCTGGGGGCCGAACTTCCTCCGTCTCGGCCTCAACCTGCGCGACGATTTCCGCGGCTCGACCGGGTTCGATCTCGGGATTCGTTACACCGCGACGTCGATCGACCGGCTCGGCGCCGAGTGGCGGACCGATGCCCGCCTGGGCGAGAACCAGAGGTTCGAAACCGAGTTCTATCAGCCGTTCGGACCGGGGCGTTGGTTCGTCGCGCCGCATGTTTCTTACCAACGGCGGAACTTCGCGATCTCGGACGGCGAATTGGTGCTCGGCTCGTTCCGGTTGGCGTCGGCAGAGGCGGGTTTGGATGTCGGGCGCGAGATCTCCGACTGGGGAGAGCTGCGGGTCGGCGTCGAGGTCGAACGGCTGCGCGCCGAGCCGCGGGTGGGTGCCCCGGACCTCGTGGTGGTCAAAGCGAACGACGGGCGCGGGTTCGTCCGATTTGCCGCCGATCGCTTGGACGATGCGAGCTTTCCGCGCCGCGGCTACGCGGGATCGTTCGCGCTCGACCGCTCGTTCCGCGAGCTCGGCGCCGATTCGACCGCGAGCACCGGCACCCTGCGCGCCCTGGTCGCCCGTTCGTTCGGTGCGGTGACGCTGGTGGGAGGCGTGGACGCCGGCACGTCGTTTGAGGAGGGGCGGCTGTTTCCTCCCTATACGCTCGGCGGGCTCTTCTCGCTCTCCGGCTACCGGCCGGACGAGTTCACCGGCGATCACTTGGTGGCCGGTCGCCTCCAGGCCTATCGCCAGACCGCGGCGCTCGGCCAGAAGCTCTACCTGGGCGTCTCGCTCGAAAGCGGCAAGATCTGGTCGGAGCGAAGCGACCTCGGTACCGGCCCGTTGCGTCTGAGCGGCAGCCTGTTCGCGGGCGCCCGCACCTACATCGGCCCGGTCTACCTCGCCTTGGGAGTCGGCGAGCGCGGGCGCTACAACTACTACTTCTTCTTGGGCAGGACGTTTTGAGGTGGCGGGCCGGCATTGCGAAGGGCAATCACGCCTTGCGCCCAACCTTGGGCGATCGCCAGTCGTTCTCCCGGCGTGTGGGACATCATCCAGCGGATCAGGTCTTCGTCGTCCGGATCGTTCGACTCGTACGGAAGATCGTCGGGAACCCGCTCTTCAGGTCGCAGGTCCTCTTCGATCGCCCAACCATCTTCGGGTTCGCTCATCGGATGATCTTACCCCCGGGCCTAGATCAACAGCGCCGCCGCCACCGCGAGGGCGATCACGAGGACGGCGATGCTGACCCAGATCAGCTTCTTGCTGCCGCCTTGCTTGGGCAGATGCATGGTCTGGAAATCGCGGATCTCGGAGAGCAGGCGGAGGCGCAGATCCTCTTCGAGGCCGCCGAGCTCGGTGAGCAGGGCGGACACCGTGGCCGGTCGGTCGTCGGGGTTGCGCGCGACCGAGCGCAAAACCAGCATATCGAGCGACGAAGGGACCTCGGTGTTGACGCCGCTCGGCAGGCCGAACCGGTTGCTCGGCGCGCGGCCGGTGAGCATCTCGTGGAAGATCGCGCCGGCCGAATAAAGGTCCGAGCGCACGTCCGCTTCCGCCCGCGCTTCGATCGCCTCCGGCGCTTGGTAGTAGAGCGCGGAGAAGGTGATCTCGCTGGTTGCGATGGTGCCGGTGAGCGAGCTGGCCTCGGTGCGGCCGAGACCGAAGTCGGCGATCTTGACCGTTTGCAGATCTCCTGAGACGAAGACGTTGCGCGGCGTCAGATCGCGGTGCAACACCCCCCGCGAATGGGCGTGCTGCAGGCCGCGGCAGATTCCTTTGAAGACGTTGATCGCCTCTTGGAGCGACAGGCGCCTGGTTTTGAGCACCGCTTCGAGCGTCTTGCCGTCCACGTAGTCGAACGCGAGGTAGAACGTGTCTCCCTCGCGTCCGGCGCGGTAGAGCGTCAAGACGTTCGGGTGGGAGAGCGTTGCGATGCTCGCCGCTTCGCGCTCGAAGCGCTCCGGGTCGGCGCTCGCGGCCGCCCGTGCCGGGAGAATCTTGAGCATCACCATGCCGGTGCCGGCGGCGCCGACACCTGAGAACAGGCGCGAGGCACTCGCCGGAGCGGCCTCGCCGATCTCTTCGAGGACCCGGTAGGGCCCCAAGGTGCGGGGGACTTCGGACATATGGGTTCGGTCTCAGGTCAGGTGCGATCGAGCTCGAAGACCAGCACGGTCTCGCCGATCGCGATGCGGTCGAAGGGGCGAAGCTGCGCCGTCGAGGCGGCGCGGCCGTTGACGCGGGTGCCGTAGCTGCTGCCGAGGTCGGTGAGCAGATAGCCGCTCTCCGTCCACTCGATGCGCAGATGTTCTTTGCTCGCGTTCACCTCGGCGAGCGACAGCGAGCAGGAGCGCGACCGGCCGACGGTCGCGGGTTCGGCGCCGAGCGGGAGCGACTTGCCGCGGTCCGCGCCGTCGGCGACAAATAGACGGGCTGGAGGCGCAGTGGGCGGTTCAGTCGCATCGCCCGTCCCCACTTTGCGCGCCCGCGGCTCGAGATGGATCGTGCGCATCGGGTAGGGGATCTGGATCCCTTCCCGGCGCAGCTCTTCCCAAATTCGATAGCGCAGGTCGCTGTGAATGCGCGGGGCCTGCGCCACATCCTCGATGAACGTACGGACCTCGTAGAGGATCGCCGAGTCGGCGAAATCGAGCAGGAAGATTTCGGGCGCCGGGTTTTCGAGCACGCCGCGCACCGCGTGCGCCGCTTCGAGCAGAGTGCGGCGCACCCGATAGGGGGGTGTGTCGTAGTGGGCGCCGATCACGGTGCGGATCATGTGCATCGTGTGCGGGTAGTAGAAGTTCAAAATCCGCTCGTCCGCCATCTTCGCGTTCGGCAACACGATGTCGTCGTTGTCGCGCGTACGGATGTGCGTGGTGCGCCAGTTGATCGCGACCACCCGCCCCTCGTCGTCGCCGACCCGGATCCAGTCGTTGATCCGATACGGCCGCTCCGCGCTGATCACCAGGCCGGCGAAGAAATTGCCGAGGATCGGCTGGAGCGCGAGGCCCAAGACCAGCGAAGTCACCGCGCTGGTCGCGAGCAGCGGCGCGATGTCGAGCTTCGGGAAGGTGAGCCGCAGGGTGATCAGCGCCGCGATCGTATAGACCAACAGCATGGTGACCGCGGGGAGCATGGTGGGCAACCGTAGGCCGCGCCGCGCGGGCAGATGGACGTCGAACAGGTAGAGCCCGAGCAGGCGCAAGACCCCCGCGATGAGCAGGAACGCGAGCAGCCAATTGCGCAGCGAAACCGCAACCGGCCCCGCCTTCGGCACGATCCAGAGGTAGACCTGGATCGCCGCCACCCCCGCGCCGACGATCAGCGGAAAGGTCACCTGGCGCAACAGGTACACCTTGCGCGAAGCCGCGGTGATGGCGACCGTGAGAAGTGCGAACGCGGCGACACCGCCGAACAGGGCCAGGAAGTCGAGCATGGTCGGTTGATTCTAGCGTGAAGCCGCCGTCGATCTCCCGTCCGGCCGGCTCTGTTGATCCTGCTCGGTGCGCCGGCCAAGAGTTTCGCGTTCGGAGATCGCCCGGGCGACGCCCAAGAGGGCAGAACTTCGCCCTCCCAGGCTACGCCTTCGCGGGTCGCTCAAGTACCCCGAGAGCGATTCCGCCGAGGATCAGAAGCGTAGCGCCGACCCAGCGCGGCGTCGGCGCCTCGCCGAGCAGGAGAAAGCCGCCAAGCGCGGCGAGCGGAGGGACGGCGAGCTGCACGAGCGCGGCGCGGGTGCTGCTGAGTCCCGACAGAGCGGTGTACCAGATCGCGTAGCCGAGCCCGGAGGCGAGCGCACCGGAGAGGATCGCGTAGACGAGGGGGCGAGCCTCTGTGCCATCGAGGGTGATCTTCGCTCCTGCGAACCCGACCATGAATAGCATCCCCGCCGCCAGGAGTGCCGCGCGGAGAAAGTTCGCGGCCGTCTCCCCGAGCGGGTCGCGGCTACCGCGACCGCGCAGCGAGTAGATCCCCCAGGCAACGCCCGCGCCGAGCATCAGGAGCGCGCCGTCGAGCGGTGGCGCAGCGACTCCCGGTGCGACCAGAATGCCGAGGCCGGCAAACGCCAAGCCCAATCCCGCAAAAGCGCGCGGCCCGATCCGTTCGCCGGACCGCCAGCCGACGAGGTTCATCGTCGCCTGCACCGCCCCGAACAGCAGCAGCGAGCCGGTACCGGTGGTCAGCCGAAGATAGGCCCAAGAAAACCCCGCGGCGTAGGCGAAGAGCGCCGCAGCGGACGTCCAGCTGCCGGCCCCCCGGTGGATGCGCCGGAACGGCCGAACGATCAACACGAGAGCGACGGCGCCCGAGATCAACCGGACCGTGGTGAACCGCGCGGCGTCGAACCCCGGGGTGGAGAGCGCTGCGCGGCACAGGAGAGAGTTGCCCGCGAACGCGACCAGTGCGAGAGCGGTCAACAGGGCGAGGCGCGGGCCGGAAGGGCGTTCCACCTCGGAGATCGGGTTCATGCGAAGGCGGACTGTACCAATTCGGTGGGCGCCGAGCGCGGGGCGGCGGAAGTACGACGGACCGCAACCGACGCTGAGGACGCCGCGCCGGGCGCCGCCTGCGCGACCGACGACCTGATCTGCGCAGCCACCGAGTCGGATGGCGTTCCCTGGGCTTCGACTTCGCTCAGCCGTCGAGTCGAAGGGTGGTATTCTTGCTCGGAGGCCAGCCGGTAGTTCCCCAAACACCGCTCTCGGAGAGTCTGCCATCGTGACGGAAGTGTCCACGCCCGCCCCGACGACCCGGATCAACTGGACCAACCTGATCTTTCTGCTCGGTACGTTTCTCGCTGCTGCGATTTCCGTTCCTTGGTACCTCTTAACGCACGGCTTCGGTTGGCCCGAGTGGCTGACTTTCTTCGTCATTTGGATCGCGGGAGGCATGTCGATCACCGGCGGCTACCACCGGCTCTGGTCGCACAAGACCTACGAGACGGTCTGGCCGGTCGAGCTGTTCTATCTGATGTTCGGCGCCGCGACGTTTCAGAACTCGGTGGTCGAATGGGCTGCTGATCATCGGCTCCACCATGACCATACCGACCACGAGCAGGACCCCTACAACATCCAGAAAGGTTTCTGGTGGGCGCACATCGGCTGGGTCTTCTTCGACACCGAAGAGCACGTCGATTCGATCGTCCGCGATCTGGTGACCAACCCTCGGATCGCCTGGCAGCGCCGTTGGTACAAACAGATCGCGATCTCGGTGGCGGTGGGGATTCCGGCGGTCGTGGGGTTCGCCACCGGCCGGCTGCTCGGTTGCCTGATCATCGGCGTCCTGTTGCGGATCGTGGTCTCGCACCACGGCACGTTTTTGATCAACAGCGCCTGCCATATGCTCGGACGGCGTCCGTACAGCCGCGAGGTCTCCGCCCGCGACAGTGGGGTGATGGCGGTTCTGGCGTTCGGTGAGGGGTACCACAACTATCATCACAGCTTCCCGTTCGACTACCGGAACGGCATCCGCCCTTGGCACGTCGACCCGGCGAAATGGCTGATCTGGGGTTTGGCGAAGCTCGGTCTCGCACACGGTTTGCGCCGCGCTTCGGAGTTGCAAATCCTGCGCGCCAAGGCCGCTGTGCAGTTCGAGAGCGCACGGGAGCGGCTCGCCCGCTTGGTCGCCTCGGCGCGGGCGGAGAAAGAGCGACGGCTCGCCGAGGCGCACGCGGCGCTCGATGGTGCGATCGCCGATCTGTTGCGCTGGGAGCGGCAGAAAGTCCGCGCCGCGACCGAAGATCTGGAGCAGCGGGCCGCCTCGGCGCGTCAGGCGTTCGACGCGGCGCACGCCGACTGGCGCACCGCGCTGCGCGAGCTGTCGCGGGTCTCTCCGGCGGTTTCGGTTTGAGCTTGCCGACTCGCTACCTTTTCTCTAGGAGATTGTCCGAGATGGTCACGGCTCACCGCTATTCGAACCCTCTGGGTGTTTCCGCAGTCGCCGCCCTCATCGGCCTCTCGGCTCTCGCATTCGCTCCGTGCGCGCTCGCCGCGGAGCCCGCTTCGGTGGCCGCGGTCGCCGCCCGGTTGGGTGCGGAGGCGCTTTCCGGAACCGGCAGCTACGATATCGTCCGCTCCCTCACTTTCGAGGTCGGGCCGCGCTCCGCCGGCTCGGGCGGTGATGCGCGGGCGGTTGCCTGGGCGACCCAGAAGCTCACCGCGCTCGGCTTTTCGAACGTCCGGGCGGAGGCGGTCGAGGTTCCGCATTGGGAACGGGGGAGGAACGCCGGAGCGATCTTAAGCCCCTGGCCGCAAACGGTGGCGCTGACCGCGCTCGGCGGCAGTGTCGCGACCCCGACGGGGGGGCTCGAAGCCGAGGTGGTCGGGGTAAGAACGCTCGATGATCTCAAGAAGCTCGACCCGGCCCGGGTGAAGGGCAAGATCGTGTTCGTCTGGAACCGAATGGAGAGGAAGCCGGACGGTTCTGGCTATCGCCCGGCGGTCGCGGTGCGCGGCGTCGGTGCCGCCGAAGCGGCGAAGAAGGGGGCGGTCGGCCTGCTGATCCGTTCGGTCGGCACCGACTCGAATCGGTTGGCGCATACCGGCGCGATGCGCCAGGTTCAAGGGGAGCCGACCGTGCCGGCCGCGGCGCTTTCGGGTCCGGACTCCGACCTGCTCGAAGCGGAGCTGGCTTCGGGGCAACCCGTGCGCTTCCGGTTGGAGCTCGAAACCCAGCGCTTTCCAAACGCCGCTTCCGCGAACGTGATCGGCGAGATTCCAGGGCGGGACGCCGGCACGCCGCAGGAGGAATTCATCGTCCTCGGCGCGCATCTCGATTCCTGGGATCTCGGCACCGGCGCGATCGACGACGGCGCGGGCTGTGCCATCGTGATCGAGACCGCGCGTCGGATCGGCCGGCTGCCTCAGGCGGAGCGTCCTCGACGGACGATTCGGGTCGTCCTGTTCGCGAACGAAGAGTTCGGGCTCTCCGGGGCGCGCGCCTACGCTCTGGCGCATGCGGCCGAGCTGCCGCGCCACTTCGCCGCCGCGGAGGCCGACTTCGGTTCGGGGCGGGTCTATCGGATCAAGACCCGGATCGCCCCGGCCGCGCTGCCGGCTTTCGCGCAGCTCGTCGAGGTCGCGAAACCGCTCGGGGTCGAGTTTGCCGCCGCGAACGATGCGGGCGGTGGCGCCGACCTGTCGCCGCTCGCGCCCGCCAACGTGCCGATCGTCTCGTTCGATCAGGACGGCACGACCTATTTCGACATCCATCACAGCGCGAACGACACGATCGACAAGATCGACCCAGAGGATCTCAATCAGGTGGTGGCGGTCTGGACCAGCGTGATCTACGCCGTCGCGGCGGGCGATTTGGAGCTCCGGCCGGCGCCCGCGCCGCCTGAGCGCGAGTAGCCCCGGATGTCCACGCGGCGGCAGGCGGCGATCGCAGCGATCGCAGCGATCGCGGCGATCGCCGCGGTGCTCTTGCCCGTCCTGCTCTATCTGCCGACGCTTCGGTACGGGTTCGTCTTCGATGACCGACCGCTCCTGATCGAGAACCCGGTCGTCCGCTCGCCGCAGGGGCTGGTGGAGCTGTTCTCGACCGACCTCGACCCGAAGGCGCGGACGAGCGAGGCGCCGACCACCAACTATCTGCGCCCGCTGTTTCTGCTGCTCGCCGCCGGGCTCTCTCGCGCTTTCGGCGAATCGAGCGTCGGCTGGCACGCGGCGGCGATCGCGCTCCACGGGCTGCTCGGCGGCCTCGCCTTCGCGCTGCTCCGGCGCGAAGGGCTGGGGTTGGGTTCGGCGCTCGCCGCCGCGCTCCTGTTCAGCTTCCATCCGTCGCACGTGCAGAGTGCGGCCTGGGTCTCCGGACTCCAAGACCTCCTGTTCGGTGCCACCGCGATCCTCGCGTTCTTGGTTTACCGCGGTTCGGCGGACCGGCCGCGGGCCGAAGCCCTGCCGCTGCTCTGGCTCGGCCTGGCCTATGCGCTCGCACTGCTCGCCAAAGAACCGGCGGTCGGCCTGCTGTTCTTCGTCGCGGCCGAGGCGGTTGGGCTGGTCCGTCCCGGTTCCCAATCGGCCGGGCGCCGCCCGCGCGCCGAACTGCTCGTACTTGGGGGAGTCACCGGCGCCTATTTCCTTTACAGATGGGGCGTGCTCGGCGCCCTCGCGCACCGCTTCCCAACCGCTCCGTCGCTGCCCGAGGCGCTCGCGAGCGTGCCGATTGCGCTGCTCGCCTACGGCCGAGATCTGCTCTTTCCGGTCGATCTCTTCCTGCTCCATCCGGCGCGCCCGGTCGGCTCGGTGTTCGCCCCACGGGCCGTGCTCGCGGCGCTCGGGCTCGCCCTTGCGCTGTTTGGCGCGCTCCAAGCCGTGCGGCGCCGCCCTGCGTTCGGTCGGCCTTTCCTCTGGAGCGCAGTCTGGATCGCACCGGTACTCGCACTCTGGGCGGTTAATCCGGAGTGGATGGTGATGGATCGGTATCTGCTACTGCCGAGCCTGGGGCTCGCCTGGGCGCTCGCGGTCCTGCTGCCCGTCGAAGAAGGGCGACGAAGACTCCGGGCCGCCGTCTGGGGGGCGCTCCTGCTCGCCGGAGCGGTCCTTTCGTGGTTCGGAATGCGTCCGTTCGCGAGCGCAGAGCGCTTCTGGGCGGCCGCGGTCCTCGCCGATCCGGGCAGCTCGACCGCCTGGACCGAAGTGGCGAAGATCCGCTCCGAATCGGGCGATCCGGCGGCCGCTGCCGAGGCGCTCGAACGGGCGATCGCGCTCGATCCGCGGGCGCAGCTGCCGCGCCTGCGCCGCGCGCTGCTCGCCTTATCCCAAGGGCGCTCGACCGCCGCGGTCACCGAGCTCGAGGCCCTGGTCGAACGCAATCCCCAATACCTGCCGGCCTGGCGCAACCTGGTGGTCGCCCGCTCCCGGGTGGGCGACGGGGAAGGGGCGCGCGGCACCCTGGCCCAGGCGCTCGAGCGCTTTCCGGCCGATCCGCTGCTCTGGACCATGAGCGCCGTCCTCTCGCGCGAGGTAGGGCGTAGGGACGAGGCGCTGGCGGCGATCCGGCGCGCGATCGCCCTCGACCCCGGCGACCCGATGCTCGCGCTGCGCGAAGCGCTTTTGCTCAAGGAGCTGGGGCGCGAAGGTGAGGCAGGCACGGCCGCACGGCGCGGGCTCGCCCTCGGCCGGCGGCTCGATGCGCAGATCAGGGGGGAGTTGGAGAAGCTCGCCCGTTAGGAGACTTCTGTCCTGGCGCTGCGCGCCGCGCACCGATTCGCGCGAGCGCGAGGCGCGCCCCCTCGTGATCGGGCTCGATCGCCAACACTCGACGCAGTTCTCGTTCCGCCCGCCGCTCGTTACCGGCCCGCCCCCAGGCGAGCGCCGCGGCATAGCGTGGAAGCGTCGCGCCCGGTTGGGTGGCCGCGGCCCGTTCGAGGGTTTCCGCCACCCAAGGAAGAGAGGGCGCCTCGGCTACCGCAAAAGGGGCTTCGAGCAGTGCCGCGATCCCGTTCCAGGGGCGGCCGTATTGCGGCACCCGTTCGAGCGACCGGACGAGATGGAAGAGTGCCGGGCCGGAATCGCCACGGCCGTAGAGGATGTAGCCAAGATTGTTGTCGGCCAAGCACGAACTCGAATGGTCGAGCACGTGGCGCCAGAGCGTCTCGTCGCTCCTCCAGACCAGGGTCTGTCGGCGGGTCGCGAGCGCGTTGGCCGCCAACAGGGCGACCAGGCCGAGCGCGAGCGCCCCCCGTATCGCGCGGTTCTTTCCTTGTGTCCAAAGAGCCACCCCGGCGCCTGCCGCGAGCAGCACGAGCGGCACGGTGGCAAGATAGGCGTAGCGATCGGCAACCAGCTGAATCCCCGACTGGGCGATCCCGAGCACCGGCAAAACGAGCAGCAGGTAGGCCCCGAACGCGACCGCGAGAGCGGGGAGGCGACGGCGCAAGAGCCAGATCACCGCCAGGGCGCCCAAGGTGGCGAGCGCCGGGAGGAGATGGTGCAGCGCGGTCGGCTCGAACGGGAACGGCCGTTCGTAGAGCGGCAGCCAGGTGCGGCGGAACAGCAGGGCTGCGGGATAGAACGCGAAACCGTAGCCGGCCTGGACCAGCCGATCGAGCGCGCCATGTTCGCTCGTCGCCGTGAGCGCGCCCTGGCTCGCCTGCGCCCAGATCGCCGCGGTGGCGGACGCCGCGGCGAGCGCGAACGAGATCCCCTTCTCGCGCACCAGCCGGAGCAGACCCCGCGTTCGATTCGGTTCGGCGGCCAAACGGCGGAGCGGCCAGAGATCGAGCAGCAGCAGCACGAACGGCAGCGACATCTGCGCCCGCGACAGAGCGGAGAGCGCATGAAGGAACGCGATCCGGCCGCGCGCGGGGGAAGGGGACGCATCGGTCGGGCTCGCGCGCAGATGGAGCGTCAGGGCGGCGAGCGCGAAGAGGGTCGAGAGCAGATCGCGGCGCTCGGTCGCCCAAGCGACCGATTCGACCCGGATCGGGTGGAGCGCGAAGAGCGCCGCGGCGGCCCAAGCCAAGAGCGCGCGAAACCGACGGTCGGTGAACGGGCGAACCTGCCGAAACAGCGGGCAGGCGACGAGCACCCAGGCGAGCCGGCCGACCATTGCGGTGGTCGCGAGGTGGAGAATCAATTGGGTCGTGTGGACGCCGCGCGGCGTGGCGCCGGAGATCCGCGCGTCGATCTGGTAGGAGATCCAGGTGAGCGGCTGATAGTGGCCGGAAAACGGTTCGCGAAACGCCCAGGCGACGCCAAGTAGGCCGCGGTCCCAACTCGCCCGTGCGACGCCGAGGTTTGCGCCATCATCCCAGACGAAGCCGTTGTCGAGGATCGGCGCGTAGGCCCAAACGATCGCGGCGCCGAGCATCAGGGCGGCCAGCAGGAGTCCGACCCCGAGATCTCCGGCACCGCCAGGTGTGCTCTTTGCGGGATCGTTCACCGGCTCAAGGCTCCGTCATCTCGGCGACCTGATCGTCGCTCAGACGGTAAAGGAAAAGGGAGGTGCCGATCCGCTCATCGGGCTCGCGCTGGAGCAGGCGAGAGATCAGCCGCAGCCGGCGCAGCACCTCGAACGGATCGACCGGCAAGATGGCGGGGAGTCCGGCCTCTCGGCGCGCCCGCTGCGCAAGGCCGCGCGCTTCGTACTCTTCGCTCAGACGGGCAGCGCGCCAGGACGCCACCCGAGAGAGCGGGCGATAGACCCCGAGCAGATCGGTGGCGCTCACCACGTAGAGGCCGCCGGCGATCGCTCCGGGAGAGGGCTGGTGGCTCTCCTCGCCGAGCAGCCAGCGGACCGCCATCCCCTGCGGGAGCGGCGGGTCGCCGGCCTGTGCGAGCCAAACGGTTTGGCCGGGAGGTTCGTTTCCGAGACGGGCGCGCAGGCGGAGCAGATCTTGCCCCCAATCGAGGTTGCTGTCGGCGAGGTAGAGGTGGCCGTTCCGCCAGCCGCCGACCGTCTCGTTGAAATAGCCGAGCAGGTGGGGGCCGGCGCGCCAGGTGCCGACCGCGAGCCAGAGCAGGGCGGAGCCGACGCCGACGCCAAGCGGTGCCCGAAACCGTTTCGGAAACCGCCCGGGGGCGAGCCCGCCGACCGCGATCGCGAGGACGGCGGTGACCGGCAGCAGATGGCGATAGCCGAGGTTGAGGCCGCTCGCGACGAGCGCCATAAGATAAACGAGCGAGAAGACGAGCAGGCCGACGGCGAGTGGCGACATGCTTCGTGATCGAACCGAAGCCCGGCCGGCGACGCCGAGTGCCGCAGCGATCAGGGCCAGAGTGGGGAGCGGGGTCTTCCAGAGGAAAGCCCAGAGGAAGTAATCCGGGAAGCCGGTCGTCGAATAGCGCCCCCGAAGATAGGGGGCGCGCCCCTCCGTCCGCTTCTGGACGTAGGCCAGACCGTAAAGATACGCCTCAGGCAGGAGCCGGAGGTCGCGGGCGGTGCGCAGAATTGGAACCATCGGGCCGCGGCGAGGGGTGCCGGTCGCGGGATCGTGGAGGAGGCACTCCCACATCCCCTCTGGGGTGGTCGGGAGCGGTTGGCCGTAGTCGCCGATCATGTGCATCGTGGCGGTCGCCGCGTCGGCCCCGCGGGCGGCGGCGAAGCGAAAACCATAGGCGGCCCAAATGGCAACCGAAGCGGCGAGCGCGAGCGTCGCCGTCGCTACCCCAAGCGTCCGGCCGAGCGTCCGAAAACCGGCGCGCGGCCCCTCCCGGTGGCGCGCGGCGAACGCCAGTGCGAGCAGCGCCGGCACCAGCGCGAACCAGGAAAACTTGACCAGGGTGGCGGCGGAGAACGAAGCCGCGAGGAGTGCGAGTCGCACCCCGGTGGGATGGGCGAGCCACCGATGGGCGGCGAAGAGAGTGAGCAGCGCAGAGAGCGCGAACGGCACGTCGAGCGTCGCCAGGTGCCCATGGGCGAGCAGGGCCGGATCGAGCGCCGCAACACTCATCGCGAGCAGGCCGCCCCAGGCGCCGAAGAGGGTGCGCGCGATCGCCCCGATCGTCAGCAGGAGGGCCAGGAAGAGCGCGATCGCGATCGCGCGGCTCGGCCGGATGATGTTCTGGCCATCGTTCCACTCCTCGAAGAAGCTGCGGCCGAGGGTGAAGAAATCTCCCCGGTGCCAGGCTTCCGTCCCTTCCGCGTGCCAGGCGATCGGCTGCGCGAGCAGCGGCAGGGCGAGCAGGAGGCGTCCGAGCGGCGGATGGTCCGGGCTGAGTCGAAAGTCTCGTTGGGTGAGCGCGGCGTAGCCGGCGACCAGGTGGCTCGGCTCGTCGACGGTGATGCTGTCACCCACAGAACCCCGCCCGGCAAACCCGAGAGCGGTGGCGAGCACGAGCAGGGCGAGGGCCGGGAAAACCCAGCGGTGGGGACTTGAGCTCAACGGGACGGTCACAAGACGCCTAGAATACCCGCGCTCGCCCCTTTTAGACCGATGCCTACCCTCTCATCCGACTCCCGACCGCTCGGCCGGCGCCTCGTTCGCGCTGCGCTCTACCTGGGCTTGCTGGCGCTTCTGCTCGAAGGGAGTGCGCGCCTGGCGCTCCGGTCCGAGGGGTTCTTGCGCCGGATTTCCTCGCCCTACGACGAGCCCTCCTGGCGCTTGCGCTGGTTGCGCCGGCACCAGGGGGGGGAGGCGCCGTTTCGTTCCACGTTCGACCAACATCACCCGGTGCGCGGCTGGACGTTGGCCGCGAACCTCGCCCACCGGGAAGTCTTCGACGGCAAGCGATTGAACTCCAACTCGCGGGGCTTGCGCGGCCGGCGTGAGTTCGCCGTGCCGAAACCGGTCGGGGTCTATCGCATCGCCCTGTTCGGCGACTCGTTCACCTTCGGCGAGGGCGTGAGCGACGACGAGACGTTCGCGCAGCAGATCGGCAAGCTCCTCCCCGGGGTGGAAGTCCTGAATTTCGGTGTCCACGGCTACGGCCACGACCAGATGCTGCTCTACCTGCGCGAGGCGTTGCCGGTCTATCGGCCGGATGTCGTGCTGGTCGGCAACGTCACCGACGACGCGCTGCGCAATCTGACCCGCTTCCGCGACTTCGCAAAGCCCCGGTTCCGCTTGCGCGACGGCGAACTCCAGCTCGAAGGGACGCCGGTGCCCTCGCCTAAAGCTCTACTCGCACGCGAGGTCTGGCGGTCGCGCGTTTGGGATTTCCTCACCATGGCGCGGTCGCGCATCGCTTGGCGGTGGGGTGGACGGGCGGAAGAGCTCGATCGGTTGACCGATGCGATCCTCACCGCGATCTTCCGCGAAGCGCGCGCAGCCGGTGCGCGGCCGGCGATCGCGCTCCTTCCGGTCTGGGGGGAGCTCGGGGTGAGAGACCCGGCGCCGCTGCCGGGCGAGGCTTTCGTCCTTGAGCTCGCGGCGCGCGAACGGGTCCCCTGCCTGCGTCTGCGTCCGCTGTTCGTCGAGCGCGCACGCCTCGGCGCCGAGTACGAAACCGTCGGGCATTGGGGAGCGCTCGAACACCGCATCGCCGCGGGTGGGATCGCCGACTTCTTGCGCCGGGAGGGGCTCGTGCCATGAGCCGGCGGCTCGGACTGATGCTGGCGCTTGGCGTCCTCGGTGCGCTCGTCCTCTACGCCTACCTGCCGACGCTCGATCAGGGCTGGGCGCCGCTCGACGACGAGCTGAACTTCACCTCCAACCCGCACTATCGCGGTCTGTCCCCCGACTCTCTGCGCTGGATGGCCTCGACCCGCTTGGCGGGGCACTACATCCCGCTCTCCTGGCTCACCCTGGCGATCGACTTCGAGCTGTCGGGGATGAATCCGCGCGGCTATCACCGGACCAATCTCCTGCTCCACCTGGCGAACGCGCTGCTCTTCTTCGCCCTGGCCTGGCGCCTGTTAGGAGTCGCCTCGCGCGGCGCGGAAGAGGGGGCAACGGTGCAACCGGCCCGTCTGCTCGGCGCGTTTTTCGCGGCCGCTCTGTTCGCGCTCCACCCGTTGCGGGTCGAGTCGGTGGCCTGGATCACCGAGCGGCGCGACCTCTTGTGCGGCCTCTTCTGCCTGCTCGCCGTCCACGCCTATGTGAGCGCCGCCCGTTCCTCCGGGCGCCCGCGCGGCTTCCGGCTGGCCCTCGCGCTGTTCGCGCTGCTCGCCGCGCTGTTGTCCAAAGGGATTGCGCTCGTTCTGCCGGTGGCGCTGGTGGCGCTCGATCTCTACCCGCTCTCGCGCTTGGAGCTCGATCCTCGCCGATGGCTCGCCCGCCCCGCCCGCGGGGTACTGCTCGAAAAGATTCCCTTCTTGGCCCTTTCCGCCCTTTTTGCCGCGGTCACGTTCTGGGCGATCGCGCCGGTGATGAGCAACGCCACGCAGGCGAGCCTTACCCATCGGCTGCTCTCGGCCGGATTCGGCCTCTCGTTCTATCTCGAAAAGACACTGCTGCCGATCGCGATCCCGTTTCAGATCCCGGCGACCCATCTGCTCTCGGTCGCCGACAACCGAGAAGTCTTCTGGCGCGGCCTGGCGTTTCTCGCCGCTTTCGTGGCGGCGTTTGCGCTCTGGCGCCGCCGCCCCGCCGTGCCGCTCGCCCTGGCCGTCTTTGCCGCGTTCGTGCTGCCGGTCTCCGGCCTCTTCCAGGCCGGGCCGCAGCTCGCGGCGCACCGCTATACCTATCTTTCGACCCTGTCGATCGCCCTGCTGCTCGGCGGCGGCCTTTGGGCCCTGGCGCGCCGTTTCGAGGGAAGGGGCCGCGCGGTGGCCCTGCTGGGCGCGGTGGTCCTGAGCCTGGCCGTTGCTCTCTCTGGGGCGGCGCGCGCGCAGGTCGCTCTCTGGCGTGACGATGTGACGTTCTGTTCGGCCGCGGTCGCGTCGGCGCCGAACGCCTGGATGCCCGTCGCCGCCCTGGCGCGCGCCCACCTCTCGCGGGGGGAGCAGAGCGCGGCGCTCGCGGCTCTGCAGGCGGGCCGGGCGCGCCTGCCCAACGCCCTGATGCTCCCCTACTTGGAGGCGCTGGTGCTCGCCACCAGTCCGGAGCCCGAGCTGCGCGACGGCGCGCGCGCCCTGGATCTCGCCCTGCCTGTCGTGCGGGTGACCGGCGCTCAAGATCCGGCCGCGTTGCTGGCTCTGGCCGCCGCCAAGGCGGAGACGGGCGATATTGAGGGGGCGGAGCGCGCGCTCGACGCGGCGCTCTTGCTCGCCCGAGCCGGTCGAAAGCCGGATTTTGTGCCGCTGCTCGAGGAGGTCGCACGCCGGATCAAGACGGGAGGCATCCTGCGGCTGGGCATTAAGGACTGGCGGAGTTCCCTGCTTTGAGCGCGGTTTGGGTATGATGCCGCCTTCGATTTGAGGTCGGCTTGGAAAGGGATGTTCATGAATTTCAGATACCTTCTGGTGGGCTTGTCGCTCGCCTTCGTCGCCTTCGCCGGTTGCCGCGACGCCGCAACCCCCGAGGCCGCCGCACGCCCCGATCCGGAAACGGTGATCGCCCGTTGGCAGGGGGGAGAGATCCGTCGCGGCGCGATCCAACAGGCGCTCGACGGTCGCCTCGCGCAGGTGCCGCAGCCGGTCTCGCCGGAGATCAGGAAGGAGATCGTCAAACAGGTGGTCGAGCGGCGGGTGCGCACCGCCATGCTGTTTGCCGAAGCGGAGGCGAAAGGGTACGGCGAGCGGCCGGAGATCGCGGCGCGCCAGCTCGCGGCCGAAGAGCGCGTTTTGGCCGACGACCTTCTGACCCAAGCGAGCACGTCCGCCAAAGCGACCGACGAACAGGTGGCCGCGGAGGTCGATCGCCGGCTCGCCGCAGCCAATCCGGAAGAGATGCGAAAGTTCAGCCATATCTTCTTGCGCGCGGCGGAGTCCGACAAGGCGGCGCGCGCCGCCGCGACCGCCCGGATGGCGGCGATCCGCAAAGAGATCGACGGGGGAACCGGTTTCAACAAGCTCGCCGAAAAGTGGTCCACCTCGGTCACTGCGCGCGGCGGCGGCCGGATCGAGTGGACGGGGCGCCGTTCGCTCAACCGCGCCGCGGCCGATGCGGTCTTCGCTTTGAAAGAGGGGGAGGTGAGCGCGGTCGTCCAGGTCCCCGACGGGCTCCATCTGTTCCGGCTCGACGCGATCCGCCCCGGTGTTCCGGTCGATGTCGAGGCGGTCCGCCGCGGCGCCCGCGAGACGCTCGATCAGGAAACGAAGACGGCGGCGGTGCGTGCCCGGCGTCAGGAGGAGTTCGATGCGCGGGGGGTGGAGTTCGCCTCGCCCGCGGAACTCGAACGCCTGGCGGCCGCGAAGCCCGCGCCAGGCACCAAGCCGGTGGCGACCTGGAAGGGGGGCGCGGTCTCCGCCGCCGAGCTGCTCGCGGTTCACGGCTGGGCCGGCTGGGCGGATCAGAGCCTCGGGCAGGTTCTTCGCTCTCTGGCGGAGAACCGCGTCCTCGCCGAGGCGCGCCGCGCACAAGCGCTCTCGGCGGAAATGACGACGCGCGTCACCGAGGCGCGCCGCCAGGCGGTAATCGAATCCTACCGCCAGCAGCTGGTCGAGGAGCTGGCCTCGGAATCGACCGAAGAAGAGATCGCCCGTTTCCACCGCGAGCAAGCGGAGAGCGCGCTCTTCCTGCGCGATTTCGAGGTCGATGCGCTCTACTTTCCGCAGACCGGCGAGAGCATCAAAGAGGTCTATGCGGCGGGTGAAGAGGTGGGTGCCAAACTGCGGGAAGGCACGCCGTTCGACGAGCTGCTGAACCGCCCGGCGCGCGCCGACGCGAAGCTCTGCCGCGCCGTCCACGGCGTCGATCTCACCCGGCTGGGCCAGACCTCGATCCGTCTGCGCAAGGCGCTCTTGAACCTGACCCCGGGCGAGATCTCCCCGGCGCTCTACCTCGATGGCCCGCGCACCGAGCTGGTGCCGAAAGTTTGCGTCCTTTTAGGGCGCGGTGTCGTCTTCGTCCGGCTTCGTTCGCTCGGCACGCTGCCGCTGGCGGAATCCCGCGACGCCATCGTGACCGCGCTCAAAAAGGAGAAGGAGGCAGCCGGGGTGGAGGCGATCCAGAAGCGTTTGATCGTTGCGTCGGGATTGCAGATTCTGGTTCCCGAAGGGTAGGGGAGTGGTCGCCATCCCGCCGTCGGCGCTCGCGGCGCTCTCGGCCGCCGTGCTCCTTCTGGTGATCGACCATCGAAGGGCGAACCTCGGCGGGCGCGCCGCGGCGGCGTTCTTCGCCGCTTCGGTGGGGTACGGCCTGGTCCGGTCGCTGTCGATCCGGACGCTTTCCGAGGCGCACTTGGGCGGCATGCCGTACCGCCTCGGCGCCCCGCTCGCCTCGATCGCCGGGGTTCCGCTCCAGGAGCTGATCGGCTGGACCGCTTCGGCCGGCCTCGCCGCCTACATCGCCGACCGGCTGCTCCGTCGGATCGGCCGGCCGACCGATCCCTACCGCACGACGCTGATCGCCGGGGTGGTCATGGCCGCGATCTGCCTCGCGGTCGAAAGCGCCGCGATGGCGGGCGGCTGGTGGAGCTGGAGCCTCGCGCATTCGCCCGCGAGTTTGGTTCGCTTTCCCGGGATCGCCCTGCTCGACTGGGGATTCGTGGCGATCGACTTCCTGCTGCCGTTCGAACTCTGGCGGCGCCGCGCCAAGCTTCCCGCCCGGCTCGCCGGTCTGCTCTGCTTCCCCCTCCACCTCGCGGGGCATGCGTTCGCGGCGCCGCTGCCCGGACCGATTCCGCTCTCCGGCTTCGACTTCGTCCACGTGGGGCTGGTCGCCGCGGTGGTAGGCGCCGCGATGATGACAAAAGATGCGAGCCCCTGGCCTCCGGTGCGGATCGAACCGCTGCGCCTCCGACCGGCCCTGGCGGTCGCGATCCTACTGGGGACGGCGGCGATCCAGTTGATCCTGGCGGACGATGCGGCGCGGCTCTGGACCGGCCTGCCGCTCGCGGTACTCGCACTGTTCGTCGCCGCGATCCGTAAGGAGGCGCCCGCCCGCACCACCGTCTGGCCGCGCCCTCGGGCGGTGGCGCTGTTCGGCGTTCTCTTGCTGCTCGGCCTGGCGTTGCGCCTCCCCGCGGCGCTTGGGGCGCGCGATTTCAAATCCAACTTGAGCCAGGGGGCGACACACCTGGTTGCGGGGCGGATCGACGAGGCGGCGACCGCGCTCCGCTCGGCGTTGGCGCTTCGGCCCGGCCACTCGGAAGCGCTCTGGCTGCTCGGCTGGGCCGAACTGCGGCGCGGGGAGCGAACGCTGGCGCGGACCCATCTCGAAGAGGCGCTCGCCGCCCGCCCCGGCGCGCTCGAGGCCCTCCGCCTGCTCGCCCAGCTCGACCTCCTCGAAGGGAAAAGGGATGAGGCCTCGGCCCTGTTGGCCAAGGGGTTGGTGCTCCATCCGGATCGGAAAGATCTGGCCTATCTCGCCTGGAAGGCGGAAGACACCTCGTTCGGCACCGAGCCCGCCCCGGCCGCGCTCTTGACGGCGGCCAACCCGAACGAGCTGGGGGAGATCTTCGCGCTCGCCCGCGCCTTGGGCGATCGGAGGACCGAAGAAGCCTGCCGTGCGCTCGCGCTGCCGACGGCGCGGCGGGGGGAGTAAGAGCTTTCGCGAACCCCCCTCCTCGATCCTCCCCCGCAAGGGGGGAGGACGCCACCGCCCGCTTGCTCACGGGGTACCTCCGTTACACCGACGCCGGCCTACACACCGCGAGGAGTAGCTGCCTCGGTCTTGGCTGCCGTCCGCCGAAGGGTCCCTCCCCCCTTGTGGGGGAGGACAGGAGGGGGGTCGCTTTGCGCGGCCGGTTCCTTTTTTGGGGCCTCTTGCCCCGGCGAACCCCTCTCCTCGATCCTCCCCCGCAAGGGGGGAGGACGCCACCGCCCGCTTGCTCACGGGGTACCTCCGTACCACCGAACGCCAGCTCACGCTCCGCGAGGAGTAACCGCTCGGTCTTGGCTGCCGTCCGCCGAAGGGTCCCTCCCCCCTTGTGGGGGAGGACAGGAGGGGGGTCGCTTCGCGCGGCCGGTTCCTTTTTTGGGGTCGAGTCACCAAGAGGCCCCCCCCAAGACGTCTATGCGCCCCAGAGGCGCCCGCGTCAGACAACCC
>JANNIH010000026.1:0-51851 GCA_031404815.1 Holophagales bacterium | reverse complement strand
GGGAGAGCCCAGCCCAGGGCTGAGGCCGAAGGCCGATGCCCTGGGGAAGAAACGATCCACCCCCCGCGGCCTGAGCGGCCTGAAAGGTCGCAAGAGATCTCCGGCATCGGCTCGGCTCTCGGTTGAGGTCGGGTTTTCTAGCGACCTTTCAGGCCGCTTTTCCGTGGGGCCTGCCAACCCAGGGCATCGGCCTTCGGCCTCAGCCCTGGGCTCAGTTCTACCGGCCTTTCAGGCCGCGGAAGGGCTGACGGCCTGTCCCATCGCTGGAGGTTGCACCGGCAAGCCGAACTTATGATGACTTTGACGGGGCACTGGAGGGGGTAGGGAGTCTTCTGGCGAAGAGTAGAGTCGGCAGGTATAGGTCTATCGTTCGATCGAGGCAAGACGGACTTACTTCCTCAGGAGGCGCTGTTGGACCAGCTGCTCCACGAAGTTCGCCGCTGCACCCTCTGTGCGGAACACCTTCCGCTCGGCCCTCGGCCGGTGGTGCAGCTCCACGCGGACGCCCGGATTCTGATCGCCGGACAGGCGCCGGGCCGGAGGGTGCGCCCGGGTGGCCGAGCTGCTCGGGGTGTAGCCAACCGAGCGCCCGGCGCCGGCCTGGAAGAGGGATCGTTGCGCGGCGCGGGGCGACGGAAGCGGCTTTGCCCTCGCCGCACACCAGATAGGAGTAAGGGGCGAGTGTCTCGCCTCTCACCCACTGGAGGTGGCTATGAAAGTCGTCCGGAATTCCGAGCAGAAGCCTTTGAAGCTCCGCCTTTCGCGCGAGACCGTGCGGAGCCTGTCCGGTCAGGACCTCATCCCGGCGGTCGGCGGCGCGACCGTGATCTGCACCGAGTTCTGCCTCAGCCGATCGCTCTGCCACTGCTGAACGCCTGGCGCCCGGCTCGATTGCGAACCGGGCGCTGTTTTGCGAGCCGCGGCCCAGACAGCTGAAGAGCTGCGGATCGGCCAACCCAACTGAAGAGAAGCTCAGTCGGCCTGCCACACGTACAAAAGGCTCATCCGTATCAAGAAAAAATTTCAGAAAGGTTGAGCTGAAGAGTCTGTTCGCGATCAAACGGTCGCCCTCTTAGGAACATTCAGCTGCGCCGACTTATTACGAGGCGCTGGGTGGCGGTCTCGGTGGCATGGCATCTCCTCCCGTGGAACGCGGCGCTCTTGCTCGGCGACCACCCGCGAGGTGGTCGGCGCCCCCGTCCGTACGGGTAGCGCCCCGGCGCGCGGCGAGGCGTAGCCTGTAAAGCATGGGGGAGTGTCCGCAGGACTTCGGGCGCGCTCCCGCCCAGGATTCGCCAGCAAGGAGGACCGCCATGGCGCAGGCCATCGACCGCACCGAAGAGATCCGCGAACGGATGGTCCGCGAACAGATCGCGGCGCGCGGTGTTCGCGATCCTCTGGTGCTCGCCGCGATGCGGCGGGTGCCGCGCGAGCTGTTCTTGAAGGAAAGCCTCGAAGAGTTTGCCTACCAGGACACGCCGCTGCCGATCGAGTCGGACCAGACGATCTCCCAGCCGTTCATCGTCGCGTACATGACCGAGGCGCTCGGGCTCCGCGGTGGCGAAAGGGTTCTAGAGATCGGCACCGGCTCGGGTTATGCCGCCGCCGTGCTCGCCGAGATCGCGGGCGAGGTCTACACCGTGGAGCGCTACCCGAACCTGGCCGAGAACGCGGCGGCGCGGCTCGCCCGTTTGGGCTACGAGAACGCTCATGTGCTGACCGGCGACGGCACCCGCGGCTGGCCGGAGCATGCGCCGTACGATGCGATCATCGTCGCCGCGGGCGGCCCCGAGATTCCGACCTCGCTGCGCGAGCAGCTCGCGATCGGCGGCCGGCTGGTGATTCCGGTCGGTCCGACCGCACGCTCGCAACAGCTCGTCCGCGTCACCCGAATCGCCGAACACGAGTACGGCGAAGAGGAGTTGATGGCGGTCTCGTTCGTTCCCCTGATCGGCGTCGAGGGGTGGCAGGAGGGAGGCGAGAGCCCGAGCCGGGCGCGCACCGTGCGCTCCACGCACCGTTCCCGCCCGCCCTATCGTCTCCCTGCTCATCGCCGCCTGATCGAGCGCTGCTAGAACGGTTCGGGCTCTGAAACGGCGCGGGATTCCGTCCCTACCTGTCAGCGCAGGGTTCTTCCCTACCCGGGAAGTGGTTCCCGAGTCGGGCGAGTAAGAGCAGAGTGAAGTCGGACAGAGCCCAAGGAGGCAGCCATGCCTGACATTCTCGGTCGTGACGATTTGGTTGAACTGATGGCACTTAAGGTCGAACCATGCGTTTCGCTCTTCTTTCCCGTCCACCGATCCGGGGCGGAGGTGCGGCAGAACTCGGTGGTCTTGAAACACCTGCTGCGCTCGGCGGAGGAGCAGCTCGCCGCGCGGGGGACGGCACCCGACCAGGCGGCGGCGATCCTCGCGCCGATCGAGAGCTGGATCGGCAATCCGGATCTCTGGCTGCACCCCGGCCAGGGGGTGGCGCTGTTTGCCGCGCCGTTATTTTTCCGCATCTTCCAGCTCGAGCAGCCGCCGAAGGAAGCCGCCGTCGTGGCCTCTCGGTTCGTGATCCGTCCGTTGCTCCCGCTGCTCGAAACGAGCGGCCGGTTCTACATCCTTGCGCTTTCGATTCGCCATGTGCGCCTGCTGGAGGCCGACCGACGCGGGGTGCGCGCGCTGTCACCACCGGACCTGCCGACGAGTATGGAAGACGCCCTGGGGAAGATGGAGTTCTACTCGGAGCTTCAAGTGCACAGCGCTTCGCCGTCCGCAGCGGTCGGTCGCCGGAAAGGAATCGTTCACGGCCATGGCGATTCCGACGAGGAGCACTTCAAGCGCGACCTGCTGAACTATTTCCGCAAGATCGCCGAGGCGTTGCGCCACGGCCTTACCGACCGGGAGGCGCCGCTGGTCTTGGCCGCCGTCGAGGAGTACCTACCGCTCTATCAGGCGGCGAGCGACGACCCGCGGTTGCTCGCTACCGCCGTGCACGGAAGCCCCGATTTCACGTCCGGCGAGGAGCTGCGCCAGCGGGCCTGGCGGCTGGTCGAGCCGAAGCTGCGCGAAGAGCGCGAACGCGCCCTGGAACGTTTCGTCAACCTGCGCGGCGGCACGCGCACATCCACCGATCTGGCCGAGATCATCTTTGCGGCGCGCGAAGGCAGAGTAGAGACGCTGTTCGTCGACGCGCAAGCCGAGCGTTGGGGTTCGTTCGACCCGGAACGCCGCGAAGCGCGGGTGAACGCCGAACGGGCGGCGGGCGATGAAGAGCTGCTGGAGGGCGCGACGGCCGATACCCTGACCCGAGGCGGAGCGGTTCACGCGATCCTTCCGAACGCGATGCCGGCTCCGACGCCGATCGCCGCGACGTTCCGCTTCTGAGGTTGGGTAAAGGAAGTACGCCGCCGCGCGAGCGACGGCCCATCCTTTTCTTCTCAGTTCGCCGACTTCATGGTGATCGTTCTGCTCGAAGCGGCAACCTGATTCCCGCGGACCTCCGACTGGTCGAGGCGCCCGGCTGCGGATCGAGGAGGCGGCCCGGCTGGCCCGGCTGGCCCGGCTCGCTCAGCGGCATGACGTTCACCGTGCTCACCCTGTCGCAGCTCGGCCACCTGCTGGCGATCCGATCGGAGCGCGAGTCGATCTTCCGGGTGGGATTCCTATCGAACCTGCCGCTGCTCGGCGCCGTGTTGCTCACGCTGTTCCTGCAAATGGCGACGCTCTACATGCCGCTCTTGCGGTCGGTCCTGAAGACCGAGCCGCTCTCGGCGGGAGAGTTGGGCTTCTGTTTCGCCCTCTCCACGATCGTCTTTGCGGCGGTTGAGATCGAGAAGTTTCTCTCCCGCAGACGCTTCCGGACCGCAAAGGATGATGGAATCCGCCGGCTTGGGGACTATGATTCCGCCCACGGCCTCTAGGGGATCGGGCCTTCAAGGTGAAGCGAGGAGGACGCAATGAACGCCGCAACCAAGCTGGCCGAGATCGAAACGCTGAGCGTCGACGAGCGGATCGACCTGGTCCAGGCGATCTGGGACGGCATCGCGGCCGAAACGGAAAGCCTCGAGCTCACCGAGGGAGAAAGGCGAGAACTGGATCGCCGGATCGCCGACCTGGAAGCTCGACCGGCCGATGTCCGGACCTGGGATGAGATCAAGGCGCGCGTTCGAGCACGCAGATGAGCCTCCCACTCGTCTTTCACCCGGATGTCGAGGGTGAGGTCGATCAAGCCTACGGTTGGTACGAGCGCCAGAGGGCGGGTCTCGGTGAAGATTTCCTCATTGCGATCGAAGACATCTTTCGGCAGGTTCAGGCCCTACCTCTGGGGCACCCCGCAATCTATCGGAACGTTCGCCGAGCAGCCCCACAGCGCTTCCCCTATGGCGTTTTTTATCGGGTTCACGCCGATCGAATCGAAGTCGTCTCCGTGCAGCATAGCCGGCAAGATGCGCGCCGTTGGAAATCCCGCTTGTAGATTCAGGCCTCAAGGCCCGCCTGCGTCCCGGGTTCTGAGCGCCACCCCAAGGAGGCCTGTAGTGAGGGAATCCCGCGCCGAGCTTCGTTCTTGAGCGACGGAGGCCGGAAATCCCCGGCCGCTCCTTCCGCCGCACCCGGAGAACGCCGCCATGTCTTCCTTCGCTTCCCATACCGCCCGCCGGATCGCCCGCTTCGCCTCGTTCGCCTCTCTTCTCGCGCTCGCCGCTGCGATGGCTCCGGCCGATGCGGCGGTCATCGCCTGCCTGTCCCAGTGCTCGGATGCAAACCGGGTTGGAATCGTCGGCTGCGACGACCGGACCCAAGGCCCCACCACGGCGGGCGCCGCCCTCTCGGCGAGCGGCCCCTGGCGTCATGTCGGCCGGCTCGATCTCGGTGGCTCTCCGGGTTGCTCGGGGACTTTGATCGGGCCGAAGCATGTCTTGACCGCCGCCCACTGCGTCCTCAACAAGAACACCAACAATTTCAATTCGGGGCCGATCCGCTTCCGTCTCGCCCAGTTCAACGCCGGGCCGTGCAGTCGGCCGTTCGGCGATCATTACGCGGTGCGCGTGTTCGTTCCCGCGGACTACATCGCCAGCGACTCGACCGCCAACAAGGCGCTCGACTACGCGGTTGTCGAGCTGGCCAACGCCATCCCGGGTGCAGTGCCGATGGCCTTCTCGTACCAGTCGTGGGCGACGGTCGATGATCTAACCCCGTACTCGATCGGCTATCCGGGCGACAAGAACACCGGCACGCTCTGGCAGACCGGTTCTTCCAACTCGTTCCTCTACACGGCCGCGGTCTGGCAGGACGGTGGAGACAAAGGCCTTTTCCACCTCACCAACGACGGCGTCGGCGGTCAGAGCGGTTCGCCGGTCTACGTCTTCATCGCGGGGGTCCGCCAGCTGGTCGGAGTTTTTATCGGCAGCCCCGAAGCGGAGTGCTGGGCGGGCCGGCTCTGGGCCTCGCGTCTGACGCCGGGAGCGGTCGATCGGATCGAGAACGCGATGCTCTTCCCGCCGAACGGCAACGTGATCGATTTCTCGCTACGCTGGAACACGCTACCCAACGTCGACATCCTGGCCGACGTGCCGCCCGCCAATGGCTGCGGGTTCTGATTCGAACGCTCTCGTGAGCGAGCCGGGGGGCGGGGGAGGCAGGCCCTCGCCCGCTCGGCTTTCAGCGCTCTTCCAGCCGCCAGACGCTCGAGCTTGCCGTACCCGCGTAGAGCCGCCCGGGGCGACCCGGATCGGCGACCAGGTTGCCGAAGAATTCGCCGGCCGGAAGACCGAGGTTGACCGCCGTCCAGCGTCGCGCCAGGTCGAGCCGGTAGACGCCGCGCTCGGCGACCGCGGCGTAGAGGGCGGTGCCCCCATCCAGGATCAATCTCGCCACGGAGGCATTGAGGCCGGTCGCCGTGCCACGCGGCAGGCCGGTGGCGAGCCGGCGGAAGATTCGGCCGCCGTCCGTGCTGCGGAAGACGCCCCGGCTGTCGGTTCCGACGTAGAGCGCGCGGGAGCGCGGATCGAAGAGGAGAGACTTCGGGCGGGCACCCTCAAGCTGACCGGATAGACCCGGGAGAGCCCTCCAGCTGCCACCACCGTTCGTGGTTTTGTCGATGCCGCCGCCCGAAAGGACTCGGAACCCGACGTTCCGGTGGGCCGGATCGAACGTCAGATCGAGGGTCTCTTCGTCGAGGATCTGCTCCCAAGTTGCGCCGCCATCTACGCTCCGATAGGTGAATTCGGTCCCGGAGGAACCGTTGGAAGAGCCGCTCGCGAAGAGGATTCCCGGGTGCACCGGATCGACCCGGAACAGACCGACCGAATCGATCACGAGCTCGCCCACCGTTTTCCAGCTCGTGCCCAGGTCTTCGCTCACGCCGACTGCGCCACCCCCACCGAGGGCGTAGACCCGCCCCGGGTGGTGCGGATCGGCGGCGAGCGCCGGCTGCTCGAAACCGGCCCGGATCGGCAGCCGCCGCCACCGGTCGCTGGTGCGATCGGTGCGGAAGATTCCTTCGTCTAAGCTCGAGAGCACGCTTCCCTGGGCGTTTAGGACCGCCACCAAACTCCCCACCGTGCGCGCGGCGAGCCCACGGCTCGCGGCGCGCCAGCTGACGCCCGCGTCGGCCGAGCGCCAGAGTCCGCGCCGGCCGGCGGCGATCACCGTTTCAGGGGCCCCGGAAGCGCCCGGAACGAAGGCGAGGTCAACGATTTGGTCGCGCGGCGCCGCCTGGTCGGCCGACGTCACCTCAGGAGGCGACCAATTCGCGCCGTCGGTCGAGGAGTAGACCCCGGTGGCCGTCGCGGCGTAAATCGCGCCGGAGGGGCCGAACGCAAAGTCGAACGCAGGCAGGGTGGGGAGGTGGGCCGCAAGGCTCCAGGAGGTCGCGCCGTCGTCCGACCGGTAGAGGCCGCCGCTCCAGACCGCATAGAGGGCTCCGGCGCGAAAAAACAGTTGCATCGGCAGCTCATCGAAGACAGGACCGCCGAGCCCCAGGGTGGGTGCCCAACGGTTACCCCCGTCGGCGCTTCGATAGACCGCGCCGTTCGCCCCATTGGGTTCTACGGCCGAGGTGTACCAGACAGCGGAGGCCGCGGGGTCGCGCGCGATCGCGATCGCCAGCAGTTGGGGCAGCGCCCAGGAATCCCAGGTCGCGCCGCGGTCCAAGCTACGGAAGAGCCCCTTGGCCGTCGCGGCATAGACGGTGCCCGGGGAGACAGGTTCGAACAGAAGGTCGAACGCGCCACGGGTGAAGCCGTCGGCAAAGGGGGGTCGAAGGGCTGCGGTCCAGCTTTGTCCCCCATTCGTGCTGCGCCAGATCTGCGGTGCCGCGGCGCCGCCGGAGCTTGCGAGCACGAAGTCGCCGTTGCCCGGATCGACGGCGAGCTCGTGAACCTCAACACCTTCGAGCCCGCGGTCGATCGACTGCCACGAGCGTCCGCCGTCGCGGCTGCGGAACAGGCCGGATGGTTCCGTGGCCGCATACAGACGCATCGGATCGGAAGCCGACTGGGCGACCTGGCGGACGATGCCGCCGACCGGTCCGATCGAAATCCAGCGTTCCGCGGCCGCGGCCGGGGAGGCGAGAAGGCCCGCGGCGAGTCCGAGGGAGAACAGGGCGCACCGGATCGGGCGTAGGTTGGATGGGTTCTTGCGGTCGGGCATGGCCAAACTCCTGGGCTTCTCTCTGATGAGCACCCTGCTCAATCCCACGCTGCTCGTAGAGGTGCTCTCGCCCTCGACCGAGGGGGCGGATCGGGGGAAGAAGTTCGAGCACTACCGGGCGATCCCGTCGCTGCGTGAAGTGATGTTCGTCGCGCAGCACCAGCCGCTGGTGGAGCACTACCTACGGCAAGCGGATGGGCGCTGGCTGCTCACCACCGTTGCGGGCCTCGACGGCACGGTCGAGCTGCCGACCCTCGAAGTCAGCCTGCCCCTATCCGACGATCTACGAGCGGGTGCTGGGGCCAACCGCCTCCTGAGCGGGACGAAGTGTGCCGCGCGGGAGCGCACGATTTGCTAAACTCTCGAACATGTTCCTCCGCACAACTTGCTTCGCGCTCTTCGCCGCCGTTTCAGCCACCGCGGTGCCCGCCTTCTCCTCGGGGATTGAGGCGGCGACGCTGCCGGCCGGGTTCTCCGCACCGCGCCTGGTCCGCGACATCAATCCGATGCCGGGCAACCTGGGCTCCGAGCCGCACGATTTCGTCACGGTCGGGGCGCGCTCGGTATTCGTCGCAACGGACGGACAGGGGAGCGAGCTGCACGCGACCGACGGCACGGCGGCGGGGACGCTGCGTCTGGCCGATCTCTGCCCGGGGCCGTGCGACAGCGTAATCCTCCGGTTTGCCGAGACTCCGGGCCTCTATTTCTTCGTTCGCTTTCGCTATCTCGAGCCCGAAGACCGGCGGCGCGAGCTGTGGGCGACCGACGGATCTGTCGGCGGCACCCGCCGCGTGGCGTCCGGAGCGGACATCGTGGAGGCGAACCGCGACGATCGGCTCTGGGTCGAAGAGGCCAGAACCGGCGGGCGGCTCTATTTCGTCTGGAACGACGGCGTCTCCGGCGCCGAGCTCTGGTCGAGCGACGGCACCGCCGCGGGCACGGCACGGGTGGCGGATCTGCGCCCGGGTCGCGAAGGTTCGAGGCCGCGGAGCTTCGCGGTCTGGCGGAGCCGGCTCTACTTCGCGGCGGACGACGGCCGGCGCGGCCCGGCGCTCTTTTCCGTAACGACCGGGGGCGCGGCCGACTTGCGATTCTTCGCCGATCCTGCGGGCCCGCGCCCGGTCTGGCCGTACGCACTGCGCGCGCTCGACCGGCGGCTCACGTTCGTAGTCCCCGCGGGCGCCGCGGACATCCTCTGGTCGAGCGACGGCCGGCCGGAGGGGACGAAACCCCTGCTCGCGTTCGATGACACCACCGCGGCCGGGCTGCCGTACGGCGACGCCGGCCTGCCCCTCCTTCGGGGCCGGTTGCTCTTCATCGCCCGGCGCGGCGAGACCGGTCCTTCGTTGTGGTCCACCGACGGCACCCGCGGCGGTACGTTACGACTGCGCCGGTTCGCGGCGATCCGCGGCGTGGCTCTCAATGCCGCGCAGCCACTCGGAGAGCGCCTCTTCTTCTCCGCGGTGAGTGAAACGTACGGGGCCGAACCCTGGTCGACCGACGGCACGCCCGCGGGAACCCGGCTCCTCGCGGATCTTTGCGCGGGGCCGTGCTCCAGCCGCCCGGTCTTCTGGCTCGCGACCGGCGACCGGTTGTTTTTCGAAGCGGCTTCCCGCGACCGCGGACGGGGTGTCTGGGCGACCGATGGCACGGCGGACGGAACGACCACGGCGACCCAACCCTGTCCCGGCGGCTGCCCACTGTACTTCGAGTCGATCGGCGCCGTGGGCTCTCGGCTGGTCTTCGCGATCCACCTACCCGGCGACGAAGGGCTCGTCCGGCTCTATGGCAGCGATGGCACGGAGAGTGGGACCGAACCGCTGGGAGACGGCGAAACGCCTCAGGTTTGGAGTGACATCCTGTCGGGCGTTTCGGTGGTGGGAACTCAGATGGTCTTCTCGGCCTATGACGCGGTGCATGGCGTCGAGCTCTGGACCACGGACGGCACCGACGCCGGAACCCGTCTGCTCTCCGACGTCGGCGATGCGGATACCGGTGGGTCGTTTCCCGGCCCGCCGGTGGCGCTCGGCGACCAAGCGATCTTCATTGCGGACAGCGGCAGTGGCGAAGCGGAGCTGTGGGCGAGCGATGGCACGAGGAACGGAACCGGGCGCCTGGCCGGCCTCGGTGTGCCGGTCGGTCGCCGGGGCATCGACGTGCCGTTGATCACGGGTCACGCCCGGGCTGGCCAACGAGCCCTTCTATTGATCTACTTCCACTCGAACCGTCCGGCACAGCTCTGGTCGACCGACGGCACGGCCGAAGGGACCTATGAGCTGCGCGGCTGGAACCCGATCTACAACGAGATCGCGACGCTTGGCGACCGCGTGCTGTTTCTCGCGACGGATGAAAATGGGTACCTGCGTCTCGCCTCGACCGACGGCACGCCCGACGGTACGGTGACCGTGGCCGATCTTTGGCGCTTTCCCGCCGGTCCCGAGAACCTGACCTCGTTTGGCGACCTGGTGGTCTTCAGCGCGTTCGGCCTCGCGGGCGGCGTGGAACCCTGGGTGAGCGATGGCACGCTGGCCGGAACGCACCCGCTCGCCGACCTGCGCCCCGGAGGAAACGTTTTGGGTTCCAGCTTTCCGGGAGGCTTCATCGCCGGGCAAGGTCGGCTCTGGTTCTTCGCGGGGTCCGAAGGCGACTTCGGCAACCGCAGCGAAGTCTGGCGAACCGACGGCACCTTGGAGGGGACTCAAAAAGTTTTCTCGCTCGATCCAGCCGATTTCTATGTCAATCGATTGATTCCGACCGCCGACCGGCTGTTCCTGTTCGTCGACGGCTTTTACGAGCAGCGACTGTTCGTCTACAGCGCCTCTGAGGGAATGGTCGAGCTCGGTCTTTGGTATGCCACCTCGTTCCTGCCGTACTTCGTCGAAAATGAAACGGTCGTCGGCGACCGGTTATTTTTCGCTTCGCCCGACGATTCGGGAGAGCTGTGGACCAGCGACGGCACGCGGGCCGGCACCCGGACGATCCCGCGATCGGACGGCCGAAAGCGCGAGATCGAGCACGGCGTTCACGGATTTGCGGGAACCGCCTTTTTCGCCGCCGGCACCCGCCCGAGCGAGAGAGCCCTCTGGGCGAGCGACGGCACCGAGGCGGGGACATTTCCGATCGTGCGCAATGCGGGTGGCTGGGTCCGAGGGATCGGGTCGCATCTGTTTTTCACCCGCCGGACCCCGGGCCTCGGCGTCGAACTCTGGGCGATCGATCGGACGGCGCCATGAGCAGTCTCCCCTTGCGCATCGCCTGCTACTTCTTGTTCGGTGGGCTCGGCCTGGGCCTTCCGGCCTATTCCCAGGTCACTCATCCGCCGAACCTCCACGAATCGCGCACGGCATCGGGCTCGAGTCCCGATTTCTTCTATCCGATCGGCGACAAAACCCTATTCTTGGCGTCCACTACCGAGACCGGCGGCGAACTTTGGGTGAGCGACTCCACGTCCGAGGGGACGCGCCTCCTGGTCGATCTCTGCCCCGGTCCATGCTCGTCCCAGGCGACCTATCCGTTCGCAATGGTGGGGGATCTCCTGTTCTTCGGCGTGGTCTCGAACGTCGGACGCACCGAGCTTTGGGTGACCGCGGGCACTCCGGAGTCGACATATCGGCTGACGGTCGGCCCCGGTTTGGCGAGCGGGAGCTACACCTATCCCTCCTGGACCGAGTTTCTTGGGCGGCTCTACTTCTCCTGGCGTGATCCCTCGCACGGCAACGAGCTCTGGTCGAGTGACGGAACGGTGGCGGGCACTCTGCGGGTCGCCGATCTGCGTCCGGGGCCTCGGGGCTCGGATCCGGGCGACCTCGTGTCCTTTGATGGGCGACTCTGGTTTTCCGCCGACGATGGCCTTCATGGTCGGTCGATCTATCGAAGCGACGGCTCCGCCCTAGGGACGAAGCGGATCGCCGTGCCGACCAGGCGGGCGGCGGGCGGGATTCTGGCGCTCTCCGACGGGCTGGTGTTTTGGACCGGTGACGAGGTTCGGCAAGCCCTCTGGTCGATCTCGCCCACGACGGGCAAGCCGGAGAAGTTGTTCGGCCTCGCAGAGAGCTTCGGCCAGAGGTTCACCTACCAGGTGGTCGTTCATCGAGGTGAGTTGCTGTTTGCGGGGCGTCCGGCCGGCGCGCCGCAGGGGCTTTGGACCACCGACGGAACCGTTGCCGGGACCCGGCTGCTTCATGCCTTCGGGGGCAATGTCCGGTCGCTCGCGCTCATACCGTACGGCGGCGCGGCGATCGGCGACGTGTTCGTTTTTCAACTCTTTCGCGGCGATCGGAGAGCGCCACTCGGCTCGGTGCGCAAGATCGAGCTTTGGGCGACCGACGGCACGAGTGCCGGAACCGGCCCGATCGCCGATCTTTGCCGGGGCGAATGCTTCGAACACAACAGCTGGATCTTGCCGGGTCGCCCGCGGGCACATGTCATCCTGGGCACCTTCGCGCCGGACGAGATCTGGACGACGGATGGAACGGTGAGCGGTACGCGCCAAATCGCGCGCGGCCTGATCGCCCCCCTTGGGACGGTCGGTTCCGATTTCTATTTCTCCCGGGTCAGCCGGGAGACGAGCACCGGCCCGCGGCTCGACATCTGGGCCAGCGACGGTACAGCGGAAGGAACGCGGGCGCTGACCCGTCCGCCGGTCTCGCCCGTGCTCGACTTCCTCTGGGCGGCCGGGCCGGCCGCGGGCAAGCTTCTGTTCGCCGGCTATGACGACCAGCACGGCATCGAGCTCTGGGTGAGCGACGGCACCGAGCCAGGAACTCATCTCTTGGTGGACATCGATCCGAGCGAAGGTGATGGACCGGTTCGGTGAGGAGGATCTGCGAACGCTCCAGAACCATTCGGGAGCTTCCCCGGAGAAAGTTTAGGCTCGCCAACGATTTTCTAGCCAGAAAAATGCCGCGCGAACTCTGACACTCCCGTTTTATCCAGGAATTCCATTTTTTAACTCCAGGAATCATTTTTTACGCCGGAAAATCTTTTTTCGACCTGAAAATTCGATTCCCCAAGCTAAAAAATGATTCCCGGAGTTAAAATTTGAAATTCCTGGTTAAAATTTCGAGATTCGAGCCTCGCGCGAGTTTTTTACCGTCGAAAACGATTCCTGGAGTTAAAATAAGTTTCCCGGACTTAAAATGGGATTCCCGGACTTAAAATAAGTTTCTGGGAGATAAAATTGGATTCTCGGAGTTAAAATTTGAATTTCCGGCTTCCCGCGGCATTCCGGAGCCTCGCAAACGGCATCCGGCGCTCCCGTTCCCTCCACGCCGACCCTTTGGAGTGCGGCGACGTGTCGCTGCTTTCCCAAGCGCCGACGCGTCGGCGCGCGCCAACTCTTGGCGAATCCTACCGGACTTCCCGTGCTCAACCGATTCCCCACCCTGGGGCGATGCCCCAGGCTCTTATAGGTCGCGCCTTCGGCGCTCAACCAGGGGACGGCGACCACTTCGATCGCGCGGAGCGATTCCCGGCGACCCACGGCGATTCCGAACCACAAACCTCCAGGGTGCCGCCTTTTGAGGGCCGAAGGCCCGCCCTAAACCAGCTTAGGGCAACGCCCTAGGCTTGCCGACCTCGATATTTCCAGGGCTGAAGGCCCGCTCCATGCGTTGGAATGCTCCCATTTGTCCTAGAGAGCGCCCGGCCCGGCAGAAACAACCCGCTGCCAAAACGCGTACAGGCCCCCAGGGCCGCTTGTCCGGCCCAGGAGGGGTTCCGATGCTTTCGATCCGCAATCTGTCGAAGACCTACGGCAATGGGGTGCGGGCTCTGGTCGATGTTTCGCTCGAAGTTCCGGCCGGTATGTTCGGCCTGTTGGGGCCGAACGGTGCCGGCAAGTCGAGCCTGATGCGCACCATCGCGACGCTGCAAGAGCCCGACTCGGGGTCGGTCCGGTTCGATGGCATCGACGTGCTGCGCGACAAGCAGGCGTTGCGCCAGGTGCTCGGCTATCTGCCGCAGGATTTCGGGGTCTACCCTAAGTTGAGTGCCGAGGCGATGCTCGACCATTTCGCCGTGCTCAAAGGGCTGACCCAAGGGAAAGAGCGACGCGCGGTGGTCAAAGCGCTGCTCGAACGGACGAACCTCTGGGCGGTCAAAGACCGCAAGCTCGGCACCTTCTCGGGCGGCATGCGCCAACGGTTCGGCATCGCCCAAGCGCTGATCGGCGAGCCGAAACTGGTCATCGTGGACGAGCCGACCGCCGGGCTCGATCCGGAAGAGAGGAACCGCTTCCTGAACCTGCTCGCCGAGATCGGTGAAGATGTCGTGATCATTCTCTCCACCCACATCGTCGCGGATGTCACCGACCTCTGCCCGCGGATGGCGATCTTGGCCGGCGGGCGGGTGCAGGTGACCGGCGAGCCGCGCCAGGCGATCGGTGAGCTGTCGGGGCAGATCTGGCAGAAGACGGTGACCCGGGCGGAGCTGGCGCGCTACGAGGTCGGGTACGAGGTGCTGTCGCGGCGCCTGGCGGCCGGCCGGACGGTGATCCATATCTGGAGCGAGAGCGATCCGCACGAAGGATTCGAGGGGGTCGCCCCTGACCTCGAAGATGTCTATTTCCACGCCCTCCGCCGGGCCGAACGGAGCGCCGAGTCGGCGCTCGCGGCTTGACCTGCTTCGGAAACCCGAGCAAGCCCATGTCGAGCCACTTCCGCGAAATCTTCCGCTTCGAGCTGAAGCAAAGCTTCACCTCGCCGCTACTTTGGGGCACCGGCCTGTTGTTTGCCGCGATGACGTTCGGCGCCGTCACCTCCGACTCGGTCACGATCGGCGGCGGCATCGGCAACGTGCAGCGCAACGCCCCGTTCGTCATTCTCCAGCTGCTTTCTGTGATGAGCGTGGTCGGCGGAGTCTTCGTCACCACCGGGTTCGTCGCGGGCTCCGCCCTGCGCGATTTCGAGCGCGGCACCCACGAGTTGTTCTTTTCAAAACCCATGGCGAAACTCGACTACCTGGGCGGGCGATTCGCCGGCTCGCTGGTCGCCTCGGTCGCCGTGATGGTGCTCTGTTCGCTCGGCATTCTGGTCGGCAGCTTCATGCCCTGGCTGGATGCGGAGCGGATCGGTCCCACGCTCGCCGCGCCCTATCTGTTCGCTCTCGGGGTCCTGGTGATTCCCAACCTGTTGCTCACCGGCGCGCTGTTCTTCGCGCTGGCTTCCGCTTCGCGCAGCTGGCTGGTCACCTATGTCGGAGTCGTGGTCTACTTCGTCGGCTACTTCGTCTCGGCGTTGATGCTCGGCGACGTCGAGCACCAGAAGCTCGCCGCGCTGCTGGATCCGTTCGGAGCCGCGGCGATCGACCTCGCCACCCGCTATTGGACGGTCGCCGAAAAGAACAGCGCGCTGCCGCCGTTCTCCGGACTGCTGCTCGCCAACCGCCTGATCTGGAGCGGCGTCGGAGTGGCTATCCTGGCCGCGAGCTTCGCGACCTTCCGCACTTCGACGGGAGCGTCGACCTACGGCGCGCTGGGGCGGCTTTTCCGCCGCCGGAAAAAGGTCGCGGTGGTTGAACCAGACCCGGCGGTGGAGGATGCTAACGCCCGAGTCATACCGTCCGCGACCCGCGATTTTTCGTCGCGCCGAAATCGCTCGCTGTTTCTCCACGCGCTACGCCGTGAGACGCTTTCGGTGCTCCAGAGCATTCCGTTCTTGGTCATGCTCGCGTTCGGCATGATCAACATGGTCGGCAGCTCCGCGGTGAGTTTCGAGCGCTTCGGCACCAAGGTCTATCCGGTGACCGCGCTGCTGCTCGAGAATTTGCAAGGGAGCTTCGTCTTTCTGCTCGCGATCATCGGCACGCTCTATGCCGGCGAGCTGATCTGGAAAGAACGCGCTCTCAAAGTCTCCGAGGTGACCGACGCGCTGCCGGTGCCGACCTGGGTGCCGCTCTCCGCCAAGCTCGGCGCCCAGTGGTTGGTGATCCTCGCCTTTCTCGCCGTGGGCGGTCTCACCGCGATGGGGATTCAGCTTTGGCGGGGATACACGCACGTCGAGCCGCTCCTCTATGCCAAGGGCTTGAGTCTCGCGGCGGTGCCGTTCCTACTCGCTGCGGTGCTCGCGACGTTCCTGCAGGTGGTCTGCAATCAGAAGTTTGTCGGCTTTCTGGCGATGATCTTGTTCATGATCAGCCAGGTTGTGCTCGGCAGCCTGAATTTCGTACATCGCCTCTACCGCTTCGGCGAGGCGCCCAGGATGATCTATTCCGAGATGAACGGTTACGGTCATTTCCTCCTCGGCTTCGCCTGGTTCAACATCTATTGGGCCTTCTTTTCCCTGCTGCTGGTGGTCGGCGCCGCCCTCCTTTGGGTGCGCGGCACCGAGACGGCCTGGCGGCTGCGCCTGCGCGAGGCGAAAGCGCGTTTCCGCGGCCCGTGGCGCGCGCTGGCCGCGGTGGGAGCCTTCGGTTGGCTGGCTTCCGGCGCCTGGATATTCTGGAACACCAACGTGGTGAACGACTACATCCCGACCGACGAGTGGGAGCACCGGCAGGCCGATTACGAGAAGCGCTTCGCCAGGTACAAGGATCTACCGGCGCCGCGCATCGTCGCCGTCGAGACATCGGTCGACATCTACCCGGCGGAGCGGCGGGTCGAGATCGCCGGCCGCTATCGGCTGAAGAACAAAACGGACCGGCCCCAGAGCGCGATCCACCTGCAGCTCAATCCGCGGGTCGAGGTGCGCCGCCTGTCGCTCGATCCGAAATGGCGGACGCTGTTCGACCGGAAGCTCGGCTACTCGATCTACAGGTTGCCGGTGCCGCTGGCGCCCGGTGCCGAGATGGATCTGGCCTTCGAGCTGTCGGTTGCAGCGAGAGGTTTCGTCAACCACGGCGCCAACACGTCGCTGGTCTACAACGGCACGTTTTTCAACAACGAAGACTACCTGCCGCAATTCGGGTATACCGTGAACCGCCAGCTCCAGGACCGCAACCAGCGGAGGAAATACGGTCTGCCGCCGGTCGCTCGGGTGGCGAAGCTCGAAGATAAGAACGCCCGGCGGAACAACTACATTGCCGCCGACGCCGACTGGATCGACTTCCGCGCCACGGTGTCGACCAGCGCCGACCAGATCGCGCTCGCGCCCGGCTACTTGAAACGCGAATGGAGCGAGGGGAATCGGCGTTATTTCCGCTACGAGATGGACCGGCCGATCCTCAATTTCTATTCGTTCCTCTCGGCGCGTTGGGCGGTCAAGAAAGACGTTTGGCATCCGGACCAAGAGAACGTGGCGATCGAGGTCTACTACGATCCGGCGCATGCCTACAACGTCGATCGGATGATCGATGCGTCGAAAAAATCGCTCGACTATTTCACCGCGGCTTTCTCGCCCTACCAACACCGGCAGGTACGGATCTTGGAGTTCCCGGGCTACGCGAATTTCGCGCAGTCGTTCCCGAACACGATTCCCTATTCGGAGGGCATCGGCTTCATCGCCGACCTCTCCGACCCGGACGATATCGACTACGTCTTCTACGTCACCGCGCACGAGGTGGCCCACCAGTGGTGGGGGCACCAGGTGATCGGCGGCAACATCCAGGGCGGCACGATGCTCTCGGAGAGCCTGGCGCAGTATTCGGCGCTGATGGTGATGCAGAAGGAGTACGGCAGGGAGAAGATGCGCCGCTTCTTGAAGTACGAGCTCGACCGGTACCTGGTCGGGCGCGGCGGCGAGCTGATCGAAGAGATGCCGCTCGCGCGGGTGGAGAATCAACCGTACATCCACTATGCGAAGGGGAGTCTGGTCTTCTATGCGCTCCAAGACGCGATCGGCGAGGATGTGCTGAACCGGGCGCTCGCCCGCTACGTGGCGCAGGTGGCGTATCAGGAGCCGCCGTATACCTACACGCCCGATCTGATGAAGATCCTGCGCGAGGTGACGCCGCCGGCGCAGCAGGTGCTGCTTCACGACCTGTTCCTTACGATCACGCTGTTCGATCTGCGCGCAACCACCGCGACCTGGACCCGGCGGGCCGACGGCAAGTACCTGGTGAAGCTGACTATCGACGCAAAGAAGATGCGGGCCAATGGCCGCGGCGTCGAATCGCCGCTGCCGCTCGACGACTCGATCGAGATCGGGGTGTTCGCAACGAGCGGCGCGACCGAAAAAGACGGCAAGAAAGAGGAGACCGTGCTCTACCTCGCCAAGCACCGGCTGAACCGGCAGAAGGCGACGTTCGAGCTGGTGGTGGACGGCTTGCCTGTCGAAGCCGGGATCGATCCGATGAACATCCTGGTCGATCGCACCTCGGACGACAACCGGACGAAGGTGACGAAGGGGGGTACGTAGCGAACCGCGGCCTCGAAGCGCCGGATTCGACGCGGTGGATGCGGCCCGAAGGGTCGCGTCCCGTATAGGGGTAGGAAGGCTCGGTTGAGTTCCCGAGCCCCCCTCCCTCCGAACCGGACTGGCGGATCTCCCGCATCCGGCTCTCCGGTTGGTGGTTTTACCTCGGAGAGGACTGACGGATCTGGGCATAGGCTGCGGCAAAAGAGAACAACCCAAGCTCAGCAAAGAAGGCGTTGCGCCAGCGGTGGTGGTCTTTCCCAAGCGCCCGACCCTTTCGGCCTTGACGGTGGCGCAAGATGCTCCTTAGACGCATCCGGATCCAGCCGTCGAGATCCTCGAAGGTCATCCAGTTACAGTGCTTCTGCGCCATCCGATGATCCAGTGGGTCCAGGTAGATATTGGACAGAAGAGGGCTGATCACGGCTCCTTGCGGGGAGGTGCGCCTCAAACATCTTGATCGTCACTCGGTCCACCCCGGCGCTTCCCCGGTTGCGCTTCACTTGCTGGAAGGACGACCGCAGACTGCGCTCGGAGCTGACCTTGTCGATCAGGCTGAACCACTTGCCTCCTTTGACCCCCACTTCGAGGGCCGTCAACATGCGCTCGGTCCAAACGGACGGTTCCACCCAAGACCAGCGGTCTCGGATCTCTCCGGCTTGCTTAGTCCTTACGGACACTGCCGCCGGGGCCTCTTCCATCTGCCTGGTTTCCACGCATCCACCTTCCTGCCCCCCTTTGCTCCACGCCCATTACGGCGCTTCATCGCTCATACGGGGGCTCTGACTCCTCGCCGGCTCTCAGCCTCCGACGAGGTCTCCCTGCTTCACGGACTCACCCTTCGTGACCAGCCCAGGGCAACGCCCTGGGACGCGGAATAGGTGCCGGAATAGGAGCACCCTAACCGAGACAACCTCGCCAAGGTGCTCTTGGCGCGCCAACGGCCGGTTCGACGAAGCGTCTTCAACCATGGTCTGCGTCCGGCGCAAACCTGACGGTCTCGTAGGTCACGGCGCCAGGGAAGAGAGCCACGAAATCCATGGCCTCTCCGGCGGCCAAGCTCGCTTTCTGGATTTGCGCCCTCTGCGTTCCAACCACGAAGCCTTGCCGATCGAGGAGCTGGATCTTAAGCGCGATCGATGTCGCCAAGTCTTTGCCGCCATTTTGCAGCGTGCCCGAGACCTTGATCCGATTGCGGTCGGGCTCGGCGCAGTGGCTCCAGACCAAGATCTTGAGGTCTGACTTCGGAGCCGGCGGTGACGCCGGTTCGCCATTTTCATTTTCAGCTGCCGGAGCCTGCCCCGAGTCGTCCGTTGCCGCCGACGTCCGGCGGGCGAAATCCTTGTCGGAGAGCGACCAGCGCACCTTGGGGCGGGCGTCAAAGATCGGCGGTGTCGCTGCGGGCTTGGGCTCAGCTGCCTGGAGAGACTCCGCGGTTGCGCGGTCGCTCGCTTCGAGATCGACCTCGTTGGCTCGGAGCGACGACAGCTTGCCCTCCGTGGCGGTGAAGACAACTTGCTTGCCCGAGATCTTCCACGCCCCTTTCACTGCGAGCCGAGTACCATCGCGGAGCACCAGCCAGTCCGCTCGGGCGGCCGCGCCGCACCAGGAGAGCCACACCGCAGCCAGGATCGGCAGCACGAGCTCCTGGCCCCGGCTCATTGGTCTCTCCAGTTCTGCTCGCGCACACAGACCGGGATGGCGGCGATGCACTCGAGCTTGGTGTCTACCTGGAAGGTCTTGATGTCTTGCGTGTACGCCGTGAACTTGCACCCGGTAGGGAACAGGGAGCGCAAAATCTTGACCGCGGCATCATTGGGGCGGCAGACCGCCGTGGTCCCGGAAGGTGGTTGGTTGTTTCTCGGGTTCTTGCTGATATTGGTCTCGACGAACGGGTTGGTGACGAAAGCCTGGACCTCCCTGCTTCGATCGCCGGGCTGAACGCCGAGCACCGCGTCGCCGTTGGTTGCGAGCACGGTATAGATGTCGCTGGTCCCAAAGCGCTCGCACAGGCCCGAGGAGGTATTCGGTTCAAATCCCGGGTGATAGCCGGTGAAGACCAGGATTCCAGAGAGCGTGAGGGCCTTGGCAAGGAGTCGCTCGTTGACGCCCATTTGAAGGACCCAGCCCGCTTGCTTGCCGATCGGCGGAGCCGTGAGATAGTTCGTCCCTGCGCCCGCGAGCGCGGTCGAGACGGAGAACTGAACGAAATTGCTTTCGATCTTGGGCAACGTTGTGTTGGTGCTCGCCACCTCGCTCGCACCGAGCACGTGCCAGCCGGTATCGAGCAGGAAGTAGAAGCGGCCATCGATCAAAGACTCGGGTAGTTGCGTCCAGAGATCTTCGCGGTTGCCCGTGCCAAACCCGAGCCCGAACGAGCCGCTCTTCGAATCGAAGACCACGGAAGGCGCAAAGTAGATCGGCCGGATCTTTTCGGCCGCGGTGCCGCGTGACTCCGAGGTGTCGAAGACCTTGAACGGGGACCAGTCGGTTGAGGTGATTCGCTTGTTGCCACCGCCGAGGTCGACCAAGGCGACATCTTTGGTCATATCTACCTTGTAGAGCCACCCTTTCGTGGTCCCGATATAGATTCGATCGAGATAGCCGTCGAGATCGGTATCGACCGCTGCGGGGTCGCTCGGAGCCGAGCCGTCGAGAACTCGCTTGTAGAGAATCTTGCCGGTCTCGATGTCCACCATGTACAGCCAGTTGCCCTTCTTGTGGAGCAGACTCGGATCCATCCCACCGCCGAAAATCGCGACGTAGCGGTCCTCGTACTGTTTGGGGCTTGACGTGGCGTTGGTAACGATGCGGATGCGGCCGGTGTTGGGCGTCGACCAGGTATCGCCGAGGTCGGAAACCAGATTGGCGTCTTCGTCGGACGAATCCTCGAAGCTCCAAAGGAGCGAACCGAACGGCACGGTGCCGCATCCCGTGCCACCATTCCAGCACGACGGGACGTAGGTCGAACCGGAGAGCGGGCGAGGAATCCCGGCGCCATCGAAGGCATCGGGCTGGGTGACGTCCAGCGCATAGTAGCCGCTGCCCCCCTCGCGCAGCCCGCCGAGGAGAACCGTGCGCCATTCGCGGTCGTTGGCCGTTGGCGTACCGCCGTGGCTCGGGTCGACGAACACGTCGTCGACTTGAATCGTGCCGTCGACTCCCCAGTTCTGCCGGTCGTTCTCGGACTGAAGGCGGAGCTGTTCGAGCATCGGCCGCGGGATGAAAGACATCACCTCGGAGCCCGTGCCATTGTCGAACGCCTTCGGGTTTAAGGTGTCGCGGTAGATACCGCCGTCGAATAGGTGAAGCTGGCCGTCATTGCTGCCGACCGCAACCAGGCGGCGGCGGAGTTGATGCTTGGTCCGGAAGCAACGGTACCCTTTGTTCGTGGTCGTGCAGGCCGTGGCGGTCCCTGGAGGGTTCGGCACATCGGCGTCGAAATAGGAAAGCCGGCCGGGTGCGCTCACCAGCACCGGGTTCGAGTGGAAGATGTCGCCCAGCACGAACCGGGTGTCTTTGGTCGTGCTGACGTGGGCGAACTTCTCTTGCAACGTGTATTTGATCGCGTTTTGGACCTTGAGGTTCGCCGCAGAAACTTGGGTAGAGTTCCCTGGATCGGCGACCAGCTTCATGCCCAGCCAGAGATCCTGCTGGGTGGCGAGCGTAGTTTGCGGCAGGAACAGCCTCCGGGTCGCGGGCACCGTCGCGGTGGTCGCTGCCGCGGGATAGAAGACGCGTCGTTGGTTGTCGGCGGCGCCAATGCTCCACAAAGGTGTGGCGGGCGAGGCCGGGTTGAGCTGGGCCATGCTCGGCGCCTGATCGACGAGCTTTGCACCGGCGTCCCAAAGGAAACATCCGCTGCGCAACGTCGAGGTGCAAAGGAGATCCGTTCTCGGCTTGCCCGTCGAGTCGACCGGAATAGGCTTCAGGTAGGCGTTCAGGTGGCCATCCCAAGTGGCACCGGCCCCATTGGTGATCGCCGATCCCGAAGGGGGCGCCAAAGGCTCGACGAACGACTCGGCGTTCAATGGCGTGAAGGTCGGGACGTAGATCGTGTCCTCGAAGTTCGCCTGCACGGTCGGCACCGCGGCGGAGGAGAACGACCGACCCGCTTGGGTGACCAGGGCGAAAATGGATTCGAGGGCGTCCTGAAGGCCGGCCTCGTCCGTCGGGCTGAACGGCAACGGACGCTTGCCGACCACCGCGGGGGTCGAACCGCTGTTGCCACCGGAACCGTTGTTTGCCAGGCACCTCAAAACGTTGGTGCTGCCCGAGGTGTCGACGTTGCCGAAAGCGATGACGAAAGTTTCGATCTTGTATTTCGAGTAAAGAATCCTTGCCCCCTCGCAAGCCGACCCGGTGACTCCGCCGCCGCTGCAGGTGTCCAGGCCGTCGGTGAGGATGAGAAGATATTTGGGGCGACAGCCAAATTCAGGATCCGCGTTCTGTGCAACATTCTTCCAACCGGCCGTGGCGCAGGCGGCGCCGGTGACCGTGTCGCTGTGGCAGCCGGCGTACCAATCACGAAAGCCGTTGATTGAGTTACCGAGCGGCGTGTTGCCCTCGGCGAGCAGCGGCACCTGCGCGGGATCGACGAGCGCCGGGTTTGCGACGGCGGTGATGGAGGCGCCGGAGCCCGAAACGTTGTACTTCTGGTAATACCGGGCAACCTCGAAGTTCGGTACGGTTTCAGTACCTCGCAGGTTCGGCGCCAACCGACGCACAATCTCGTCGCGGTTCGTGGCCGTCCAGTCGAGCGGCAAGAAATCTCCCCGGTCGAACCTCGGATTTATCGGGTAGCTCAAGTTGATCGTCGTCGGCAGCTTGTAGCGATCTGCGCTTGAATCGGTGTTCGGGTCCATGCCGTTGCAGGTCCCCGAAACGTTGGCTACGTCGTCCGAAAGAGAGGTGCGGGTGAAGGTTTCGCGGACGAGCCTGAAGGTCAGGTTTTTGGTCTCGATTGCGGACGCGAGACAATCGCCGCTGCCGTCGATCGCTTGACGGGTCACCGTGACCACGATCGTCGGGTCACCGAGGTTGCTGCCGGAGGTCAGTGTGGTCGTGGTCTTAAAGCCCGAACCCGTGGCTCCCGTCTGGTGCGCCCAAAGGGTCCATGTCAGGTTGCCGCCGTCTCCAGTACGCGGCGCGAATTGAAGCGACTGGCTGGCGCTGATGCCGTTGGCTGCGATCTCGACCCGTGAGCCGCACGACCCACGGGTGGAGTTGCCGCCATCGGACTGACCGCCGAACGTATAGGGGACATTCAGCACCGGATAGGAGAGGGCAGTCCCTGACCAACCGGGGTTGGCCATCGGAGCGTAGAGCCAGTGCTTGCGGAGCACCTGGGTTCCGTCCTGATTGAAAGTAGCGAACCCGTAGTGGATATTCTTGTTGTCCTCGGCCTGAAGCGCCGTATAGAGGGCTTTCTTTGCCTGATAGAACTTCGATTCCGGATCGTCACCGGAGCCGAGCGGCGTCGACGCGTCGACCGGCCGTTCGTTCATCGAGCCGGAAGTGTCCAGTAGGATGAACAGATAGGGATCGGCGTTGGTCTGACGCAATAGAAACCGATCATCGGCACGAAGGGAGCCGAGCGCAAGGCTCAACACTGCCACAAGTACCGTCGCTGCCACTGCGCGTGACCGTGAAGTAAGTTTTTGCGAGAAAAATTCCATAACTCCTCCTGTCGGCACACATACGGCCGAACATTGCTCGAAGATTTCGAACCCGTCGAGGCGCGCCGCCGCGACGGTGTTAGATGGCGCTAGGGCACGATGGGAAGTTGCGCTTTGTAGGGTTGAATGTCGATCATCGCGGTGAGCTGTTTTTCGGCCAACGCCACGGTACCGCTGCCGGAGGTGCCGGTGCGGCGCGCGGCGACATCGACATAGTAGGTAATTGCCCGGTAGGGCTCCTCGCCGGGCTGCTGGTTGATCTCGCACATCGCGCAGTAGGGAGAGTTGAGCCGGGTGTAAGAGTTGCGTTGGACCTGAATACCGAGATTGGCCGCAGAGGAGGGTCCCAGGTCGGAGGTAAACGAGCTGCCCGCCTGGAACTCACCGAGAATCAGCGCGCGGGCGGTCGACTCCATGACCGCCGAGTCGGCGGCGTAAAAGACCCGGTTGATCAGTTTTTCGTTCGCCCCGATTTGCAACTCGTTTTGAGTTACGAGCGAAAGGGAAAGTCCGATCACGGTAAGTAGGAGCAGAAGCAGCAGCGCTACGATGTAGGCGCTCCCCTGTTCGCCCGTCGGGCTCGGCAGAGGGCGAAACGATGGGTGCATCTTCATGACAGGTTCCTCAAGTCTACGATCGTTTGAAGCAGGCGACGGCGATACATTCGATCGGTGCGCCCGTTGATCCGATCGGGAACATCGAAGCCATAGGAATGATCCTCCGAGCGGTCGAGGATTGGCCCACGGTAGTCGGGATCGCGCCGCTCGGTGCGTGCCAGCATGCTGAGCCGCAGGTACGCCAGCTTGCCTGTGATTGCGTTCTCGGGACCGGCATTTGCGGCCTCGGCGCTGCGGACGTTCCCTAGCCATTCGTCGGTCTTCCAGGTGGCGGCGTTGGTCCCTTCGATCACCGCTCCGTCGCCATTGGTATCGATCCCGAAGGAGGCTTGAAGGTCGGCGATGCCGACGGCGATATCGACAACCAGATTCGAGACGTCGTTCAGGTAAGGAAGCTCGGTACCGGGATAGAAGCGGGCGCGGGAGAGCACCGGTACCAAATCGCTCGCCGGATTGCCCGCTTCGGCACGGTCCGCGCGCACGTAGTAGCGGTATTCCTCGAGAATTCCGATGTAGATCGCACTGGTCAGCTGCGGCGGCATGCGGAAAGCGCCCGGTGGTTGGAGCGCACGATACGCGGTCGGTAGTGCCGCTGTGCTGCTCAGATATTTGAGGGTCACCCCGGTGATCCCCGGCGCGCAGGTGGTCGCGGTCTTCGCCGAGTTGACCGGGTCGAACTGCACCACCGTATAGAACGCCGGGTCGAGCGGGCTCACCAGAATCAATGCCTCTGAGCTCACTTTGAGCGGACTGGCGGCATCGTCGATCAGCTTGTGAAATGGTGCGAGCGGTTGGTCGATCCCCGCGGGCGACACGGCACAGAGCTGGAATTCGCCATTGGTCGTGGTGGCAGGATCTGCGTCGGTCGCTCCATTGGCTGGGTTTGCGGCGTCGTCCCAGCGCCGGAACGCCCGTTTGTCGAGCGAGTTGATCTGGAAGATTTGGCTGGAGAACACCCCGCGTAGGGTGATCACATCGGTACCGCCGAGCAGCTTTGGGGAGGTGTTATCCCCAGAGATCAAGTTTGCGTTCGTGTCGGCCACATTGCCGCGGATCGAGATCGCGATACCCGTCGGCAATAGAGCACCGAGCTGGGTGGCCGGCAGCCCGCCACGCCCGGCCATTCTGGTCAGGCGGACCAAATCGTATTGGCCGATGCGCAGCGACTGCTGCATCTCGGCGACCCGGGTTTGGACCTGCGCCAGGCGATCGCTCAGGTTGAACAACTGGAGCATGATCAAGGTCAAGATCAGGGTCACGGCGAGGACGACCAACAGCTCCACAACTGTGAAGCCGGAGTGTAGACGTCGCCCTCTAGAATCAGTTCTCATACCACGGATTCCCTAGAAAACTTTGATTGAAGAGAGTGAAACTTTCTTGGTGAGACCGAGGAGTGCCAGAGCGGTGCTCGCCCCGAGTCGTCCGGGTGAGACCTCGACATCGATCTGCACCAGCTGAGCGGGCGGGGAGACGCCGCCGACTAGAAGCGTCGTGCAGCGGCCACTGACGAGACCGGTCAAATCGCACTGGCGGATCGTTACTTTGCGGTTCCAGATCGGAGTCTCAGCGGCGAGCGTTGCGCCATCGACCCAGGTCTTGGAAACGCCCGAGTAGTACTTGGTGGTGACCAACTCGTTGGCCGCCGCCGGGACACTCGTCTCGACGCTGCCGATCGGCAGGTCCATCAGCCGTTCGAGTTCCGACTTGGCTGCGTTGGTGATCTGGGTGTACTGATTGCCCGAAGAGTTGCTCATTGCCGAGCGGGTAAAGATTGGCAACAAACCCAGAAGTATAAATAGAAGTATCAGCGCGGCGATCAACACTTCCACCACGGAGAACCCGCGCTCGCTTTGCGGATGCTTATTCGGAAAGCTTTCAACGGTTGGCATGGAGCCCCTCCTTCGATGCGGATGGCAGCGATCTGCCTCCTTGCACCTAGCAAGGTCGGGGCCAATCTTGTAAAGGCTTGAGATGAATGCTGGCGTGATCGATCCTGATCGATCCTGATTAGGTGGATCGACCAATTAGACCGAGAGAAATCTTAAACAGGGAGAAACGCCCCCTAGGCTTTCCGCCCCCCACCCAAGACGCCATGCGCGCGCAGCAACAAGCTTTTGACCGGTAGGTCGTAGTTACACGCCGCTTCGCAGAAACCGGCACAGTGGAGGCAGTGGGCCGCGCGTTCGGAGGCGACGAGGTTGGCGTAGGACGCGAGCGCGCAGGCTCTCGCCGAGTAGCTCGCGGACGACGTCGCGGTTCCGGGCGCCGAGCGCGATGCGGACGCCGACCTCGTGCGTGCGCTGCGCCACGGCGTAGGTCATCAGCCCGAAGATGCCGAGCCCCGCGAGCACCAGGGCGGCGAGCGAGAACTGGCCGAGGAAGAGGGTGGGGAACCGGCGCGGTCCGATCGAGCTTGCGAACACTTCGGCAAACGTGCGCACGTCATGGACCGGCACGTCGCGATCGAAGCCGCGCATCGCCTCGATCACCGGTCCCGCCGCACGGGCCGGATCGCCCGTCGTGCGCACCACCAGCTCGCCGGTCTCCCCGTTGCAGGATCAGTCCAGCCCCGGGGTCACGCCGTTCCACTGCCCCAGGTCCCAGAGCCGGAGAAGCCCCAGGGCTGAAGGCCCGCCCCATCTCGGTGCCGAGACGGTTCGGTTCTCAGGATACCGGTTCCTTCAACTGCAACGTCCGCCGCAGGATAGGCAAAGTGGCCCGGTCCTTGTCTCGGTTGGCGGCTTCCTTGGAGCGGATGATGGCGGCGAGGTTGAGGACCCGCACCGTCATGCCTTCCAGGTCATAGGAGGAGGTTTGCCCGATCAGATCCTCGTAGGTCCAGCCATCGCCGATGCTGTGGAGAACGTCCACCGGGCCGAAGTCGGTCACCAGCCGGTGGATGCGAAGAGTTTCGAGCTTCCCGGCATCGGGCACCAAATGCCGGCCGGCCGGATCGAGATACCGCGCATGAAGCTCCTCCAGGGCGGCGAGTAGGCGTTCGCGATCCTCTGGAGCGGGTTGGACCACGATGTCCAGGTCCAAAGTCGAAACCGGAGCGCCTTCGAGAATGGCGGCCACGCCGCCGACCAGGATGAACTCCACCCGATGGCGGAAAAGTACCCCCAGAATCTCGACAAACCTAGGCGCGACGGCCATTTCGAAGGGCCACTACGCTGTCCGCGAATCCCTGGGCAAATTCCAGCCGCTTCCGGGGAGTCAAGCTGAGCATCCAGAGAATCAGACCGTCGTCCTCGCCTTCGGCCACCCCAGGAGAATGGTGGCGGAGAACCAGACCAGGCTCTTCGAGGGAAGCAGGATCGTCAGTCTTGTAGGTGTCGCGCGGAAGGGGCATCGCTCGGCAATCCTAACATCCACCCGCGCCCGGCTCACCATTCCTGAACTCCACGCGTCGACTTTCCGGAACGCCACCTTGAGTGCCAAAGGCGCGCCTGATCATAACCTGGGGCATCGCCCCAGGTTGCGGAATCGGCGATTCCGTCGGCTGCCACTCACCCCGCAGCCGAGACCGCCTGCTCGGCGCCAGCCGCAACACCTCGGGCGCCCTTTCCACCCACCGCGCCGGCCCACCCTCAACCTCGCCCTTCCACCGCTCCGAACGCCCCAGCGCCGCGGCGCACTCCTCGTACTCCGCCGAATCCCGATGCAGCGCGAACCAGACGAACACCTGCTCGCCCTCCCGGACCGGCGTGGTGATAGCCTTTCAATCTCAGGGATTTGGGGCGAAGATGTCGATCGAAGAGCTCGAAACCCAGGTACTCCAACTTGGCACCAAAGAGAGAGCTGAGTTCGCTCGGCGAATTCTCCTGAGCCTCGAACCGGATCTCGACGAGGACACCGAGACGATCTGGGCGGAAGAGGCGGAGCGCCGTTTCCAGCAATTGAAATCTGGAGAGGTCGAAGCGATTCCGTCAGAAGACGTCTTCCGGGATGCCAGGTTGCGTCTTCGGTGAGCCCCGTTCGGTGGCACATCGCAGCCCGGCTCGAATTCCTCGAAACGGTAGATTTCTACGAGGGCGAGTCTCCGCACAGTCCATAGCCGATTCCTCCTGCGGCCCGGTCCGCTACTCAACGAGATCATCGTCGGCGCTCTCGGCCGAGCGCAGCGCCTTTATCCGATCGAGATCTGCGCGTTCTTCTTCGCTTCGGGGCATTTCCATCTCTTGCTCCGAGTAGAGGACAGCGAGCGATTGGCCCGCTTCATGGGCTACTTCAACTCAAAGCTTGCCCGCGAGGTCGCCCGATCGACCGGCTGGCGGGACAAAGTCTTTTCTCGCCGCTACCAGGCGATCCTCGTGAGCGACGAGGAAGAAGCCCAGATCGGGCGCCTGGTCTATGTCCTGTCGCACGGCTGCAAGGAGAACCTGGTCGCTCGACCCCAGGACTGGCCGGGGGTTCACTCTGTCACCGCGCTTCTCACCGGTGAGCCGATCGAGGGGATCTGGTTCGATCGCACACGGGAATGGGAGGCACGGTTACGGAGTGAAGAGTTCGGCGCTCGGCAGTTCGCGGAGACAGAGGTTGTGAACCTCGCGCCCTTGCCCTGCTGGCGGGATCTTTCCGCGGAGCAGTACCGCGACCGGATCAGGGAGTTGATCGAGGCGATCATCGCCCAAGCCGTTGCTCGGCGAGCGGCGACAGGAATCGAGCCCCTCGGGCCGGCCGCCATCCTCCGGCAACATCCATTCTCTCAGCCGGCGAAGACCAAGAAGTCGCCCGCCCCGCTCGTTCACGCCGCCAGCAAGCGGGTCCGTACCGAGGTCAAGATCGCCTACGCCTGGTTCGCCAGGGCATTCCGAGAAGCGGCTGAATACCTTCGGGCCGGCGATCGGCTGGCTCGGTTCCCCCGGGGAAGTTTCCCTCCTGGTCTACCGTTTGTTCGAGCGGACCGATTGGCGATCAGTCCGGCCACGTAGGCCGGGCTGGCCACGCAAACCAAAAATCATTTAGATAGTTGCGAACGCCTGGCCTGGTGGCGGCGGTTCCACGTCTCGACACTTCTTCGACGCTCCGAAGGCCCCACAAGCTCCGAGTTCAGGATGATTTTCGCCTAAGACCGGTCCGTAGATCGGTCTACCGGATACCGTTTTCGGCTGGAAGCGGTTGTTCCGTCCTCAGGCCCCCCCGGGTTAGGCTGGCACCTATTCCGGGCCGAACTTTGGATGCGGAGAGATCCGAGAAGGGGAACCGGATGACGACTACGTCGCCTGGGCCAAGTGCGACCAAGCGGCATCTTCCTCTGGGCGGTTCCAATCGACGGAGAGGGACGCCTCACTCAACAAGGCTGCCTCACTCCGGTCGGGATCGACCACGGTGATCAGGACCCGCGCTCCCGGCAGGAGGTCCAGCGGCTCGTCGGGATGGAGATTCCCTTGCGAATCGACTTCGGCGGTTACCGTGGCTCTCATGCGGAAAGTTTAGCAGCGTTTTTCGTTCTCCCCGCAAAAGATCTAGGCTTTCCGCCCCCCACCCAACACCCCATGCGCCCGCAGCAGCAGGCTCTTGACCGGCAAATCGTAGTTACACGCCGCTTCGCAGAAGCCGGCACAGTGGAGGCAGTGGGCGGCGCGCTCGGAGGCGACGAGGTTGGCGTAGGACGCGAGCGCGCGGTTCTCTTGGTGGTACTCGTGGTAGTACATCGAGAAGCGGAGGATGTCGGCGATGCGGACGTCTTCGGGGCAGGCGTCGAGGCAGGCTCCGGAGAAGCGGCAGACTTCGGTCGAGAAGGTGGCTTCGTACTCGGCGAGGATTGCGAGGTCGGCCTCGGCGAGCTTCTGGCCGGACGCGGCGGCGTAGTCGTCGACTTGGCGTTTGCTGTTGATCGAGATGATCAGGTTCGAGACGTTGGGGTTCCCCAGCACCCACTTGAGCGCGGCCTGCTTGAAGTTTGTGTAGCGGTCGCGGAAACGGTCGAGGTCGGCCCCTTTGGCTCCCGCGAGCGTCTTCATCGCGACCACCCCCATGCCGCGGCGGTGGGCCTCGGCGATGCGGCGGATCTGGTCGGGGTAATCGAGAAAGCTGTAGCGGCCGAGCATGACTTGGAAGTGGCCGGACGCGATGCCCCAATCCATCACCGACATGAGGTCGGGATCGTGACCGGAGAAGCCCAAGAAGCGCGCTTTGCCGGCTTTCTTGGCGATCTCGAACGCTTCGTAGATCTCGGGGTTCTCTAGGCGTGCCACCCCCTGGCCGTCGGAGCTCTCACCCACTTCGTGGTTCAGCAGGACATCCACGTGATCGGTTTGGAGGCGCTTCAGACTGCCGTCGAGCATGGCGAGAAAATTCGCTTTGGTGGCCGGCTTGCCGATGTGGTGCGGGCACCACTTGGTGGTCAGCACGACTTTGTCGCGGATTCCTTTGAGCCCTTCTCCCAAGACCTCTTCGCTCTTGCCGCCGCGGTAACAGTGGGCGGTGTCGAAATAGGTGATGCCGCGGTCGAACGCGTAGCGCACGACATCGGGCTCGTCGACCGGGTAGCCACCGAAGCCGATCTCGGAGACGGAGAGCCCGGTGCTCCCGAGCGGCCGGTGGCGCATGGGGGAGTGCGCAGGCGCCGCGCAAGCCTCCGAAGAGAGCCCCGCCCCGACCGCAGCCGCCCCCGCGAGCGCAGCCGTCCCACCCAACAACTGACGCCGGCTCAGGCCCCGGCCCTCTCCCTCGCGCCTTCCTTCGTCCTTGGGGTCCTTGCCTTCCTTTATGTCCTTTTTCTCACTTCCCATACCCACCCCCGCGCGGGAAGTTGGCGAATTCCCGCCGCGCCGCGGGCCGGAACAGCCAGACCGCGAACGCGACGAAGAACGCGAGCACGTAAACTTTGTTGGTGAACCAGAGCAGGCGCCAGAACGACAGGTCGGGGGTTGGGAAGTAGAACGCAAACTTGACCGCCACGATCGCGATCTCGATTCCGGCGACCAGTAGGCCGAACGAGCGCGCCCACCGGTGGCGATGCCAGAGCAGCCAGGCGAGGGCGAGATGGGCGACCCACCAGAAATCCCACATCACGGGCGCCGCGGCGGGTCGCCCGGCGGCGCGCTCCGCGTAGGACCAGAGGACGGGGGCCAGGAACTTCACCGCGAGCGTCCAGGTGGCCATCACGACCAGACCGAGCACGGCGGCGAGGCGTAGTTTGGGCGAACCGCGTTCTGCGCTCATGGTTCAACCTCCTTCGAGATCCCCCGCGTGAGCCAGGCCGCCGCGCCGAGGGCGAGCAGCGCGGAGAGGCCTCGGACCGCGTAGAACGCCGGGGTTTCGGAAACGACCTGGAACGCGGGAAAGTATAGGGAATACCAATCGGCGAGGACGAACGCTTCGAGAAACATCGAGAGGCCGCGAAAGAGCCCGGCGGCGAGCAGGCCGCCGCGAACGTAGAGGAGGGTGCAGATCCCCTCACGCGCGAGGATCGCCGCCAGCCCGGCCGCGACGAAGCCGACCTCGCGCACCTCGCCACCGGGCAGGATCGAAGGCAGAGCGAGCGCGGTTCCCGCGAGTGCTGCGACCGCTCCGGCGCCGAGCGGCCCGAGCCGTTGGCGCAGGCCGGAGTAGACCCCGGCGCGTAGCGCCCGCTCCCAGCCGAAGACGCCGAGCATGACCCAGGTGGGCAGCGCCCAGATCAGCACCCAGATCAACCGCCCGCCCGCGAGCGACTGGGCGCCGAAGGTGAACGTCGCGGCGTGGGCTCCTTGGGCGTAGCCGAGGTAGAGCTGATCGAGCAGGAGTGCAACGAACCCGACGGCGATCGCCAAAGCAGTCCGGCCGCTGGTTGCGCCCCGCAATGAGCCGGCCGGGTCGCCCCGACGGACGAACAGAATCGAGAGGGCCAAGACCCCGAGCGGAACCCCCCAGAGAGCGAGGCGGCGATAGGAGTCCTGATCGCCGGCCCAGGAAGAGACCGGGCCGACGAAAACGAGACCGAGCGCGATCAGCAGGCCGGCGAGCAGAAAGGCGCGACGAGGCAGCATCGCTAGAGGCTCCGGAGAATCACGGACCGAGACGCTAGCACGGTCGAGCGCTCTTCTCGGTCACCAGGCGCAGAATCCGATGGGATTCGAAACGGATCACTCGACCGCGCGCGGGGTCGCCTGGATCGCGACCACCGCGAGGATGCTGCCGATCGTGACGGCGCTCCCGGCCAGGCCGAGCGGGGTGGCCGGTTCGTCGAGGAAGGCGATGCCGAGCGCCATCGCGACCACCACCGCGAGTTGGGTGCAGACCCCCATCTGTAGGTTGGTCACCCAGCGGTAGGCGTGGGTCATGCCGAGTTGGGCGCCGACCGAGGCCAGGCCTACGGCGACGAGCGCGAGGAGGTCGCCGGAATCCGGGGTGCGCCACGAGGCGAGCGCGAACGGCAGCGTCACCAGCAGGCCGCAAAGCGAGAAACTGGTGTAGATCGACCAGGAGCTTTCGCTCTTCCGCGCGGCGCGCAGGGAAGCCACGGCGGCGCCCGAGAAGACGGCCGAGATGAGACCGACCGCCTCCCAGGTGCCGAATCGGAGCGGCACGTGCGCGCCGGTCTGGCCACGGACGACCAGAATCATGCCGACCGCGGCGGCGATCATGGGCACCAGGAAGCGGCGGTCGATCTTCTCGCCGAGGAAGCGGGCGGCGAACAGCACACTGAAGATCGGTGCCGAGAAGTTGAGCAGGGTGGCGAGGCCGACCGAGACATGCGCGATCGCGAGGAAGTAGCAAAGCACCGCGAGGCCGCCGAACAGCCCGCGATAGAACAGTAGGTCGAGCCGCTGGACGACCAGCGCCTTCTTGAGGATCGGCGGCCAGAGGAGCGGGGTGAGCATCAACCCGAAGCGGAGGAAGGCCACTTCCGAGCCCGAGAGTCGAGCCGAGGCGATCTTGGCCGAAAATGCCATCACCCCGAAGCCGACCGCGGCGAGCGCTGCGAGCAGGAGCGCGCGGGCGGTCTGAGAAAACGGGACGCGCAGCGGCATCGGCGAATCATATGGGCGAATCATATGGGGGTTCGCACCCCGATTGCGGAGCGGGGATAGAGTCTCGCCCGCCATGCCCGAGATCACCCACCCGTTGCGCGCGCCGGATTTTGCCCCGGGCGAATGGATAGAAGGGCCCGAGCTGGCGATTCCTGCGGCGCGCGGCCGGGTGGTGCTGGTCGATTTCTGGGAATCCACTTGCATCAACTGCCTGCGCACGCTGCCCTACCTGATCGCCTGGCACGAGCGCTACGCGGCGCGGGGCTTGGCGATCGTGGGCGTACATACCCCTGAGTTCGAGTTCACCGCGGTGGCCGGGCACGTGGCGCGGGCGGTCGCGGCCGAGCGGATTCCGTACGCCGTCCTCTCCGACCCGGCGCGCGCGACCTGGGAACGGTTCGCCAACAAGGTCTGGCCCGCCAAATACTTGATCGACGCCCGCGGCTACCTGCGCTTCGAGACCTTTGGCGAAGGGAGTTACAGGGAAACGGAAACGTGGATCCGGAGGCTGCTCGGCGAAGCGGGGGAAGGCGGCCCTTGGCCCGCGCCGTTGGTCGAGGGCGAAGAGCCGGCGAGCGGTTTCGGCGCGGTCTGCCGGCCCGCCACGCGTGAAACGCACGTCGGCTGGCATCGCGGCCGGCTGTTTGCGCCGGAAGGGTATCGACCGGGAGAGGTCGTTCAACATGCCGGCCTGCCGTCGGCGGAAATCCCGCTCGGCGGCTTCACCGCCCGCGGCGCCTGGCGGCACGACGCGGAATGCATGGAAAGCGCCGAGCCGGGGGCCGAGATCGAGCTGCGCTACGAGGCGTCCGGGGTCAACCTGGTGCTCGCAGCGGCCGGTACGGTGGAAGTACTTCTGGATGGAGGGCCGGTGCCGGAAGGGGAGCGCGGTGCGGATCTCGTGGCGGTGGATTCGCGCACGGTCGCCTCTTGGGAGCGCGGGAGGATGGTCCGCGTGATCGAAGGAGAGCACGGTGAGCATCGGCTGACGATTCGGTGTGCCGAAAGGGGCGTTGCCGCCTATGCGTTCTCGTTCGGCCGCTGCGGTTGAGAGCTGAGAGGCAGCTGAGAGGCGCTCTCCGCGAGGCCTTGATGCGTGGGTGCGCTAGACTCTCCGATTCGAGTCGAACAACGCCGGGAGCTTCAAGCGCAGCGTGCAATTGCGATTCTTAACCTACAACATCCACAAGGGGATCGGGATCGATCGCCGTTTCCGGCTCGAACGGATCGCGGAGGTGATCGGTCACTACGCCCCGGATGTCGTGTTGCTCCAGGAGGTCGATCAGGGGGCTCCGCGCTCGCGCGGCCTGGACCTCGCGGTGGAGCTGTCCGGGGCGCTCGGTCTGCCGCGGATGGCGTTGGGGTTGAACGTGGCGCTCAAGACGGGAAAGTACGGCAACGCCATCCTCTCGCGCCTGCCGATCGTCGCCGCGCGCAACATCGACCTCACGATGCCCGAGAGCTGGATTCGCCGGGGCTGCCAGCACGCCGCGCTCGATCTCGGCCGTGGCCGCAGGCTCGAAGTGTTCAACCTCCATCTCGGGCTTTCGGCGCGCGAGCGGGCGCTCCAAGTGGCGGAGCTGGTGCGCTCGGCGGAGTTTCGCCGCGCGGTGCGCCACGCGCCGACCGTGGTCGGCGGCGACTTCAACGATTGGCGCTCGCTGCTGCTGCCGACCTTCACCGAGGGGCTCGGCTTTCACTGCGCGACCGAGCGGACGACCGGGCGCCGCCGGGCCATCCCGACCTATCCGTCGTTCTCGCCCCAAGGGGGGCTCGACCGGATCTATTACCGCGGTCCGGTGACTCTGGTCGGTGTGCAGGCGTCCCGCCTGCGCCTCGCCCGCCTCGCGAGCGATCACCTGCCGGTGATCGCGGATTTTGAGTTCGCTTGAAGGTTGGGAGCGGCGCGGATCGATGACGGCGAAGAGCGTGGTGCTGGTCGAAGCCGACGCCGAGCGGCGCCGCCGGATCGCCGAGCGGATCGCGGAGACCGGGCGCGAAGTCGTGCCGGTCCGGAGCCACGCCGAGGGCACTCGTTTGGCCGCCGCACTGTCTGCGGGCGGCCCGTCTGCGGTCGTGTTCGTGGCGGCGGACGAAGGAGACGGCGGCGCCGATTTCGAGGGCGCTCGGCCGGTGCGCTATCCGGCCGACCTGCCGCTCGGCGGACGGGCGTTCGAGCTTGCGGTCCGGCGGGTTCTGCTCGCGCTGCTGCGCCACGATTTGGCGGCGCAGCGTGGCCTGCGGGAGCTCGAAACCGAGCTTGAGATCGATGCGGAGGGGGGCGCCCTGGTGGGCGATCTCGGCATGGTGCCGCTGCTCGAATTGCTGCGCGCGCTCGGTTCGGCGAACGGCTCGGGTCTGCTGCGCACGGCCCAGGGAGAGATCGTGCTCTTAGGGGGCGAAGTGATCGCCGCGCGCACGGCCGAGCTGCGCGCAGTCAAGGCGTTTTGTCGCCTGGCCCTGCAGACCGCGGGCGAGGTGGCTTGGATTCCCCGCGCGGCGGCCGCAGAGGCGGCGGTTGCCCGCGAGATCTTCGAACCGATGTCGAGCCTGGTGCTCGCGGCGTTGGAGGATCGGCTGTCGACTTCGCCCGATTTAGAGGCCCGGGTCCGCTTGAACCTGGGGCCCCAGTTCTTCGGTGGCGCGTTCGGCCCGATCGAGCGGGAAATCTTGGGCGCCCTCCAGCAGACCGATCAGGTCGGAGCTCTGCTCGACGCGCTCCCCGGCCGACCGGATGGCGAGATCCTGCGCGGGCTGGGCACCCTGGTGCGGCAGGGGGTGGCGGTCCTCGATGAACCGCAGGATCGAACGCGGGTGATCACCGACACGGCGAGCGACCTGCCGGTGGGCGTCGCCCGGGCCTACGGCATCCGCCTGGTACCCTATTCGCTCTCGTTCGGCGGCACTTTTGTGCGCGATCGCGAGCAGATCTCGCCGAGCGATTTCTACCGGCAGCACGGTGTGGCACCCCGCCCGGAAGGGGCGCCCGCGATCGAACCGCCCGGCCGTGGCGAGCTGCTGTCGCTCTATTCGGCAGGTTTGGAGACCCAGAATCTGGTTTCGATCCACGCGGCACCGCGGTTCGGCAGCGCGCTCGACAACGCGCAGGCCGCAGCCGAGGATGGCTTGCGCGGTCGGGTGGGCTTGCGCGCCCAACTCGACCCGCTGTCGATTGAAGTGATCGACAGCCGGAGCGTGAGCCTCGGGCAGGGGTTGCTCGCGGTCGCCGCGGCGCGCCTGGCGAGTCAAGGGTGGTCGGCCCCGGCGATCCGTCGCCGTCTGGCCGAGCTGGCCACCGGGCTCGTGGTGTTCGCCGCCGCGCGCGAGCGGGAGGAGCGCCAACGCTTCGGCCTGTTCATCCGGCCGGTCGATGTCTGGTCGATCTACGAGATCGAAGAGGGTGAGCTGTTCTTGCGCGATCGGATCGATCGCGAGGCCCAGGTGGCGGCCGGGCTGCTCGATCGCGCTCAGGCCAGATGCGGCGCGGTGCGACCGGGGCTCGTGGGGGTTGCGCACGGCGTTTTGCCGGAGGGGGCGGTGGCGCTGCGCGCGCTGGTCGCCAAGCGTTGGCCGGCCGCCGAGCTGGTGAGTGGGGAGATCGGGCCGCCACTCGGCGCGCTGCTCGGGCCGGGTTCGCTCCTGCTCGCCACCCTCCCGGGGTAGGATCGCGGCACGACTTAAGGGGTGCTCATGTCCGACGAACGAAAGTACCGGCAGCCCGGATATCAGAGCGGTGACAGCCCACGGGACGACCGGAAGAGCGGTTCGCAGGCACCGCCGCCGAAGAAAGAAGGACCGCGCGGGCGGGGCCTGGGCGCTCCCACCGAGACGGTTTTCCGTTGCGTGGCGTGCAATCACAAGCGGTTGATCGCCGAGCCGATCGAGATCGCCACCCTCTGCGCCGGCTGCGGCGCGCCGCTCCACGCCTGCGCCAACTGTGTCTCGTTCGATCCGGGCAGCCGTTTCGAATGTCGTCGCTTCGAAAGCGTGGCGGTGCGCGTGGTCAAAAAGCGCGACCGGAACGACTGCACGCTGTTCGAGCCGAAAACCACCAGCGAGTTCGCCGAAGAGCGATCGGCGGCCAAGCCGGACAGTGCGCGCTCGGCCTTCGACGCGCTGTTCAAGAACATCTGAGGGCGTCGGCTCGGAGCCTCGCGCCCGCGAACGGCGGGCTCGATCTCGATCGCAGCCACGTCTGGCACCAACGATAGAGGAAAGAAGGATCTTCGATGCGACATCTGCCGGGTCTGGTGGTCTCAATAGGGATGGGTTTGAGTTTTGGCCAAGGCGGTATCCTCGGCGCACAGGTCGCTGCGGGCGAGCCGCAAGCGAAGAAGGCGGTGCAGATCAAGCCCAGTTTCGACCTGCGCTTGCGCAGCGAATCGTTCGAGACGCCGGTCGCGAACCCGCGCACGCAAAGTAGCGACTACGCCTTCGGCATCGCGCGTTTGCGCGCCGGGCTCGATCTGGTCTGGCCGCAGTGGACGCTGCACGGCATGCTACAAGGGGCGGCGACGGGTGGACTGCCCAACCGCGCGGCGCTCGGCTCGGGACCGACGTATCTGGCGGCCAACGGCACCGACCGGAGCCCGTCGAGCCTCGGGATCGCCGAACTCTCGATCGCCTGGACGGGCAAGAACGCCCGCTTGACCCTCGGCCGCCAGGGGTTCGTCGACGGGTTCGAGGCGCCCACCGGGAGCGACTTTCTGGACGGCGTGAAGCGCCGCCGCGTCGCCGAGCGTCTGTACGGCAACCTGGAGTTCGCCAACCTCGCGCGCCGCTTCGACGGCGCGACCGGTTGGGTCCGTTCGGCGGGCAAGACGCGGGTCAACGGGTTCGTCTTGCGCCCGCTCTCCGGGGCGTTCGACTACGACGATGCGTTCGAGGACCTAGGTGAGCTGAACTTCGCGGGGGCGACCGTGACGGGGGAGCGCGGCGCCTGGATCCCCGGTGCGGAGGTCCGTCTGTTCGCCAGCCGCTATGAGGATGGACGACGGTTGGTGTCGCAGGTCTTTCGCGGTGAGACCGATTTCGACGTCACGACCGGCGGAGCGTCGCTCCTGGCGGGCGATGACACCAAAGACCTGCTGGTTTGGGTGGCGCTCCAAGATAAAAACGTCGGTGGCCGCAGTACGGCGTTCGTGGTCGATCTGGGGCGCAAGTTTCTCGGGGTGGCGGGCAAGCCGGCGATTCACCTCGCGTTCGAGCAGGCGTCGGCCGGGGACGTGGGGGAGACCTACGGCGGGTTCTTCAACCTGCTTCCGACCAACCACAAGTTCTACGGCAACCTGGACTACTTCGCCTTCTCGAACCTCCGCGACGTCTACCTCGAAACGCTCTTTGCGCCCGCGCGGAAATGGAAGGCCCGAGTCGCCGTCCACTCGTTTTCACTGGTCGATCGGACCGATGCCTGGTACGGCGGCTCGGGCGCGTTCAACGACGCCTCGTTCGGCTTCGTCGCCCGCCGGCCGCGGCGCGGCGGGGTGGCGGTTCCCTTCACGTCCCGCCAACTCGGCACCGAGCTCGATCTCGATCTCACCTGGACGATGCGCGAAGGGATCGATCTCGGCTTCGGCGGGGGGTACTTAGCGACCGGAGAGGCGATCGAAAACGTCTTTCCTGCGGGCAAAGACGGGCGCTGGCTCTATCTCGAATTGAGCTGGAAGCGGTAGGCATCGTTCGAGGCGGGACGGGGAGCAGGCCTGCCGCCTCCCTTAAGTCCCGCCTCAAGCACCCTTCAACCGTCGCCCCATGGCTTCCGAAGCGTAGATCACGAGTGAGCAGCCGAGCGGGAAGAGAATTTCGTTGATCCCGCGGCTCGCGAGGTCGACCGCGCCGATCGGCCCGGCCTGGTTGCGGACGGCGACCCAAATCAACAGGACCCCCAAGGTGGCGCCGACCCCGAGCCCCACCGCGATGTGAAAGCCGAGGCTCTTGTTGTGTCGGCTGGCGTGGCCGAGCAGGGCGCCGAGGACGGCGTACTCGACCGCTTTGAGGCCCGCGAGCAGGAGCGGAACCGTGAAGGGAGAGCCGGGCGCGATCGTGCCGAGCGCCTGCCCCAACCCTTTGTGCGCCGCTTTGGCCGCGACGAAGGCGAGCGGGGCGGCAAAAAAGCCGAGGCCCCCCATGACCGCCTCGCGCAGCTTGCGCGCGGTCGTGCCGAACGCGAGACCGACGCAGACCAGAAACGACCAGGAGATCTTCTGCGCGAGGTCGGCGAGCGCCGGCTTGCCACTGTCGCCCGCCGTGCCGGTGAAGGCGGCGAGCATCAAGAGCGCGATCTCGAGCGCGATGCCGAGGCAAATCGACAGCCAGGCGACGCGCAGGACCTGGGCGGGCAGCGATTCCTGGGCGGGGGCGCCCTTGCGTGCGGCGACGGTGGGCGCGGTCTCGGGTTTGGTCTCAGGCATCGGGCAAACCTCGGCGGGCCACCCGGGGGCGGCGGTTGGATCGGGAAGCCGGAGTGGCGCCGCAATCGTAGCCCAAGCGAACCTCTCGCGCCCTTGCGAGGGTTGTGGCGCGGACTGTGCGCGCCGGGCCGGCTTCTCGGTTATACTGTCACAGCATATTTTGATGACAGTCGAGCCGACGGTCCGGCGCGGCCTTTCGCCGCGGGGAGGGAACCGGCGGCCAAGGAGGCACGATGCTACGAGCGCTCCACCTGCCGTTTCTACGACCCGCCCTTTGGGCACTGATTCTCCTGCTCGCGTCCCAGGGCGCCGGAGCGGTGATCTGCACCTCCGACTCGACCCCCGCAGCGACCCTGCTGTTGCCCTACTTCGAGGTCGATCTCGACCATCCCGACGGCATCAACACGCTGCTTTCGATCAACAACGCTTCGAGTCTCGGCGTCCTCGCCCACGTCGTCCTGTGGACCGACCTGTCGGTGCCGACCTTCGACTTCAACATCTATCTCACCGGCTACGACATCCAGACGATCAGCCTGCGCGACATCTTCACCGGCACCGCGCCGCGCACGGCGCCGGCCGGCCAGGATCCGGGGGATATCATCAGCCCGCGCGGCCCCTTCTCGCAGGACGCGAGTTTCGCGAGCTGCGCGGGCCAGTTGCCGCCGCCGCCGATCCCGGCCTCGTTCCTCACCCACTTGCGGGCGGCGCATACGGGGCAGTTCTCGAACTTTCTCTCCGGCTGCTCGGGGCTCGCGTTCAGCGATGGCATCGCCCGCGGCTACGTGACGGTCGATACGGTCAACAACTGCACGCTGCGCTTCCCCGGCGACGCCGGCTATTTCGCCTCGGGCGGCACGGGCGACGCGACCAACCAGAACGTCCTCTGGGGCGACTATTTTCTGGTGAACGACAGCGGCAACTCGGCCCAGGGGGACAACCTGGTCCACATCGAGGCATCGGCGACCAACCCGGAAACCTCGACCCCCGGCCAATACACTTTCTACGGCCGTTATGTGAACTGGACCGCCGCGGATAACCGCGAGCCGCTCGCGACCAACTTCGCGTTCCGCTACCAAAACGGCGGCGCGTTCAACGGCGGTACCGACGTGATTGTCTGGCGCGATTCGAAGGTGGACCAGAACGCGTTCAAATGCGGCACACTTCCGAGTTGGTTTCCCCTGGGCGCTGAGATGATCACGGTGTTCGACGAAGAGGAGGCTGCCGTGTTGTTCGATCTCCCGCCGTTCTCGCCGGTGCCGCCGTCTTTCGACATCCTCCCGTTCCCCGGCGAGGCGACGCGGGTTACGATCATCGATGAGGAAGTTTCTAACGATCCCTACTTTATCCTGCCCGCCCCCGCCGATTTCGGCTGGATTTTCGCCAACCTCAACACGACGGTGGTACCCGCGGGAGCAGTTCCGCCCGAAGACCCTGGCGCGGCGCAGGCCTGGATTGGCACAGTGTCCCGCGCCGAGGGGCGCTTCAGCGTCGGCTATCCGGCCATCAAGCTTGACAGCGCCTGCGCTGCGTCGCACGAACTCATTCAGGAATGAGGCCCGGTGATCCAATGACGGTGCTCGGGTCGAGATATACTCGCCCGAGCATTCCTCAGCTGGTCACGTCCGCGGAGCGGCTCGCCCCGCGGCTTTCGTTCGATCGACCGGAGGCCTTATGAACAAGCTGATCGCGGCGAGCGTGCTCGCCCTCGCCCTGATCGTCGGCCCCGTGCCGGCCCGCGCGTCGATCTGCACGATTGACGACGTTCCCGCCGCCACCCTCCTGCTGCCGCTGTTCGAGGTCGATCTCGATCAGCCCTGGGGGGTGAATACGCTGTTCTCGATCAACAACGCTTCGGCAAGCGCGGTGCTCGCCCACATCGTGCTCTGGTCGGATCTGTCGGTGCCTACGCTCGACTTCAACATCTATCTGACCGGCTACGACGTCCAGACGCTCAGCGTCCGCGACATCTTCAACGGCACGGTGCCGAGGACCGCGTCGGCCGGGCAAGATCCGACCGATGCGATCAGCCCGAAGGGGGCGTTCTCAGAGGACATCAACTTCGCGAGCTGCAACGGCCAGCTGCCGCCGCCCGCCCTGCCCGCCTCGTTCGTCACTCACCTCCGGGCGGCGCACACGGGCCAGTTCTCGGCGATCTTGAACGGCTGCGCCGGCCGCGATCTCTTCGACCGAATCGCCCGCGGTTACATCACGGTCGATGTGGTGAACAACTGCACGCTCCGTTTCCCGGGCGATACCGGCTATTTCATCTCGGGCGGCACCGGCGACGCGACGAACCAGAACGTGCTGTGGGGCGACTACTTCTACGTCTACGACCTGGCGAACTCGGCCCAGGGGGAGACGTTGGTCCACATCGAGGCGTCGGGGACTTCTCCTCAGACCTCGGTGCCCGGCCAGTACACGTTCTACGGTCGCTACGTGAACTGGACCGCGGCGGACAACCGCGAGCCGCTCGCCACGAACTTCGCCGCCCGTTTCGTCAATGGCGGCGCGTTCACCGGTGGGACCGACTACCTGGTCTGGCGCGATTCGAAGGTCGACCAGAACGCGTTCAAGTGCGGCACCGCTCCGTCGTGGTATCCGCTCGGCTTGGAGGCGATCGTGTTCTTCGACGAGCAGGAGAATCCGGAGGTCGAGCAGGTGCCGCCGTTCTCGCCGCCGCCACCGGGGATTTTCCTGATTCCATTCCCGGCCGAGACCCAGCGGGTGGCCGTGGGCGGCAGCGATCTGCCGACCTCGTTCGATTTCGGTTGGACGTTCTTGAACCTCAACACGACCGTGGCTGCGGCCGGGTTGAACCCGCCCGAAGATCCGGCGGCGGCGCAGAATTGGGTCACGGTGGTGATGGACGCTTCGGGCCGGTTCAGCGTCGGCTTCGACGCAATTCAGCTCGACAGCGCCTGCGCCGCGAGTCACTTTAGTCCTGCGCGCTGAGGACCTACTGTACGAATCGCGAACTTGGAAAGGATCCGATGAACCCAAAAGTCGAACGTATTCTGGTCGCCTCTTCGCTCACCGAGGCGAGCGAAGAGGTGGTGCGCGCGGGCTTTGCGCTCGCTGCGGCGGGCAACGCCGAGGTCCATCTGATCCACGTCGCGCTGCCGCCGCTCCATACGTCGGACGGAGTGTTCGGCTTCGGCACCGCGGTGCTCGACGGGGAGCTGTTGCGCGCCGAAGAGGAGGTCGCGCGCGAGCGTTTGGGCGAGCAGGCGGCGCGGCTGGGAGCGGGGCGGCCGGCGGTCGTGCACGTAGGCGTCGGCTCGCCGCATCGAGCGATCGCGGAGTTCGCCGGTACGCTTGCCGTGGATCTGCTGGTGGTTGGCGCGGCAGAGCGTGGACCGGTGCTCGAACGGCTGCTCGGCTCGACCGCCAATCGTCTGCTCGGGCCGGTGCCCTGTCCGGTGTTGATCGTGCGGCCGGGATTTGCTGTGCCGCCAAAGAAGGTTTTGGCACCGGTTGATCTCTCGCCCCTTTCGGGGTCTTCTCTGCGCCGCGCCACGAGCCTGCTCGCGGCGTTCGGCGGGGCGACTTCGGAGATCGAGGCGCTCTTTGTGCTCAGCTCGATCCAACGGCAGGCGCCACAGTTTTCTCCCGAGCAGATGGATCATTTCGCCGCCGAAGAGTTGGAGCGCTTCCTGGCGCGAGAGGGTGGGGGAGAGAAGATCGCACAGAAGGTGCGCTGCGGCGGCCCGCGCGAAGAGATTGTCGAAGAGGCCAAGGAGGGGGGCGCCGACCTGATCGCGATCGGCAGCCACGGGCTCGGCGGGTTCGACCGGTGGGTGATCGGCAGCGTTTCCGCCGACGTGGCGCGCCGGGCACCGGTCAGTGTGCTGGTGGTTCCGCCTCTTGGGTCGGATTCGCCTCCCGACTGATCGCAAGCCCCCAGCCGCGCCGGCCGCGGCGCGAAGCACCACGACCACCCAACGCTCCGGCGCCTCGGCGGATCGATCCGCCCAGGCGCCGGAGGAGTCCGCCGGTCCCCAGGACTCCTCCCGGAAGCGCCGGGATCGTTCCGGAGACGCCACGGAGCCCTCCTGGAGTTCCGCGGAAAGATCCGGAACGATCCCGGCACACTCCCTTGGTTCGACGGAATGATCCGCTCGCACACAGGATTGTTCCTGTAGTCCGGAGGAGCTGTCCCCTCTTTTGGCGGAGCGTTCCTCGCTACCACCGGAAAACTACGCGCGATCTCAGGAGCTTTCCGCAGTCTCCGAGGAACCTTCCTGAGCACCCGAGGAGTTTTCCTCTGGACCTCAGGAAAGGTCCGGAGAACGCGGGGAGCATTCCCGGGATCTACAGGAAAGTTCCGTTGAGCCCTAGGAGCTTTCCTGCCAGCCGCAGGAACCTTCCGTTGGACCCAAGGAGTAATCCGCGGAGTGCCCGATCTCTTCCGCTGCTGCCGCGGAGTGATGTGCGGTGTCTCCGTCGTGGTCCGAGATGGCGGCGGGGTCTTCTTCCCTGGCCCAAAAGCGGTCGCCGCTCCCCGCGAACGAGATCCGGATGGGCGAAAACTCGTGCGCGGCTCGGCTGGAGCGGTGTCGGGGCGCGGTCCAGGACATCCAAGAGGTGATCCACCAGCTTCGCTGCGTCAACCAAGGCCGCGCACCAGGCGATCGGTAGCGGCCACATGATCAGCCACCCGGGCCAAGCGTTCGCGCGGCGCCCGAGGGCTCTTTGTCTGAACCACCGAGAATGGTAACCTGACCATGCAGCGGGTGAAACTGCAAGCGCAGCTCTCGCACTCCTCTATCGATTGAAGAATCGTGGCGCCCGTGAGGCCGGAAGCATCCGCTGTAGCGGCTCGCCCGGGTTGTTCGCGGACGGGAACCCCGGGATTTCCGAAGCCGAGTTAAGGAACTCTACCCATGCCCATCATCTCCATGTTTTATGGGATCATCATCCGCCTGTATCTCCTCGAGAACAGAACTCACCATCTACCGCACATCCATGCGAAGTACGCCGAGTTCGAAGCCTCCATTGGCATTGGAGATGGCGAAGTTCTCTCGGGTGAGTTGCCTCGAAAGCAATTGCGGCTAGTGCAGGCATGGATTGAGCTTCACCGCGATGAACTGATAGCCGACTGGGAACTGGCTGCGAGTGGCGAGTCCCCCTACAAAATCGATCCCTTATGAGGGCATGCCATGTACTGGGACGTCAAAACAGTTAAGCCACTGCCGGACTATCGCATCTATGTCGAGACCGAGGGTGGGCGAAAGGGAGTGTTCGACCTGAAGCCATATCTTGATCACGGCGTATTTCGGGAGCTTCGGGATCCGTATTATTTCAACCAGGTGGAAATATTGTTCGGTGCAGTCACCTGGCCGCATAAACAGGACATCGCGCCGGAAACCCTGCTTGCCGAATTGGCTCCCCTTGATCCGAACGTCTCAATCGATTAAAACCGGCCAGCTTTGCCGGACCGGATGCTCACTTCGAGGACTCTCCGCCCACAACTCGGCTCTGCATTACCCCCCCCGTCGCGAGCGGCTCGTCCTCGCCCCAAACCCGGGCGAGCGTCGCCTGAATCTTCTTCTCGAATCGGGCGATCAACTCGCGGTTGCTGGCGACCAGCGCCTGCTCGGCTTCGATCTCGGCGACGATAGCTTGCTGGGTGGCGAGGGGTGGGAGGGGGATCTTGATCTGGCGAAGATCGTCCGAGTTGATTTTGAGGGTGCCGTGCGCGGCCGTCTCGAGGATCTTGCCGAACTGAGCCTCCTGTTGCCTGAGTGCGAAAGCCAAGAATCGAGACGTGACGGCAGTAGGATCGGGCTGTAGCGCCTTCAAGTCCTGGTTGAAGGCGCACGGCTTCATCACTTCGCCGATGGGGACGCCATTCGCGAGGCCCATGCCCCGAACGAGAATCAGCAACGAACCGACAGGAGCGACCTGCGTGGCCGATTCGGCAACGGCTGTTTCGGAAATATGCATTGCGGCGTCGGTGATTTCGTTCGTCTTCAAGTTCTTGGCCGATACCCACGGAATCTCCCCGATCCAATAGGTATCGTTGGCCTTTGAAGGGGTTCCGCCGCTCGTGAAGCTACAAAGGCTCCCGAGTTCTACCATCGGCCAGTCAAGGTGAATCGGGATATGCGGGCGGTAGTTATCAAGAACCGCGCGCGCGCCGTCAATGACTCTCTGGTAACCCTCGATCTCCGCCACGATCTCCTTCTGCACATCGAGCGGCGGGAGGGGGACTTGGTGTTCCCTCAGTTTGGAGTATTGCCGTTGGTAGCCGTCGCTCGTCAGCGGTCTGGCCCGAAGGACGTGAAACAGGTATCGCGGATCGAGTGCGTCTATCGTCTGGAGAATCTTGATGCCATCTGCCCCTTGCGCAAAGGGGATGGAAACGATCTTCACGGCGCAAGTGTGATCGCCGAAGATCACGAGCGGTTTGGTGGGGCGGACCAACGTGGCCTCATCGTCGGTCCAGCCCGCTATGTCGTCCTGCGATTGATCGATGATTGGAAAGCGCCCGGCCTGCCCGAACGAAGTCTTTTGAATCTTCGCCGGTGGAGTGATTGTTTCGACGAGGGACTCTATCGTCCTCCAAGGGAAGTGGGTGGATTGCGTCGCGCCTTCTCGATAACGCTCGCCGCTGAGGTTGTACTCGCCATTCGCACCGATCTTCCCCTTCGCCACGATCAGGCCGAGCGTAGGCTCGAAGCTCTCGACCGATTCCCGCGCCCGCAGGCGCCGAAGGTACTCGGTGATCTCGGCGCGCGCTTGGGGCAGGTCGTTCCTGGCAATCTCGCGGCGCTGGGCGCCGAGGCCGAAGCCGTCGTTTTCGATCTTGAAGATCGCGATCGTCTGCGCCTGCCGGGCCAGCGCCTTGTCGAGAATCAGGATCGAAGTCTTCACCCCGGACTAGGGATTGAACACCCCGGCCGGCAGCGAAATCACCGCGACGAGGTACTCGGCGACCAGCATCTTGCGCAGCTGGGTGTAGGCCCCCTGGCTCTGGAAGATCACCCCTTCCGGCACGATGATCCCGGCGCGGCCTTGGAGCGTCAGGTGCTCGGCCATGTAGTCCACGAACAGAACCTCGCTCCGCTTGCTCTGCACCGAGAAACGGTTGTGCGGCTTGATGCCCCCTTTCGGCGACATGAACGGCGGGTTCGCGAGAATCACGTCGGCGTACTCGTTCCACTTCTCGTCCGACGTGAGCGTGTCGTACTCCGCGATGTGCGGATCGGCAAAACCGTGCAGATACAGATTCACCAGCGACAGCCGCACCATGTCCGGTGAGATGTCGTACCCCTTGAAGTTCCGCGCCAGGCGCCCCTTCTCGTCCGGCGTCAACGTGCTCTGCCCCTGGGCGTCCGTGTTCGCCCGAAGGATGTGTTTGTAGGACGAAATCAAGAAACCCGCCGTGCCGCACGCCGGATCCAGCACCGTCTCGTCCTTCTTCGGGTCCACGATCGCCACCATGAAATCAATGATGTGGCGCGGCGTACGGAACTGCCCGGCGTCCCCCTGCGAACCGAGGACAGAGAGCAGGTACTCGAACGCATCGCCCAGGCGCTCCGAATGGTCATACGTGAACTCGTCGATGATCTTCAGGAATGCGCGCAGCGTTTCCGGATCGCGATAGGGGAGATAGGCGTTCTTGAAAATGTCGCGGAAGAGGATCGGGATGCCCGGATTCTCCGGCATCTTGCCGATCGCCTCGGCGTACAGATTCAGCGTCTCGTGACCGCCGAGCCCCGCGTGCATCAACTTCGCCCAACCGTAGCGGGCGAACTCGCCGGCGAAAAACTTGCGCTTGCCGCCCAGCTCCTCCGCGTCGGCGTCCATGTCGTCCATGAACTTGTAGATCAGCGCGATCGTGATCTGCTCCACCTGGCTCTTGGGGTCGGGCACCTTGCCCACCAGGATGTCGCGGGCGCTGTCGATGCGCCGTTTCGTATCGGTGTCGAGCATCGCTCTCCTTTACGCTGCGAACTGATTCAAGGAGACGTAATCCTTGACGTACTCGGGAACCAGCGTGCGGTACCGCTCGGGAACCGCTTTAAAATCACGGGTCGAAAAGACCGGATTGGTCGCGAGATCCGTGAACTGGCGGGTGTCGATGATGTCGCGAACCCGGCCGCTGATGAGGTACGCCTTGAAAAAGCTCTTGATCGCCGGAATGGCCGCGGCCTCTTCCGGCTTGGTGTCGGCGACGAACTTGGCGAACTCCTCCTCCAGCAGCTCGTCCTTCGACTTGAACCGGGGGATCAGGCCGAAGACCTTCTCCAGAATCTCGCGCAGCGTCAGCCGGCGATCCACAGCCGCGGCGGAGCGAAGCTTGTCCAGCGTGTAGTACTCCTCGGGCTTGTCGAAGACCTCGCGGTTCACGTAGTCGATCACACGGTCCCACTGCCCGGCCTCGACCGCTTGGGCGATCGTCTCGTTCTCGCGCACCGTATCCTCGAATTTCTCGAAGAACATCCGGTCGATCTTCATCCCTTCGTGACCAATCGCCTCTTCCTTGATCATCGAGAGAATGTCGTCGCCGGGGTACTCGTAGGCACCGGCGTCGAATGCCGGGGGGCCGTCCTCCTCCCGATCACCCGGGCCTTTCTGCTTCGGCAGCTTCAACACCTCGTCGTAGTTGAACTCCTCCTCGAAATACTCGCAGTTGGCGAAGAAATCGAACAGCTTGAAGGCGGTCTTCACCGGACTCGGCGCGCCCGTCCAGGCACCCTTGTCGATCAGCTGGTCGAGGAAATTGTGCTTGCGGGTGCCTCGCCCCTTGATCTGAATGAAATCAGTCGGCGAAAAGATCGGCCGGAAGAGCCCGAGGTTCAGCAAGTCGGTGCAATCGTAACCGGTGGTCATCATGCCGACCGTGACGCAGACCCGGGCCTTGCTCGTTCTGTAGTCGGGGCGGAAGTTGCCCGAGCCGAGCAGCTGGTTGTTGGCAAAATTCCGGGTAAACGTCTGGGCGTCGGGGATCTCCGAAGTGACCTGCACTGCGAAGTCCGAGTGATACTTCCCGGGAAACATCAGGTCGGCCATCTGATTGAGAGTCAGCGCCAGCTTGGCCGCATGGTTCTGGCTCACCGCGAAAAGAATCGACTTGCCGATCTCCCCGCTCACCGGGTCGCGCAGCGCGTGGTCGAGGAACGTCTTACAGAACAGCTGGTTCGTCGCGTCGGAGAAGAAACGCTTCTCGAAATCGCGCTGCCGGAAGTCTTGCTCCTGTTCCTCGCCCGCGTCGTCGGTAAACGAGAAGACGTAACCGTCGTCGGAGAGCAGCTGGGTCGTGACCTCGGTCCGCGCATCCACCACCGTCGGGTTGATCAGGTAGCCTTCCTGTACGCCGTCGAGCAGCGAATAGCGGTAGGTGGGCTGGCTGTTTTCGCAGCCGAAGGTGCGGTAGGTGTCGAGCTGCAAGCGGCGCTCGGCTTCGCGCGGGTCGCGGCTGCCCGGCTTTGCGCCGTCGAACCGACGAAGGTAGTCGCGCGGCGTGGCGGTCAGGCCGAGCTTGTAGCCGATGAAGTAGTCGAAGACGGCCCGGGCGTTACCGCCGATCGAACGGTGCGCTTCGTCGGAAATCACGAGATCGAAGTCGGTGGGGGAGAAGAGCTTCTGGTATTTGTTGTTGAAGAGGAGAGACTGAACGGTGGTGACCACGATCTCCGCATGGCTCCATTCATCTCGCGTCTCCTTGTAGATCGCGGTATGAAAGTCGGCGGAGAGGAGTGCAACGAAGGCTTTTTTCGCCTGGTCCTCCAGCTCGAGGCGATCGACCAGGAAGAGCACGCGGGCGGCGTTGCGGGTGCGGAGGAACAGCTTGATCACCGCCGCGGCGACGAGGGTTTTGCCGGTGCCGGTCGCCATCTCGAACAAGAAGCGATCTTTACCGGCCTCGACGGCGGCCTGAAGGCTCCGGATGGCCTGGAGCTGGTAGGGCCGGAGGAACCGAAGCTTGTTCGCTTGAAGGTAACCCTCGCGCTCGGCTTCGTTCCGCCAGCCGGCTTCCGCTTGGTAGGTGGGGCGCTGGGTGAGAACGATGTAGTCGGCACCCACCGGCTCCTTGATCAGGCGCTCCGGGTTCGGGGTGACCTTCTTGTAGCCGGTGACCGAAGTGGGCGTCGGGAACGTCGTGATGATGTACGGGTTGCCCCGTTCGAGATCCCAAAAGTAGTGGAGGTTGCCGTTGGAGAGGATGACGAAGCGGCAGTTCTTGGAACGGGCGTACGTTCGCGCCTGTTCCTTGGCGACCAACGGATTCTTCTCCGGGGCTTTGGCCTCGAGGACGAGCAGGGGGAAGCCCTTGGCGTCGAGCAGGAGAAAATCGACGTACCCCTTCGTTGCCTTTTCGAAATTCTCCCCGAGGGCGTCCAAGTCCGCCGTCCGGATCGTGACCCCGGCTTCGAGGCGAATATTGGCGGGTGCGTCGCCTTCCGAGAAAAAACGCCAGCCCGCAGTTTCGAGCAGCTTGTTGATCTTGATCCGGGCCGTGGCTTCTTTGGTGGGCACTCAAATCCCTCGCTTCAGGGCCCGCAGGCCGCCCCACGATTGCCCGGCTTCGGTCTGAAGCTGTGCCCCCAAACGGCTGACTCCGCCGGAATCGAGGACCAGCAAGCCGATCAGCCCACTCTACGGATTGGGCGTCGCGCAAGGCGCTCTGCGACGGCTGCGGCGCTCGTATGTTCCGCTGCGGTTGGTGGTCCCACCTCGGCGATTAGATCCGCGACGTAGCGGTCGGTCTCGGCGAGCAATTCCAGCCGACGAAGTTCCGCACGAACAGCCTTTTGAAGCAACTCAGAGGCGAGCAGGCCTCGGGCCTTGACCTGCTCGTACATTTCGTCGGGGAGGTAAACTTGCATGCGGGCCATGCGCCTAAGTATACACATACAACGCCGCGCCTTTTGACCTCTTCACCTTTGGGGTGGTGAATCAGCCTTGGTTACTCGCGGCGTAGTCCGCTGGATTGGCCCGGTTGGGCGGCCTTGTCTCGTAGCCGACTGAGAAGAGGATCCTTGAGTTCCTGGGATGCGAGCCAGGCGAGTTCCTCCTCGAGGGTCATTCCCTCGATCCGGGCTGAGATTTCATCTCGAATCGACCGCATCATGGCAACTGCGTCAAACTTCTTCTCGACTCTAGTCTCCATCCAGCACCTCCCGCGGCGCCCGGATCTCGAGCGTTGGATAACCTCTGCGAAGATTCACGGAGTTGTAACCGTGGATTCGGGACAGATTGACGATGTGTTTGAAGTTCCAGCTCACCAGTACATCAACCCGAGCTACCGTAGCTATGGCGATGTGTTGGGCATCGCCTCGCATCACGCCGATGTCTTTTTCAGGGGTCGCGATCCAGCGCAAAGGAACTCTCCTCGGGACTTAAGCGACTCGAAAGCCCGCCTGCCCGAAATGATCGTCGAAGGCGAGCGCATCCTCGACCCTGGCCTGGCGCATGACGATGAACGAGTGGCAGTCGACCAGTCCCCAATTTTTGTCGCTGCGCGATCGATACAGGTCGAAGGCCGACTCGAAACCCTCCGCTCCGAGTCGGACGACCTCGACATCCGCCGAAGTGAGGAAGTGCTCGATCACCGCCACGGCCTGGGGCTTGAAGCCGCGTGCCAAGGTGTTGCCGATTTCCAACAGGACGGCGTCCGTTGTCAGGAGCCTGCGGCTTGCGTTCTCGGCGGCGAGCCGTGTGGCTTGTTCATGATTGCGATCTCTTTTGTTGATCAGGGCGATAACAAACGAGGTGTCAACGAAAAGCCTTGTCGGCTTCAAACTGCCGCTCTCCGCTCAGGTATTGGTCGAGATGGGTAGAGAAATCCTCCGGCCCATCAATGCTGATTCTCTGGAGCTTGGCCAGAAGACCAACCTCAGGCGTCGAGATCTTCTCCCGAGCGGGAACGGCTTCTCGGCGAGCTGCGACCTTGCGGTCGTTCCCGCCCGTGACTCGTTTCATGGCAGGCTTCAAGACGCACTCCTTTCGGTTGGCGGCCGACGCATCGAACAGGCAAGGGCCGACCCCTTGGGTCGAAGTATGGCATAGGAATGACCCATCGTCCCCCCGCCCTAACCTTCGGGCCGAAGATCGCTTGCTACGAATCGGAGCCAAGGGGAGCCCTCATGGCGTTCACGGGAGAAGGGGCGGAGAGAGGCGGGACGGCCGAAGCCGCCCCGCTCTTTTGACCGTCTACTGGAAGTAGCCGTTCACGTCCAGGATGACGTGGGTCGTACCGTTCGCCGCGTTGAAGATCGTGATCCCCTGCGAGCCGTCGGCCGGCAGCGTCA
>JANNIH010000025.1:0-38310 GCA_031404815.1 Holophagales bacterium | reverse complement strand
AGCGCGACGCGTCGTCGAGCCCCTTGGCTGCCGCAATCCGCGCGAGGCACTTCCGCCTTAGAGCGTGCCGGTCCCGGCCAGGCGGCCGGGCGAGCGCCGCGCAGACCCAGGCGAGCGGCTCGGGGCGCGCGAGGAAGTCCTCGGACCGAGAGCGCGAGAGGCCGAGGCTGCGATAGCGGAAGCGGTTCCCTTCGAAGCCCAGCGCCTCTTCCAAATGCTCGACCTCCTGGGCTCCCGCGGGGCCGCCGTGCAGGTAGAGCACGAACGTCTGGACCGGCAACCCGAAGCGCAAGGCGAGCACTCGGTTGTACGCCAAGAGCCGCGCCGCCGTCGCCGTGCGGAAGTTGAGCTCGATTTCGACGTGAAGCAGCGCCCGCTCGCCGTGCCGACTCTTGACCCACGCAATCAGGTCGAGCCTCCGTTCCTTGCCGCGCGGGGCACCCGTGTGGGCTTCCGCCGGCTGGAACTCGATCGTGCCAGCCAGCCGCGCCGCGAGATCCGGCCCGGCCAGCCGCACGAAGTCGGCCGGAAACGCCTGAATCAGATCCTTCCAGAGTTGATCGTGACCACCCGCCATTCTTGGTCCTCCCGAGGGGCCTCGCTCGGGCGAGACCAGGGTTTAGACCTAGAAGACGTAAAAGGGGGGTGGTGATCTAGACAATTCGGGCGACCGACTTTCAGGTCGCCCGATTTTCGGGTCTACGCCAGGCCGAGCTCTTCGAGCGATCCGGCGGTCAGCCGGTGATTTCATTGCCGAGGAGGCCAAGCATCAAGCTAACGAATGCTTCGAGAAAGCTCATTGGGACCTCGCGTTGACTGCCAATATTTGAGAATGCTTGGGTAGACTAGAAGAAGCGCGAACGAAGTGCAAGCGGATGAGGCATGAGGTCGACCGCTTCGGCCAGCGTGATGCGGAGGGTCTCCAGCAACTCCACCCGTGTTTCCCCCTGGCAGTTGACACCGGGGACCACCTCGATCCAGCCGATCCAAACACTTCGGTCCTGTTTGACGAGGGCTGTGAAGAAGGGTTGCATGTGGAGAAGTCTCGAACCGTCGCCTCTGCCTCAGGCTCAAAAGAGCGCCAGCTCGCCCCTCTTGAAATCGATCGTCAGCGTCTGATCCCGAAAGAAATCCAGGCCCAGGAGGCCATCGACGCCGGTGCTGGGTGGCAGGGTATGGCAGAGGACGAGGAAGTCGTGGCGCTCCTGCCCGAGCGCGGCCAACTTCATGAGCTCAACCCGGGCAGCAAACTCAACACCGCTCCCCGTAGTGACCTGGACACGACTCGGGGCAAGCGCAGGATCGTAGCCGATCGCCACCAGCGGTCCCGCGTTCACGATGGTGCCGGTCGCACCGGTATCCAGAGCAAAACGCAGCAGCGCATTCCCCGAAGGGCCTGTGAGCTCGGTGCGGACGATCACCAAACCCTGCTTGGGGTCGAAAGGTAGGGTCACAGGATGATCGCCGTGCCTTCGGGCATCTTGCCGGTGTAGAGCATCGCGAAGCGTCGCGGGCGGAGCTCGACGGCCTTGCGGTAGACCTCGTCTCGATCCTGGCTGTGCCAGAGCACCTGGCAGCTCTGAACTTCTAGAGCATCGTTGGTCTTTGGGTCTCCAATGAGCACCCATTCGGAATCGAACTGCGTCTCCATTTGGGCAACGGTCATGGCGGTGGCCATCTGTGCTTCCTCCAGGCGCGATTATAAGCCCTCGCCAAGCGATCCAACCCCCGAGCCCGGCACCCTCGCCGGACTCGGGGCCCGTTTCAACCTCTTCCGGAACGACTCGCCCTTCAGCGCTCGTCGTAGGCGCGCAGCGCGCTCGCGAGGAAGCGGTCTCGTTGCGCCCGGTCAATCGCTCCGGCGCGTTGGAGATCTTTGACGGCGTTGTTGACGCAGGCGCGGTAGGCGCCGCGGCTGGTGGCTGTGTCGAAGCTGCAGGGGATTTCGGGGAAGCGGACTCGCTCTCCGGCGGCGACACCGTAGAGGCGGTTCTTGACCCGGCCGGGCCAGACGACTTCGACCGTGCCTGTGCGTGTGTCTCCGATGCCGAAGTGGGCAGTGAGCGAATCCTGTGAGGCGAGGCTCGAGCCGCCGAGGACCGGTTGGGTCGCCTTTCTTCCGCCGTCTGGGGTGAACGAGACGATCGCGCCGATGCCGTCGCGGTTCACTTTGCCCCGCTCGGTGAGGCCGATCGAGCCGAGGACGTCCACGTCCACCCCCTTCTTGCCGTTGCCCCCTTGGTTCAGCTCGATCGCGAGCGTGCCGTTGTCCATCCGGATGCCGCTCCAGCGCGCTTCGTCGCCGTTGCCGGTGAGCGACCAGACCGGGGCGAAGCCGGCGATGCCGTCGAGATAGCCGCCGTAGGAGATCGGATAGAGCGCGAAGGGCAGAGCGGTAGGGCGGTTGACGATCGAGACCGAGACCACGTCCTCGAAGCCGTTGCCGTCGAGATCGCCCACCGCGACGCCATGGTCGTTGCGGCTGCTGTGGTCGGCGGCGAGCGCCAGGTCGGGGGAGAAATGGGCGTCACCGTCGTTGACCAAGATCGGGCCGGGGTTCGATTCGTCGACGATCAGCGACATATCGAAGCCGCCAAGCCCCACGTAGTCGAAGTCGCCGTCGTTGTCGTAATCGAGCGGCGAGATGCCCCAGCTCCAACCGGAGGAGACCAGCGCCGGGCCGACGCCCGGATCGCGGAACGTGCCGTCGCCGTTGTTCAGGAACCAGCGCTGCGTCTGGTCGCCGAGCGTGTAGTGGATGCCGAAGAACGGCTCGATGTAGTCGCCGATGTTCGAGATCGCGAGGTCGAGCGTGCCGTCGCCGTCGAAATCGGCGACCGCAAAGCCCATGTGGCTCTCCGGCTTGCCCAAACCGGTCTCGGCCGTCACTTCGGTGAAACGGGCGTGGCCGTCGTTCTTGTAGGTGCGGACGAAGCCGCGATCGACGCCGCCGTAGCGGGCCGGCGGGATCGCCCCCTGGTCGTTCGCGACGAAGATGTCGTCGTCGCCGTCCGCGTCGTAGTCGAACAGCGCCACCGCCCACGAAATATCGTTGACCGCTCCTTGAATCCCCGCACTCGCCGAGACGTCGCGGAAGCGGCGCCCGCCGCGGTTCAGGAAGAGTTGATTCGGCTGGTTGAGCGCGAACGGCTCGACCATGATCGGCATCTTGTTTTTCCAGTCGAACGTGTTGCCGATGAACAGATCGAGCCGGCCGTCGCCGTCGAGATCGCTCATCGCGCACGACGAGTGGTTGAGGTTTCCGCCCCCCACCCCCGCCTTCGAGGTGATATCCACATAGCGACCATTCCGGTATTCGAGCAGCCGGTTCGGCATGCCGGCGCCGAGGACGTAGAGGTCCGAGTCGCCGTCGTTGTCGATGTCACCGAAGCAGACCCCGGTCGAGTCCTGGTCGGCGAGCCCTGCGCCCACTTGTTTCGCCACGTCGCGGAAGCGGACCTGGCCGGTCTCGCGCAGCTGGTTCGAGTAGAGGCTGTTGGCGTGGCCGGGGCCGTTCGTGGCGTAGATATCGAGGTCGCCGTCGCGGTCGAAGTCGAGCAGGGCGACACCCGGCGCGCCGCGCTCCTTGGCCGGTCCGAGCAGCACGTCGAACTTGCTCGTGGTGCCGCGCTGGCGGATCGCCTCGGCGATCGCGTCATTTGCGGAGGCGGTGCGGCGGTAGGTGATGCCGTGATCGGCGTCCGCGATATCGCGGAAGGTCACCCCCTGCGCGAACGCGCCGGTGCTCAAACAGAGCAACCCCGCGCAAGCGAACGAGGTGAGGGGGGTACGGCGGCGCACAACGAGGCCCTTTTTCTGCGGGTCGATCGAGAACATAGGAACCTCCCAAGAAATTAGAGTCGGGCTCTATTTGCCCGTATCTATAAGTCTTGGTACGCCAATACGCCCAGGCGTGGCACGTTTGTGCCGGGCATTCTGGTGGGGGCGGAGATCCGCTAGGCCGATTGCGCCGGATCAACGAGCGGCGCCACGCAGTCCGGTGCGTCGTGGGCCGGGCTGTTGACCGCGCGCGACACCTCGCGCGTCTCGAAACCGCTCTCGGGCGCTGGGCGGAGCAGCGGCACCAGGCGGGGCGGATCGACGACGGCCGGGTCGAGCCAGAGATCGTAGTCCTCGGGGGCCAGGATCACCGGCATCCGGTCGTGGATCGGCCGCATAAGCTCGTTCGGCGTGGTGGTGAGGATGGTGAACGTAAGGAGCTTCGGCTCTTCCGGCGGCGCCCCTTTCGGCCGCCAGCCCGCCCATAGGCCGGCGAACGCGAACGGCCGTCCGTCCGTCCGGTGAATCCAGGTCGGATGCTTGATCTTTCCTTCCTTCCGCCACTCGTAGAAGCCGTCGGCGAGCACCAGGCAGCGCTGTTTTTGCAGGCTCCGCTTGAACGACGGTTTTTCCGCCGCGGTCTCGGCGCGGGCGTTGATCATCCGGTTGCCGATCGACGGATCGTCCGCCCAGGAAGGAACGAGACCCCAACGGAGGAGATCGAGCCGGCGCTTCTCGCCCGATGCCGGAACGCGAATGACCGCGGCTTCTTGGGTCGGCGCCACGTTCCAGCGCGGCGCGAAGGTGGGAACGCCGTCGACCCCGAACAGGTCGGCGATCAGCTCCGGTGGAGTGGTGAGCGTGTAACGGCCGCACATAGCGGATCGAAGCCTTAAAACGCTTCGAGCAAATAGGCCACGTCGCCGCCGATCTGATCGAGATTTCGGTCCATCAGCTCCTCGTAGTCGCCGCCGAAATCGCCGACCGCGGAGCGGCGCTCCTGGTCGAATTTCAACAGGACCTTGCCGCTCTCCGGGTCGAACAGCTCACCCGAAATCCTGGTCTTCGCGGCACCTGCGCCGAACCCGGCCCAGTAGCGGGCAGCCTGCGAGCCCGGGTCCATCTTCTCGATCTTGCCGCGCAGGATCAGCTGCCGACCGGAATCGGCCGCCTCACGGCTCGCTTCGACGATCTCGATGCGCTCGCCGAGCCGGTAGCCCAAGCCTCCGACGTACGGGCCCGTCGCATGCTCTAGGACGTTCTTGACCGGTACGTACGTGTTGTCGTCCGACTCGGGCAGCTCGGTGTGCGAGCCGTCGAGCGGTTCGACGATCAACAGGTCGTAGTCGGCGAGCCGGAACGTCGCGAAGATCTCGACCCGATCGATCTCGTTCTTCCAGTCGGTATAAGTACCAGGCGTGGTGGGCGCCTTCTTCGTGCGTGCGGCGAGCGGCCCGGTGACGAAGAGGAGAGCGGCGAGGGCGAGGACGGAACAACGCAAGGTCTGGCGAAGCATGAGAAAACCTCCATGGGGTGTCTCCGGTCTCCAGTTTAGCCGAGTTGTCTTCGGCTTCGCTCAGCCCCCGGGCATGCTTACTGAGCGAAGTCGAAGGGAGTGACGAAGGTCGGCCCGTGGAACGGTCGGCGAGGGGAAAAACGGCCTATGTTCGGTGCTGGCGCGCTAAGATGAGGAACCGCCATGCTCCCCGAACCCAATCCCTACCTGTCCCCCGACGAATACCTCGCGATCGAGCGCGCGAGCGAGGGGAAGAGCGAATATCTCGACGGCGAGATGTTCGCGATGGCGGGAGCGAGCGAGAGGCACAACCTGATCGTCTCGAATCTGATTCGCGCGCTGGGCAATCGGCTCGCCGAGCGGCCGTGCCGTGTCTATCCGGGCGACCTTCGGATCTTGGTCGTGGCGACCGGGCTTTACACCTATCCGGATGTCTCGGTGGTCTGTGGCGAGCCGCGCCTGGTTCAAGATCGCCACCAGGACAACCTGCTGAATCCTCAGCTCTTGATCGAGGTTCTTTCCCCTTCGACCGAGGCGTTTGATCGCGGCCGGAAGTTTGAGCACTACCGCGCCATTCCGTCGCTACAGGAGTATCTCCTCGTCGCGCAGGAGAAACCCGTGCTCGAACATTTCCTTCGCGAACAGGGCGGAGCGTGGCGTTTCTCCGCGGTGCAGGGGATCGACTCCGCTCTCGCCCTGCCGACGCTGGGCATTGAGCTGCCACTCGTCGAGGTGTTCAGAAGGGTGGTTTTTGGGGCTTGAAATCGTCGTGAGCGAAGAGCTCCCACGGCTCGGGCACCACCGTCTGGAGCAGGAGTGCGCGAATCTGCGACCGGAGGAGGAGCGGGCCGCCGCCGAGGAGTTCTTCGTCGGAGAGGTCGAACCCGACGAGCTTCAAGAGGTGGTTGACGGTCTTGACGAGATCATCGGGGACCGGTAGGTCCTGTTCTTGATCGATCGTCGGCGGTCGTTGGTGCGCTGGAGACGCCCCGACGGCCAGCACCCGGATAGGTCCGTGGTTGCGGACTGGGGCGTCTCTACCCCCTGCGCCGTTTTGCCACGAACGAGGAGACGCCCTCAAATTATGCGGGCCGCTGCCGCCTCTTCGGCGATCGCTCCCAGATACTCGGCGAGCGTGAAGCTGTCGACGAGAGGCTCTCCGCGCGTTTGAGCCGGGCGCCTTGGGCAAAGAGCGCCGCCTCTGCCAGCAGGGCGAAGCGGGCCGAGGCCCAGGCGAGGCGGCGCCAGAGCTTTGCGGGAGGTCCCGGCACAGGACTGCGGGTGAAGAGGCCGCGCGACAGGTCGAGGCGGAGCGTGCGCAACGCGAGGCGAACGAGGTGTCCGACATGGCCGAAGAGCGCCGCGCGCAGCCCCTTCTCGTCTCGGGAATCGATCGCCGCGAGCGCTTGGCGAATATTGGGATGCGATCGAAACAGCCCCTGGCCGAAGACGATCAGGCTGCGGGTGAGGATGTTCGCCCCTTCGACCGTGATGCCGATCGAGGCGCCTGCGAGGCCGTCGGGGAGGAAGTTGCGCGGCCCGCGGCAGAGGCCCGCGCCGCCGAGAATGTCCATCGCGTCGAGCACGATCGCGCGCAGGCGCTCGGTCTCTTCGACCTTGAGCGCGCCGGAGATCACCGCCGGCTTCTCCCCCCGGCCAACGGCACCGGCGGTAAAGACACGCGCCGCCTCCAGCCGGTAGGTCTCGCCCGCGATCCGCGCGAGCGGTTCGGCGATCCCCTCGAAGCGGCCGATCGGCAGACCGAACTGGTGACGGACTTGGGCGTAGGCGCCCGCCACCCGCGCCGCGAGCTTGGCCCCGCCCGCCGATTGCGCGGGGAGCGAGATCGAGCGCCCGGCCGAGAGCGCCTCCATCAACATCGCCCAACCTTTGCCCGCACCCTCCGGCCCGCCGAGGATCTGGCTCGCCGGGACCAGGACGTTCCTCCCCTCGGTCGGTCCGTTCGGGATCGCCACGCCGGCCGGGTCGTGCCTTCGGCCGATTTCGACCCCGGGTGCGGAGGTTGGGACCAGGACGCAGGTGATGCCCGGTTCCACCCCATGTCCCAGCCGATTTTCCGGATCGTGCAGACGCACGGCAAGGCCGAGCAGGGTAGCGACCGGCGCGAGCGTGATGTAGCGCTTTTTCCACGACAGGAGCAGCCAGGGTGTGCCGTCCGGCCCTTTGATCACCTCGCCCGTGGAGGCGAGCGCCGCGGCGTCCGACCCCGCCTCGGGTTCGGTGAGCGCAAAGCAGGGGATCTCCTCGCCGCGCGCGAGGCGGGGGAGATAGCGCCGCCGTTGCTCTTCCGTGCCATGCGCGAGAAGCAGCTCGGCCGGGCCGACCGAGTTGGGGATCAGCACGATCGCCGAGAGCGGCAGCGAGCGCGACGCGAGCTTGCCGAACACGGCGCCCGCGGCGAGCGGCGAAAAGCCCAAGCCCCCCCAGGCCGGCGGGATCGACAGGCCGAAGAAGCGGCGGTCGCAAAGGAACCGCCAGATCTCTTCGGAGACCGTTCGGGTGCGCGCGATCGCCCACGGGTCGGCGAGCCGACAGACCTGCTCGACCGGTCCGTCGAGGAACGCCTGCTCTTCAGCCGACAGCTCCGGGTAGGGCTCGGCGAGGATGCGGCGCAGGTTTGGCCGTCCCGAAAAGATCTCGCCATCGAGCCAGACCGTCCCCGCCGCGAGCGCCTGCCGCTCGGTGTCGGACAGGCGGGGGAGCAGGCAGCGGCGTTCGAGGAAATGGAGGAGGGACGGCATGGGCTCTCGAGTCTCGCGGTCCATTCTACGGCTACAGGGTCAGGGCGGGGGGGGATCGCGGCTTCGGAATCCGGAGCGCAGAAGTTCCTCTGTCCCATCCCCCCCGATGAGCAGCACCTGTTCTGATTAGTAGCTCGCTTTACTGATCGACGGCCTGGGTTCAGCACCCGGCAAGCGGCATGGTCGCCGGTCGGCAACTTTCAACGAGGAAAGGGGAAAGTCCGATGTACGCATGCAGAGGAGTCTCTCGGCAGTGGTTTCGATCCCGGTCATGGCCCACCCTGCTCATGGCCAGCCTGCTGGCGGTGGGTGGGAGCGCCGCCGCGCAAGGCCAGGAGAGGCATTTCGACGCCCGCCCGGGCCAGCGGGTCACCAAAGTCGAGCCAAGCGCAAGGCAGCTGGCAGCCGTCGATCGCCTGCGCGCCGAGGTACCGGAGCTGGCGGCGGAATTCGAGGACGCGACCGGGGCGACCCGGACGTTGTGGAACCGGACCGGCTACCTGACTCGCGACAACCGATCGGCCGACGCCCACGCGATCGCGCTCCAGTTCGTCGCGGACAACCTCGATCTGTTGGGCTTGGATGCCGCAGACCTCGCTGGTTACGAGGTGACCGATTCGGTCTATTCGGCGGTCACCGGCGCGACCCACCTTTATCTGCGTCAGGTCCACCTGGGGATTCCGGTCCACAATGGTCAGCTCCACGTCAACGTCAACCGCGACGGGCGGATCTTGTCGGTCAACAGCGCCTTCGTGCCCGAGATCAGCCGTGATCGCGGCCGGAGCGCGGAACCGACCCGCAGTGCGATCCATGCGATCGAAGCGGCCGCCGCGCACCTGGGCCTCAAGGTCGGCAAGCTCCCGCAGGTCGATCCGCTCCGCGACCCTCGGCAGACCACGCAGATCGAAGCGGCCGGCCTGTCAACCGAGCCGATCAAGGTCCAGCTGATCTGGGTGCCGCTCGGCCGGGGCGACGTGCGCCTCGCCTGGCAGCTCATTGCCCACGTGCCCGGCAGCGATCACGTCTACGAGCTCACGGTCGACGCCAACTCCGACCAGGTGTGGCTGCGCTACGACCAGACCGCCGACGCCGACTACCGGGTCTACCCGCAACCGGCCGAGAGCCCTAACCACATTTCGCCGCTGCCGCCCTCCGATGGGCGCCAGACCCTCACCAATCCGCAGGACGGGACCGCTTCGCCGTTCGGCTGGCACGACACCAACGGCGCCGTCGGCGCCGAGTTCACCGTCACCCGTGGCAACAACGTGCATGCCTACGAGGACCGGGACGCGAACAACGCGCCGCCCGCCGCGGACGTCAACTGCGGCGTGACACTCTCCTGTGTCTTTCCGCTCGACCTGACGCTCGCGCCCAGCGGCTATATCGCAGGCGCGGTGACCAACTTGTTCTACTGGAACAACATCATCCACGACGTGCAGTACCAGTACGGTTTCGATGAGGTGGGTGGCAACTTCCAGGTCAACAACTACGGCCGAGGCGGCGCCGGTAACGACAACGTTCTCGCCGAGGCGCAGGACGGCGGCGGCACCAACAACGCCAACTTCTCGACCCCCGCCGACGGTTCGCGGCCGCGCATGCAAATGTACGTCTGGACCGCGCCGACCCCCGACAAAGACGGCGATGTCGACAACGGCATCGTGATCCATGAGTACGGCCACGGCATCTCGAACCGCCTGGTCGGCGGTCCCTCGAACGTCAGCTGCCTGGGCAACAGCCAGCAGCCGGGCGAAGGGCTCTCCGACTGGTGGGCGCTCGCCTACACTCACGAACCCGGCGACCAAGGCACCGACGGACGCGGAATCGGGACCTACGCGTTCAACCAGGCGACCTCCGGCCTCGGCATCCGCACCCAGCGCTACAGCACCAGCGCCGCGATCAACACCTGGACCTATGCCAGCGTCAGCGGCATGGCGATCCCGCACGGCGTGGGTTCGGTCTGGGCGCAAGGTGCCTGGGAAGCTTACTGGGCGCTGGTCGGCGTACACGGATTCGACCCCAACCTCTACGCCGCGCTCGGCGGCAGCGGCAACCAGCGCATGATGCTTTACGTCAACGAGGGGCTGAAGAACACGGCCTGCTCGCCGACGTTCCTCAACGTCCGCGACGGCATCATCCAGGCCGCGACCGACAACTTCGCCGGCCAAGACGTCTGCACCCTGTGGCAGGCGTTCGCAGCCTACGGCATGGGCACCAACGCAGTCAGCGGTGGCTCGGGCAGCACTTCGCCGACCAACGGCTTCAACGTGCCCGTTGCCTGCCAGACCGGCACCACGATCGTCTTCACCGACGATTTCGAGACCGACAAGGGCTGGACGCGGAATCCGAGCGGCACCGACAGCGCGACCTCCGGGCTGTGGGAGCGCGGCAACCCGCAGGACACCACCTCGAGCGGCCCGAAACAGCTCGGCACCACGACTTCCGGAGTCAACGACCTGTCGACCGGTCCGCTCGCGGGCGCTTCGGCCGGCACGCACGACATCGACGGTGGAACGACCAGCATCCAGTCGCCGACGATCGTCCTGCCAGGCTCCGGCACGCTGACCCTGACGTTCAACTATTACATGGCGCACGGCAGCAACTCGTCCTCGGTTGACTTCCTCCGCATCCGCGTGATTGGCTCGACGAGTTCGTTGGTGCTCGAGGAGCTCAACGCCGCCAACGACGACGACGCGGTGTGGGCGGCGGGTTCTGCCAACATCAGCGCTTTCGCGGGCCAGACCGTGCGCATCCTGATCGAGGCCGCCGACGCAGTGGGAGCGAGCCTGGTCGAAGCCGCAATCGACGATGTCGTGATCACCCAGCAGTAGAAGGATTTCCAACCCGCTCAGAGACCCAGCAGGCCGGGAGAGGATTGGCCTCTCTCCCGGCCCGTGTCGCTAGAGTGGCAGCCTGAAGCGCACTCGCTCCGCGCGAAGAAACTCAGGGAGGGGGACGCCGGCTAGGGCTGCCCGCCCACCCAGGTTTTGGCGATCGCGCTGTTCCCCGCGCCGAAGATGAGGCTGTCGAGCAGGGTCTCGGGCTCCCATCCGTCCAGCGCCGGGCAGTCGAGGTCGATTTCGACCAGGTCGGCCCAGGCGCCCGGGCGGATCGCGCCGGCTTCGATTCCGAGCGAGCGGGCGCCGCCGAGCGTCGCGGCCTTGAGCAGCACCGGGGCGACCGCGCCGTTGGCGTTGCGGAGGGCGCCGCGCGTTTCGGTCGAGAGCCGCTGGCCGTATTCGAGCCAACGCATCTCTTCGAGGAACGAGATCCGCGCGTTCGAGTCGGTGCCGAGGGCAAGCCGAGCGGCGACCTCCCCTCGTTTCGCGGCGAAACGGGCGAGATCGGGCAGGCCGTCGCCTAAGTTCCCTTCGGTGGTCGGACAGATGCAGGCCGTGCCGCCGGAGTCGAAAAAGCGCGCGAGGTCGTCCGGAGAGGTGTGCGTGCAGTGGACCGCCGTGATCCCCTCCGCGCTGCCGCAGGCGTCGAGCAGGGCGGCCATCGGGCGCTTGCCGTAGGCGGCGAGGCAGTCTTCGATCTCTTTCTGCTGCTCCTCAACGTGAATGTGAAAGACCAGCCCGCGACGGCGCGCCTCGCGGTAGATCTCGCCGATCTCGTCGAGGTTCGCCGCCCGCACGCTGTGGACCACCGCGCCGAGCGTCTGGTTGCGGCCGAGGCGACCCTCCAGAACGTTCATCTGAAACCAATACTCGGCAGGAGAGGCGACGCTGAACCGCTTCTGCGCGGGGCTCAAGGCCAAGCCGATCCCGCCGGTTCGGTAGTAGGTTTCGAGCAGGACCAGCCGGATGCCCGCGGATTGGGCCGCGGCGAGGATCTCGTTGTCGAACGCGAAGTTGGCTCCGGGGCCGCTGTGGTGCAGGTAGTGGAACTCACCGAGGCAAGTGATTCCCGCCGCTCGCATCTCGCGGAACGCCTGGAACGACAGCTCCAAGATCCGGTCTTCGGTCATCTTCTCGACCAGGCCGTACATCGCCTCGCGCCAGGTCCAGAAGCTGCCGGCCCTGCCCGCGGGGAATGTCTCGCCCCGGCCGCGCAAGCCGCGCTGGAACGCGTGAGAGTGGACATTCACGAAGCCGGGCAGCAGCGCCTGCCCGGTCAGCCGCTCGAAAGGCGAGTCGGCCGGGGGAGCCGCAGTGCCGACGCTCGCGATCCGGCCGTCCGGGCCAATGCCGATCCGCACTCCGGATTCGAACCGTTCGCCGGTCCAGGTCAGGTCGGCTTCGAGGTAGCGGATCATGCCGCGCCTCCACAAAGCCGCGCGATCGTCTGTTCGACGATCTCGCGCGCTTTGGCGTACTCAGGTTTCGGCATCCACTCGTTCGGCTTGTGGGCGACCTCGATCGTGCCAGGGCCGAACACCGCGCAGTCGAAGCCGGCGCGGGCGAGCCAGCCGGCGTCGGTCGCGAAGCCGACGCTGCGAGTCCCTTCCTGACGGTTGAGCTCACAGAGCAGGCGATGGATCGGGGCCTCGGGCGCGAGGCTCATCGGCGGGCTGTCCGAAAGGATCTCCGTCCGTAGGGTGACGCCCGCAGGGAGTGGCACCGAAGCGATCGCCGCCTCGACCCGCGGCGCCAGCCGGTCCGATTCGAGCCCCGGCATCGTGCGCACGCCGATCTCGACGATGCAGGCGTCGGGCACGATATTGATCGCCGAGCCGCCGCGCACGGTGCCGACGTTGATCGCCGCGAACGGTACGTCGGGGAATCGTTCTCCGCTCGGCGCCCCTTCCCGTTCGAGCATCGCGCCCAGCTCGGCGAGCGCCACGATCGCCCGGCCGGCCGGCACGATCGCGTTGGCGCCCAGGTGTGGGTAGCCGGAGTGTGCGCTCTTGCCGGAAAACGTAGCGCGCATCTTCAAATGCCCTTTGTGCAGGCCGACCACGGCCAGCGACGTGGGCTCGCCCACGATCATCGCCCGGGGGAGCGATTCGAGGCCCTGAAAATCCTCCGCGAGCCAACGCGCGCCGAGCGTGCCGACCTCTTCGTCGTAGGTGAGGACGAGCGCGAGCGGCGCGGTCATCCGGGCCAGGCGCTCAAGGGAAGCCGCCTCGGCCACCAGGTTCACGGCGAGGGCCACGAACCCCTTCATGTCGCACGCCCCGCGCCCGACCCACCGGTCGCCCCGATCGGTCAAGGTGAACGGGTCGCTCTCCCATCCAGGCTCCCCCGCGGGCACGACATCCATGTGCCCGGAGAGCGCCAGGCCTTCTCGATCCTCGCGCTCCGGCCCAACGTGGACGATTAGATTCCCCTTCGTGCCGTCCGGAGAGGGGTGCCGCTCGATCCGCACCCCGGGCCGATCGAGGTAGTCCGCGATGAAATCGGCAAGCGGCAGGTTCGATTTCGAGCTGACCGTATCGAACGCTACGATCCGGGCGAGCAGTTCGGGGTCGGTGAGGAGTGTGCGCATGGCGAAAAGCGTAGCATCGGAGGATCATGCTGAGGGAATGCCGAAAGGCGGTTGCTTGGCCTCAGGCTCGCAGGCGGGTAGTATTTCGATGTAGAGAGCCAATCGGCAGGTAGGGGGACTTTAGAGATGGTCGATTTAAGACAGGCGATTGCCAACGCCGATCGGTTTGCCCAAGAGATCTTGGGAGACAAGGTCGAAGATCTGGCGGTCGAGGAGATTGAGCTGGACACATCCGCCAATCAATGGAACGTGACCCTAGGTTTCTCCCGTCGCCGCAGGAATGGAGCTTCCCCGGGTGAGAACCCCATATTGTTCGAGCTTCAACAACCCCGTCGAGAGTTCCGAACTTTCTGGGTGAATGCGGAAAGTGGCGAAGTGACGGCCATGAAAAAGGCGAGCTGACCCAAGTGGCCCAAGGCGCTGTAGCTCCGTCGCTCGGGGGTCTCTGGCCCAAAGAAGTCCTTCTCGATTCGGGCCTCATGAGTCTTTGGGTGATCGGTCTACACGATCCTTCATTGATTCGGCGCCACAAAAGAACCCAAGACTTCGACGAACAGGATTTCGATCGGCTTTCGACTTCCCTGGGTCGAGCTCGGCGGATTTGGGTCACCCCGAACGTCCTGACCGAAGTCAGCAATCTGATCGGCCAGATCGGCGAACCGGTGAGGTCGAAGCTTCTGCTGCTTTTGTCCAAGGTCATCCAGGGAGTCGTGGTGGAGATCTACCGAGAGAGTGCGCGAGTGGCGGCGGAAGGTCTGTTCTCGCAGCTTGGACTGACCGATACCGGCTTCTTCCTCCTCGACGAGAAGCCTCTCGTCATCACGGCCGATGGAAAACTGGCGGGGATTCTCCTCAGCCGTGGAATCCCGGTGTTTTGGTTTCGTTCGTTGGATCGGTAGGGAACGTGGAGGCCAGGCACTCAGTCCCGTCTCATTCCAGCCGCGCGACCCTGATCGCGACGCTCACCCATCTGCCGAGCGATGCCGAGCTGGACCGATTGGCGGCCCGAGCGGATGTGCTCGAGATGCGTGCGGATCTCATGGGCGATCTGCCGGCCGAGCGGTTGCGGGCGCGGTTCCCCGGCCGGTTGCTCTACACGTTGCGCAGCCGGACCGAAGGGGGGGCTGGCGAATCTTCTCCGGACAAGCGGCGCAAGAGGATTGCTGAAGCCTCGGCCGGCTACGACCTGGTCGATCTCGAATCCGAGCGCGACCTGGCGGCAGGTTTGCTGTCTGCGATTTCGCCCGAGCGGCGCATCCTCTCGTGGCACGGCGGGCCGACACCGCTGCCCGGCTTGGAGGCGCGGCTCGAACGGATGCTCGGCGCCCCGGCGTTCCTTTACAAGCTGGTGCCCGCGGCGCAGCAGCCGGGCGACGCGTTCGCGCCGCTCCAACTGCTCGTTCACGCCGGGCGGCGCGATGTGGCGGCGTTCGCTTCGGGGTTGCCGGGCGTCTGGACCCGTCTCGTGGCACCCCGGCTCGGCGCGCCGGTCGTCTACGGTTCGGCGGGCGAAACTCCCGCCGCTCCCGGGCAGCTCTCGATCGCGAAGCTCTGTCGCGACTACGGCCTGCCCGCGTTGCCGCCGATCGAGGCGCTGTTCGGCATCGTCGGCAATCCCGTCTTCCACTCCCTCTCTCCGCGGCTGCACAACGGCTGCTACCGCGCGCTGGGCTTGCCGGCGCTCTACCTGCCGTTTCACGTCGATGGCTTCGGCGACTTCTGGCTCGATGTGGTCGAAGGGGCGGCGTTCGAAGAGATCGGGCTGCCGCTCCGCGGTCTTTCGGTCACCGCGCCGCACAAAGAGGCCGCCCTGGCGGTCGCCGGGGCGTCGAGCCCGCTCGCCGAGCGGATCGGCGCGGCGAACACGCTGATTTTGGACGACGGTGTCTGGACGGCGGAATCGACCGATCCGGAAGGCGTCGTGCTGCCGATTCGCGCCCGCGGTTGCGAGGTCTCCGGCAAAACCGCCGCGGTGGTCGGCGCCGGCGGCGCCGGCCGGTCGGCGGCGGTGGGGCTCGCCGCGGCGGGAGCGCGCGTTACCCTGGTCAACCGGAACGAACCGAAAGGGCGCGCCGCAGCGGCCGAGCTTCACCTGGCCTTTGCGCCGCTCGAAGGCTTCGACCCCTCGGGCTTCGACATCCTGGTCCAAGCGACCTCGCTCGGCCGGAACGACGACGAGCCGATGCCGTTTTCGGTCGAAAGAATCCAACCCGGCGCGTTGGTCGTCGATCTCGTCTACCGAGCTGAAACTCTCGAACCGACACCCCTCCTCGCCGCCGCAGTCGCCCGCGGTGCCCTGGCGATCGACGGCCGCGAAGTTCTGCTCTCGCAGGCGTTCGGACAATTCCGCGGCATGACCGGCCGGGAAATGCCGATCGACCTGGCCCGCGAGCTGTTGGGGGGTGCGGCGTCGCCCATTGACGGCCGCCCCTCCAAGGCTGACGGGTAGTCACGAACCCATGTGCCGAAACATAAAGACCCTCTTCAATTTCGATCCTCCGGTGACGGAGGAGGAGATCCGTGCGGCGTCGCTTCAGTTCGTGCGGAAGGTGAGCGGCTGGAACAAGCCGTCGAAGGCGAACGAGGCGGCGTTCGATTTGGCGGTGGAGGAGATCGCGGAGGTCTCGCGCCGGCTGCTCGGCTCGCTCGCGACGAACGCGCCGCCGCGGGACCGGGCAGAGGAGGCGGCCAAGGCGCGGGCGCGCTCGGCGGAGCGGTTCGCGAAGTGAGAGGTTCGATCGATCAGGAGTGCTCCGGAGGGGCACTCGGCAAAGCTCGGGCGACATAAGCGCTCGGGCGGCCGAAACCGAATAGACTCTGAACCTTGGAAAGCTATCGGCTCAAGCACTTCCGGCAGGTCCTCGGCGACCGCTATCAGTTCCAGGCTTTCCTGGGGCGCGGCGCGTTCGCTTCGGTGTACCTGGTCCTGAACCTGAAACTCAAGCGGCGCGAAGCACTCAAGATCCTCGCCGACAGTTTCGAGGCCGACTCGACGGCGCGCTTCGTGGCCGAGGCGACAATGGTCGCCTCGCTCGATCACCCGAACATCGTCCAGGTCTACGACTACGGCGAGGTCGAAGGGGTGATCTGGTACTCGATGCAGTACATCGAAGGGCCGATGCTGCGCGACGAGATGTGGGCGCGCAAACGGTTCGACACGATCTCGGCCGTGCGCCTTGCGATCCCGCTCCTCGGCGCGCTCGACGCCAGCCACCGGCGCGGCATTATCCATCGCGATTTGAAGCCGAGCAACATCATCCTCAATCGCGAGGGGCGCCCCTATCTGATGGACTTCGGCATCGCGAAAGCGGACGACGGCCACCTCAAAACGATGACCGGCAGCGTCTTGGGGACCCCCGCTTTCATGGCGCCCGAGCAGGCGGAAGGGCGCCCGCTCGATGGCCGCGCCGATCTCTACGCCCTGGGCCTCGTGCTCTACCAGATGCTCGCCGGCCGGTCGCCGTTCGATGTGCAGGAACCCGTCCAGCTGCTGCTGCTCCGCTTGCGCGAAGACCCGCCGCGCCTCGCCACGTTCATTCCGACCCTCGATCCCGAACTCGAAGCGATCATTATGAAGACCCTGGCGCGCGACCGAGAGGAGCGGTTCGCCTCCGCGCGCGAGCTGGAGCGCCACCTGGTCGCCTTCTTGGGTGATGGTTCCGATCTGCCGCCGCTCGAGCTGGTAGCGCCGGTGTTCGAGCTGCAACCGCTCGAAGCGGAGAGCGCGCCCCCCGCACCGGGCAGCCCGCAAGCCGGCCGGTCCCCATCGAACGGGGCCACGATCTCCCTCGGAACCGGGGGGCGTTCCCCTGGGCAACCTGCTCTCGTGCCGAACGGCGCGGCAGGATCGAGCGTGTGGACAAAGGGGCGCTCACGCCGCACGTGGGCCGCGAGCGCCCTAGTGCTCCTGGTCCTCCTGGTGCTCGGAGGGGTCGCTCTGCTCGGCGGCTCCCGGTTCGCCATGCAGGCCAAAGCGCCCCCGGTGGGCGCGTCGAGAGAGCGCGCGGCGAACCCAAATCCGAGCCTGCCGGCCGATCTGCCGCCCAAGAGCGCCGCAGAGGATGTCCGTGTTGCGCCGGCCGGCGCGCGACCGACCGAACCTGTCACTCCTCCCACGGCGGCGGCACTCCCCTCGCCAAAGAGCGAGACGCCGCTCCGCAAGGAACCCGCACCCCAGGAGAGCGCTCCCGCATCGCCTCCTGTCTCAGCGGTCGCGCCCCGCCGCCCGGTACGATTTCCGCGTCTGGTCGAGCAGCCGGAACCGATTCTCTCGGGCGATGCCGTGGCGCTCTGCGCCGGCACATCGGTGATCCTCTCGATCCAGGTCGGCGAAGAGGGCCGGCCGGAGCGGGTGCGATCGCTCGGATCGAGCCGCAAAGAGTGCAGCGCGCCGGCCGAGGCGGCGGCGAAGCTCTACCGCTTCGAGCCGGCCAAGGACATCGACGACCGACCGGTGGCCGCGACCACCACGCTCACCGTCTCATTCGGAGGCATAAAATGATGCCAACGTCTCGCCGCATTTTGGGTTGGGTCTTGACGCTTCTCATCGCTATTGGATTCGGAGGCTGCGCGACCACCGGACGGGCCGGCAAAGGAGCGGGCGGGCAATTGGTGGCGGAAGTCACCTCGGAACCCGCCGGGCTCGCCGTCTCCTTTCGCGGCAAGCCGGCCGGGAAGACCCCTTTCCGCCGGCCGATCGCGAGCTTGGCCGAGGTCTCTCAATTCACCGCGGCGCAGGTGGAGCCGGCGACCACCGAGCGGCGCTTCCGGGTGCTCGGGCCGGATCGGGTGGAAGTGTTGATCCGCACCGGCACCGAGCCTTCCGCCTTGGCCAAGGCGCTCGGCCTCTCCCGCGTGATCGTGTTCGATTACAGCGACGCAACGACCTTCGCCTTCGACCGTTCCGACCTCGAGCCGACGTTCGAGGCGTTGCTCACCCGCCAGGCCGAGCTGCTCACCAGCGCGTTTTCCAGCCTCGATGTCTATGTCTGCGGCCACACCGACGCGACGGGCCAAGACGACCACAACCGGGTCTTGTCGCTGCGCCGGGCCCAGGCGGTGAGCGCATTCCTGGCGACTCAAGGCGTCGACGAAGCGCGCCTGCGCACGCAGGGGTTCGCCTCCGACTATCCCGTCGCGCCGAACGCCACCGCGGAAGGTCGCGCCCTCAACCGGCGGACGGAGATCGTTCTGCCGGACTAGGGCGTGGGTGGAGGAGCCCGCGGTCTTGGCGACAGGAACGACGCGGGAGAAGCGGCGACTTTTGCCCCGGCCAGCCCGGCGAAAAGAGGTGGCCACCTGGCTCCCGAATTCGATTTTCTGGGCCGCGAAATCGTTCTACCGACTGAGAAAATCGATTTTCTCATCGGCGAAATCGATTTTCCGATCGGCGAAATCGATTTTCTCACCCGCGAAATCGTTCTACTGACTGAGAAAATCGATTTTCTGATCGGCGAATTCCATTTCGCGGTCCGCGAATTCGATTTTCTGAGTGGGAAATTCGAATTCCTCACCCGCGAAATCGTTCTACCGGCTGAGAAAATCGACTTCCTGATCGGCGAAATCGACTTTCTCACCCGCGAAATCGACTTTTCCACCCGCGAAATCGAATTCCGTAAACGTTGCGCGCAGAGGCGGTAGGTCCTTACGCTGTCCTCTTCGGCGACCACTTTCGCTTCCAGCCGCTTGCGCAGCCGGTCGAGCGCCGCGTCTTCCAGCAGGCATTCGAACACCGAGTATTGTACACGCTCACCGAAATCTTTCAACAGGGCGGCGATCTTCGAGCCAGTACCCCGTCAAAGTCGCGCCGCTTCAGCCCTCAGCCCCGGCCCCTCTCCCAAAGGGCCCAAAGGGAGAGGGGGGAACAGCCTGGGAACGTTTTTTCTTGTCTCCCCTCTCCCGTTTTTGGGAGAGGGGCCGGGGCTGAGGGCTGAAGCGGCAAGCCGCTACCGATTTAGACGAGGCCTTGCTCTTCGAGCGCGATCGGTTCGGCGAGGCCATCCTGTTACCTCCCCGCCACCCGGAAGCACTAGACTCCGGATCTCTTTGGGAGGTTTCCGTATGCGGCTGACCCCGATTGCCAAACTGCTTGTCTTCCTGATCGGCCTCGCCCTGGTGGGTGTTGCGGTCTATCGATTCATCCCTTCGGCGCGCAACCTGCTCGACCCGGTTCTCGGTCGCGGCGGCTCGGCCACGAAAGGCGACGGCGGAGAGAATGCCGCCACTCCGGCCAACCCGGCCGCCGAAGGCGCGGCGCGCGCTTCGGGCGTTACGCCCCGCCTGCGTCTCCACGGCTCGAACACGATTGGGCGCGACCTGGCTCCGGCTCTCGCCGAGAAGCTGCTCGCTCGCGAAGGGGCGACCGGCATCCGCCGCGTGGTGGTGGCCGAGGACGAAGTGGTGGTCGAAGGGCAGCTGCCGGGAGAGAGCCAGCCGGTCGCGATCGAGATCGAAGCGCATGGCTCGGGCACCGCGTTCGAGGGGCTCGCGGAGGGCTTGACGGACATCGGGATGCTGTCGCGGCGGATCAAGCCGGAAGAGAAACTGAAGCTCGCGGCGCTCGGCGATATGACCTCTTCGGCGGCCGAGCACGTCCTCGCGCTCGACGGAATCGCCGTGATCGTCTCGCGCGGAAGCTCGATCGATGCGCTCTCCTTAGAGCAACTCCGCGATCTGTTCTCCGGCAAAGTCACGGATGGGGCGAGGGTGGGCGGTCCGGCGGGGCCGGTGCAGATCTATGCGCGCGACGATCGCTCCGGAACCTACGACATCTTCGAGAATCTGATTCTTCGCGGAACCCCGTTGGCGGCGAACGCGCGCCGCTACGAAGATAGCCGCAAGCTGGCGGCCGATGTCGCGGCCGACCCGCGCGGTGTCGGTTTTGTCGGTCTCGCCTACGTCGGCGATGCACGGGCGATCAAGGTTTCGGAGGGGGGCTCGATTGCCTATCGGCCGACCGTCTTCACCGTGCGCACCGAAGACTATCGCCTGTCGCGCCGGCTCTACCTCTACACACCGCCCGCCTCGACGAACCCTTGGGTGGGCAAGTTCGTGCAGTTTGCGCTCTCTGACGAGGGGCAGGCGGTGGTCGACTCGATCGGCTTCGTCGGCCAGTCGCTCGGTGCGACGGTGGCGGCGGATGCTCCGGTCGCCGCCGGGGATGCACCGCCCGAGTACACCCGTTTGACGCGCGGCGCCACACGGTTGCCGCTCGACTTTCGGTTCGAGATCGCGAGCGACCGGCTCGACAACAAGGCGCTGCGCGATATCGGGCGGTTGCTGGAGAGTCTGAGCCAGTCCGCAAACCGGGGGCGCCGGGTTCTCCTGTTCGGTTTCGCGGACGCCCAGGGTGGCGCCGAGGCCAACCGACGACTCTCCGCGGCGCGGGCGGAGGCGGTGGCCGGGGAGCTCCGTTCCGAAGGGGTTGCGGCGGAGGTTGCGACCGGTTTCGGTTCCGCGCTCCCGGTCGCATCGAACGAAACGGAAGAGGGACGGCACCGGAACCGGCGGGTGGAGGTTTGGCTCCGGTAGGAATTTGAGAACGTAGGGGCGACGCCAAGCCTGACGTCGCCCCTTCTCGAATCGGGCTCTGGCTTTAGAGCACCAGGGCGCTCATCACCAGCGCGGGCGGAGGACTCTCTTCTTCCTCTTCCTCTGCGGGTTCCTCGGCTTCCGGCTCCTCGGCTTCCGGCTCCTCGGCTTCCGGCTCATCGGCTTCCGGCTCATCGGCTTCCGGCTCCTCGGCTTCCGGCTCTTCGGCCTCGTCCGCTACGTCCTCTCCGGCCTCTGCGTCGTCGGCTTCGTCCGCTACGTCCTCTCCGGCCTCTGCGTCGTCGGCTTCGTCCGCTACGTCCTCTTCAGCTTCCGCGTCGTCGGCTTCGTCCGCTACGTCCTCTTCAGCCTCCGCGTCGTCAGCTTCGTCCGCCACGTCCTCTTCAGCCTCCGCGTCGTCAGCTTCGTCCGCCACGTCCTCTTCAGCCTCCGCGTCGTCGGCTTCGTCCGCTACGTCCTCTTCAGCCTCTACGTCTTCGGCTTCGTCCTCCGCTACGTCCTCTTCAGCTTCTGCGTCATCGGCTTCGTCCGCCACGTCCTCTTCAGCCTCTGCGTCATCGGCTTCGTCCGCTGCATCGTCCCCCTCGGTAGCCGACTCTTCGGTTGCGCTCTCGGCCTCTTCGGCGACATCCTGACGGTCGGATTCCGCAAGCTCGTCGGCGGTCGTGACTTCGAGCCCTTCGGTTTCCCAGGAATCGACCGCGAGGTCGAGGTTGGCGTCCGTATCTTCGACCACGGTCTGTTCGGTCTGGGCCGTCGAGTACTCCTCGGCATACGACTCCCAGGAGAGCGACTCGTACGAATTGTTCTCGAAGGTATCGAGCGAGGCGACCTCGGCGGAACTCACATCGTTCACCGCGTAGTCGACATTGCCGCGGATCTCGACCGAGGTCTCCCACCGGGTCCAGGTCTCGACCGAATAGCTCTCGAAGGTTTCCGAGTAGTACGTGTCGTAGGTGGCGTAGGTCGTGTCGACCCAAACGTCCACCTGGCCCCAGCCGTCGCGGCAGCCGGAGCTGACATAGTAGGAATAGCCGTCCCACTCGCCGTGCAGGTTGTCGAGCAGGATGGCGACCGCGAGAAACGAATCGACCGCCAGCTGCGCCGTGGCGATACGGTTCGACTGCGCGATCAGGCGGGTGAGCGCCGCTTCGGTCGCCCGATCATGGTTTCGCCGGGCCTGGGCCTGGAGCGGAGCGAGCCGCCCGCCGAATTCGACCTGCGACCGCTTGATCTGTTCCAGCCGCCGACGCTCGTCCGGCGTCAGCTGGCCTCCCTTACGCGCTCGCGCCCCCTCCGCGCCGTGGGCGCTGCGCAAGGCCGTGTAGGAGTTGTCCAGCTTTTTTAAGTAGGCGGCGACTTTCGCGTCCTTGACCCCGATCCGCGGCCAGGTGGTCTTGACTTTCGCCAGGGTTCTGCCGCCCTTGGACAGGGTGGCGGCGAGCTTCTTGTCCTTGGCCGCGACCTGCTGCCCGATCGCGCGCAGTGACGAGTTCATCTCCTTCAACGACTTCCAGAACGGCGCTTGTCGCCTGTTCTTCGGGTCGAGGCGTCCACCGGAGGTCTTCGCGACCTTGAGAATTCCGGCGACCGCCGCTTTCGAATGGTTCAGCAGCTGTTTGCCGCTGGCACCTGCCGCGTGCGCCGTTGGGGCGAGCGGGCCCACGGCGAGGAACGCCATGGCGAATCCGACAATCCAAGTGAAACCTTTGCGCACCTCGTCCTCCCTGCATCTTCATGAACGAACCGAGAATCGAAATCCCTGGGCGACGCGTTGGCGCCGCCCAGGGACGGGTTTTGTTTACGGCGCCAGGGCGCTCATCACCAGCGCGGGCGGAGGACTCTCTTCCTCCTCTTCCTCGGCCGGTTCGTCGGCTTCTGCATCGTCGTCGTCGCCTGCGTCATCGGCATCGTCCGCATCGTCCGCATCGTCCGCATCATCCGCATCATCGGCATCGTCTGCGTCATCTGCGTCGTCTGCGTCATCTGCGTCGTCGGCGTCATCTGCGTCGTCCGCATCGTCATCCGCGTCATCCGCGTCGTCCGCGTCTCCTTCGTCCCCTTCCGCGTCGGCATCGTCCTCCTCTGTGGCCGCTTCGTCCTCTGCGCTGTCGGCTTCTTCGGCTTCATCTTCAGAGTCGGAGGCGGCGAGATCGTCGGCGGTCGTAACTTCGAGCCCTTCGGTCTCCCAGGAATCGACCGCGAGGTCGAGATTTCCGTCCAACTCTTCGTAGACGATCTGCTCGGCCGCGGCCGTCTCGAACTCCTCGGCGTACGAGTCCCAAGAGAGCTCGTCGTACGAGGTGCTCTCGAAGGTCTCGAGCGATGCGAGCTCGGCGGTGCTCACGTCGTTCACCGCGAAGTCGACGTTGGCGCCGATCTCGACCGAAGTCTCCCAGGTGGTCCAGGTCTCGACCGAGTAGCTCTCGAAGGTTTCCCAGTAGTAGGTGTCGTAGGTGGTGTAGGTGGTATCGACCCAGGTGTCGATCTGACCCCAGCCGGCGCGGCAGCCGGGGCTCACGAAATAGGAATAGCCGTCCCATTCTCCGTGCAGGTTGTCGAGCAGGATGGCGACCGCGAGGAACGCATCGACCGCGAGCTGCGCCCCGGCAATCCGGTTCGATTGGGCGATCAGCCGGGTGAGCGCGGCGTCGGTCGCCCGGTCATTGTTCCGCCGGGCTTGAGCCTGGAGCGGCACCAGCTTTGCGGACATCTGGGTCTGCGACATCTTGATCTTTTCCAGCCGCTGGCGCTCTTGTGGCGTCAGTTGGCCCCCTTTGCGGGCGCGGGCGCCTTCGGCTCCGTGGGCGCTGCGCAAGGCGGTGTAGGCGTTGTCCAGCTTGGTCAGGTAGGCGGTCACCTTTGGGTCCTTCACCCCCACCCGCGGCCAGGTGGTCTTGACCTTGGCGAGAGTGCGGCCGCCCTTGGACAGGGTCGTGGCGAGCTTTTTGTCCTTGGCCGCGACCTGCTGCCCGATCGCGCGGAGCGACGAGTTCATCTCCTTCAGCGACTTCCAAAACGGCGCCTGCTTCTTGTTCTTCGGGTCGAGCTTTCCGCCGGAGGTCTTGGCGACTTTGAGGATCCCGGCGACCGCCGCCTTCGAATGATTCAACAGCTGCGTGCCATTCGCGCCGGCCGCCTGCGCCGTGGGGGCGAGCGGACCGAAGGCGAGGAACGCCATTGCGAAGCCAACAACCCAAGAGGTAGCTTTGTGCATCTGATCCTCCCTGCAAGTAAGCGAGTTGACGGACATCCGACGCCGGAGCGGGCGGAGTGACCGGGTCATCTCGCGGATATTAGGACCGGAGACTACCCCAAGAGCGCGAGGTGCGCCTCTGGCGTTTGGAAGCAGCCTCCGGTCCGTGGGTCCTATTGCAGAGTTGATGCCCGGTCCGCGCCGCCGCTTACGGTGCCGCGACGGGCGCCACCCCCAGCACTCCGGCATCCCAGGCGACCTCGCCGCCGACCAGGGTGAGCAGGCTGGTGGTTCCCGGGACGAGTGGGGGCGGGAGGGTGAAGATGTCTTGCGACAGCACGGCGAGGTCGGCGAGATAGCCGGGCCGGATCGAGCCCTTCTGCCAATCTTGGAGCTCGGCGGCTGCCGAGCCGCGGGTGTAGGCGGTGACCGCTTCTTCCATCGTGAGCGCCTCGGCGGGGTGGAACGGATGGAAGACGGCGAAGAAGAGATCGAGGAACGGGTTGGGCAACGAGCCGTCCGAGCCGAACGCCAGGCGAACCCCGGAAGTGAGCAGCGAGCGCAGCGGTTGGGCCGCCGCCGCGCGGACCGGTCCGAGCGCGGGGACCAAGTCGAGCGTCAGATGGGTGGGGTTTTGGACCACGATCGCGCCGAGGCGCCGAACCTGCTCGACCTGCTCAGGGTGGAGCAGGTCGCCATGCTCGATGCGCGGGCGCAGCAGGCGCCAGACGAACGGCGGCGCCGAGCGCTCCAGTTCAGCCAAGATGTTGTCGAGCGCCCGGTCGCCCACGGTGTGGACCAGCAGTTGATCGCGCACCGGCAGGCCGAACAGGCTCCGGCGGACGGCCTCCCTGAGCTGGCCCGGTGTGAGGTTCTGGTGGCCGATCCCGGGGACATCGGCGTAGGGCAGGCGCAGATAGGCGCTGCGCTCGATCGGCGTGCCGTCGAGCAGCCATTTGATCCCTGAAAAGGTCAACCGATCGGTCGGTGGCGGGCTCGGCGAGCACGACTCGTCGAGCGTGAACGGCACGCACATCGAGCGGACCCGGCTGGCGAGGTTTGCGCCACCGAGCACCCGGGCGCTCCGTTCGCGCGTCACCCCGATCGTCATTTCTTGAATCGACGTCACCCCGGCCTGCGCCGCCAGACCGGTGAGCGCTTCGAACTGCGCGCGCAGCACCTCGTCGGGCACGATCGCACGGGAGGCCCGGATGACCCGGAACAGCGCGTATTCGTTGACCACACCGTTGAGCGTGCCGTCGGGGAAGCGGCCGTACGAACCGCCGAACGGATCGGCGGCGTTCGGAGCGATCCCCGCCGCCGCCATCGCCTGGCCGTTGATCACCCCGCTGTGCGACGACCAGGTGAGCAGGAGGACGGGATTGTTGGGGGCTACCGCGTCAAGCGCGAGGCGGGTCGCCGCCGGATCGAGGATCAGCTGCTCACCCACGATCACCAGGATCCACTCGCCCGGCTGCGCCACGGCCACCCCTTGCGCCACCTGATCGACCGCGACGGCGAGGCTCGGTCCCGGGCCGGGAATGTCGATCGGCGGCAGCGTCACGCGCGGAAACCCAACGCCTAAATGGACATGAGCGTCGTTGAACCCCGGCACCACGACCCGGCCGCCGAGGTCGATCGACCGCGTCTGCGGCCCGGCCAGCGCCCGCACGGGCGCATCATCGCCCACTGCGATGATCCGCGAGCCGCGGATCGCCACCGCCTGCGCCCAGGGGCGGGAGGTGTCGACGGTGAACAGCTTGCCGTTGTAGAGGATGGTGTCGGCCGGCGGCAGCGCGCGGGCCGGGAGGGCGAAAAGAAGGAGGAGGGCCGACAGCGGGAAGAACATGCGGCGCATGGGGTGGGTCTCCTATGGATCGAACGTTTGAACGTCTCTCTCTAGGAGTGCACGGGCGGGGCGATTTGGGGCGCTTCAACCCAGGCCTCCAGCCTGGGCTGACGTGAGGCGGCCCTTCAGGCCGCAAACGGCACGGGAACGTGCGGCCCGAAGGGTCGCGTATTCGTATAGCCCAGGTCATCGGCCTGGGTTCGCTGGGTGCATTGACCGACAAGATCTCAGGACGGCGGTAGTTATTCATCGGACTATGTGCACCGGTGAAGGGGGGGAGGTACCCGGTCGTGGATGTGACCCTGACCCCGCTTTCTCCGGCCGCCGTTTACGCTTTTGACCAGTCGATGAGGCGAAGATCTACGCCCGAGGGCTTGGTGATTCGCTCAAAATCCCGCCGGTTTCGCGTCACGAGGGGCATTTGGCGGGAGATCGCGATAGCCGCGATCAGGTGGTCTCCCAGGTGCTGACGTTGGCTGCGCGTCGCTCCGGACCAGATCTCGGCCGCCACGCTCGCGGCCTCTTGGTCGAAAGGTAGGACGATGCAGTTGGCTGCGAGTGCCTCGAAGGCTTGGAGCTGCCGCTCGAACGGTTTCCCCTCGCGAATCGCAAGGCGATATCCCCGCAGACGTTCGAACACGGTGATCGCAGTGATCGTCAAACGTCCGAAGCCGGCCAAATAGGCGAGCGCACGCTTGCGGACGGCGGGGTTGCCTCGGCTCAGCTCAGAGAGGGTGTCGGTATCGAGAACGACGGCATCAGACTCCATCCGTTCCGCCTTCCGGCTCGACGAGCCTTCGGGTCAGCGACCGAAGATCCGCGACCGGCACATCGGCAAGGCTGGCTGCCGCCATGGCGAGGATCTCGGCTGGGGTGGGAGCGATGTCGACATCCTCGCCGTAGTGCCGGCGTAGCAGAGCGATCACCTGGCCCTCGAAACTCCGTCCACACCGCTCCGCGTCGGTTGCGATCTTCTCGCGGAGCACGACGGGGAAGCGGATGGTGCGTGCGACCGCAGAGTCCCGGATGTGGGCAATGGCTGGCTGGTTCATAACCCAAAAAGTACCAGATTGATTGCCGCGACGACAAGCTCCACCACCGGGGATTCGAAGGCCTCCCCCCCGGCACGAGATTGCCGACCTGCCGCTCCGCAGCGCTACCCGATCCGCCGTCCCGCCACCACACCCCAGAGGCTGTTCATCAGCTCGATCCCAACGGCGCGATCGAGATCCTCAGGGAAGAGATCCCGCTCTTCGATCTCGCCGCGTTCAAGCCGTCGTCGGCGGACGGTGCCGGGCAGGCAGCCGGAACGGAGGGGCGGCGTGAGCCATTTTCCGTCGAGGAGGAGCGCGAGATTGCTGCGCGAGCCTTCGCACAGCTCGCCCCGTTCGTTCAAGAGGATCGCCTCGTCGGCCCCTTGTGCGGAGGCGCGGGCGTGGGCGAGCCGGTTCGCCTGGTAGGAGAGGCTTTTGAGCCCCGCGAGCGGGCCGCGCGAGTCGATGCGGATCTCTGGGAGCAGCACGATCCGCTCTCCGCCGCTATCTGCGCTCGGCGGCAGAAAGGGAAACGCCTCGACCAGCCGGGTCGGTCCCTCGTTCGGGGTTCCCCGCGTGACCGTCAGGCGCAGGCGGGCGCAGGGTTTGGGTGCGCTCGCGGCCACCTGGGCGATCGCGAGGTCGAGGTCTTCCGCCTCGTCGGGCAGCGTCAGGGCGATCCGGGGCAGCGCGGCGAACAGCCGTTCGAGGTGCGCTTCAACGTCGAGCGCGGTGCCGAGATCGACGCGGAGCGTTTCGAACAGCCCGTCGCCGAAGCGGAAGCCCGCATCGTCGGGCGAGATTGCGATCTCGCCGCGAGGTACCAGGCGGCCGTTCCACCAGGCCACGTTCAGGGCACCGAGTGCGCCTAGGGTGTCCAATCGACCTCCACGCCGCCGATCGCGGTCAAGAACGCCGCCGCTTTCGCTTCGCTCTCCTCCCGTTCGAGAACGGGTGTTGAGTCGGCCGTGATGCCGCAGCCGGCGTGGTAGGCGATCCGCCCTTTGGCGACCGCGGCGGTGCGGATCGCGACCGCCAGCTCCAGGTCGCCGTCCAAGGAGATCCAACCGAACGCGCCCATCGCCGGGCCGCGCCGCCGCTCCTCCTCGGCTGCGATCACCGCCATCGCGCGGATCTTCGGCGCGCCGGAGATCGACGCCGCGGGGAACGTGGCGCGCAACAGTTCGGCCGGGCCGATGTCGGGGCGGAGCGTGCCGCGCACCCGGGCGACCAGGTGGTGGACGGTCGGCAGCGTCGAGAGCTCGCCGAGCGTCGGCGTGGTGATCGAGCCGGGCTCGGCGACGCGGCCGAGGTCGTTGCGAGCGACATCGACAATCATCGCGAGCTCCGCTTTGTCCTTGGCGCTTATGACCAGCTCGCGGGCGAGGGACCGATCTTCCTGCGGGTTCTTACCCCGGGGTCGGGTCCCTTTGATCGGCCGGGTCTCGACGCTTCGGCCGCGGACCGAGAGGAAGATCTCGGGCGAGATCGAAAGGAGTGCGCGGCCGGCGCCGAGATCGAAGAACGCACCGCGGATCGCCGGACTCGCCGCGCGCAGGCGCCGGTAGCCGAGCCAGGTGTCGCGGGCGGCAAACGGTGCTTCGAGCCGGCGGCAGAGGTTCGCTTGGAAGATCTCGCCGCGGCCGATCCGTTCGACCGTGCGCGCGACCGCCGCTTCGAAGCCGTTGCGCGTCGGCCGGCTCGCCACCGGCTCAGAGGCGCCGAGCACTTCGAGCGGCGGCAGGTCGCGGGTCGCGGCACGCGCCAGCAGCAGCTCGGCCTCGTGGATCGGATCGCCGCCGCGCCAGGCGTTCGATGCTTCGAGCGCCCAGCCCGTGCCATCCCAGAGCAGCACCCGATCGTACAGGCCGAGATGGAGATCGGGGAGCGACAGATCGTCCGGCGGCGGGGTCGGCAGCAGCTCGAGCTCGGCGCCCAGCTCGTAGCCGAGGTAGCCGAGCAACAGCCCCCCGGCGCCCCGCCAGGCTGCGAGCGCGGCCTCCAGCAGATCGAAGCCACCGGCAGCCCAGGTTCGGCGTTCGCCGCCGGCCGCCACCGTCGCCCGCCCGGCTTTGACCGAGAGGCGCGCGATCGGCTCGGCCGCGAGCCGATGCCCTTCGGCGCCACCGTCCAGCCAGGCGAAACCGGGAGCCGGGCGCAGCGCTTCGGCCAGCTGTTCCGGTGAGGCCAGGCCGCGAAGCGGAGTCTTCGATCCGCGGGCCCCTTCCCGCGGTGGCGGCAGCAGCGCGCGCAGGTGCCCGACCCGGCGGGCGCGGGACGGTAGCGAGGGACGGTCGGACCACATGCGCAGTGGGCCGGGTGTCTAGAGCCGGGCGAGCCGGGCGAGGGCGGCCCGGGCGATTTTCTCGGCTCCGGCCAGCGCAGCGGCGGGCTCACTGAGCTGGCAGGTGATCAGGATCTGTTTTTCCCCTTTGCGCACGTGGAGTTGCTTGAGGCCGCCTCCCGCCCAGAACGCACCATCGCCCAGATTCGGGATGTCGCGCAGGTCGCCGCGCGTCATCCTTTCGAGCGAACCGCGCGCCGCCAGAAGGGTGCTCGCGGCGCGTTCCGGGCTCGGATGGACGCGCACGACCAGACTCAAGAGGCTCGGCTGTTCGGTCGATCCGGCGTTGTAGGCGCAGGAGAGCGGATCGCGCCCTTGGGCATCCTCCAGGGTGCTGCTCATGCCGGAGACGTAGCTGCCGGCGATCGCGGTTGCCTCGTCGTTCGGGAACAGATCGCAGGCGTCGAGCGTAGAGGCCACGGCGGTGGGCTTCGTCTCCCCGGTAGGGCCGGTCCGGGCGTCGCAGGAAATGAGCAGAAACGGGGTGAGCAGCAGGCAGAGTCTCGGTCGCATGGTGAGCTTTCTCCGGTGGATGGAGGGATTCTATTCGCCCGCCGAAGAAACCATAGCGTTCAGGTGCGAGGTTCAGGCTAGAATCGCCTCATGAGATGGGAAGGCAGACGACAGAGCACCAATGTAGAGGACGTGCGCGGCGGCCGGGGTGGCATGCGCACGAAGGGCTTGGGGATCGGTTGCGGCGGCATGATCCTGATCGGGATCTTCGCCCTGGTCACCGGCCAGAACCCGCTCCAGTTGTTGCAGAACATCGAGCAGGCCCAGCCCGGGCCGGCCGAGAGCGTTCCGTCGGGGGACGGCACAGCGCCCGCTCCCGACGAGGCGGGCAAGTTCGTGGCGACGGTTCTGGCCAACACCGAGGATGTTTGGACGGCGTTGCTCGCCAACAGCCAGACACCCTACGAACTGCCGCGCCTGGTTCGTTTTTCGGGTTCGATCTCGTCCCAGTGTGGCATGGCCTCGGCGGCGGTCGGGCCGTTCTACTGCCCGGCCGACCAGAAGGTCTATCTCGACACCGACTTCTTCGACGAACTTGCGCGGCGCTTCGGCGCACCGGGTGAGTTCGCCGCCGCCTACGTGGTCGCCCACGAGGTCGGGCATCACGTCCAGAACCTCCTCGGCATCGACCGCCAGGTGCGCGAGGCGCAGCAGCGCGCTTGGGGCGAGGCGCAATCGAACGAGCTGTCGGTGAAGATGGAGCTGCAGGCCGATTGCCTGGCAGGGGTCTGGGCGCACCACGCGGATCGCGACCACCAGTTGATCGAGCCGGGTGATTTCGAAGCCGGCGTCAAGGCCGCTCAAGTGATCGGCGACGACGAGATCCAGAAGCGGACCCAAGGGTACGTGGTCCCCGAAAGCTTCACCCACGGCACCGCCAAGCAGCGCACCGAGTGGCTCCGCCGCGGCATGCAGTCGGGTGATCCGAACGACTGCGATACGTTCAGCCGGTAGGTTCGAGGGCCGCCGAGATGAGGCCCTTCGCCCCGCTACATCAGAACGCCATCCGATCCGCGCGGCTTTCGAGCCGTCCGATCCGGTTGGTGTAGGTCTTGGCGATCCCGGTCAAAAGATCGGTGATCACCACCCGATAGCCGGACGTGGAAAGCCCGCCCAGATAGACCCAGAACTTGCCGTTGTTCACGCGGCCGTCGATCATCGTCAAAGTGACCAGCGGGGTCTCGGGAGCGCTGGGGAACGCGAACGCGCCGCTCTGGTCGGTGCGCAGAATCGCGAGCGCCGGCCTAGGATACTGCCCGGCCAAGAACTCGGCGCGGAACCGGCCGTTCTGCAGACAAAGCGCGCGGCTGGTGGGGACGCAGGTCTCACCGACGGCTAGTTCCGGCGCGAGCGAGGGGTTGAAACCCCTCGCTAGATTACGTCGTCCCTGGCGGGACGAACTGTTCAACGACACGTCCCGTAGGGACGTTGTAATTTTGCGAGTGATTTCAATCACTCGCAGGCGGGCGCCGCTCGGCAAGGCGTCGGAGAAGCGCCGGCTCGCAAAGCGCCCGGCGGGCTTGGTGAACGTGCGGACCGTGCCGGTCGTCTTGTCGGTCACGCGAATCTCGAGCGCCGCGCCGGTGGTGGCGGCAAACGTCAGGTCGCGCGATCCGGGTCCGGAGAGGAGGACCGTGACATCGTGGTCGGCGGCTGCGTGCAACCCGAACGTCGCGACGTTGCCCGCGAGCGGCAGCGGTTTCGCCGTGCCGCTATCGGAACCGTTTTGCCAGGTGATCTCCACTCCATAGCGCCCGTCGGGGCCGAGACAGGCGGCGCTCTTCCCTTCCAGGCAGGCCGGAGCGAGAATCGCGCCAACGAGGTCGGGGTCCGCCGCCGCGGTTGGCGAATACCCCGACCATGCGGCGCGGAAGCCGGCGGCCGAGCGATCGGCGAGGACCGGCAGGCGAGACGAGAGGGGGCTACCTCCCGACAGGTCGAAGAGGTTCGATGCCGGTGCGCCGCCGCGGTTGAAGATCCGGCCGATGATCGAACGGTCGAGCCCGACCCCCAGCACGAGAAGGTTGTTCATCGAGTCCGTGCCGAGGGCGAGCGATCCGTCCGCAGTGACCGGGGCACCGAGGGACTGCTCGGCTCCAATCTGTTGACCCTCCGCTCCCAAGCGGACGACCCGGGCTGTGATTTCATCCGCACCTCCCCCGGGCGGTGGGGCGAAGAACGGATAGCTATACCAGCCAACCCACCAGCCCCCATCGCCGCCGGCCACGACGCGAGGAGTCCGGTGCACCCGGTCGGCTTCCGGTCTGCTGATGGGGAAGACCTCGGTCATGGGCTGGCCGGAGGCCGAGAACATCCGGCCAAAGATCCTGGGGCCGAGAGGACCCGTCGATGCCGTCCAGACGGCGAGTGCCGTTCCATCGGCTCGAAACGCGATCTCCGGCTCGGACTGGCCCGGACCGGCCGGGTCGTTGGAAACAAGAAACGCTCCGGTCGTCGGTTGCAATGCGGTGTCGTAGAACTGGCCGCGCACCACACCGGGGAAATCAGGGTTGAAGGTAGATTCCAACCAGACGACCGCGACCCCGCCGTTGGGAGCGACCGCGAGGCGTGGATTCAGATTTGGCGCGAAGCTGTTCGAATCGGTCGCGACGACGATCGGCTCGCCGACCGGTCGTCCCAACGCATCGAGCCGATGGAGGCCGATCCCCGGAGGGGTGAACGGCCTCAAGCCCCGCTCGTACCAGGAGGTCGCGACGAAATCACCATTCGGCAGTGGGGCAACCTGCGGGTCGACTCCGTCCCAAAGCTCGACGGCCGGCGCGAGCGGCCGGCCCGCGGCGTCGAATCGTTGGGCTCGAACTTTGAGGGTCGAAAGGATCGGGCAGCCGCTCCGTTGCCAGGTGAGCAGAAACGAACCGCCCGGCTGCATCGCAATGTCCGGACCATAGTCGCTGCAAGGCGGCGGATCACCGGCCGAGAACGAGCCGATCCGGTCGATCTCCGCGCTGGCGGCAGGCACTGCGGCGAGCGCGAAGGCCAAAGCGAGAAACTTCTGTGTGCAGCGCAATCTCGAACGCTCGATCGGCATCGTTGGACTCCCTTGGGTGAATGCTGCTACAGCATATCTCATGCTGTGGCCTCACTGCACCGAGAGCCGGCGGCGGGGTAGGACCGCCACCGGCGGGCGTTCGGCCCGGCATTCTCGGTCTTATCCTAGGGACACTTTCGGAGAGCCTGACGATGAGCCGCCGGGCCGAATCGATGAGAGCTGAAGGGTAAAGGGCCAGGGTGAAGAGCTTGCGACGGCGGCGTGCCGATCGGGCGTTCAGGTCGGCCGGGGGAGTGGCCAGGGCGGATGCGTACGAAGTTGGGGCGCGCGACAAATCAGGATTCGTCAGCTTTTGTGCGCGCTCCTCAGACCTTGCGGATCGCCACCGGACGGCAGTTGCCGTCGGAGTCCACCTCGTAGGCGTAAGCCTCTTTGAGTTTCTCCTGGCCGCTGTTGGTGGCCACCAGCAGCCGGCGGCCGTTGGTCCTCACCTTGACCAGGCCGAAGTTGGTGCGCGCAAACGCGAAGAACGGTGGGGAGTCTCCGGTGAGTTCCTTGGCCGGCCCGCGCATCTCGAAAAAGGCGGCGAGTTCGGTGACGAGGACCACCGGCCGTGCGTTGGGCCGACCGACTCGGCCGAGCTCTGCGACGAGCGTCGCGCGGGGATGGATGTACTCCTTGCGCGCCGACTCGTCGCCCGACGAGACGATCGAGGCGACCGGCGAGACGGCGGACAGGAACGGCGCCGAGAATTCGGCCGAGCCGTGGTGCGGGACCTTGAACACTTCCGCAGCGAGGTCGATCCTTCCAGCCTGATGAGCTTCGGTGAGAGCGATCTCCGCCTGCTCGTTCAAATCGCCCGCGAAGAGGAAGCGGACGTTGCCGTATTTGAACCGCAGGATCACCGAATGACCGTTGATCGCGTGGGAGGGTGAAACGCCGGAGAAGCGGCGATTCGTCGCCCCCGCGTGGCCGATCGCGAGATCGCGCGGCGGCTCGCCGAGGTAGAGCAAGGCGGGCTGGCCATCGATCGTTTCGGTCAGGGGCCCAAGCACCTCGACCTTAAGCTCGTCGGCCAGAAAATCGAAGGCCCCGCCGTCGCCCTCGCTCAAGCGACGGATCTCGATGGGCGGCTTGCCACCCTCCGTGCGGCGCTTGTTGTAGGCCTCAAGCGCCCGTTTCCATTCGAGGAACGGGCGGTTCATCTCGCTGTCGGGAACCGCCAGCAGATTGTCCACCAATCCCGTCAGGTAGGTCCTGCCTTCGTGTTCCACCGTCGGTCCGAGCAGATCGCGCTCCGGCCGCGAGCTCGGCCGTTTGACCAGACCGTTGTGGAAGACTCGGGCCGGGTCGATGAACAACCGTTTGCGGACATTCAATCCGGGGTCGCTCTCGGATTCGAAGATCCGGGTGAGGCCCGAGAAATGGTCTGCATCGCCGTGCGAGATCAGAATGCAGTCGATCCGTCGAGGATGCTCGGCGGAGGTTGGCGGGCTGTTGAGGCGGCCGGCGAGAAAGCGCGCGAACAGCTGGTTGTCGCCGCCGTCGAGGGTGATCGTCCGCCCCTTGGGCGTTTCGATCAGCGCGCCGTCGCCCTGCTGGACGTCGACGAACGAAACCTTGAGGATGTCGTTCTCGTCCGCCGGCTTGGTCAGCTCTTCCGTCGTGATGCCGCTGGCGCGGCGCGGCACGAGGAAGCCGGAGATCTCCTCGGCGACCTCGGGACCCTCGGGAGTCTTGGTGAACTTGCGCGCCCGGATCTCCAGGTGCTCATCGGTTCGTGCGATGACCTTGACCCAGTCGCCCCAGGAGAGCGTTCGGAGGTAGCCGTTGCGTTCCGGCGATTCCCAAACTTCGGCCAAATCGACATCGAGCACCGACCACTCGGTTTGCGGCATGGCGACCTCCCCGGTTGTCCGCGCGTCCGCGCTCCTTTTTTTGACGGACGCGTGAGGAATCTTCCCGCCATGCCGAGACGTTCGGTGTGGCGCTATCGTTACTTTGCGATCCTCAGAACGCCTGCCGGTCCACCCGGCTCTGCGGCCGGCCCGCCGCCTTGGCGTACGTCTTGATCTTACCGGTCGACGCATCGGTGATCTTTACCCGATAGCCGGCGTCGGACAGGCCACCCAGAACGACCCAGAACTTGCCATTGGTCGCGCGGCCGTCGATCAGGGCGACGGTCAAGGAGAGATCGTCGCCGAAGCGGAACGCCGCGCGGCGGTCGTCGAACAATGCGCCGCGCGCCGTTTGGACCGCGCCGTCCGCCCCGGTCCAGGTCACCTCGACTTTGAACCGGTCGCCGAACAGGCCGAGCGGTGGGGCCGAGCCGACCGTGGGAACACTCGTGTGGGCCGGGCGAGCCGCGGGGGTGGCGGCGAGCCCCTCGATCCTTCCGCTCGCGAAGCGACCGGCCGGCTTGGTCACTGTTTCGATCCGGCCGGTGGTGCGATCGGTGACCCGGATCGTGATCGCGCTGTTGGTGGTCGCCGCATAGGTCAGTCCGGCTCGCGAGCCGTCCTGGGTCAGGCTCACGGCGACTTCCGGGGTCCGCCCAGGGAAGGCGAAGAGAGCGCTGCCGTCGTCGAGAAGGATCGGTCGGGCGCGCTCGATCGCCCCTCCGGCGCCGGGGCGCAGCACCTCGATACCGAACTGCTCGGACAGCAGACAGGCGGCGCGCTGCCCGACCGGGCAGCTCCTTTGGAAGATCCGACCGCGCAGGTCCCACTCTGTCGCGATGAAGAAGTCGAAATCGAGGACGACTTTCCCTGCCTCCGCCCAGACGGCGAGGAACGAGCCGGTCGCCGAGCGAGAAAACGTCGGGCCGTCAAGGTCCCAGATCGGTGGCGGCGCGACCTCGATCGGACTGCCGATGGGGAAACCGGCCGGGTTGAACAGGTGCCCCCGGACCGCCCCGAGGTACTCCTCCTCGGTGAGGACCAACACGCTCCCCGCGGAATCGGCGGCGAGCGACACACCGGCGTAACCCGGCCCCGACGGATCGACGACCGTCCCCTCCACCTGGCCGAGGTGGACGGTGCTCTCTGCGAGATGGGCGAAACGCGAGTCGCCCCGTCCGAGGAAATCTCTGCGCTGCCAGGCCATCAGCCAGCCGCCGCGTGGAGCGCCGATCAGGCGAGGTTGAAAGTGGCGTTCGGAGCCGAGTTGTTGAGTGATGCGGAAAGAAGGCCCTGCCGGCGAGCCGTCGACCGGGTACCTCCGACCAAAGATCGCGATGTGTGGATTGGGGGCGTCCGCGATGTACTGGCTCCAGGCCACCAACAGGTCGCCACTGTCGGCAAACGCCAGGTCCGGGTCCTCCGGTGTGTGGAGTGTTCCCCCTGCGAGTGAGGTCACCTCCGATGAGGGGGTGAGATCGGCGTTGAACCGGCGCAACAGGAAGTCGTAGCGATAGGGGGGTACCGCCAGCGAGCGCCGCCAGAGCAGGGCGAGGCGCCCGGCGCGGTCGACCGCGAGCCGAGCATTGGATTTCGAACTGGGATCCGGCGCCCCGTCATCGACCACGAATGGCGCGCCGAGCCTCCGCCCGCGCGCGTCCAGCCGAACCAGGTAGAGCTCCTGGTCTGCGTGCGAGAGGACCCAGGCGAGCGCGTAGCCGCCGTCGGGTAGTGCGATCAAGGAGGAGGAATATCCCGTTCCGAGATCGATCTCCGGGCCGATCGGACGCGCCTCGGCGTCGTAGAGCCGGGCCACGAGCTGATGGGGCGGGGAGCCACACCACCGATTCCAGACCAGAAGGAAGCTGCCGCCGTGCGACGCTGCGACATCCGGAGAGTAGTCCTCGCACTCCGCCGATCCGGCCGAAAAGCTCGCGATCGTAAGGTCCTGCGCGCTGAGCGCGGTGGGGTTAAGTGAGACCAGGGTGGCCAGGATCGTGGCTAGGCCCAAGTTCGAGCGCATCGAGAGTCTCCTTGGAATGAGCATCTAGGGGATAAGCGCAATCGATCCCGGAATAGGGCCATCGCGAACTCCCAGAGGCTCAGAATGCCTGGCGATCAGGCCGGCTCTGGCGTTTGCCCGCCGGGTTCGTGTAGGTACGCGTCGTGCCGGTCATGCTGTCGGTGATCGCGATCCGGAAAGCGGCATTGGACAACCCGCCCCAGTAGACCCAGATCTTGCCGTTGCTCGCCCGGCCGTCGAGCAGGGAGATCGTGGCGGCGCCCGACTCGGCAAACGACAGGACCGCCTGGCGGTCGGCGAACGCCAGCGCCTCAGCCGGCCGCTCGACGCCGTCGGCTCCGGTGGCGACCGCCTCCACACGAAAGCGACCGTCGAACAGGCAGGCCGTTCGGGCCGAGGGGGAGCAGCCGTCGATCGAAAGTGCGCCGGCCGGTTCGCTCGCCACCACGGCGGTGGCCATCGTGATCCCGCTCGCCGGGGGTGCCGGATTGCCGAGCCGGCCGCTGGCGAACCGGCCCTTCGGTTTGATGACGGTGCGGGTGGAGCCCCCCTCGGTCCAGCGGATCTCGACTTCGGCGTTGGTGGTCGCCGCCCAATCGATCGCGCCGCCGCGAAGATCGACCGCGACATCGAATCGCCCCGGGTTTTCGAGCGCGAACAGAAGATGCCGCCCGAGCCGGAGGCCACGGCCGATGCCGCTCCGCGCGCCGAGACGCCAGCGCACCTCGACCCCGGTCCGTGCGTCACCGACCCCCGAGCAAACGGCGCTCGGGTTCGGGCAGGACGCCGCGAGCAGGGCGCCGCGCAGGTCCCAGCCGACCGGCACGCCCTCCGGAGGGACGATTCGATCGACGTCCCCTTCCCAGAGCGCAATGAAGCCGGTCGGAGCACTCTCGGCGAGCGCCGCGCGGCCGAGCGCGAATGGATCGGGACCGGCGAGCGGGGCGGGATCGGTGAGCGGCGCTCCGATCGGGTCGAACAGTCGCCCTTGGATCGCCCCTTGGCGGTCGCGCGCGGCGACCAGCACAAGTCCGTCGGGATCGATGCCGACGGTCGGCCAGGTGAATTCGCGCGGCCCGATCAGCCCGAGATCGATCCGTGGACCGGCGGGATGTCCGTCGGGGCCGAGCGCGCGGAGGAACGAGCGCGAGCTGACCTGGGGGAAATTACCCTCCTCCCAGGCAAGCCACCAACCGCCCCCCGGCCGCGGCGCGAGGCGCGGGTTGGAAGCCTTGATGCCGCTGCTCGCATCGACTCTGCCATCGAGCGGCGAGCCGGTCTCGTCGAAGCGCCGTGAAAATACGTTGCCGAAGTCGGCGGAAACGGCGAGCGCCCGGCCCGTCTCGTCGAACGAAACTTCCAAGTCGTCGAGCAGGCTCGCTCCGCCGAGGTCGGCGGTCGGTCCGA
>JANNIH010000024.1:0-21444 GCA_031404815.1 Holophagales bacterium | reverse complement strand
GTCGCGCTACAGACTATTCAACGGGGTGGCAACGTATTTAGAATTGGACGGCGGCGCTGCGGCGGAGTATGCAAAGCTGCGAGCGGCGGAAACCGGACCGGAGGCAAAGATGCGACCGATTACCTGGGAAGAGAAGGTCGAAGCACGCGGTGTCGAGCTGGGCTTGGAGCGTGGCTTGGAGCGGGGCTTGGAGCGGGGTTTGGCGAGCGGCTTGGCGCGGGGCCAAGAGAAGGGCATGCGTGAGGTACTGCTGCTTCAATTGAAGCGGCGCTTCCCTTCCCTCTCCGGCCGAGCAGTCCAGCGGGTCCAAGCGATCACCTCGACCGAAGAGCTGGGTTCCCTGGCCGAACGGCTGCTGACCGCCGGTTCGCTCGAAGAGCTCGGCCTGGCGTAGACCCGAAAGCGGGTGACCTGAAAGTCGGTCGCCCGAATTGTCTAGATCACCACCCCCCTTTTACGTCTTCTAGGTCCAAACCCTGGTCTCGCCCGAGCGAGGCCCCTCGGGAGGACCAAGAATGGCGGGTGGTCATGACCAACTCTGGAAGGATCTGATTCAGGCGTTCCCGGCCGACTTCGTGCGGCTGGCGGGGCCGGATCTCGCGGCGCGGCTGGCTGGCACGATCGAGTTCCAGCCGGCGGAAGCCCACACGGGTGCCCCGCGCGGCAAGGAGCGGAGGCTCGACCTGATCGCGTGGGCCGAGAGTCGGCACGGCGAGCGGGCGCTGCTTCACGTCGAAATAGAGCTCAACTTCCGCACGGCGACGGCGGCGCGGCTCTTGGCGTACAAGCGACCGGCACGCTCTGAGGCGGAAATGTCTCTCGAAGATCGCGGCAGCCAAGAGGCTCGACGACGCGTCGCGGTACAGACTGTTCAACGGGGTGGCAGCGTATTTAGAATTGGACGGCGGCGCTGCGGCGGAAGCCGGACCGGAGGCAGAGATGCAACCGATTACCTGGGAAGAGAAGGTCGAGGCACGGGGGGTCGAGATGGGTTTTGAGCGGGGCCACGAAAAGGGCATGCGTGAGGTTCTACTGCTTCAGCTGAAGCGGCGCTTCCCTTCCCTCTCCGGCCGCGCGGTCGAGCGGGTCCAAGCGATCACCTCGACCGAAGAGCTGGGTTCCCTGGCCGAACGGCTGCTGACCGCCGGATCGCTCGAAGAACTCGGCCTGGCGTAGACCCGAAAGCGCACAGCCCGTCGTTAAACAGGACCAGGCCGCCCCCTAGATTCCAACCCCCCCCACCCGAAAAGGACTCCCACCCTGCTCATCCTCGGCGCCCTCTGCGTCGGTTTGTCACTTGGCCTGCTCGGTTCGGGGGGTTCGATCCTCACCGTTCCGATCTTGGTCTATGGGCTCGGTCAGGGGGAGAAGGAGGCGATTGCGGGTTCGCTCGCGATCGTGGCGGGTATCGGTGCGCTCGCGGCGATTCCTTATGCGGTGCGGCGGCAGATCGTTTGGCGGAGCGTGTTGCTGTTCGGGTTGCCGGGGATGGTCGGCGCTTGGGTGGGGTCGCGGGTCGCGGCGGGGATTTCCGGCGCGGTGCAGCTCGCGATCTTCGCGGTCGTGATGCTGGTGGCGGCCGGGTTCATGCTCCGTCGTCCGAGTTTGGCGCACGCGGCCGAGCGGACTCCGCGCCCGGTTTGGAAGGTCATGATCGACGGCGCAGCGGTTGGGGTCTTGACCGGGTTGGTGGGGGTCGGCGGCGGTTTCTTGATCGTCCCGGCGCTCGTGCTGCTCGGTGGCTTGCGGATGTCGCTCGCGGTCGGTACCAGCCTGGTGATCATCGCGGGCAATGCCGCCACCGGCTTCGTCGAGCACCTCGGCACCGTGCGCGCGCTGGGGATCGAGCTGGATGTTCGGGCGATACTCACCTTCATCGCCCTCGGTGGCGTTGGCGCCCTGGCCGGCCATACCCTGGGGCTGCAATTGCCGCAGACAGTCCTGCGCCGCGGGTTCGCTCTCGTCCTTCTCGCGCTTGGCGCGTACGTGCTCGGGCGCAACCTGCCTGGCGCCATCGGCTGAAGCCGACGGCTATCGGAGCCGGAGAGCCGGTCTGCGAGCTGAATAGCCGCTATACGGAGGCGATGGCGCTATGGCGGCTTGCAATGGGGAGCCCCGCTGGCTAACCTTAGGGACTGCCCGCACTCGAGGGCGGAGATACGCCACAACCGTGAGGAAGCCGGATATGACCGTGACGGTTCGAGCCCAGTTCGCCCTCCTCTGTTGCGCGCTCGCCGGCACCGCGTGCAGCTCGAACCCAAAACCCCAACCCGTACGCGTCGCCTACAGCGACATTTCAGTCGCGAGCCCCGCCTCTACAGAACCGGCGCGACCACCGGCCCCGGCGCTTCCGGCACCCGCAGCGCCCGGCTCGAACCTCGATCCGCTGCTGGTGCCGGAACCCGCTCCGGTCCTCCTTTCGACCCGCGAGACCGTCGATCGCGCGCTGCTCTGGGCGACCGAAGGCTTGAGCTCCTACGCCAAAGGGAACTACCCGGCGGCGTACGAGAGCTTGAATGGCGCGCGCATTCTGCTGGTCGGCACCGACATGCCGGAGTTCTGGAAGGCGCAGGGGCTCGCCGTGCTCCAGGCGGGGCTGCCGAAAGAGCTACGCCGCTACCAGCTGCCCGCCGTGTTCCAAGAATTGGAGCAGGTGCGGGCGAAAGAGCCGACCGAAAAGGCCGAGACCACCTACATCGACACGGAGGTGCGGCGCATCCTCCGCCGCTTCGGCGAGAGCGAGCCGGGCGACCGCACGCTCCCCGATCTGGTCGCCGAGACCCACAGTTACGTCGATTTCTACCGCGGTCGCGGACGGGAGTTCTACGAGCGCTCCTATCTGCGCAAGCGGAAGTATTGGCCGATTATCGAAGAGGTCTTCGCCGCCCGGAGCTTGCCCGTCGAGCTCGGCTACATCGCCCTGGTCGAAAGCGGCTTCAACCCGCGCGCCGTCTCCCACGCCAACGCCTCGGGGCTCTGGCAGTTCATCCCCGAGACCGGGCGTCGCTACGGCCTGGCCGAACTCGCCGACTTTTCCGATGTGCGCAAATCGACCGCCGCCGCGGCCGAGTATCTGATCGACCTGCTCAGCATCTTCGGCTCGCCCTCGTTCCTGCTCGCCACCGCCTCGTACAACGCCGGGGAGGGGAAGATCGTCTCCTGCCTGCGGCGGATCGACGATCCGTTCGAAAAGCGGACCTTCTGGGAGATCCGCGGCTGCCTGGCGACCGAGACGCGCGAGTACATCCCGCGCATACTGGCCGCGGCGGTGATCGGCTCGAACCCGGCGCGCTTCGGCTTCGCCCTGCCGACCGATGCCGAGATCGACGCCCGATTCGACATCGTCGAGGTCGCTGCGCAGACACCGATCGCCCGCCTGGCGGAGTATGCCGGCGTCGCGGTCGAGGAGCTGCGCGCCGCCAACACCGACCTCCCCACCTACTCGGACTGGACCCCCGGCCGCAACTTCCCGCTCTACGTGCCGCACGGTGCGGGCGAGCGGCTTAACCTCGCCCTCGCGGCCCTGCCGACCGAGCTGCCGACCGCCTCCGGTTCGGCGGAGACGCGGATTGCGCTGGAGCAGCCGGCGCCGAAGCCGACCCGTTACAAAGTCCGGCGCGGCGACACGCTCTCCAAAATCGCCGGGAAGTTCGGCGCGAGCGCGCTGGAGCTGGCGCGCCGCAACAAACTCCGGAAGCCGTATCGCCTGCAGGTCGGGCAAACCCTCGTGATCGCCGACGGGCGTTCGGGCAGCCGGGCCGAAAGTAGCTCGGGCGCGAGCCACACGGTCGTCTTCACCGTCCGCCGCGGCCATACGCTGTCCGAGATCGCCGACCTGTTTTCGGTCGGAACCCGCGACGTGATGCGCTGGAACGACCTCTCCGGCGCCAGCCTCTCCGTCGGCCAGAAGCTCACCCTCCACCCCGAGCGCCGCTACCGCACCCGCACCTACCAGGTCCGCCGCGGCGACAGAATCGCCTCGGTCGCCCGCCGCTTCGGCGTCTCGGTCCAGAACCTACGGCGGGCCAATGGCATGGGCGACGGCGCAGCGCTGCGCGCGGGGCAGCGGTTGACGTTTTACGTTCCGGTGTGAGGGCCCTGGGCTTCGACTACGCTCAGCCACCGGGAGGTGCCGGTCCTCAAGCGAAGTCGAAGGGCTCAGTCCAAACAGAGGGTGACCGAATCGCCGACCGCCCGCGGCTGGCGCTCCAGCGACCGAAGGCGACGCTCGTCGAGTTCCTCTTCGCCCGCGGTCGCGAGGGCGGAACAGCGGAGAACCTCCTCCTCCAGACCTAAGAATCGGATCGCATCGGCCAGAGTCGGCCGGGTTCCGGGCTTCTGCGCCATCTCGGGGACAATCTTCACTACAGCGCGGTCTCGCCCCAGATCCGCCTCTCGCTTCGCGGCGGTGGCGGTACCGCCCGAGAGCGGGCCGCGCCGTGGCGCGTAGTAGCCGAGGTCGAAGACGGCCCCACCCACCAAGAGGGCGAGCGCCGCGAGTCCAAGGGCGATGGCACGCGAATCGACGCGCGCTCCCTCGCCCCCCGGAGCGGTCGGAGGGTCGAGCGCGGCGTTCGAATCAGGCCGCTCACCAGCCGGCGTCGAGGGCATCGATCAGCACCTCCTGGATCAGTTGGCCGGCGAACGGCACGGCGATCGTCGGCCCTTTGCCTTGGCCCTCGATCAGGATCGCGACCGTGAGCGCGCGCTTCGGCTGGTGAGCGACGACATCGACCTTGGGCAGCTCCGCCCCACCGCCGCCGCGCCGGGCCGCGGCATCCCAAGCGCCGACCGTGAAGACGTAGGCGGCCCCCACCGCTTCGATCTCGCGGCGGCGCAGGGCGCGCACCAACCTACCGCCACGGCGCTCGAACTGCACCCGATCTTCCGGCCGGCTGTCGTTCCAGCTGTCGCACACCTGAACGATCGAGCGCGCACCGACCCCATAGCGACGAAGGATCGCGAGATCGCCGGGGTTCTCTTGGAGCGCCTGGAGCGAGCGGGTGGCCCGGCCCTGCTCCGTCCGATCGGCATCGACCGGGCCGGAGTCGCGATAGACGATCCGGTCGGCGGTATCGAGGGTGAGGGCGCGCCGGATGATCAGCCCATCGAGTGCGCGGGCGAGCGAGGTCGAGACATAGCTCACGTTGTCGGGCGAGCCGGTCTTCGAAAAAAAGCCGAGCACCTCGCCACGGGCGGCCAGGCGCCGATCGAGCGCGCGCAACTGCGGCGAAAGAGCGCCAGCAGTCCCCCCCGGTCCGGCGACCAGGGTCATCGCGTCCGCGAGCCGTTGCCGGATCTCGGGGCGTAGGTCGAGCGCGGCCGGTTTCGGGTTGGCGACCGATTTCGGGTTGGCGGCGGGTTCGGTGGCGGGCTCGCTCCCTTCCGGGTGGACGCGGCGCACCAGGCGGGGCTCGATTGCGTGGCCGGTCACCAGCCGGGAGAAGACGCTCGCGATCCGCGGCATCGTCCAGGTCGATTCGCCGCCGCCCAAAACCAGTGACAGATACTCGCGGCGGTAGTCGTCGATCAGGTTGAGCGCCAGGTTTTCGCGCTCCGGTGAGGCGCCGCGAAAGGTATTCTCCCGCGGCAGCTCGTCACCATAGAGCTGAGCGAGCACCGGGCGCCAGATCGAGGTGTCGATCAGGTCGTCGCCATCCCCCGCCGGCCAACGACGGCTCCCGTGCTTGGTCGTGGTGAGGATGCCGAACAACCGCCGCATCGAGAGACCGAACTCCCGATGTTCGAGCGTGATCGCCCGGCCGCAGGTGGCGAGCCGCGAAAGCTCCGGGTCGGCCGCGCCGCGGTTCGCGACGATCGGTAGATTGAGGCCGGGGCGGCGGTCGTAGATCTGGCCATCGATCGCGAAGTGCTCTTCCGGGTCGAGCTGCTCGGGGATCTCCGGGTCGCCCGACGGCGGCAGCAGGCCGGTCCCGGCTCCATCCACCCCGGTCGCTAGGGTGAGGAGGGTCGCGGCGTATTTGTTCGACGAGTGCTCGATGAATTCGTCGAAATCGATCCAGCCGTCCTCGCCACCACCGATCGAGTGATCCTCGAGCGGTGGGTCGAGCGCGATCCCGAGCAGTTGGTTGAACTGACCCGCGGCGTAGCCCCGAATGCGCAAGGAGGCGAGGAACGGCGCCCGATCGAGGATCGCCGCGGCGAACGGGACCTTGGCCACCGAGCCGATGGGCAGGCGCGAGAAGTTGTGGTTGCGCAGCCAGCGTTGGCGCGAGCGATCGCCATCCCCGTAGCTGCCCAGCTGCTCGGCGGTCGGATAGCTCGCGAGCGCGAGCAGCTCGCCGGTGGTGGCGTCCATCACGGTGACCGCGGCGCGAAACGGCGGCTCGGTCCGACCGCGGAGCCCCTGCGCATAGGATTCGAGCCCGCGCTGCACATTGGCTTGTAAGCGCGAGTCGAGGGTGAGCGCGAGGTCGAAGCGCTCGCTGTCGCGGATCGGCGCTTGCGTCGGCGGGCGATGGAGCGCGGTGTCGATCGCCGCGAGCAGGTCGGCGGCCAACGGCGGATCGGGGCGTTCGGGTATCCGCCGGAAGCGGCCGTTGATCGGCCGATAGACCGAGATCGGCGGCGCTTCCCCAAGCACCGTGCTCCAGAGCAGCGCGTACTGCGAGCCGCGGCTACCCAGGCGCCAGCGCAGTTTGACCAGATCGCCCGAATCGATTCGGGCGTGACTCCCCTGCCGGATCTCGTCGCCGCTCACCGAGACCTCGACCCCCGCGGCTTGGCTCCGATGGTTGAACAGGAGGGCGTCCCCGATCCGGTTGACGGTGCCCAAGAACGCGCCCCCCCGGCCGGTCAGTTTCACCTTTTCGGCGCGCCCGGCGCGCACGGCGCGCGCTGCATCGACCGCGGCACCGGCCCCTTGCGCGCCGTCGTCGCCGCCCGACCGGAGAATGATCTCGGGCGGATTCTCGACCCCGCGCAGACTTTTCGTCGGGCCGATCAGCTCGATCGCGACGCCGCCGCCGCGCAGCTCGGCGATCCGGGTCTGGGTCGGCCGGTAGGTGAGCGCGCCGGTCCAGGAGCGCGACTCGGAAAACGGCAGCCCGATCCGGTGGCGCGACGGATCGAGGCCGAAGATCTGGTCGTTCTCGACCGAGAAGATCGCCCGCTCCCCGGCGTTGAAATCGGCCACGTCTCCCGCCAGATGCGAGCGCAGGTAGAGTTCTTCGATCGGCGTTCCCCGGTACTTCGAATCGAGGCCGATCGTGCGCGTGGTCGGCTCGTAGCGCAACCAGCCGTGATGGGTGTAGAGCTCCGCCGTCTCCCGGTACCCTTCCGGATCGTGGTACGCGGGCAGAGAATTCCCGCGCGTCGCCCCGAGGTAGATCACCCGGCCGCACCAGGCGACGAGCCAGATCCCGATCAAACCGAGCACGGCTCGGGCTCCGCGGCGGCCGGAAACGCTCATTCGTGTTCCTCCAAGGCGCCCGCGGTGGCGGAAAGGGTGGCGGAAAGCGTGGCGGGGGCGGCGGTTTCGGGGCCAAGCGCCCAGAGGGCGAGCAGCACGAGCAACGAGCCCTCGACCGCATCCGAGACCGACGAGGCGGCCAGGAAGTAGATGTTCTTGCCCGTGAACAGGAGCAGCTCGACGTTGGCCGACAGCATGTACAGGGCGGCGAGCACGAGCGTCCAGAGCAGCAGGAGACCCCAAGCGGCGCGCGGCGCCAGAGTGCGGAGGTCGGGTGCCGCGGGCGCCCCGGCGAGCGACGCCGCGAGCCAGCCGGAAAACAGCAGCAGCAGGCTGAGCGCGCCGACCCAACCGAACGGCCCGAGCAGATGGACCGCGCTCAGGTTGTCGTTCAAATGGGTGGCGGTGAGCGGCGACGAAAGTGGCACCGCGAGGTAGCCGCGCCCGAACGGACCGCGCGCGGCATAGGCGCGGAGGTTCTCCATCACGGTGAGAAACCCTTCCGCTTCGGTGGTCCCCACCCGCTTCAGCTCCTCGGGCGCCAGGCGGCTCCAGAAGCGCAGGTCGTTCCGCTTGACCGAGACTTTCTTGGCGACCAACTCCTCCGCTTTCGCCGGATCCTCGCGCGCCTCGGCGTAGGTCGGGAGCGGGCGCCAGTTCGGGATCGCCGGCAGCAGGGCATAAAACAGCACGGCGACGCCGAGCGGGAGCATCAACAGGGTGTTGCGCACGCCCGGCCGCTCGAAGAACGGCAGCGCGAACAGCAGCAACGGCGGCAGCGAGAAGATCAGGATCGACCCTAAGTCGCGGGCGAAAAACGGCACCAGGGCGAAGAACAGCCCGAGCACCCCCCAGAGGCTCGCCACGCCGCGCCAGCGCTCGCGGTCGCGCCAGGCGAGCGCCACCGCGAGGAGCGCCCACGGCACATAGACGATGCTCACGGCGAACCGCGGTCCCAGATCCACCCGCTCTTTCCAGCCGAGCCCGAACAGCGTGACCAGGCGCCACGCGAGCAGGGTGAGGGCGACCCAGAGGAGCCACGAGAACGCGCTCCGCTCGCCGGTTGCGGCGGCGAACCGCCGCGCGAGGCGCGGCAGGAGCCAGAGGCCCAAGGCCAGGGGCAGGGCGAGCGCCAGCAGAAGCACGAGCGCGATCTCCAGCGGGTCGACCGCGGCGCGCAGGAGCGCGAGCGCCGCCGCCCCTAAGGCGACCGCGGCGTAGGCGATCCCCGCCGGCCCACCGAGCAGGCCCGATGCCCCGCCACCGCTCTGCCCCGCCGGTCGCGCGGCGAGCCGGAGGGCGGTCTGGATGGCGAACGGGGCGAGCGCGAGCGCCGCGAGCGCCTGCCAGGCCGCCCCGGCGGAGGCCGGATCGAGATAGGCCCCCTCGTAGGCGATCAGGGCGCGGAACGCGAGCAGCGTCTCCATTCCGGTCAGGACGACGAACGGCAGCAGCCGGCGGCGGAGCGGGGCGCCGGCCAACGCGGAGGCGAGCGCCAGCGCCGCGGCGAGCGGCAGAGCGCCCCAGGGAACACCGAGCCGGGCCACGCGCACGATCGCCGCCGACTCCTCGCCGAGCGGAAACGCCGCGCCGAGCGGATAGGAGCGCAGCCCCGAGTGGGTGGTCACCCGCACGCCGCCACCCGACTCGGCCGGCGGCTCGATCCGGCTGAACAGCTCGGCGCCGAGCGGCTCGCCGATCGCGCCGAACGACAGCAGCATCTCGCCCGCTCCGGCATAGAGAGCGAACCGTTCGGGCGCGATCGAAAGAAGCGCCCGCCCCCCTTCCGCCGCGGCGCGCCTACGCAGCTCGGCGAGGTCGCTCTGCTCGACCTGAACGTAGGTCGGGGTGTCGAAATCGAGCCGCAGAAAGCCGTCGCGCTCGAACGAGGCGCGGAAGCTCCGCCGCTCCTGCGCGCGGCTCGGGCGATGGAGACGTTCGCCACCGCGGAAGCCCGCGACCAGTTGCTGCCAAAACCCCTTCGGCCCGGCCCCTGCCGGCTCCGCGTCCAACAGGTCGATCCGATAGAGCGAAAGCTGGACCGAATCGCCACGGTGAAGGATCGCGACGGTCGAACGGAACTCGACCGGTGCCCCTTCCTTCGGCACGACGCGGACGCCCGGCTCTGTCAGGGCGAGAAAGACGCCGCGCCGGAAGTAACCGCCGCCGCGGTAGGCGAACGCGCCGAGCGGCCGGCCGGCGCTCCCGAGCACCGGCCGGTTCGGATCGGCCGAGGCGAGGTCGCGCACGGGGAAGATCGCGAGTTCCGGCGGCAGCTCACGGCCGATCCCGAAGCCGAGCGCCCCTTCGCGCGAGGGGAGGTCGGGGCCCGCCCCTGCCGGACCGGTGAGACCTCGACGCACGGCGTCGAACCGGAGCGGAGCGAGCCCCGGAATCACCACCGTATCGCCGTCTTTGAGCGCCACCGAATTGAACAGCGGCTCGCGCGCACAGGGCCAGATCCGACAGGTCCAGGGGCGGCTCCCGAGCCGCGCGCGGACGGCGCCCAACGCGACCTGCGGCGCGCCCCCCTCCTCACCGGCCGGCGGTCCGACATCGGGGTGGAGGTCGAGCCGAATCTCACCCCCCTGCGAGGAGAAGGTGAGAAAGCCGGGCGGCAGCCCGGCGACCACCAGGGCGTCTTGATCTTTGGCACCACCGACCCGAACGCTCCTCGGCGCGGTCGGATCGAAGCGGAAGCGGAGCCCTTCGAGCGAGACGCGCAGATCGCCGAAGTGCGCCTGTGCCGCGAGCACCACGCCGCCGAGCAGGAGCGGGGGGATCGCGGCGGCGAGCGCCTGAAGCGCGCCACCGATCGGCTCTCCCTGCCGCGCGCCGCGCGCCGCGAGCGCCCAGAGGCCGAGCAACAGCGCGATTGAAGCGGCGAAGACGACCGAGGAGAGCATTGGAGGAGAGAGCCTATCCCGCCGGCACGGCGCGCCGCGCATCGCGGGCGCGGCCGGCCGCGTAGGCGCTCGCGAAGGCCCGGCGGTGGGCGATCACCAGACTCCGGGCGGCGAGCGGCGCCGCGATGAATAGGAGAACGAGGGCGGCTTGCAGAACCCAAGGCCAGGCGAGGCGCCAGAACCAGCCGACCTCGCCCGACATGCCCCCGCGCGCCCGATGCCGAAGTTCGGCGGGAAACGCCGCGCCGTCCGAGACGAAGCGTCGGATCATTCGGGCCTTTTGCGGCTCGCCGGGCGCCAAGCGATCGGCGCGGGCCAGCGCCCGCTCGCCGAGCGCCGTCATCACGTCGGCGCGCCAGGAGACGAAGAAGTCGCGCGAGATCCCTTTCTGCCCAAGCGCCAGTTGAAACTCGCGCTCGAACGCCGACATCTCCCCTTTGCGCAGCAGGTCCCGCCAGAGGTGAAGGAACAGCCAGTCATCGAGCGACGACTCGGCCGTAGGCGTAAACGCCGCTCCGACCGGCTTGAACTCGACCGGCCGCACACCGCCGGGCAACTCGGCCTCCCGCTCGGGCGGATAGAGCTTGCGGAACAGGGCGCGCGGCAGGCTCGGCGCGCCGCGCGAAGGCGCCCCCCCGCGCGGACCGATCCCGGCGAGCACGGCGGTCGCCGCGGCCAGCCGATCGAGCCGCTCTCCGTCCGCGGGGGCGAGTGCGGCGGCGTTCTCCTGGGCTTGGCGGAGGAAGCTCGCCGCCTGCCCCAGCTCGCCGAGCTGCGCGAGCAGGGCGCCCAGGTTGTAGAGCAGGTAGGGGTCGTCGAGGCTCGCGGTCGGGTTTTCCGCCGTCCAATCGACCGCGTTCGACAGCGCCCAGAGCAGGTTTTCCTCGTCCCAAGCCTTGGCGTCGCCTTTGTAATAGCGATCGAACCGCTCGCGGAACAGTCGGTCGAAAGGCGCCGCCGAGCGCTTCAGGCTGCGGCAGAACCCACGATCGCGATAGCTCTTTTCGTCCCGGCTGCTTTTCGGCAGCGGATCGCACGAGATCGGCGCCGGCCGCTCGTCGCTGCGGTGAAAACCGGGGCTCGCGAGGTACCCGCCGATCAGGTCGCTCGCGAGCGCGCCGGAGGAGAGGCCGGTCGGGGCGACAGGGAAGACCTGGAGCGCGGAGGAGGCCTGCGGAAAGGCCGCGGGGCATTCGTCGGTCGCGTTGTACAGATCGACCAGCGCCCAGGAGAGCGCCCGCATCGCGGCGTCGCGCGCCGCGGCGGCTCCCGCCGTATCCCCGCCGGCCGCGTCGCCCTCCCCGGCGGCTGCGGCGGCAATGCGGAGCTGGGCATGGCCGAGGGCGTAGCGGGTGTGCAGGCTGGCCTGGTACAGCTCCGTCCGGCCGCAGCCGGCGGATGCGGCGCGGATCGCGCGGTCGATCGTTTTTCGCGCGCCTTCCAGTTCGCGCACCGCGGCGCGCGCGTTGCCCCGCCGCAGGTAGAGAACGCCCCGGTCGTAGTCGATCAGCCACGACCCCGACTGGCTCCGCCGCGCGATGCCCAGCGCATCGATGCCGCGGTCGATCCGCTGCTCCAGGGTCTCGGGATCTTCGGCCGACGCATCCTCCGCCGGATCGGGGAGCGACCGCACCTCGGCGAGGGCATTTTCGAGCGCGGCCCGCACTGCGCCGTCCGGCGGCCGGAGCGCGGGGGCGTCCGGAATCGAGCCCCAAGGCAGGACGCGCGCGGCGAGCAGCGGCTCCTTCAAGCGGAATTCGCGCTCGATCCGCGCCCGCTCGGTGGCGGTCGTCGCCGGAAAATCGGCCCAGGGCCAGGCGAGGCTGGTCGATAGCGGCGTCGGCTTGCCGTCGAGCCGGAGCGCCCGGCCGGAACGAAAGGCCCACACGCCGAAGAACCCGGCCGCCGCAAGCGCCATCACGACCCCTGCGGCCGTCCAGGCGAACGTCGCGGCGCGCCGCTGCACTTTGGCGAAGCGGTCGCCGCTCAAGCCCGTGCCCCCCGTACCGCGGGATCGACCCGGCGCCGCAACCAGAGCGGCCACGAGGTCTCGAGATCGCCCGTGAGAAGGGCGCCCCAGCCGCCGCGCCGCGTCTTAAGCTGGCGGTCGATCCAGTCGAACATCTCGACCACGCCGTAGTGCGGCAGGGCGTAATTGACCCGGCCGTCCTCTCCCTCGTGGCCGAAGAACGAGCTGATGAAATCGAAGCGGAAGCGGGAGAAGCGGTTTTCGACCGCCGCCGCGAGCACCGGCGCCCCGGCGAACGCAAACGGCAGCGGATCGTCCAACGGTTCGGTCGCCTCCAGCCGGTCGGCCTGCGAGAGCGCCACGAACAGCGGCTCGGAGAGCGGCGGCCCCGGGAGCGCGCGGATCTTGCGCAGCTCGTCTTTCGCCAGCCCCTCGGCGAGGAACGCCTTGGCCCCCAGCCGCGCGAGCCCGGCTTTCGCGAGGCGGATGGCGTCGATGACATCGTAGAACGACTCGGATAGGGCGGCCACCTTCGCCCGCTCGGCGGCGGTACCGCCCGCTCCTTGAGCCAGGTGCTCGGCCTCGATCACGAACACGTAGGCGCTCGCGCAGGCCAAGGCGGTCAGGTACGACCGGACGCCGATCCCCGACAGGCTCGCCCGGGTCGATTGCTCGTCGAACGCGCGCTGAAAGCTCTCTCCCGCGCAATCGACCAGCACGTACGAACCGCCCGCGCCGCGACGCGCCGGGTTCACCTCGGTGAGCCAGAGCCCTTCCGGCGTGATTTCGATCGTTTCTTGCTTTCGCGGGTGGGTGGCCCATCGCCCGCCCCGCGGCAGCGCCTCGCGCAACCGGTTGATCAGGAAGGTCTTGCCGCTGGCGCCGAAACCGATCACGGTGACGATGCGCCGGCTCTCGCCGTGGGCCGTGAACGTCTCGAGGTGGTTCGGATCGAGAGTTTCGTCCTCGGCGTCTTCGGCATCCGTAGAGTTCGCAGAGATCGGCGAGCTTGCCGAGCTCGACGCGCCCGTTGAAGTCACCGGTTCCGGCGCCCCGGCGGAAACCGGCCGCGGCGGAACCGGAGGCAGAACGATCGCCCGGGTCGCCGCCTCCACGGGCGCGGCGGGCACCGCCGAGGAGCGGGCGGCGGAGAGCGCCGCGCCGCAGTGCTGGCAGACCTCGGTTCCCGCGGAGTTCAGCGTGCCGCACTGCGGGCAAGTGATCATCGATCCCTCCGATTCGACTGCATCGACTGCAACCTCAAGCGAGCCGTCCGGGCTGCGGCGCGAGCGCTTCGAGCCAGACCAGCACCGGCCAGCCCGCCCCGCGCGGCGCGGATTCTCTCGCATCCCGGCATGCCTGTGCACGAATCGCCGCCAGCTCGAGCGGGTCAAAGGCCGGGAGGGGACCGAACCGGCGGCGCCACCGCGCCGCCACCCGGGCCGCCGGGGCCGTGAGCCCGGCAGGATGCGCGCGCAAAAGCGCCACGAGGGACGAGCGTAAAGGAGCCGCGGCGACCTCCGCCCGGCCGGCCGCCGCTCGGACGAGCGCGAGCGCGCCGCGGGCCAGCTCCGGGCTGGCGCCGTCGGCCACCCCTCCAACCGTTTCGGTCAACCGCTCCGCGGCGCGCGTGGCCAACCTCTCGGCGAGGCGCGCCCGTTCGGGGAAGCGCGCCAAATCCCAGCCATCGCCCCCTTCGGGCGCGAAGCGAAGGCCGCGCGCGGCGCTCTCGACGAACGATTCGAGCGCCGGATCGGGCAGCGCCGCGAGCCGGGCGCGGTCGAGCAGTTGGGGAAAGCTCGCCGCCAGCTCCGGCACGAGCGGCAGCAGCTCGCCCGCGGACATCTCCTCGAGCAAACCCTCCTGCGCCGCGAGGCGCGCCGCGAGCGCCACGGGCACCCGGGGGCCGAGCCACGGCAGCAGCAGTTTGAGATACGAACGGAACCAGGCCCGGCGCTCCGCCCTCGAATCGTCGGACGTATCCGGCGCGGCCCGTTCGATCGCGGCGAGCGCCGGATGGATCGGCAAGTCGGCCGGCAAAACGGCGAGCAGCGCCATGATTCCCGAAAGCGACGCGTTGCCGTCCAGCTCGCGCCAGCGGGAGAACGCGAGCGCCAGAAACGGCAGGGCCAAGCCGGGCGCGCCGGCGAGCAACTCCTCCACCCAGTCGGCGAGGCTACGGTCGGCCGAATCGAAGATCCTGCGGAATGGCGCAGGATCGGCCACGGAGAGCGCCACGGCAATCTCCGCGGTTCGGGCCGCGAGCCCCGAACCGGCCCGCAACTCTTTGATCAGCTCCGCGGCCGGCGCCTGGGTGAGGCTCTTGCCGCACTCGGCGAACAGGGCCGCCGGGTCGCCCGCCTCCAGCGCCGCTTGGGCGAACTGTTCGAGGCTGTGGGCCAAGATGCCGAGCAGCTTGGCGCTCACGCGGGCGAGAGGGGCGTTGGCCGGATGGCGCGCGATCGCGAGGTCCAGAAATGGACCAGCCGCCCGGCCACGCACCGTCGCCTCGGGCGGAGCGCCCAACAGGCGAATCTGGGCAACGGCCCGCTGCGGATCGCGAAGCAGCGACAGGCCGAACAGCGGCTCGAATCCCGCCTTCGCCGCCGCGAGCCATTCCGCGATCGGCCCCTTCCCCTCCGCGGCGAGCGGGCGGACCGCGCCGCGGAGATAGCGCTCGGCGAGCGGCCGATCCTCCGGCACGAACGCCGAGAACCGGTACGGCAGCGCCCGCGGTTGGCAAAAGCGGCTGCAAAAGGAGAGGTTCACCCGATCGTCCGGCGGCAGAATGGAGAGTAGGGCGCGGCAGAGGGAGAGGGCGAGCGACCCCTCGGCCACCTGAACCGCCAGCGGCCCTTCGGCGAGCGCAGCGAGCAGAGGCGCGAGGTTTTCAAGCGCAAGCTCCGCGGGCCGGTCGGCGCCGCAGGCGCGGCGCGACGCGACCTCCCAGCGGCCGGGGTCGAGATCCAGCGCCGACAGTTCCTCCCCCTCGGGCTTTCGATCGCCGAACAGTCCCGCGTCGGCGAGCAGGAAGAGATCGCCGCGCAGCGTCTGGAGCAGGGCGGGCGACAGGATCAGCGCGTGGACCAGGTAGTCGTTGCCGCGGCCCCCGCGGCCGAGGACGACCGCCCGCGCGAACGCATGCCGGCCGCTCCGGGGATCGAGCGGGAACGCCGAATAGATCGGTTCGACCGCGGCGGCGGTGAGCGCCGAGCCCCCTAAGTTCGCGTGCTGTTCGAGCAGGTCGCGGTCGGCTCGGGCGACGCCGGGCGACGCCGCGAGAATTCGGTAGTCGCGGTCGCCGGAGCGGGAACCGTAGATCGCCTGTTCGAGGCGGAGATCGGCCGAGGTGCTCACCAGTCGCGTCAACCCCCGGGCGCAATCCGGGCGATCTCTGGGAGCGCCGCGTGGGAGAGGGCAAGATACGACTCGACCGGGCTTTGGGCATCGAACGCCAGGCCTTCGACCCTCAGGCACGACGCCACGGCCCGGAGAACGCCAAAGGTCGTCGGGCCGGTCAGACCGTCCGGTTTGACTTGCGAGGGTTGAATCTTTCCCAGGTCGGCATTCGGGCACCAGGTCACGCCCGAAGCATCGGCGCTCACCAGAAGCTTCCTCGCCAGGGTCTGCGCGGCGAACACGGCGGCGTTCGGAGCGTTTTTCGCGAGGGGGAACTTCTCCCGGACACAAGGGTCGAAATCCCCTGAAAGACCGCCGCCGAACCGCCCGGAGCGTCGATCGAGTCGGTCGCGCGTCGCCTTGGGGAAAAAGCAGTCGAACTGCGCCTGCGGCGTCGAAGCAAACAGCGGCGAGCCCGCGGCGAGCGTCGCCTGGCCCGCGCGGATCTCGCGCAGCCAGATCGCATCGAGCACGCCGGGCGCAGGTGGCGCTTCGTCGGTCGCCGCGGGGTCGTCCGATTTTTCGCCGCCTGCCGCCGTCCCCGAGGACGGCCCGGAATCGCCAAGGTCGTTGGCAGCCTCCTGAGAAGCGCCCGTCTCGCCGGAGCGCGGGCGGAATTTGTCCACCGCGAACCAAACGCCCCAGGCCACGACCAGAACCAGGCAGCCGCCGAGCAGCCAGGGGATCCAACTCTGCTCGCGAAACCGCCGCGGCATCCAGCTCCCCTCTTCGCGCCGATCGCCCCGCGCCGCCGTTTTCCGATTCGCCACCGGCTGCGGGCCGCGCTCGCCCCTCAAGAGGTCCTCCTCCTGCCCGGCCCGGGCACCCGATCCGAGGTTCCGCCGCAACCCCTCTCCCTCTTCCCTAAGCGCCCGCTTCTGCGCCCCCACCACTTCGCGGATCGCCTTGGCGACCGTGCCCTCCAACTTGCGGCGGAACTCCGGCTTCTCCAGCTCCTCGGCCAAGACCCGGCGCACCACGGCCGCCAGCTCGCGTTCGAGCGCCCGCGCGTCGTCCTCGTAGGCCTCGGACTCCGGATCGTCGATTCCGCGTTTGTTCATAGGAGGTGCTTAAGATTACCCCACGGGAGCGCCCGCAACGCCGCTCCCCTCATTCGTCGTCACGACCCCGTACTACGTGCTCGATTGGCCGAAAGTGTCCGACGATGCGTGGCATCCGGGAACGGAGGGGCCGGTATGTCCCCGCCGCACAACGACTGCGCTCACTTGCCGGGTCGGCTTGGCGCTCCGTTTGAGCTGGGGTTAGGCAGCGCTTGCCACCTGCGCCAAAGGCACCAGTATTTCAACTGACTCGTACGGCACTGACACTGAGCCTTCTTCGGTACGCTCAACGAGGCCAATCTCTTCGAGGCGCCCGATGTCCGTATGTACGTTTGAGTAGTTTCGCTCCGCGGCCTTCGCCAGTGCGTAGACGCTACAAGGTCCCACGCGACGGAGAGTGCCCAGAAGCTCTAGCCGCGCCGGAGTCAGATCAGCAAAGAGCGCCCGGGCCGATTCAAAGCTCAGGCGATAGTCTGGTGCTTGGCCCCGACGTGATGCCGCAATCTGCTGTCGAGCTGCACGAACGGCTGACCCGCGCTTTGCTACTTCGATGATGGCCTTCATTGCGAGCTCCAGTTCTGAACATCGCGTTCAAAGTCATCAAGCAGCTGATCCACGGACAAGGCCAGCTCGGCCCGGTTCGAAGGGGTCTTAGTCAAAGTGGCGCAGGACTACGTACTTTATGGTGATATTGTCGGCAGCCAACACTTGAAATCGAGCGCCCTTGAATCCAATGGTCTCGCCTTGTGCAAGATCGTAGGTTACCTCCTGAGAGAAGGCCGGCCGGATTTGCTCCTCGCTGAACTCGCGATAGAGCAGCTTGATGGTTGCACCGGCGCGGCCGTTGTAGATTAGCTCACGCCGAAAGCTGTCGCTTTTCCAGATCTCGTGTGTGATGACCTCAAATTGAATACTGGGGTCGGGATCTACAAGGGGAATGCCGATATCAGTCGCGTGCCAGTAGACTTCGGGAGTCCGCGCTTTCTCGTAAGGGACGAAGATTCCGCCCTTGACGGTAAGGCTGTCGGGCGAGTTGAACTGGAGGGGTTGTTGTGCCTCAAAGAAGAGTCCTCGAATCGGTCCGGAAGAGGCGCCCGACGCGACAAGCAAACCGGCGGGTATTTGTAGGGTAAACGGGCCTTTGCTATTCCCGTAGTGAGTGACTGCATGAGCCAAGCGAATAGCAGGACTAGTATAGGTCTTGCCTCCCGTGATCATAGTGTCACCTACCTGGGCGACGGCCTCGGCATTCAGTGCCGGCCGGTTCGTTGTAGATGCCTGGGGACTCAAGGGGTTGAACCCGCGTTGCGTCAGCACAGAAGGCGCCACGGACGCGCAGCCCGCTCCGAGAGCACCAGCAATGGAGACAGCAAGGAGGTTCTTCATGGTGTCTGCAAACACAGTCTTCTCCTCAACAATGGTTTGGGCCCACTCAATCGAACCGAGCGACGCCTAACGGCGTATGAGTTCAGCGGCAATACCGCTGCAACGGGGGGTTCCGCAGCGCCCGACGGGGCCTCTTGCTCGACTCTCAGGCCTCAGGCACCCGTTCAACCTCTCCCTTGCCAGCGCCCAGCTCGCCTTACTCGGCCCCGCTCGCCGCTTGAAATTCCAAGGCTCCTGCCTCCGGCAGCCGTGCGCGGATTGAACTCAACCCAAGATTACTGCCGCGGCTCCGCCCGGCAGTAATCTCTCTTTCGTTATGCCGTCCGTCTGTGCCGCACCTTTCGGCGCGGCGTGACGCGAGCAAGCCTGGCGAGCGTGCGAAGCGCCTCGTTAACGGCCCGGCTGTCTGGAAAAAGCTGAGCAACGTCCGGCTCGAGAAGCACCACATTCGTACCCTGCGCATACCGCGCGGCCGTTACGCCCCGCGTGGCGTTGGAAAAGTCGTACTCTGGGCGCATCGTGTCGGCATCGGCCTCTGGTGTTCTTGCCTTAGTCGTTTTCATATTTCCGTCTCTCATGGCCCGTGGCCAGTCGGGCGCTGATGATCCGTGTCCGTGGAGGCCGCTCGCCGTACGAGACCACCACGAGCCTCGAAGCGCCTGACATCCCGACCACGAGAAAGCGCTCTTCGCCCTCGGAATGATCCGGATCCGGCATATTCATGCTCAAGATGTCACCGAAGACGGTGGTGGCCTCATCGAAGGAGACACCGTGATCCTTGAGGTTCGAAGCCGCCTTCTTCGGATCCCATTCGAAACTGTACGCCACCTCGCCATCTTATCGTCGTCTCGATCGTTCCGGGAAATTGATCGGCCTAACGTGTATATTAGGCAGATCTGCATAAATACTACGCCCGCGGCGAGGCGGACTGCCTAACACGGATTGGGATGGAGTCAGCGAGCGACGCAGCGTGCTACCCGCCAAGGGGATGCGACGCGAGACACGCGGCGGTGCTCGGCGTTAGACGGACCCGCCTAAGGGCCGCAGCGGTTTGCGCTCTGCCTTCCTCACGCCCGTGGGGAGAAGACGGCAGGACGGGGCCGATAAGTGCCTGGAGGCGCATCGTCAGGCTCCGAGGAGGCGGTCGGCTGGGGACCGTCGCGGCGTGTTCGTGAACGAGAGCCCGCTTTTCGGTGGCCGTATAGGTGCGCCATCGGCTCTGGTGCGGCGAGAACTACCTACTTGGTGCCTGTCAAACATAATGTCTGCCGAGCACAATCGGACGAGGAGCAGTGCGCGGCGCGCGAGATTTTTCCGCGCACCACTGTTCTCGCTTCAGCAACCTCGTGTCGGAGCCTGATGATCGATCGGCGGAAAGCCCAAAGTAGTGTTCCAGAGGAGAACACCGGAGCGCCGATCCGGAGCGCCGGTTGGCCGGTGCCGGACACCGGTGCCCTGGGCCAGCTCACCGATGAGCCGACCCACAACACTTGTGCGCCGGGCCACGGCACCAGTGAGCCGAACCGTGACACCCGTGGTACGCGCCAGAACACCACTGTGCTGCGCCAGATCACCACTGAGCTGGGCCAGAACACCACTGAGCTGAGCCAGATCACCACTGTGCTGGGCCAGATCACCACTGTGCTGGGCCAGAACACCACTGAGCTGAGCCAGATCACCACTGAGCTGAGCCAGAACACCACTGTGCTGGGCCAGAACACCACTGTGCTGGGCCAGAACACCACTGTGCTGGGCCAGAACACCACTGTGCTGAGCCAGATCACCACTGGGCTGAGCCAGAACACCACTGTGCTGGGCCAGAACACCACTGTGCTGGGCCAGATCACCACTGGGCTGAGCCAGATCACCACTGGGCTGAGCCAGAACACCACTGTGCTGGGCCAGATCACCACTGTGCTGGGCCAGATCACCGATGGTACGGGCCGGCACACCACTGCGCCCGGCCGGAACACCGATGGCCGGAACCGTAACAGCGATGGCCGCGGCCTCGCCGGGGGTGAGCGCGGCGGCACCACCGGTTGGCGGGTTCGTTCGATCAGCTCTCCGGCCCGGCGGTGCGGTGGCGGCTCTGCGGTAGAGTTTCGGCCGCCCGAAGGAAGGAGCGCCATGAACTCGAACACCGGCACGAAGTCCGGAAACGACACCCCCCGCGAGCGCGCCGAGGCGCTGGCCGCGCTGATCCGCCGTCATGACCACCTATATTACGTGCTCGACCGGCCGGAAGTGTCGGACGAGGAGTACGACGCCTGGTTTCGCGAGCTGAAGTCGATCGAAGAGGAGCATCCGGAGCTCGCGACGCCCGACTCCCCCACCCAGCGGGTGGGCGGCGCGGCGGTCGAGAGTTTTCCGACCCTCGAGCACGCGGCGCCGATGCTGTCGCTCGAATCGGACAACGCGGAAGAGGCGCTCCGTCGTTTCGACGAGAGGGTACGCAAAGGGCTGGGGGCGGAGGCCGAAGTGCGCTACGTGCTGGAACCGAAGCTCGACGGTCTGTCGATCGAGCTGGTCTACGAGGAAGGGTTGCTCACCCGCGCCGCGACCCGCGGCGACGGCCGGCGCGGCGAAGGGGTGACCGAGAACGTCCGCACGATCCCCGCGGTTCCCCTGCGCCTGCGCGGCGAGGAGCGCGCGATCCCGCCGTTTCTGGCGATCCGCGGCGAAGTCATCATGAGGAATGCCGAATTCGACAAGCTCAACGAGCGCCTGGTCGCGGCGGGCGAGGAACCGTTCGCGAACCCTCGAAACGTCGCGGCCGGCGCGATCCGCCAGCTCGACCCCAAGCAGACGGCGGCCAAGCCGCTCGACATGTACGCCTACGACGTCCTGTCGTTCGGCCCCGGCGCGGCGACGCCCGAGGACATCAAGACCCAACGCGATGCGCTCGCCGCGCTGCGCGCCTGGGGCTTGCGGGTCAACGACCGGATCGCCGAAGGGGCCGATGTGGAGGCGATCCTCGCCTATCACGCCGCGACCGAAGGCGCGCGCGACGATCTCGGGTATGAGATTGACGGCATCGTGATCAAGCTCGACGACCTGGCCCGGCGCGAGCTGCTCGGCTCGACCGCACGCCATCCGCGTTGGGCGTTCGCCTACAAGTTTCCGCCAAGAAAAGAGATCACCCGCATCCTCTCGATCTTCCCTTCGGTCGGCCGCACCGGCGTGGTCACCCCTGTCGCGTTTCTGCTACCGGTCGAGATTGGCGGCGTGACGGTCGCCCGCGCCACCCTGCACAACCGCGAGGAGGTGGGCAGGAAGGACGTGCGCGAAGGG
>JANNIH010000023.1:0-16901 GCA_031404815.1 Holophagales bacterium | reverse complement strand
CCGCTCCCGCGCCCCCGGATCGTCCATGCCATTTAAGCCGCGCAGCGAATCCGTGTCTCGAAGAGCCGGATGCGGGAAATCCGCACGTCCGGATCCGTGGGGGGCCCGGCTGGGCGACCGGCCGGGCCTACCCGATTCGCTCGGATACAACGTCCCTGGCGGGACGTGCATTGGAAAGTGATTGGTTGGGCAGGATGCGAAGGGCGAACGGTCGCTGCTTTCGCGCTTCACCCGAACGGCTGTGGACAAGGGCGAGCGCGCCGACGCGTCGGCGCTAGGGAAAGCGGCGACACGTCGCCGCACTCCAAATTTCGGCTTGGCGGGGGAAGGGACGGGCGCCGCGTGACACCTTCGAACTCCCGACGCCTACGCGAACTGGAGGATGAGTTCCTTGCCGCAGGCTTGCGCGTACTTCCGGAGCGTAGCCAGTGACGGCGAATGCTTGCCGGTTGCGAGAGCGCGTTCGAGGCGGGCCACCGCAGGCGGCTGAGTTCCCATCCGTTCGGCCACCTGGGCTTGGGTGAGGCCGGCTTCGTGCCGCGCCTTCAAGAGAAGATCGAGCAGCGCACCTTCTTCTCTCTCAATCCTCTCGACTTCCTTGCGGACACCCGCCCGGCGCATGAGTTTGGACACCAGTTGATCATGGGTTCGCATTCTTGACCTCCTTCATGCGCTTCCGCGCGAGCTCAATTTCTTTTGGCGGCGTCTTCTGCGTCTTCTTGATGAACGAATGCAGCATCAGGACTCGGCGACCCATCAACGTGCAGAAGAAGACCCTTGCAATGCCCTCCTTACCCGCCAGGCGGAGTTCGAAAAGGCCATCGCCGAAGGCGTCGGTGTGAGGTGGCCCAAGATTCGGTCCGATCGCGTTGATGCGTCGCGTCAGGACCACGTACCGGGCGGCGAGGGTATCCGGGAGCTCGAGAATCCGCTCCTGGACCTCTTCGTCGTAGTACTCGATCGAGTAGTCCACACCGCAAACATAACAAGAATGTTACTGCGAGGCAAGCCCAGGTGACCTCAACTCTCGCTCGAATACGGCGTCCCTGGCGGGACGCGCGTTTTGTTGATCCCGCGGTGGAAGCTTGATCGATCGCTTACGCCCGATCGCAGCGTCCCTTCCCCCGGGGCGGGGGCGGGTTGGCGCCGGGGGAAGGCCAGGATGGGGGTCGTTCCGGTGGGCAATCTACTTCCGAGTGCGGATTTCTTCGAGAGCCTGCCAGCAGTCGCGGAGCCAGCGCGCTTCGGCCAGGGCGTCGTGGGGCCGGCCGAGGTAGGGGGGGAGCGGCGGGGAGCCGAGAAATTCTTTCAGCTGTTCGAGGTCGCGGGTAAACATCGGCCAGCCGGGGGGCAGACCGGTCATGTCTCCGAACAGCTGGCAGAGGATCACGTGATCGTACGCGGCGAAGTCCCCCCACCACTCAGGGGCCTCCGGGCCGACAAAGTGACGAAGCGCTGCGGCGATCTCCGCGCGGGTGCGCCAGGAAGGATCGCCCGGCGGCGGGAGTCCGGGTAGCACATGCTCGCGAAGCCACGGCGTCGCCTGCGCTTGGTCGAACTCCGCGTTGGCCAAGAACAGCTCGCGCCCGTCCTCTGCCGCCACGCCGAGACTGATCAGCTCGAGCGGATAGTCGGGTCCGCGCTCCAGAAACTCCAGGTCGTAAAAAAACCGCATTCGTCAGCTCTTGGGCTTCTTGGGGCGTGGCTCAGCCCAGCGAATGGCGCCGCCTAAGCGCCCGACTTCGCGCGGCGCGCTGGCGGCGGCCGGCGGTTGCGCAGCGCTTCGCGGGTTGGCGCCGCGATCACCGGGCCGCGGGTTTCCGTGGCGAGGGGTGCCCCCCTCCTTCCGAATTTCCCTGATCAGTCAGGAGGGCTGCGACCTGTACGCCCGGGCGAGATCCCCGAGCCTGTTCGCGACAGAAATCGTCTGAAGTTCTCGCACATCGCTGTGGCGAAAGACCACGGCGGCGGCGTCCGCCCTTCGACAATCAGCTGTTCGCGGCGGCCAGAAGGTCTTTCACCCACTCAAGATGGGAGTGGCGGCGAACGTCGCGCGGCGTCAGCCGTTCGATCACCTGCAACGCTGCGGCGCGCAGTTCGTCGCCGGAAAAGTCCTTAAGGAGTCCCTGGACGATCGATTCGGCGTTTCCCCAGCCGAGACCCTGTACGCGAAACTGCCGATTTGGGCGGGGGACAGTTGGCGGCGCTGAGGGCCTCTGAGGGGGTGGCCCGGTTTTTCCTTCAGTCTCCGCCTTGACCTCGAAATAGCCGTAACCAGCCGCCGTCTTTCCGCCGGCTCCCCAGACCTCAAGCCCTTCCCTGAGCCAACCGCGGATTTTTGCAATCGTCCGGTCCGCCTGCTCAGGGCTTCCTGCCGAGGTCGTGGCGCGGAGCCGGAAGCGGAATTCGAGCGACACGCCGGCTCGCAGGGCGAGGAAATAGACCGGGTTGGGATTCTGATCGTCCGACGGCACCGCCCTTTCAGCGTAGTACTCGGGATAATGAGGGTTCAGAAGATCGAGCTCCAGGAGATTTCCTGCGTCGGGCGCGGGCACCGCGTCGTAAAACACCGCCGCGCCTCCAGTTGGCACGTCGAGGAGATTTGCGAAGCGTCGCCGCAACGCCTCCGGCAGGCCATCGCGGGCTCGCCATCTGGCGATCACAGAACGGGCGGTCGGCTCGACGATTTCCCCTCGCGGGTCGAGCGCCGGTTCAAGATTCAGACTGCCGAAGATTTCGCGCACACTTTCGGCAGCTTGGAGGAAATCGGAGATTTCGGGCGAGGCCCCATCGACGGGAGGGTTCTCCCGCGAGGAGTGGATGCGGGCCCAGTCGTCCCGCCCTTCGACGAGAGCCCGTTCAGCGACTTGATGCACGAGACCCTTGACCGCCGAAGCCGGCAGGTAGGGGAAGCCGTAGAGGGGGTGGAGCGAGATTCCGGTTTCAAGCGCCGGATTGGTCGCGAAGCCCACCACCAGCCGCCAGAGCGTCGTCGCTTGGAGCGTCGTTGCCTCGGAAATACCCGCTGCGTGGAGGGCTTCAAGAAATCGGGTGTGCCACGCACTGTACAAAGCGCTTCGGGCTCGCTCGGCAGCGTCGGCGACGGAGCGGAGAAAAGCCGGGCGAGAGCGCGCTTTCTCGTCGGTTCGGTGAGGACGTTGATCCCTGTCCCTCGGTTCGGCGTCCTTCAAGTCGTACTCGTGCCATTTGTGGAAGAGGAGACCCGGGGAAAAGCGTTCGGTCGCCGGTTCGGCGGCAAGACGGGTCGACCAGACGCCCACGATCAGGCTCCCGCTCCGAGCGCGGCGGCGGCCCGTTTCAACCAGTTCGCGTAGGCGATCGCCTGGGCGGTGAGCTCCCGCAACTCGACCGGCTCCACCGGTACGCTGAGACCGCGCTCCCCGAGAGGTTCGAAGGAAGCTTGCCCGTGGTTTGCCGTCCAGCGCGAGACGACCGGATCGCTAAGGTGGCCGCTCAAAGTTGCGAGGAGAGACGAGTGCGCCGCGGTACCTCCGCCGCGCAAGAAGGCCCAGGCCGCAAGAAGGCCGTTGGTCTGAAACATCGCCGGCAGGCGCTCGGCCAGGCGAAGGGATTCCGCCCGCTCCCCGACGGGGCGATCCTGCGCCCAGGCGAAGGCGCGTTCCGCACGGATCTGCTCGAGGCTCTTCATGGCGCGTCCTTCAACCGACCCACGTCAGTGCGGTCAGACCGAGACCGGTCGACTCGTGTCCGCCGAGGTGCAGGTAGCGCGCATCCGGCATCACGCCGTTCTTCGCCTCGACCGCCTTTCGGATCGCGGCGAGCGCATCGACCGGCTCGGAAGCCGGCGCATCCTTCTTGAGCGGTGCGCGGCTTTCGGTCGCTCCAAAGAAGCCGTAGAGAACGGACTCCGGTGGCAAGGCTTCGACCGAAAAGAGGCCGCCCCCCTCGACGGTCTTTGCCGCGTTCAGCCGGTTGTGCTGCTGTACGACCGTCGCAAAATTCGCGAAGTGATGGAACGCTCGATCCGAGACGACGACCACCCGACCGGTAAGCTCCTCTCGGCCGAGCGCCTTCCCGACTTTCCCCGTCCAGGTATCCAGCGCCAGGCGGGAGGCCGCCGCCGTGGCCGCGGAGCACGGCTTGAAGACGAACTCTTCGAGATAGAGCGAGGTCCAGCTCTCCGGCCCCACAAACTCCTCTTCGCCAACGGCCGTGCCCAGCCGGAGCTGCCAATCCGACGAGAGGCCCGCTGAGAAGATCCCCACCTCCCGCGCGAAGCGGCCCAGAGCGAACGGACAAGTGACCCAGAGGAACACCTCGCGGTCGGAGCGCACGGGAAGGAGGAGGAGCTTGGCATCATGCACCGCGACGCAACCGGCGTATTTCTCCTCCTCGTCGCTCTCCGGCGGCGGCCCGAACAACACGGCGGTGCGCACCGAGGGGTCGGTTTTTCCCGCGCGTTCGAACACATCGCGGAGGGCGCCCCGTAGGCCCGAGCCGGGAACGAACGGATAACCCGTCGTGCGCTCGCGGATCACCGGGAGATCGACCACCCCCACGTCCTGCCCGCAACCGACATGGAGCGGGGTCACGGCATTCAAGAGTACGAGAGCGTGGCGGTAGGGCATGTTTACGGTTCCTCAAGGTCAGGGCAAGGAGATCTGCGTCCAAGCGCTCCGTTTGCTCTGGCGCGGAAAAGTTTTGAAATCAAATAACGCTTCGATCGCCCCATAGCCGGGGAAAGGTGCACTGTTCGTAGCAGATCCGTTGAGAGTCGTCGCCGTCACCGAAGTCCCCGCGACACCGAAGAACTCCGACGGAAGAAAGAGAACGACCCCGACGTGGCGACCGTCTTGTAGCCGAAAGACCTTCAGAATGAGGGGTGACGCACGCCGGGTGACATCGGATTTTCCACCTGGGGACATGCCACGGTACGAGATCTCCCAGTCTCGCTTCGACCTCGGCTGATAGGGCAGGCCGAATGCGATCCGCTCGGGTACGCGGAGGATTTGAACGGCGCCCCTCGGTGTCTTTGCGTCAATTTCCTCTCCGTCGTGATCCGCCTGGGCAATCGGTGAACGAGAATAGCTGGCAGGAGGCCTCCAGAGTCTCACCTCGGCAAACCGGTCGTAAAAATCTTTCAATACAGCTTGATAACCATCGCCCTGAGGTTCGGTCAAGAACACGCGGGCACCCTGCCAAAACGCGCTGTGCCGAGGCCGGCTCGCATTTTGAGAGGGCTCTGAGCCCTCGTCCCAAAGACCGCCTAAGAGTTCTTTGAACCAGGTCTGGAAATCTGCGAACGAAGTTGGCGGTTCCTGGAGAAAGTCCGCCTCAACCAACGAGGAACCCCAGCCCCGTCGCGAACGTCCTCCGATGCCACCGAAAAGGTGAAGGAGGGAGAGCGCCCTCTTGAGGGAATTCAGAGCCTCCGACGAACCCCGTGCCTGAAAGCCGAACCTTGGGAGCTCTCCGCCAACGTCTATCGCATCCCGGCACCGAAGATGGTTGTAGCTCGTCGCGACCTGGAGTCCCGCCGGCGTTGAGCCGCGAGGAATCCTCAGCAGCTGGAGCGGCCCGTATCCGAGATAGACCATCGGGAACGCTTGGCTCTCGAACCTCAGCTCTTTGGCTTGGAAATCCGGCCGTCCCAGCATCCTGATCGATAGCCGTTGCCCGAACGCCGTCGAACCGAACGATTCCCCCTGCAACTCGAGAATCTCGGAGGCTTGAGTTGAGGGGAGGAGTGTGCGAAACCAGAATTCCAAGACGCCGCGCAGACTGGGAATCCGCAGTCCGCAAGAGTCGACCGGAGTGTACTCGACATCCACCTGCTCTTGATGATAGCCGTGCTGCTGTGTCCCTTTGAGGAACACGATTCTCTTCGGCACCCCGCTCGTAGCACCACCGACAAACGCGGGGCTTACGAATCGAACTTGAAATTCAAGCTCGGCCATTCATCACCTCACAGTGGCTCCGTCAAGGGTTTCTCATCCCACGCCAGTTGGAGCAACACGCCCAGGTTCAAAGCTACGGCGTCGCACAGAGCCCGAGCGCCCAGGCTGGGGGCCATTTTGGTCCCCTGAATCTCGCAGGAGTAGAGAAACGGCAGGGCCACGATGCCCACGGCCAGAGTGTAGATCGATGCAAGGAGCAACAGCCGCCCCGCGCGGGGGGCGAGGTCGACGAATGGGATCGGCGGCTGGATGCGGCGCGAGATGTGGAGGACGAGGAAAAGAAACGCAATGCCGAGGAGGACGACAACACCGCTGGCGCTCTGCCAGGGTGAAGGGTTGATGAGACTGATCGCCTTGGGCAGTTGGGGTGCCGAGGCGAGAAACAGAAAGCCGATGCCCACCGCGGCGGCGAGCCGCGGGATCAGCGACGGGATGGCCAGCCACTTCGCTCCGCCAATCTTGGGCAGGAAGGCGAGCGCTCCAACGAGCAAACACGCGCCGACGCACCAGACGATCGCGATCCGGAGAGGGTGCTGGACATCGCTCACCTCCGACGCGAAGAGGGCGACCAGAGTGATGCCGAGCAACGGCCACTCGATCTGGGAGAAGAGCGCGGAGGAGGAGATCATCCGGCGGGCGCGCACCAGATCGAATCGGCCGAGGAACCGCTGGTAGACGACCCGCCGGTAGTAGGTCCAAGGGGACCATTTGCGCTCGACGTGAGCGATCAGGTCGTGCTCCGGACTGGTCGGATCTTCGATGCGGCGCCAGAGATCGGCGAGGTAAGCGTCGCGACAGAGGGCGGGCGCACCGTCCTTACCCATCTGCGAGAGGTACTCCCAGCGCATCCGTTCGACGGGCTCGTCGCGGAGGACGAAACGGAGCCAGCCGTTCAGGAAATCGAAGTATTCCGAGTCGCCTTCGGGAAAGCGCCTAACGAGCTTGCCGTCGCGTACGTCGAGGGCGAGCCGGCGGAGCCCTTCCTGGCAACCCAGGGCGGCGATCGCGTCGGCAACCGTCTCGAACTTTCCCGCGGCCGCCCCCGGGGCGCGATATGGTGCCAGAAGGTCTCCCAGGTCCACACTCACGACTCGATTCCTCCGCGCTCGGTCCATGAGGAGGTGGCCTTCCCGATTGCGACCCCGTGACTATCGACCTCGACCAGGCTGGTGCCGGATTCATGGATGTAGACGAGTCGCAGGTTGGGCGTTCCCTGCCCAAGCAGGTGGCCGAGCAGGATGCCGTAGATCTTGAATCCTCCACTAAGGATGATTGTCACCTTCTCAACCGTCCCATCTCGGGAGGCCTCCTTGCGCACCTCGGAGAGAAAAGCTCCGAGCCCCCGCTCCTTGGCTAAGAGTTGCTTTGGATCGGGGCTTGAGAGGCCTTCGATCGGCAAAGCCTCGACCGCCCCTTCGGGTGCCAGTCTCCGCAAGATTGCGATCAAATGCCGTGCCGCGACGATCGCCCGGGGGCGGTCGCTCTCCCGCTCGGTGGGGTCGAAGGCGATTCGGATCTCGTGTCGGACGAGAAACTGCCGAAGCGTTTCCAGGTTTCGCCGGTGATCCTGGGCAAACAGCAGGAGGGTCGCTACCTCCGCGCTGTAGCGCATCGCCTGCGCTTCGGGGCACACTCCGAAAAGTTCCTCGGGCAGGGCGCCGGCCCACTCCTCCCCGTTCACTTCAGTGAGTTTCTCGACCAATTGCGCGCGGAGGAGCAGGGCTTGGGAATGTAGGCGCCGGTTATCGGGTGATAGAAGCGTAGCATCCGCCCCGTCGGCAATCGTCCAAGCTCTATAGCCGCGGAGGCTCACGGCGGGTTCCTTCGCCGGGTCCCAGGTCGCGGACTCGTAGAGGGAGGTTCCGACGGTAACGAACAGTACCGGCTTCATTCGGGTGGCCCTTCCGCCAAATTGGCGAGACCCAGCTCCGCCGAGCGGCGCAGCCAGCGCCAGCGCAACAATGTCCGATCCTTTTCCTGGGCCAGGCGGAAGGAGGAGAACCGATCGCGGACAAGCCAGTCGAGCAAGGGCTGGCTCACCTCTCGCACCGCCGGAACGCCGCCCGCAAGATCGAGCAGCGTCCCGAGGAGCCATCGGTGGGCGCGTGCCTCGAGGCTCGGCTCCGGATCGCTCGGCCGCGCCTTGGCCAAAGCGAAGGCGAGAGCGGACGCGAATCCCGTAAACGCCGCGCGCGGGCCGAACCGGTCGATCGCTGCGCCCGCCTTGGCGGCAAGCTCCGGCGCCTCCGCCGCAAGCCGCTCGATCGCTTGGTGCATGTCGGCCATTTCGGCCGCGGGGTCGAGAAGATCCCCGCTCTCGAAGGAAGTTTTGGTCGCGGTCCTCGGCTCAATTGCGCCTAGGGCGAGCCACCCGCAGCCCAGGCTCTCCCAGGCCCCCACCTGCAGCCGGGGCGGCAGGTCGGGAGCCTTCCCGGAAAGGGTCGCCACGAACACCGTTCCCGGCGGCACCAGCTCGACGCGCCGCAGGGTGCCGGACGAGACGACTTTTCCGACCCCGAGAGCGGTGAGGCTGCGCAGCTCGGCGGCCTGGTGAAAGAGTCGGCCGGCAGTTCTCGAAGAGACCACGATCCGAGAGCCCGTCTCGTGTCCTGCGCCGAGATAGCGGTCCAGCCGCGAGCCGACCGAGCCTGCGAGATCGTCGCTCAAGGGCTGGTCCAGGGCTTCCATGCCGGCCAGGGCATCGACTGCCGGCCGCGCGGGCCAAGCGGCGAAGCGCTCGGGCGATTCGAAGCGCTCGATGGCGACCAGTCCGGCCGCGGCGGCTTCGTCCGCCGGAAGACCTTCCCGTTCGAGAAGGCGCGCGAGCGACAGCGCGGGGACCACCCAGGCGACCCGGCCTTCGCGGGTCGGCATGGGGAAGGAGATCAGCTCGCCGTTGCCGATTGAAAAGGGGCTCGGCCGGCCGGGCCGGTCGGGTTTGCCCGCTTCGCCGCCACGGTCGGGCGAGCCGAACCGCGCCTCGCGCGGTTCGTTGACGACCAGGTCGTCGACGTCGCCCCAGGAGGCCGCCAGGTTCCCCTTGAGCGCGGAGTCGGGCACGAACGGCAGGCCGAAGAACGACTCGCGTTCGGTCGGCCGGTCGAGGGCCGCCTCGCCGGCCGCGCTGCCCAGGTGGGTCGGCGTGAGCACTTCCAGGCGGACGAGACGGAGCGGTTCGCGCCGGGAGGGCATCATGTCCAGACTCCGACCAGCGCGCGACCGAAGCCGGCCGCGGCACCCCGGGGTGAAATCGAATCGAACCAGCGCTCGGCGAGCAAGGTTCGCCGGACCTCGCCCGTTTCGCCTTCCGACCACCGAAAGAAGTAGACCGAACCGGCCGGAATCAGCGTGCGGATCGGCCGCGGCGCCGAGCGCCGGGCCGCGCCGCTCCAACCGCTCACCGCGGTCGTCCGTCCGAGCGCCGCGGCAACCGGCTCTCGGCCGTGCCACGGGGCGATCCCCAGCGGGCGCCCCGGCTCGGCGATCGCGGGGGTGAGCAGGTAGGCGAACCATCCCGCACTCGCTTCGGAAGCATCGAGCACCGGCGCCAGGAGGTCGGTCAACGGCCGTTCGCCAGCCAGGTCGCGGAAGGAAAGCGTGACCCGGCGACGATCGCCTCCCAGGAATCCGACGCCGTCCCAGTCGGTCGGATCGCCGGCGCCCACCGTGCGTAACCAGGCCACGAAGCCGGCCGTTTGGGAGGTCCCGTTGGAGGAAAGCTCGGTCGCAAACCGGCGGTAGGGGCGCGAAAACAGGCGCGCTTCGGTCGCCGTGTTGGTGTGGTTGGTCATCGCGAGACCGAGCCGCGGCTCGCGCCGAAAGAAACGCTCTTCCGTCCGGAATTCGAGCGAGAGCGAGGTGCCGGGGGCAGGGGGCGTGCCGGCGAGAACGCGACCCAGGAGGTCGAGCTCGATCCACCCCCCTTCCAGGTCATCACCCGGCGTCCCGTCGAAGGCGAGGCGTTCGAGCCCGGCCGGTAGGAAAGAAAGCCCCCCGTCCGACCCCGCGGGGCGCAATACCCCGGCAGCAAAGAGCCGCCCGGCCGTACGAGAGATCGCTAGATGCAGCGGGCAAGGAAACCAGGGGCGGCCGCCGCCATCGCGAAGCGCAAAACCGAGGAGGGCGGCACGTTCGCCCGAGGCCGTGCCCGGAGCGGTCTCGAGGTCGGCAACGAACGGTCCCAAGACCGGCTCGGCTGCGTTCCAGTCGCTTTCGCCGTGCGCGCCGAGCCGCGCGGCGATTCTCGCTCCGATCGCTCCGTAGAGCACCGCGGGAGAAGGGTCCTGGTCGCGCAACGCATGATCCTCTCCCGCCCGCGCCGAGCGGTTGTCGCCGAACAGCAGCGGGTCTTCCGGAGCGACGTGGATTTCGAAGTCGGGCATGGCGCCTACGCGGGCTCCCCCGAAGGAGAAGGGACCAGTTGGCGCGCGAGAAACCCGACCAGGTGAAACGGCTCAGCGGCGCGCGGACCGTCCTTTTCGGGGTCGGTCTGCCACCAGTTTTCGCCATCGAGCTGACGCCAGAGCTCGGCGCGCTGCTCGAAACGCTCGCTGCGGGTGGTGCCGTCCACCGAAACGCGCCGGAAAAACAGTCGCCGCACCTCGGCCCGCGCTGCGTTGCGCACGCTCGGCCTGCTCCACGCCTCGGCGGGCAGCTCGGAGAGAAAGGACTCGGCATCGTAAGCAAAACCGCTCGCGAGTTCCCCGTGCTGCACCAGCTCGATCGTCTTCTGGAGCCGCTTCCATTCCGCTCCCCAAGGTTTGACGACGGTGAAGCGATTCCCTGAGGCGGTCGCGACGGCAAAACCGAGAGCGTCTTTCCCCCGCCGTTCCTTCGCCTCCGCGAGCGCAGCCCGCGCGGCCCGAATCGCCCCGGCCATCGGTTGCCGTTGCTCGAAGAGCGCCACGCCTGCCGAGAGGGTGACCCGTTCGCCAAAGCACATACCGAAACGTGTTCGCAGGGCGAGAGCCAGGTCGAGCGCGGTCGCCGCGGGCACCATGGCAAGGCCTTCATCCCCCGCGAGGTAGAAGATTTCGGCGCGTCGGTCGAAGCGGGTGAACTCCTCGCGCGCCATGCGAGCGAACTCCTCCATTGATCGAGGAACCCCTTCGGGGTCTTGTCGGACCCGGGCTCCCATGTCGTCGCCGTCGAACGTGAGGAGCGCGAGATAGGAAGGGGGGTGCGCAGGCAGGTCGCGCTCGTTGGCTGCCGCAGCAAAGAGCGCCCGGCGCGCATCTGCGACCGCCGGGCCGTAGGACTCGGCCAGCTTGGAAGGGGAAAGGAAGAGCGCCCGGCCGAGATCGGCCCCTTGGGCCTTTGCCAACGCGTTTGAGAATTCATTCCTGGCGGAAAGCGGAATGCGCGCAAGCCAGGGGCCCGCCGCGACCTCGCCGGTTGAACGGAAGGATTCTCCCCCGGCGTAGGAGGCGAGGCGCTTAGCCAGGCAGACGTAGCAGAGCCGTTCCCCGGCGTCGATCCGAGCGCCCCGCTGAAACCAGGGATCGGCCGCCCGTTCCTCGTGCCAACGCCGCCAGGTCGGAAAGTCGCCGGTCGGGCCGATCGCTTCGCGCCGGCCGCATTGGTTGCACTTTCCGATCGGATGCCCGGCGACCCAAGCGCGGACCGGACGGGTCTTTTTGACTTCCAGGAACAGGCGGTCGATCGCCTCGAGGTCGCGTTTGAGGTCGGCATCCCCTGCGAGCGCCTTGGCCACCCAAACGAGCGAGATCGGGCAGTCGTCGCCCACCTTTTCGCGATAGGCCTTCTCCCAAGGATCGAGCGAATTCAGGAACCGGCGCCCATCGCCGCCGAGATCGGTCCGGCCGGAGTTGCGGAAGTCTTCCCATGCCTGGATCAGAACGCCGGTCAAGGCTCCGAGCTTTACGCGGAGGTCCTCGTCCCCCGCCGCTTCACAATAACCGGCGGCCCGGTTGGGCAAGCCATAAGGCTGGTCGAGGACGCGACCGAAGGGAGAGTCCGCAAGCCCCGCGAGGTCTTCGAGGAGTCTAGGAATGCGTATGTCGGCTTCGGCCGACCTCTGTAGGGCGACAAGCAGGCGAGCCATCGTCCAGCAGAGGAAGGCCGAGCCCGCCCGCAGGTCCCGCGCACGCCGCGCCTCCCCGATCCACTCCTGAACCGGAATCAGCGCCAGACTGAAGACGTACTTCGCCATCGGCCGCCCCTTTTCCCGCCAACCCTACGGCGCCTGGCGCGAGACGAAAGGGTCTCCAGCACCGGCACCTAGATATCAGAAACTTTTGACCGCAATCACAGTAACATAGTACCCGTTCGGACATTCGAAGGGTGCTCTCTTCGCTAGATACGCGAGATCGGTCCCCCGATCGGTTCACCTTTGGCCGATGAACCCAAGAACGCGATCTTTTATTAGTGACAGCGGACCCGAAGGTGTGTATCGTATGGGCCGGGCAAAAACCGTACCAGTTTTCGAGACCCCTTCGCCATTTTGGCACGCAGGTTCCGAAAACGGCCGTAAGTTCCTTGACAATCAAAGCTTTGCGAGCCACGTCGGCGAGCAAAAACGAAGCACGGACGAGCGAAAGGCAGGCGTATGTCGATAGGTTCCGGAAATCGCCCTTGTAACCCACTGATTTGGAAGAGGTTGCGGGAGGCGGGGTCCGAATGTCCCTGATCAGTCAGGAGGGATTGCGACTTGCGTAGGCCCTTCACCAGAGTCGAGTAGTATAACGTCCGAATGTCCCTGATCAGTCAGGAGGGATTGCGACTTCTTCATCTCCGACTTCTCCACCACGATTCACCAGGTCCGAATGTCCCTGATCAGTCAGGAGGGATTGCGACGAGTAACTGCACAACCCTTGGTCTAGGTTGCTGTTTTGTCCGAATGTCCCTGATCATTCAGGAGGGATTGCGACTATCTTCGTCGTACATACCATTATCGGGGTCACGAATAGGTCCGAATGTCCCTGATCAGTCAGGAGGGATTGCGACTAGCAAAGTATGCGTATACGGCGACGCGCATTGCATTGGTCCGAATGTCCCTGATCAGTCAGGAGGGATTGCGACGAATCTGGGATGACGCAGTGGTGGCGTCGGGTGACAGGGCGGTCCGTATGTCCCTGATCAGTCAGGAGGGATTGCGACTTTCTACTACGGCTTTCTTGACGAAAGAAGTCACCGTCCGAATGTCCCTGATCAGTCAGGAGGGATTGCGACTCGTCCAATCCCACGAATCCCAAGAAATAGGTGTACTGGTCCGAATGTCCCTGATCAGTCAGGAGGGATTGCGACTGGAGCGGGAGCGGGCTCGACTTCGGCGGCGGGCGCGGGGGCGTCCGAATGTCCCTGATCAGTCAGGAGGGATTGCGACAATGATCCTAAATCAACGGTGTCTAGAGATATTCCGCCGCGTCCGAATGTCCCTGATCAGTCAGGAGGGATTGCGACGAGCCTCGAGCCGGGGTTCGAGGGGGGCAGAGACTGACGTCCGAATGTCCCTGATCAGTCAGGAGGGATTGCGAGGGGCGAGTGACATCGCACACCCGGCCACGACCGCGCTCGTCCCACAGGGACTGTGGATCCGAGCGGGCGATTTATTCCGTCGCCGCTCCGGCGACCCTGTGGAGCTCAGGTCCGCGAGCGATTGAAGAGCACCCGCTCGGAGCCACCGCGCTTTGGAGCGGCCGTTGCCCGCGGCCCGGTCGTGCAGGGCAGTCCCCCGGCAACTCGGGAGACCTCTTGTGGGTGCGCATCCTTCCCTTATGACCCGATTTCCCGCCCGGCGTCGCGTTTCTTCTCGTGAACCTGTCCGCCTCGGTGGTGCGTTCCCAGGTCGAGGCGGTCCTCGATCGAGGGAATCTGCATGCCGCGTTCGGTCGGGTGGCCGAGAACCGTGGCTGTCGCGGGGCGGACGGCGTCACGATCGGCCAGTTCCGTGAGCGGCTGGAAGAGGAGCTGGATTTCCTCGAGGCGAGCGTGCGGCGGCGGGTGTATGTGCCCTATCCGCTGCTGCGAATCGAAGTGCCCAAACGTTCCGGCGGCGTGCGGGCGCTCGCCGTTCCCTCGGTGCGCGACCGGGTCCTGCAAACCGCCGTCGATCGCGTCGTGCGGCCGATCTTCGAGGCCGAATTCGAGGCGTCGAGCTTCGCGTTCCGCGAGGGGCGCTCGGTCGGCGATGCGATCCGCCGGGTTGCCGAGCTGCGCGACCTCGGCTTTCGATTTGTGGTGGACGCCGATGTCGATGCCTGCTTCGATTCGATCTCGCACGACCTGCTGTTGGCGCGCCTCGCGCGGCTGGGGCTCGCGCCGCCGCTCTTCCGCTTCTTCGAGCGCTGGGTGCGGGCGGAAATCTGGGACGGCTCGCGGTTGTACGATCTCGAAGTCGGCATTCCGCAAGGTTCGACCGTCTCGCCGCTGCTCGCCAACCTGTTTCTCGACACGCTCGACGAACGCCTCGCCGCCGCGGGCCAGCAGGTCGTCCGCTATGCCGATGACCTGGTGGTCCTCTGTCGCGAACCCGCGGCGGCCGAGAGCGCTTTGGAGTTGACCGAGCAGATTCTCGCCGACCTGGCCCTGGTGCTCAACGCGGAGAAAACGCGGGTCACCTCGTTCGAGGCCGGTTTTCGCTTTCTCGGCGCAACGTTCCTACGCGACGGCATCTACCGCCCCTGGGAGACCGCCCATCGCGAGCCCTCTAACGTCATCTTGCCGCCGATGCTCGATCTTTCGACCTACCTGGCGCTCCGCGCGGAGGGGACCGGGTGGCGGTTCTCTATCTGACCGAACAGCAGGCGGTCCTCCGGAAGACCAGCGACCGCCTCCGGCTCGAAAAAGACGGCGAGCTGCTGCTCGAAGTGCCGTGCGCGAAAATCGACGCGGTCTTGATCTTCGGCAACGTCCAGGTCACCACCCAGGCGCTCTTCGAGCTGCTCGACCATGGCATCGAGCTGGCGTACCTCTCCCGCTCCGGGCAGCTGCGCGGCCAGCTGACGCCGCCGCGACCGAAGAACCTGCCGATCCGGATGCGGCAATACGAAACGGCGAAGGACGAGGGCTTCCGGCTCGGCATCGCGCGCGAGATCGTGGGCGCGAAGATCGCCAGCTCGGCCGCCGTCCTCCGTCGGCTGCGGGACGACCATCCGGACGAGATCGACCGCGAAAGCATCGAGGGGATCGAATCGGCACTCGACGCCGCGGCGCAAGCCGGCTCGCTCGCCACGCTCTTAGGGGGTAGAGGGCTCCGCCGCCGCCCGCTACTTCGGCGCGCTCGCGGGGGCGGTGCCCGCCGAGTTGGGCTTCGCGCACCGGCAGCGTCGGCCGCCGCCCGATCCGTTCAACGCCCTCCTCTCGTTCGGCTACGTGCTCGCCGGCAACGAGCTCCAGTCGCTGCTCGACGCGCTGGGCTTCGACCCCTACCTCGGCCTGCTGCACGAGATGGACTATGGCCGGCCGTCGCTCGCGCTCGATCTGCTCGAAGAGTTCCGCGCACCGTTGATCGACCGGCTGTGCCTTCACCTGGTCCGCCTCGGCACGCTCGGGCCGGCCGATTTCGAGCCGCGCGATGGGGGCATTCTGCTCACCCGGCCCGCGCTCCAGCGCTATCTCGCGGCGTACGAAGCCGAGATCGAGCGGCCGTTTCGGCCGGGGCCGGAGGACGGCGCTGCGCCCTCGCCCGGCGAGCCGCCTGCAGAGGCAAACGAGGCCGGCCCCGAAACGACCTTCCGCGCCCTCTTCCGGCGCCAGGCCGAGCGGCTGGCGCGCACTTTAGTTCAGGGCGATCCCTACCGGGCGTTTCGGCTGCCATGCTGATCCTGGTCTCGTACGACGTGCCGGACGACCGGCGGCGGACGAAGCTCGCCAACGCCCTCAAGGATTTCGGCGAGCGGGTGCAATACTCGGTGTTCGAATTCCTGTTGGACGAAGCCCAGGTCAACCGGCTCCGCGGGCGCATCGACGGGCTGGTCGACACGGCGGAAGACAGCGTAAGGATCTACCGCTTCTGCTCCGACTGCGGAGCCAAGTTGGAGATTGTGGGCCTGGGGGTGGTGACAGAAGACCCGAAGATGTATATCGTTTGAGCCGGGCAAAAACCGTACCAGTTTTCGAGACCCCTTCGCCATTTTGGCACCCAGGTTCCGAAAACGGCCGTAAGTTCCTTGACAATCAATGCTTTGCGAGCCGCCCCGGCGGGCAAAAACGAAGCACGGACAAGCGAAAGGCAGGCGTATGTCGATAGGTTCCGAAAATCGCCCTTGTAACCCCCTGATTCAGAAGAGGTTGCGGAGGGCGGGGTCCGAATGTCCCTGATCAGTCAGGAGGGATTGCGACTAGATGCATAGATTTTACAATACCTTTCCTTTCAACATGTCCGAATGTCCCTGATCAGTCAGGAGGGATTGCGACAGCAGGGCCTTCACTCCAAGCTTCGGCTTGGCGGCAAGTCCGAATGTCCCTGATCAGTCAGGAGGGATTGCGACGGGCACTTTGCGAGCCAGGACCCGGCGATACCGTCATCGTCCGAATGTCCCTGATCAGTCAGGAGGGATTGCGACTTCGGCTTTCTTGGCCCGCGCCACGTCGGCTTTCTTCAGTCCGAATGTCCCTGATCAGTCAGGAGGGATTGCGACTTCTCGGACCACCTCGCCGAAATCGTGCCGCCGCCCGTGTCCGAATGTCCCTGATCAGTCAGGAGGGATTGCGACAAATCGACTACTGGCGGACGTCGTACTCCATCGGCGAGTCCGAATGTCCCTGATCAGTCAGGAGGGATTGCGACCAAACTCTCTAGCATGCTGACCATCTGATTCACTTCGGTCCGAATGTCCCTGATCAGTCAGGAGGGATTGCGACTCGTCCATCTGGAAACGACTTCTTTCGGATCGAAATCGTCCGAATGTCCCTGATCAGTCAGGAGGGATTGCGACAGTGATAGAGGACGGGCGGAAGCGACGCCTTCTCGACGTCCGAATGTCCCTGATCAGTCAGGAG
>JANNIH010000022.1:0-23940 GCA_031404815.1 Holophagales bacterium | reverse complement strand
CCGCTCGAGCGTCGAAACCGCTCGCGGTCGCGGCATTCCGGAGTGGCTGGAGCTGGACGCCGACAACGTGTCGGGCAAAGTCACGCGCCTGCCTGCGCGCGAAGACATCAAGCTGCCGATTCAAGAGCAGCTGATTGTCGAGCTGTACAGCCGCTAAACCGGTCGGCAACTACGCGAAGGAGCCTGCGAGAATGCTTTGGAAGGGTTTTCAGCGCCCACGGCGCATCGAAATAGAAAAAGAAACGCTGACGTCGAGCTACGGCAAGTTCACTGCCCAGCCGTTCGAACGCGGTTTTGCCACCACCATGGGCAACGCGCTACGCCGTTGCCTCCTCTCCTCGATCGAAGGGGCGGCGATCACCGCGGTGCACATTGAAGGTGTGCTCCACGAGTTTTCCTCGGTCCCGGGTGTGGTCGAGGACGTCACCGACATCATCCTGAATCTCAAGCAGGTACCGATGCGCCTTCACAGCGATGAGGCGAAGGTGCTCGCGATCGACGTTTCAGGTCCGGGCAAGGTGACCGCCAAGCACATGGCCGATGATCCGCAGATCGAAATCATCGACCCGAGCATCCATATCGCGACTTTGAACGAAGAGGCGCGATTCAAGCTGCAGCTCAAGATCGAACGCGGCCGCGGGTATGTCTCTGCGGATCGCAACTTCGACGAGTCGCTCGGCATTGGATGGATCCCGGTCGACTCGGCGCACAGCCCGGTCCGGCGGGTGAACTTCCGGGTCGGTGCGGCGCGTCTCGGTCAGACCACCGACTACGAGAAGTTGGTGCTCGAAGTCTGGACCAACGGCACGGTCGCTCCGGAAGAGGCGGTGTCGCTTGCGGCGCTGCTCCTCAAGGAGCACCTCGGCACCTACATCCAGACCGAGGAGAGCCTGCGCGAACTCGCCGGCGAAGGCGGTCGGGAAGATCTGGCGGGTCTCGACCAGATTCTCGCCAAGACGATCGACGAACTCGATCTCTCGGTTCGCTCGGCCAACTCGCTCAAGAACGCCAACATCCACAATCTGCGCGATCTGGTGCGACGCTCGGAGAAGGAGATGTTGGAGACCAAGAACTTCGGCCGTAAATCCTTGGAAGAGGTCCAAGAGGTCTTGGACAAGTTGGGCCTCTCCCTTGGGATGAACGTGCCGTCCAGCGGCGCGTCCGCCTAGGGGAAGTCATGCGTCACGCGTACAGAGGTTCGCGGCTCGGGCGGAGCACGGCGCACCGGCAAGCGATGTTCAAAAACCAGATTCAGTCGTTGATGCTCGCCGAGCGGATCATCACGACGCTGCCGAAAGCCAAGGAGATCCGTCCGCTCGCAGAAAGGGTGATCACCCGAGGCAAGCAGGGCACGATCCACGCGCGCCGTTGGGCGTTGCGTTGGTTGGGCAGCCGGGATCTGGTCAAGAAGGTGTTCGACGACATCGCCCCGCGGTTCGCCGAGCGTCCGGGCGGCTATCTCCGGATCGTCAAGCTCGGACCGCGCCCTGGCGACGGCGCCGAGATGGCGCTGATCGAGATGGTCGAGAAGGGCGCCGACACCACGGCCCCGGCCGCTCCGGCAAAGCCTGCGAAGGCGAAGAAGCCGGCGGCGCCGATGAAGAAGGCCTCCGATGACGCCTCGAAAGAGCGCGCCAAGAAGGAAGCGAAAGCCAAGCCGACCGGCCGTTCGAAGCCGGCCGGAAGCGGCCAGAAGTCGTCGCCGCGGAAGATGGGTTCGGCCTAGCGCCCAGCCCGGTCGGATTGATCGTTCTCTACTACCCGAGGGCCGGCGGCTTGTCTGCCGGCCCTTTTTGCGTCTGATACGTTCCGCTTCAACATGCTGGTCGTTGCCGGGTACGCGATCGCGACTTTCGTTCGTCCTCTGGTGGGATTCGCGCAGTCGGCGCTCGCGAACTGAGGCTTGGCAGGCCGCTTCCTGGTAAACTACGGCGTACTTATGAGCGATGACCTCTCCGCGAAGATCCTGGAAGAGCTGGCCGCCCTGCGGCGCACTACCGAAAGCCTGGAGGCGAAGCAGGAAGACCTGCGCCTCAGCCTACAGGCCGAGATCAGGCAATCCGCTGAGGGGTTGTTAGCCAGCCAGGAAGAGCTGCGCCTCAGCCTGCAATCCCAGATTCGCCAGGTAGAAGTAGAATTGGGGGCCAAGGTGGAGGATTCCCGCCGCGAGTTTGGAGTCCTGTCGGAAGGCCTCCGGTCGGACGTTCAGCAGGTCGCTGAAGGCGTAGTCTTGAACGGCGAACGGATCGATCGGTTCCAGGCCGAGACCTCCCGGGAGTTCGCGGAGGTGCGATCGATGTTCCGGTTCTCCCATGCCGAGCTGGAGCGCCGGCTCCGTACCCTGGAGGACTCCTCGGAGTCCCACGAAACCCGTCTGCAGCGCTTGGAGTCTGCTACTTCCCACTGAGACCTGCTGCGAGTTGCCCTAGAAGGCACAAAGAGAAACCGCAGATCTTTGGAGACATTCAACCTGCCTAAGGCGATTTCTCGCAACGTCCTCGCGCTTTCCGCGGTCAGTCTGCTCACCGACGCGGCGAGCGAGATGATCTATCCGTTGATGCCGATCTTTCTGTCGACCGTGCTCGGAGCGGGGGCGCTCGCCGTGGGGGCGATCGAAGGGGCGGCGGAGACGACGGCCGCGTTGCTCAAACTCGCCTCGGGCTGGTGGTCGGACCGTTTAAAGAGCCGCAAGCCGCTGGTCGTCGCCGGGTACGCGATCGCAACGCTGGTACGCCCTTTGGTGGGCCTTGCGCAGTCGGCGAGTCAGGTCCTGGCGATCCGGATCACCGATCGGGTCGGCAAGGGAATCCGGGGAGCGCCGCGCGACGCGCTGATCGCGGACTCGGTCGCTCCGGAGGCGCGCGGGCTGGCGTTCGGTTTCCACCGATCGGCCGACCACCTCGGAGCGGTGATCGGCCCTCTTCTCGCCTTCGCTCTGCTTGGCGTGGGGCTCTCGTTGCGCCAACTCTTTCTTTGGACTTTGGTTCCCGGTCTGCTCGCGGTCGCGGTCGCGATCTTCGGGGTTCGCGAGGTGCCACGGAAAGAGAAGCCGAAGGCTACCGCATTTGATCCGCGCGAGCGGTTGCCGAAGAAGTTCTGGACCTTTCTCGGACTGTTGCTCCTGTTCACGCTCGGCAACTCCACAGACGCATTCCTGCTCCTGCGCGCCCACCAGCTCGGGGTTTCCGCCGCGCTGATCCCCATCCTCTGGGCGCTGCTCCACGTCGTCAAAACCCTCGCCGGCACGCCGGGCGGGGCGCTCTCCGACCGGGTGGGGCGCCGGCCGCTGATCGTCGGCGGCTGGATCGTCTATGCCGCGGTCTATTTTGCGTTCGGCCGTGCCACCGCCACTTGGCATATCTGGGCTTTGTTTGCCGTCTACGGTGTCTATTTCGGTCTCACCGAGGGGGCCGAGAAAGCTCTGGTAGCGGATCTGGTTCCGGCCGAGCGGCGCGGCGCCGCGTTCGGCTGGTACAACCTGGCGCTTGGGTTGGGCGCGCTTCCTGCCTCGCTGCTGTTCGGGGCGCTCTGGCAGGCGCGCGGCCCCGCCTTCGCGTTCGACCTCGGCGCTCTCGCCGCCCTGGCCGCGGCGCTCGGGGTGGCGCTGTTTCTACCCCGACGGCTCAACGGACCGGCGTCCGTTCGGGTCTGAGTCGAGCGGGGTCGGTTCTTAGCCAAACTCTTCGAGGACTTCTATGCGCAAAAAATCATCGGTTGCCGTCGCCCTCTCTTTTTGGGCGCTTTCGTCCACCCTTTTCGCACAGGCACCTGCTTCAGCTCCTGATCCGCAGGCGCTGCTCGCCCTAATCGACGCGGCGACGCTCCAGCCGGAGAATGCCGTGGCGCTCAAAAAGGTGAAGCTCGTGGCCGGTCTCGCGACCCTCACACTGGAGGGCAAGCTGATCCCGGTGGCGCCGGTTGGCGGGCAGGTGCGAGAGTTGGTCTTCTTCGGCCAGGGGCGGATCGAGCTGTCGGCGCCCGACGAGATCGAAGCCGGGCAGCTCGAGCTGTTTACCGGCGCGCCGGGAATCGATGAATCGTTCGACCAGGCGGTGTTCGTGTTCGGCCTCGACCGCGCCGTCGAAGCGCTACTCAAGCGCCCGGCAGCCACGCTCGACGAGGCCGAAGCCAGAAGGGCGAGGGAGATCTACGATCAGTGGAAGAAGGGCCCGGAGCGCGAACTCTTGGACATTCGCGGCGCGATCTGGTCCGATGCGTTGGGTGACGCGCCGTACCAGAACCTGTTCGCAGGTCGCTTCCACGGCAACGAGCGGGGAGATTTTCTCTACCTCGTCGATCCGCAATCGGAAGAGCAGGTGACGCTCGGCCAGTTCGTGCCGATCGAGGCCACCGAGAAAGAAAAACGAAAGATCATTCGCCGGCTCGCACGCGAGCAGCGCCGCGGCCGGCTGATCGGCCTCGAGCTGGACGATCTCGGTCAGTGGGATACCTGGCTTTCCTCCTCCCTCCGCACCAAGGAGGGAAAGCCGGTGCCGGGCGCCGCGGCTTTCGAACCGGTGCGCTACAACCTGGACGTGACGGTAGAAGATCCGATCGAGAAGCTTCACGGGGTGGCGAAGATCGAGCTCCGGCCGGTTCTTGCCGGTGTGCGCACGGTCGAGATCCGGCTGCCGCGCGGGTTCGAAGTGCGCGCGGTCCGTTTGGGCGACGCGAAGCTCCCCTTTGAGCGCTCGGGCGCGGAGCTGACCGCGGTGTTGCCGCAGGCCCCTCTCCCCGACGGCACGGTCACAATCGCGGTCGAATACGAGGGTGTTGCGATCGGTGGGGACGCCAAGTCGTACGCCCTGCTCGATACCCAGAACTGGTACCCGCACGTCGGCTTGATCGATCGCGCGACCTATGAGGCGACGTTCCATTGGCCTCGGCGGTTCGACCTGCTCGCGTCGGGGCACCGGTTGGAGGGCGGGGAGACCGGGGATCTCAAATGGACCCGCCATCGGCTCGACCTGCCGACCTGGGGGTACACCTTCGAGATCGGGAAGTTCTCACTCGAACAGCGGCAGGTGGGGCATGTCGCGGTCACCTTGGCGTTCGATCCGACGAGCCGGAAGGAGGGGCGTGCCAACAGGAAAGAGATCGGCGACACGGTGGCCGAAGCGCTCAGCTTTTTCGAGACGACCTTCGGCCCTTACCCACTCGATGAGTTGACGGTCTCGACGATTCCGCGCGGGTTCTCTCAGTCGATGCTCGGTTTCATCACCCTCTCCGATCTCATGATGCTCGACACCTCGTTCTGGACCCTCATCCTCGGTTTCGAAGATCGCCGCTCCGTGATCGCCCACGAGGTCGCCCATCAATGGTGGGGCCATCGGGTCGGATGGGCGAGCGACCGCGACATCTGGCTCTCAGAGGCGATGGCGAATTACTCGGCGCTGCTGTATCAGGACGAAAAGATCGAGCCCGCTACGGGCAAGAAGATCGATCGGAAGAGCCGGCGCGAGGACGTGCTGGTCGGTCCGACTTCCGGTTGGCAGAGTGCGCTCGCCGCGACTCTACCGAACGAGCGGGCGATCGATTCGGTCGGGCCTGTGGTGTTGGGGAGTCGCCTGTTCTCCAGCCGTACGAACAGTGCCTACGAGCCGATCGTCTACAAAAAGGGTGCGGTGATCCTCGACATGCTCGCGCGCAGTCTCGGCCCCGAGCAGTTTCCCAAGATCATGCACGAAGTGGTCCGCGTGGTCGATGGACGAACGCTCTCGACGCGGGACTTCTTCGACCTGATCGAACGGATCACGGACACCGATCTCGAATCCTTCGTTTCGCGTTTCGTCGAGGGGACCGGCCTGCCGGAGGTGTACTACACCTACAAGTACCAGAAGGAAGGGGATGGCAAGTGGCGGGTCCTAGGTGAGGCGCGGATCGATACCCCCTACCGTTTCCGCTATCGGGCGGTCTCGTCGGCCCAGGGCTTCGATGTCACCCGAGAACGGCAGGACACGATCCGCGACCTCGGAAACCTCGCGCTGACCGTGCCGGTGCAGGTCTCGTTCTACGATCCGACCCGCGACGAAAGCAAGAAGAACCGCGAGTCGCCGGAACCCAACGCCCTGCTCAAAGGTCGAATGGTGCTGCGCGGAGAACGGGTGCCGATCGATATTCCGGTGGACTTCGAACCGCGCCGGTTCTGGCTCGATCGCGACCAGCGGGTGTACGGTCGGTTCTTCGACGAGAGCCGCAATCCGAAGCGAATGCTCTACTACCGCGGCTCGGACCAATCCGCGGCCGGTCGGCACGACGAAGCGGTGCAACTGCTGAACCAGGCGCTCGCGGCCGAGGTCTGGAGCGGCGACGAGCGGGACAAGCCGACAGGCAGTGTGCTGGCGAGCGAACGGCGGCTATTCGACGGCCGAATTCAGCTCTCGCTCGCCCGCATCGCGCTCGACCAGGGGCGGGATGCCGAGGCTCAGATCGCTTTGGACAAAGCAAAGAAGGGGCTCCGATTGGAGTCGGGCGGTTGGGCCGCCGAGGAGTTGAGGGTCATCGAGTCGCGGCTCGACCTCCGCCGGGGCGACTACGAGCGGGTGTTCCGTCGCCTGAACAAAGCCCTGCTCAAACGCGCCGACATCGACAGCACGGAGGGCTTCGTCCTGCTCGCGATCGCCGCGCAGAAGACCGGCCACACGGAGGAACTCCAAAAAGCGAAAGACGCGGTCAAGGAGGCGGGGTCGGATTTGTCGGTGCTCGGGAACTGAGACCCGCTGTTGCCCTACCCGCGCGGGTCTGCCAGGATTCCCGCTCCTTGTCCTAGGAGCATCTCATGCCGAGCTTTCCGCGCCGCGCCTTCGCGGTCCTGCCCGTCGCCCTGATCGCCGGCGTTTTCGTCGCCTCGGCGGCTTTTGCCGAACCTCCGGTCGCTGCGACCCCCAAGACCCCGGAGGCGAATACCGAGAAGAAGAAGGACGAATCGATCCCGCCCGCGCCGGAGCGCCGGGCGGACGAAGGGGTGGGTCCGTACGATCGCTTGATCCTTCGCGGGGCCACGCTGATCGACGGCACGGGCGCTCCACCTGTTGGCCCGGTGGACATCGTGATCGAGAAGAACCGGATCGCCGACATCCGGATCGTCGGCAGTCCGGGCGTTGCGATCGATCCTGAGAAGCGGCCGAAAGCGAAACCGGGCGACCAGGAGATGGACCTCTCCGGCATGTATATCCTGCCCGGTTTCGTCGATATGCACGGTCACATCGGCGGCACCGAGCAGGGCACACCGGCCGAATACGTCTACAAGCTCTGGCTGGGGCACGGGATCACCACGATCCGCGATCCCGGGAGCGGCAACGGGATCGATTGGGTCCTCTCGGAGCGGGCGAAGAGCGCCAAGAACGAGATCGTGGCTCCCCGCATCCACCCCTATGTGACCTTCGGCCAGGGGCGCGACGAGCCGTTCACGACGCCTGAGGAGGCGCGCCAATGGGTGCGCGCCCAGGCGAAAAAAGGGGCCGAGGGGTTGAAGTTCTTCGGCGCGCGCCCCGACATCATGCGCGCGGCGATCGAAGAGGCGAAGAAGCTCGGTCTACGCTCCGCCTGTCACCACGCCCAGCTTCATGTGGCGCGGGTCGACGTGCTCGATTCCGCCCGCTGGGGGCTCACTTCGATGGAGCATTGGTACGGCCTGCCCGAGGCGCTGTTCGTCGATCGTACGATCCAAAACTATCCCGTCGATTACAACTACGCGGACGAGGCCGACCGCTTCGCCGAAGCCGGCCGGCTCTGGCGCCAAGCCGCAGCGCGCGGCTCGGAACGTTGGCAGGCGGTGATCGACGAGCTGGTGAAGCTCGATTTCACCATCGACCCGACGCTCACGATCTACGAGGCGAACCGGGACGTCATGCGCGCCCGCCGCGCCGAGTGGCACGAGGAGTACACGCTCCCCTCGCTCTGGGATTTCTACGCGCCGAGCCGCAAGTCTCACGGTTCCTACTGGTTCGCCTGGGGCACCGAGCAGGAGGTGGCCTGGAAGGAGAACTACCGGACCTGGATGTCCTTCCTGCTCGATTTCAAGAACGCGGGCGGCCGGGTGACCACCGGTTCGGACAGCGGCTACATCTACAAGCTCTACGGCTTCGACTACATTCGCGAGCTGGAGCTGCTGCGCGAGGCGGGGTTCCATCCGCTCGAAGCGATCCGTTCCGCGACGCTGTTCGGCGCGCAGGCGCTCGGGGTGGCCGACCAGATCGGCAGCGTCGAGCCGGGCAAGCTCGCCGACCTGGTGGTGGTCGGCGCGAACCCGGTCGAAAACCTCCAGGTGCTCTACGGCACCGGAGCGATTCGCTTGAACGACCAGAACGAAGTGGTCCGCGAGGGGGGCGTCCGCTACACGATCAAAGACGGCATCGTCTACGACGCCAAGCAGTTGCTGGCCGACGTGCGCGCCCTCGTGCGCAAGGCGAAAGACGACGCGAAGAAGGAGATCGTTCAGCCCGGGATGGGGAGGTAGGAGCGCGAGCTGCGGAGAGAGAAAGTTGCCCGCCCAGGGTATCCCTCTCAGCCCATCGTTCCGAGCATGAGACAATCGGCCGCCAGGAGGACCACCGATGAAGACAGCCCAGAGCCTCTCGCTCAGAACGCTCGCCACCCTCGCCGCCTTGACGACCTTCGCTTCCCTCGCCGCTCCTTCCTTCGCGCTCGATCCCGTCCGCAAGATCACGGAAGAGTTTCAGGTCGGCACGACGCCCAAGATCCAGGCCAAACTCAAGTCGGGCGATCTGATCGTCCAGGGGTGGGAGGGCCCGTTCATCCAGGCTGAGATCAACCTCGGTTGCTTGGAGGGAACGCCCGCCGATGTTTGCAAGAAGGCGACCGACGGCGTCAGCCTCGCCTGGTCGCGAACCAAGAACCAGGTGCTCGTCCGGGTGAAAGGGGCCACCGGATTTCATGCGCGAAAGCTTTGGATTGAGGCCCGATTCAAGGTGCCGGCGAATGTTCCGCTCGAAGTCGAATCGGTCAACGGCTCGGTCCAGGTCTCCGGCATGCTGAACAACGTCGAAGCGGACTCCGGCAGCGGCGACATCACCGTCACGCAAAGCAAAGCGACGGTCGGCCCGCTCCACATTGATGTCGGAGCCGGCAGGGCGGAGCTCTGGGTGAGCGGCGGCAAGATCGAAGGGAGCGGCCTGCTCCGCTCGATCAACTGGACCGGCACGGGAAAAGCCAAGATCGAGGTCGATCTCGGCGCGGGCGATGCGGTGGTGCGATTGGACTGATCGATCGTGCCCCGCTTCCGCCTTCTGCCGACACTTCTCCTAGAGCTATGGAAATCGAAACCCTCGCCCCGCCCCGCCCCTCGACCCTTCACGCCTTCCGCTCGGTGCCGCGAACGGGGGTCGTCTACGTCACCAAAGAAGCCGCGCTCCATGGCTACCGCTCCGGACACCCGGAATGGGCGAACCTGGGCCAAGGGCAGCCGGAAACCGGGCCGTTGCCGGGAGCGCCGCCGCGGATCGGGGAGATCTCGATCGATCCTGGGGACCACGAGTATGCCCCGGTGCCGGGGATCTGGGAGCTGCGCGAAGCAGTCGCTGATCTGTACAACCGGCTGTTCCGCCGCGGCCTTCCGTCGCAATACAAAGCCGAGAATGTGGCCATCTCAGGTGGCGGGCGCGCCGCGCTCACCCGTGCGGTCGCTTCGCTCGACAAGGTTCATCTCGGCCATTTTCTGCCCGACTACACGGCGTATGAAGAGCTGCTCGACATCTTCCGGCTGGTCTCGCCGATCCCGATCTTGCTCACCCGCGAGCAGGGTTATCGGTTCACGATCGAGGAGCTGCGCCGGGAGGTCTCCGGCCGCGGCCTCTCGGCGCTCCTCTTGTCGAACCCGTGCAACCCGATGGGCAAGGTGATCTCCGGACACGAGCTGTCCGATTGGGTGGCTGCGAGCCGCTCACTCGACTGCGCGCTACTGATCGACGAGTTCTACTCCCACTACGTCTGGCGCCTCGGTTCGGGCGAGCCGGGACCGATCGTCTCGGCCGCGCGCTATGTCGAGGACGTCGATCGCGATCCGGTGATCCTGGTCGATGGCCTGACCAAGAACTGGCGCTATCCGGGCTGGCGGGTGACCTGGACGATCGGGCCGCGCCAGGTGATCGAGGCGGTCGAGAGCGCCGGCTCGTTCCTCGACGGCGGAGGGAGCAAGCCGCTCCAGCGCGCCGCGATCCCGCTCCTGGACCCCGATCTCGTGCTCGCCGAGACCAAGGCGATCCGCGATGCCTTTCTCCCCAAGCGCGAGCTGATGATCTCGCGCGCCCAAGAGTTGGGGCTCCGCATCGACAAAGAGCCCGACGGCACGTTCTACGCGTTCGCCTCGGTCGCCGATCTGCCGGAGGGATTGAACGACGGCATGAGCTTCTTCCGCGCCGCGCTGGAACACCGGGTGATCTGCGTGCCCGGCCAGTTCTTCGACGTCAACCCCGGCCACCGCCGCGCGCCGCGCCTCTCCCGATTCCACCAGTACGTTCGGCTCAGCTTCGGCCCGAGTTTCGACGAAGTCGCGAGAGGGCTCGACCGGCTGGAGACGATGATTGCGGGCTACCGGCGGTAGGGGACGGCTGCCCGAGCGTCCCATTTTCGTAGGAACGGCGCGAAATTTCTACGCGACCGCACTCTCCTTAGTAGATGAATTGGCTCTCGAACGGTCGAGGGTCGCGAGCCCGGCCTTCGGCCGGTAGGAGAGACTTACGTGAAACGAAAGAGCCTCGACGGTACCCGCACGCTGAAAGCCCTCCGCCTTCACCGAGAAACCCTGCGCCGGCTTGAGGATCCGCAGCTCGAAGTCGCCTTGGGTGGATTGCGTTCGGAAATCATCACGTCCTGCAACGGCTGCAATACACGGAACACCTGCACAACGCGCTTCTGCTAGGAAACGGGCGAAGGGAGACCTTTCCGCCGGCCCCGGCTCTGGCGCACCGGAGCCGGCGGCTTTTGTCTCTTTCCTTGGCGAGCGGAGTCCGACTCACATCTCGCCGTCTACCCGTTCTAGGATATCCGCCATCATGCTTTCGAGCCCTGGTGGTTCCTCTCCCGCGCCTCGCCTCGGGGCGATGCGGCGTCTCCGCGGCGATCTTTATGAGCTGGTGGAGCCGCCTACCGATCCCCGTCTTTCGAATGCCGATCTCGCGCCCACTTCCGTAGCGCAGCGGACCTGGACGACGTATCACATCGCTTCGCTCTGGATCGGTCTTGCGGTCTGTGTTCCCACCTACATGCTCGCGGCCGGGATGGTCGATGGCGGGATGAGCTGGTGGCAGGCGATGTTGACGATCCTGCTCGGAAATCTGATCGTGTTGGTGCCGATGGTGTTGATCGCCCACGCCGGGACCCGGTTCGGGATTCCGTTTCCGGTCCTCGCCCGCGCCTCGTTCGGCACCTCCGGCGCGCACATTCCGGCGCTGCTGCGCGGTCTGGTCGCCTGCGGCTGGTTCGGCATCCAGACCTGGATCGGCGGCCAGGCGATCCACGCGATGCTCACCGCCGCCTGGGCCGGGTGGGCGCGGGTGCCGGGCGCGCAGTGGCTGGCGTTCGGCGCGTTCTGGCTGATGAACATGTTCATCGTCGTCCGCGGTAGCGACGCGATCAAACGGCTGGAGGCGTGGGCCGCGCCGTTCCTGTTGGTGGCGGGGCTCGCGCTGCTAGGGTGGGCCGCTTGGCGGGCGGGGGGCTTTGGGCCGATCCTCGCGCGGCCGAGCCGTTTCACGACCGCGGGCGAGTTCTTCCGCTTCTTCGTCCCGTCGCTCACCGCGATGGTCGGTTTTTGGGCGACGCTCGCGCTCAACATTCCGGATCTGTCGCGCTACGCCCGCGATCAACGCGCCCAAGTCCGCGGCCAGATGCTCGGCCTGCCGACCACCATGACGCTCTTCTCGTTCATCGGGGTCGCGGTGACCTCCGCTTCGGCGCTCATCTTCGGCGAGGCGATCTGGGACCCGGTGGTACTTCTCTCGCGGGTAGGGAGCCCGCTGGTGATCTGCATCTCGCTGTTCGCGCTGCTGATCGCCACCCTCACCACGAACGTGGCGGCGAACGTCGTGGCACCCGCGAATGGGTTTGCCAACCTTTGGCCGGCGCGGATCAGCTTCGCGGTCGGCGGTCTGATCACCGGCGCGCTCGGGATTTTGATCCAGCCCTGGCGACTGCTCGGCGATTTTGGGACCTACATTTTCGGCTGGCTGGTCGGCTACTCCGGATTCTTGGGGCCGATCGCCGGCATCGTCATCGCCGACTATTGGCGGGTGCGGAAGGCGAACCTTTCGCTCGCCGACCTCTACCAGGGGGATGGCATCTACGGGCGCTGGAACGGCAAGGCGTTCGTGGCGCTGGTCGCCGGGATCGCGGCCGCTTTGATCGGCCTGGTCATGCCGAGCCTCCGCGCGTTCTACGACTACGCCTGGTTCGTCGGCTTCGGTGTGGCGTTCGGGCTCTATTCCCGGCTGATGCGGGGCACGCCACCGCTCGATCTCTCTTCGGTTCGCGACGGCGCGTAGAGGAGTCGCGTAGGCGAGGTGGTCGATCGGGGGGACGATGTCTGGCAGAATCGAGATCTGAAGCGGGAGGAAGACGATGGAAACCCAGGTCCTTGGGGAACGCATCCCCCGCAACGAAGACGCCCGGCTGCTCACCGGGCGCGCCCTGTTCGTCGATGACCTCGACCTGCCCGGCATGGCGCACGTGGCGTTCGTGCGCAGCCCGCACGCCCATGCGCGCCTCCGGGGGATAGACGTGTCCCGCGCTCTTTCCCGAGAAGGTGTGTTTGCCGTCTACACCGCCCTAGACCTCGGCGACTATTGGCAGCACGGCCCGCTGCTCGTGCCGCCGCCGCCGGTGCCCGGGATGGTGTTTCACGAACGGACCCAGGTGCCGCTCGCCAAGGGCAAAGTCCGCCAGCTCGGCGAGCCGATCGCGGTGGTGGTCGCCTCCTCCCGCTATGTCGCCGAAGACGCGTTGGACGATATCTTCGTCGACTACGAGCCGCTCCCCGCGGTGGTCGATCTCGAACGGGCGCTCTCGCCCGACGCGGCGCTCGTCCACGAAGATGTCGGCAGCAACGTCGCGGCCTACGTGCCACAGAAAAAGGGCGATTACGCGGCGGCGCGCGCGGCGGCCGATTTCGTGTTGGCCCGCCGATTCTCGTACGACCGGGGCGCCTCGGCGGCGATTGAAAACCGGGGTGTGGTGGCGCAGTGGGACGCGCGCGCCGAGCGGTTGACGGTCTGGGATACCACCCAGGCGCCGATCCCGATTCGCAACGGGCTCGCCGCGATGCTCGGCCTCTCCGAGCATCAGGTGCGCGTGGTCGCCCCGTTCATCGGCGGCGGATTCGGGCCGAAGATCATGATGTTTTATCCGGAAGAGGTGTTGATCCCCTGGCTCGCAATCCGTTTGGACCGGCCGATCAAATGGATCGAAGACCGGGCGGAGAACTTCGTCGCGACGACGCAGGAGCGCGGCCAGATCCACGACGCCGAGATCGCGCTGACGAACGACGGCCGCATCCTCGGGGTCAAAGACTCGTTCCTTCACGACACCGGCGCCTACGACCCGTACGGGCTGACCGTGCCGCTCAACAGCCAGTGTACGCTCCTGGGGCCGTACGACATTCCGGCCTACGAGAGCGAATTCCGCGCCATCTTCACCAACAAGCCGATCGTCACCCCCTACCGCGGCGCGGGGCGCCAGCACGGGGTGTTCGTGATCGAAAGGTTGCTCGACCTCGCCGCGCGCGAGTTGGGGATCGACCGAATCGAGATTCGAAGGAAGAACTTCCTCACCCCCGACCAGTTCCCGCACGATCACGCGATCATCTATCAGGATTTTGCGCCGCTCTATTACGACAGCGGCAACTACGCGCCGGTGCTCGACAAGGCGCTCGCGATGATCGGTTACGACAGCTTTCTCGCCGAGGAGCAGCCGCGGCTGCGCGCCGAGGGGAAGACCGTGGGCATCGGCCTCGTAGCCTACGTCGAGGGGACGGGGATCGGTCCGTTCGAGGGGGCGCGGGTGCAGGTCCAGACGAACGGAAAGGTGACCGTGGTGACCGGTGTCGGCACCCAGGGCCAGGGGCATTTCACCGTCCTCGCCCAAGTCGCGGCCGAACAGCTCGGCGTGCCGGTCGCCCACGTCGAAGTGGTCACCGGCGACACCGATCAATTCCATTGGGGGACCGGAACCTTCGCCAGCCGCGGCGCCGTGGTCGCCGGCAATGCGGTGAACGAAGCGGCCAAAAGGGTGCGCGAGAAAGCGGTCCGATTGGCGGCCGAAAAGCTCGGCTTCGCGGAAGACGAGATCGAGCTGGTGGACGGTACCGCGCGCTCGATCGCGAGCCCGGAGCGCTCGATCCCGCTCCGCGAGCTGGCGGCGCTCGCCAACCCGATGCGCGGCACGGTCAAACCCGGCACCGAGCCGGGGCTCGAAGCGACCGCCTATTTCGGCCCCTACCGCGGCGCCACCGCAAGCGGTGTGCACGCGTTGATCCTCGAAGTCGATGCCGAGACGATGCAGGTCGAGATCAAGAAATACGTCGTAGTCCACGACTGCGGCCGGGTGCTCAACCCGCTGCTGGTCGACGGCCAGGTTCACGGCGGTGTGGCGCAGGGGATCGGCAACGCCTATTTCGAGCAGCTGGTGTTCGACGATACCGGCCAGCTGATGAACGCCTCGTTCATGGATTTCCTCCTCCCCACCGCGCTCGACGTGCCGCGGGTGGAGGTCGGCCACGAAGAGACGGTCTCGCCGCTCAACCCGCTCGGCACCAAGGGAGCCGGAGAAGCGGGGGCGATCCCGGTCGGCGCCCTGTTCGCCCAGGCGCTAGAAGACGCCTTCGCGATTCCGGGGCTCGAAATCCGGGAGATCCCGCTCAAACCGAGCCGCCTCTGGGAGCTGGTCGAAGCGGCGCGGGCGAGCACGCTGTCGGAGTTTTTCCGGAACTCTCCTCTGCGAGAGCTCGACCTCACGCGCGACCCGCGGTGAGCTACACTTCACTTCGTGATGAGCCGGTCTGACGAAGTCTTCGAGATCCACCGAGACGAGGTGCGCAGCCTCGTCGACAGCCACCGCACGCAGTGCCTCTGGTTCCTGCGTGAAGATTTCTATCCGGCCAATGCCGAGGAGGCCGTCCGGGTTCTCCAGCAGATCGAACGCAACGCGGATCTCGATGGTTTCCGCCGCGCCGCCCGGCTTCGAGCATGGCTCTCACCGACTTCCAGCGCACCGTCTGCCGCCTCTTAGCTGCCCACCGGGTGGCGTCGGGCGAGAGTTACGTCGCGGGCGGTGTCGCCCTCAACGAATGGCTCGGCGCGCCTCGGCTCTCTCGCGATGTCGATCTGTTTCACGACACGGAGAGCGCCCTCGACTCAAGCTGGCGAGAGGATCGCGCGCTGCTCGAAGAGTCGGGCTACTCGGTGCGGGTCGTTCGCGAGCGCCCCGGTTTCGTCGAAGCGGAGATCACCGGAGCCGGCGGCTCTCTTCATCTGGAATGGGCGCGCGACAGCAGTTTCCGGTTTTTTCCGCTGGTGGAGCATGTTGAGCTCGGACTCACTCTCCACCCTTTCGACCTCGCCACCAATAAGCTGCTCGCCCTGGTCGGTCGGCGCGAGGTTCGCGACTGGATCGATATCCTTGAATGCGACGCGCGGCTTCAACCTCTGGGGTATCTGGCCTGGGCCGCCTGCGGCAAGGACCCCGGCTATGGCCCCATGACGCTGGTCGAGCACGTAGCGCGCGGCGGTCGATTCACCGAGGCCGAAGTGGCGGGGCTCGCGTTTGCCGGGGATCGGCCCGATCTCGCGATCCTTTCTCGGCAGTGGCACGACGCGATCGACAGCGCGCGAGATCTGCTCGCGGTCCTGCCCTCCGAAGAGGCGGGAAAGTGTGTCCTGAACGTGGAGGGAGATCTCTGTCGTTGGGCTTCGGAGGAGGTCGCAGGTGCCCTCGCCAGAGGGGATCTCCGGTTCCATCCAGGCAGCATTCGGGGCGCGTTTCCCAGCCTGGTGCCGAACGAAGCGCCGACTTCCTGATAGCGTCTCGCCTGACGAACTCAGCGAAACTTCACGCCGTGCAGGTCCTGCTGTGGGGCTCTGTGGCGGAGGCATCGCGCCACGGGAGAGGGCAGAACCGATGAAAATCCAGGGGACCTACACGTTCGAGGCCCCGCGCGAGCGGGTGTGGCGGGCTCTGCTCGATCCGGAGGTGCTCGCCCGGACGCTGCCCGGGTGCGAGAAGCTCGAACGGACGTCCGAAAGCTCGTTTCGCGGCGCGCTTACCGTGCAGGTCGGCCCGGTCAAGGGGCAGTTCCAGGGGACGCTCGATCTGTCCGATCTGGTGCCGCTCGAAGGGTATCGGATGAAGCTTTCCGGCAGCGGCCCGGCCGGGTTCATGAACGGCGAAGGGACGCTCGCGCTCTCAGGGGAAGGGGCGACGACCACGCTTAGCTACGACATCGAAGCGCAGGTCGGCGGGCGGGTCGCGGGGGTTGGCCAGCGGCTGGTCGAAAGCTCGGCCAAAGTGGTCACCAAACAGGGTCTCGAAGGGTTGGGGCGCGAGTTGGCGGCGATGACCGAAGCGGAGGCGACCGGTGCTCGGCTCGTCCCCCCCGAAGCGCCGAGCCAGGCGGCGATGGCCGCCCAGCTCGCGGTGGGGGTGGCCGCCGATCTGATCCCGTCTGCGAAGCGGCCGTGGATGGTGGGCGGGCTGGTCGTGGGGCTCACGCTGTTGGTGTTGCTTTTGGTGCGGGCGTGCGGCTGAGGTCCTGATGGTGTTCGCCCGAGGTCCGTGCGGGGGCGGAGACCTGCCAGATTCACCGGTGGAGGAAGCCTCTCTGGAGGACATTCAGTACCATCTCTACGTTCTCCAACGTATCGAGCACGAGCGTCGAAAGTTCGAAGCAGGGCGCGTGACTTCTCAGGAAGAGGTCGAGCGCCGGAGGGCCCGATGGCTCGAACCAAAAGCTGGACGGGCATTGCCTGGCGCGGCGCCACGGGCAACCGATGGGCTTCCCGAGAAGAGAGCTCGCTTGCAGCGGGCGCCCGCCGTGTTTCGGAGGTGATGAAGCCGAGCGGTGACCGCAAGCCCGATTTCGCCGTGTATCCTCGGACGCTGCGTCGTAGAGCCCGATTCGATGGCGTAGAGCCGCTTTCCGGGGCATTTGTTCCGATCCTGGGACCGCAGTTCCGATTCTGGGACCGCAGTTCCGATCCTGGGACGTATATTCCGGTTCTGGGACGGAAAGCCGCTTTCCAGCGCGGAAAGCCGCTATCCAGCGCGGAAAGCCGCCATCCAGCGCGGAAAGCCGCCATCCAGGGCGGAAAGCCGCCATCCAGGGCGCAGAGCCGCCATCCAGGGCGCAGAGCCGCTATCCAGAGCGTAGAAGCGCCATCCGGGCGCGAGACTCCGGCTACGTCTTCCCCTTCGCCAGTTCTTCGCGGATCAGCTCGCGGATTCGCTCCTCGTGCGCCGGAGTTCGAGCTCGTCTCGGGAGTAAACTCGACGCCATGAACCGCCCGCCCGGCTCCCGCCCTTCTTTGCTCTCCATCCCGCTTCTCGCCACCCTCTTCGCGTTCGGCCTCGCCGCCGGGCCGGGGTTTGCCTGCACAACGTTCTGTCTGCGCGACTCCGGTCGGGTGGTATTCGGCAAGAACTACGACTGGAACATCGGCGAGGGGCTGTTGATCGTCAACCCGCGCGGCCTTGCCCGGGTCGCCGATGGCGGCGATCGCCCGGCGCGTTGGACCGCCCGCTACGGCAGCGTGACGTTCAATCAGTATGGACGCGATTTTCCCTCCGGTGGGATGAACGAAGCGGGCCTCGCGATCGAGGTGATGTGGCTCGACCACACCCGCCACCCGGGCGTTGATCATCGTCACTCGATCGATGTACTTCAATGGGTTCAGTACCAGCTGGACAATCAGGCAACCGTCGCCGAGGTGCTCGCCTCCGATCGGAAGATTCGGATCTTGGACGGGGCGCCGCTCCATTACCTGGTGGCCGATCGCTCAGGGCAGGTGGCGACCGTCGAGTTTCTGAACGGGCGCTTGATCGCACACAGCGGAGAGCGGCTGCCGATCCCCGTGCTGACCAACGACACCTACGACAAGTCGATCCGCTTCGTTCGCGATCTCGGTGGCAAGCCTGCGGCGGGGGACGAGAGTTCGCTCTCCCGGTTTGCCCGAACGAACGAGCGGGTGCGCGGTTTCGCGACGGAACGGAACAAGAAGGACGCGGTCGCCTACGCGTTCGAGACGCTCCGCCAAGCCGCCCAACGCTCGACCCGCTGGAGCCTGGTCTATGAACTCGACCGCCTGCGGGTTCATTTCCGCACGCGGGAGCACCGCCAGATCCGCTTCTTGAGCTTCTCGGACCTCGATTTCCGGTGCAGCCAGCCGGTGCGGGTGCTCGATCTCGCCGCCGATGTCGCGGGGGATATCGCCCAACGGCTCATCCCCTACCAACGCGGCATGAACCGCCGGATCGTCGAGATCTCCTACCGCCAGACGCCGTTCCTCGCCGCGATACCGGAGGCTGAGATCGAACGGATTTCGCGGGTTCCGGAGACGGCGACCTGCCAAGTTCCCCGGCCTTGAGCCGGGCCGGCGCGCCATCGGCCGGGGCCGTCGCCGATTCTTGTCCCACCTGCCCGGAAGCCGGCACCTTTCTCTGGTAGAGGCCATGTTCGATTTGCGATCGATGGCCCTTCCAGAGGAAGGGAGGAACGCCTGTGCTTAACGAAAGAAACGTAGGATTTGGGAGGGGCCTGGTCGCGGGCCTGTTGCTGATCTTCTCCGCCGGGTCGCTCGTCGGCGCGGAGCCCGCGGCGCGTCCGCGGCTGAGCTTCGAGGCCGCCGCCGCGGGGAACCGGGTGGTGGTCGAGATTTCGGATGGCGCGGGTGGGGTTCTGCGCCAGATCTTGCGTGTCGCGGACGGCCCGGTCGTGTTGGGCAAGTCCGGTTGGGATCCGGCCGGAACGACCGCCTTTGTCACTTGGAGCGAGAACGGCAAGCGCTGGTACTCCGCCACCCGGGATGGGGGAAAAAGCTGGTTCGAGGCGCAGGCGATCGAGACCGATCTGCGGCTGCACGCCGGTCCGGTGGCGCCCGGCCGGCCGATGCCGGCGCCCGCCGAGCGCCTCGACCTGGCACGCGATGGCCGGCTCTACCTGGTGCAGTTCGCGACCCTCGGCCTGCCCGAGTGGCGCGCCGCCCTCTCCGCAATGGGGGCCGAGGTGTTGGCGTACTTCCCGCACAACGCCCACATCGTCCGCATGTCCCCGGCCCTCGCGGCCCAGGCCGCCAAGCTGGACATCGTGGAACGGGTCGAGCCTTACCACCCCGCCTACCGGCTGGAGGATGCTCTGAGCGCCTGGCTCATTGCGCCTGAAAAGGAGCCGAAGGAGATGCGGGTGCGGGTGATGGCGTTCGAGTGGGGGCCGGAGGGGAAGGATCGCATCCGCCTCGCGGCCGAGGCCGAAGGGGCGCGGGTGGCCACCTACTACCCGAGCGGGCAGATCCTGGAACTCATGGTCAGCCGCGAGCAGTTGATTCAGATCGCGGCGCACGAGGACGTCCTTTGGATCGATCGCTGGACGCCGCGTGAGAAGGACATGGACCTCCTGCGCCAGGACTCGGGGGCCGCTTTCTTGGAGACCGGTCTGAACGTCTGCGGCCAGGGGGTGCGCGGCGAGGTTCTCGACGCCGGGGTCGAGGCGACCCACATGGACTTCGATGGCATCCTGCTGCACGGCTCGACCAACGTCGACTCGCACGGCACCGCGACCTACGGCATTGTCTTCGGCAATGGCAACCGCGACGGCGACGGCAACGCCCAGGGGCAGGGGCAGGTCGTCTGCAGCTCGCAGGGGATCTTCGCCGACTACGATTTCCTCACCGACCGCTTCGCCCACACCCAGCAGCTCAAGAATTCTCCCTATTTCGCCTCCTTCCAGTCCAACTCCTGGGGGGACGCCCTGACCACCGCCTACACCAGCATCTCGAGCGAGCTGGACGACATCGCCTGGCGCCTCGACATCGCGATCGCCCAATCGCAGTCGAACGCCGGCTCGCAGCAGAGCCGGCCGCAGGCCTGGTCCAAGAATGTGATCAGCGTGGGCGGAATCCGGCATTTCAACACCCTCGGGACGACGGACGACTCCTGGACCGGCGGCGCCTCGATCGGTCCGGCCGCCGACGGCCGCTTGAAACCGGACGTCAGCTACTGGTACGACAGCATCTTCACCACCACGACGGGAAATGGCTACACCACCGGGTTTGGCGGCACCTCGGCCGCGACCCCTTCCGTCTCGGGGGTGATCGGATTGATCGTCCAGCAGTGGTCGGAAAACGTCTGGGGGACGAACCCGACCGGGACCACAGTCTTCGAGCGCCAGCCGCACGCCTCGACGATCAAGGCCCTGCTGGTCAACAGCTCGCGGCAGTACACCTTCACCGGCACGACCTCCGATCTCACCCGCACCCATCAAGGGTGGGGCCGGCCGAGCGCCCGCGTCGCCCGCGAACGGGCGGCAGGGAGCCTGGTCGTCGATCAAGCGACGCCGCTCCAGCTGAACCAGGCGGCGACCTACAACTACACCGTTCCGGCCGGGGCCGGTGACCTCAAGATCACCATGATCTACCCCGACCCGCCGGGAACCACCTCGGCCACCCTGCACCGGATCAACGATCTCAGTCTCAAGGTGACCTCCCCGGGCGGCACCATTTACAACGGCAACAACGGCCTCGCCGCCGGCAACTTCTCGACCTCGGGCGGTGTGCCGAATACGATCGACACGGTGGAGAACGTCTTCGTCAACGCCCCGGCTTCGGGGACCTGGACGATCGAAGTCCGCGCCGCGGCGATCAACCAAGACGCCCACCTGGCGACGCCGGCGGCCGATGCCGTGTTCAGCCTGGTGGCCACCACCGGCGGCAGCGCGCCCGCCCCGTTCTGCGGCAACAATCTGATCGAGGGCGCGGAAGTCTGCGACGGGACGAACCTGAACGGCCAGACCTGCGTCAGCCAGGGCTTCACCGGCGGCACCCTCTCCTGTAACGCCGTCTGCTCGGCCTTTGTCACGACCGCTTGTACGGGCGGCACGCCGGTCACCACCACTTTCTTCTCGGTGGCGGCGGAGGATGGCCGGATCTGGGAGAACGGGGAGAACGGCAACATCGGGGGTGGAGGCAATTCGACCGACAACCTGACGACCGCTCTGCGCATCGGCGACACCAGCTCCGACGAGCAGTACAAGACGATCGTCTCGTTCGACACCTCGGCGATCCCGGACGGCGCGACGATCACCGCGGCGACCCTGCGGCTGGTGCGGGCGACCCTTTCGGGCACCTCCCCCTTCACCACCCACGGTTCTTGCGTCGCCGACATCAGCACCGGCGGCTTCGGCGGCTCGGCGGCCTTCGCGCTCTCCGATTGGGAGGCCGCGGCGACGGCCACCAACGTCGCCACCCTCTCGGCGCCCGCGAGCAACGGGGCGGCTTCAACCGGCACCCTGTCGGCCGCCGGCCGGGCCGCGATCAGCAAGACCGCCCGCACCCAGCTGCGCGTCTACTGCACACTCGACGACAACGACGACTTAGGGTACGACTACATCGGTTTCTTCCCGGGTGAAAACGCCACCTCGACGAACCGGCCGCAGTTGACCGTGACCTACCAGTAGCCCCTGCTTTTTCTTGGGGTTTCCCTTCAGCCGGCCGGAGCGGTTGCTCCGGCCGGCGCCCCCAAGGTGCACCTGGATGCAGCGCAACGACGATCCCGCGCTGGGCTGGTAGATCTGCATTCCGCCACCCGATCGACCGGATTCGGCCGTCGAACCTCTGCATTCGATAGCCGAACCTCTGCATTCGATAGCCGAACCCCTGCATTCGATCGCCGCTTCCAGTGCATTCTGCGACCGCTTCCGGTGTATTCGGCCGTCGGTTCCACTGGTTCTGCGATCGCTTCCACCGGATTCGATCGTCGGTTCCACTGATTCTGCGACCGCTTCCGCCGGATTCGATCGGCTGTTCCACTGTATTCGATCGTCGCTTCCACTGGTTCTGCGACCGCTTCCACTGTATTCGATCGTCGCTTGCACTGTATTCTGCGGCGCGTTCCAACCTGACGGCACCTCTTTCGGGCCTCTCCGCCGCGATCACTTCACCGGCGTCCTCCCGATCACGCAGTCCCGACTGGCGATCGACGACGAACCCTCCGGCGCCTAAGCTTTAGTCCCGTCAACTTAGTCCACACGGGAGCGCCATGACCACCGTCAACATCCACGAAGCGAAGACACAGCTCTCGAAGCTGGTGGAGCAGGCTGCCCAAGGGGAGCCGTTCGTGATCGCCAGAGCAGGAAAACCGTTGGTGAAGGTGGCGGCGCTGGACGCGCCCCCAGCACCGCGGCGCCTGGGTTTCATGGCGGGCGAGATCGTCGTACCCGACGACTTCGACCGAACGGGCGAGGCCGAGATCGCGGTCTTGTTCGGGATCGGAGCATCAACCGCCATAGGCGCCAACTACGCGGCCCGGCAGCGCCTGCGCTTCGAGCATGGGCAGCAGGGTCCGGTTCCACTGCCGTTGGTGGTAGGTTCGGAGCCCGAGGCCCGTCAAGAGTTGGCGCGGGCCTTAGCGAAGCAATAGCCGTCGGATCTGCCGGGCATGGTTCCGCAGGTGCATCCGGTCCAGGGTGAGCGCTTGCACCAGAGTGATCGGCCCGGCGGCCGGATGCTGAAACACCACTCGACGCAGACCCTCGCGATCGAGTGTGGCGGAGTAGGTGAAGAGCCGCCGGATGTTTTCGTCCCATTGGAGTCGCAGCTCGGCGAGCGCCCGCCCGCCCTGGGGGACCATCTTCGGCGAGGGGGTCCGGACGGGAACGCCGAAGCGCAGGATGAAGAACACCAGGAGATAGGTGACGCGGTTCTTAAGCCGCCGCCGCCGATCCACCAGGTCCGCAACCGCCGGGAAACCTTCGAAGACATCCCGCTCGGCGACCACCAGGTGCTCGACGATCTCGAGGATCGACCATTTTCCGGTCTCCGGACCTAGAGCGAGGGCCTCCGGGGGCAGAGACTCCAGCTCATCGAGCAATTCGCTACGCTTCGCGTCCAGCCAGCGGATTTCTCGATCGATTCTGTCTTTCATCCGAGAGCCGCCCCACAAGATCACAGGGACTCGCCCACGTCCGCCCGAGCCAAAGGCGAAGGCGGACGCGACCGAAGCGCTTCGGCTCCGACCATGACGAGCGAAGCGAGGAATGGTGGAGCAGAAGGGATTCGAACCCTCGACCCCCACGTTGCGAACGTGGTGCTCTCCCAGCTGAGCTACTGCCCCACGGGCGGGAGGACGCGGATTGTACAGAGGTGGCGTGGTGAGGGCAAGCGAAGGGAAACAGAACAGGAGAAAATGGAGTTAGCGAAGGGAGATCTCGTCCCCAGGTTCATTTTTCGCTGGCTTTGCGCGAAGGTTTTCGCTAAGCTCCGGCGCAGATCTGTTCAACCGTCCATTCTCGAAGTCGGGCGCTCCCGAGGAGCAAAACTGTTCCTCTCTCCCGACGACGCTCTCAGGAGGAGAAAGAATCATGAAGAAGAGCTTGGCTTTCGGGCTGTTCTTGGGGTTGGCGGCGCTGTTGGTGCCGTCGGCTCAGGCAGTCATCTGCACCATCGACGACGTGCCGGCGGCGACTCTGCTGGTGCCGTACTTCGAGGTCGATCTGACCAACCCGAACGGGATCAACACCCTGTTCTCGGTCAACAACGCGTCGGCGACCGCGGTTCTTGCCCACGTCGTCTTCTGGTCGGACCTTTCGGTCCCGACCTTCGACTTCAACATCTACCTGACCGGTTACGACGTCCAGACCGTCAGCATCCGTGACATTTTCAATGGCACGGTGCCGCGTACGGCCTCGGCGGGTCAGGACCCGACGAACACGATCAGCCCGAAGGG
>JANNIH010000021.1:0-62628 GCA_031404815.1 Holophagales bacterium | reverse complement strand
GCCCGAGGTACGGCGCTCCGAGACGATCGGCCGGCTGGCCGATCGGCTCCAGGCCAGCCTGGACCTGGGCCAAGGACCGATCGTCCGTTTCGCGCTGATCGATCCCGGCCCCGAGAGCTTCCAGCGCGTGCTCCTGCTGGTTCATCACCTGGCGATCGACGGCGTTTCCTGGCGGATACTCCTCGACGACCTCGAGGTCGGCTATAGCCAGCTCGAAGGCGGCGACGAGCTCGCGCTGCCGGCGAAAACGACGTCGTATCGGACGTGGGTCGAGGCGCTCGAGCGGCAGGTGCGCGAGGGGTTTTTCGATGCCGAGCTCGAATTCTGGCGCGCCGCCGCGGCGGCGAACGTCTGCCGGCTTTCGATCGTCGACGAACCGCCGAACCTTTCCGGCCGGACCCGAAGCGTAAGCGTCGAGCTCTCGGAGGGCGAAACGCGCTCCCTGTTGACCCTCGTGGCTCGGTCTTACCGCGTGCGGATCGAGGATTCCTTGCTCTTCGCGTTGGGCGGCTCCCTGCTCGCAACCTGGGGCGGAACCGGAGTACGGATCGATCTCGAAGGGCACGGCCGCGAAGATTTCGACGACGCGATCGACCTCTCCCGGACGGTAGGCTGGTTTACCAGCATCCATCCGGTGGTGCTCAGCCCTGGCGGCGGTTCGATCGGCGAACGGCTACGGCGAGTCAAAGAGGCGTTGCGCGCGATCCCACGAAAGGGTTTCGGATTCGGGGCGCTCAAGTACCTCGGAGGGAATTTCAGCGGATCGGTCCTCTCCGAGGTGAGTTTCAACTACCTCGGTCAGCTCGATCGAATCGTCAAAGAGGCGCGGTTTTCCGGAGCTCCGGAGAGCAGCGGCTCGGAGCGGAGCCCGGCCCAGGACCGTCGCTGGGAGCTCGAAGTTTCGGCCCGCGTTGTCCAAGGCAGGCTGCTCGCGAGCTTCCGCTTCGTACCGGGGCGTTTGGAGTCCGCGGCGGTCGAATCCTGCGCCGCGCGCTTTCGCGCCGAGCTTCGGGAGTTGGCCGCCCATTGCGAAGCTGGAGGAAGCGGCTATTCGGCGTCCGATTTTCCGCTCTCGGGTCTCGAAGCCGGCGCTCTCGACCGCCTGCTGGCCGGGGCGCAAGGCGGCATCGAAGACGTCTATCCTCTCTCTCCCTTGCAGTCGGGTTTTCTCTTTCACAGCCTCTATGGCGGTACCGCGGGGCTTTACTTCCGCCAGGTGACCTGCGAGCTGGTGGGGCCGCTCGATGTCGAGGCGCTGCGCCGCGCCTGGCAGGAAATCCTGTCGCGGCATTCGGTCTTGCGCAGCTCTTTCCACTGGGAGGGCCTCGACCAGCCGCTCCAGGTGGTTCATGAATGGGTCGAGCTTCCCTTCGACTACCAAGATTGGTCGGAGTGCCCCGGGGCGGATCTTCCCGTCAGGTTGGAGGAGCTGCTGGCGGCCGAGCGCGAGCGCAGCTTCACGTTGAGCCACGCTCCTCTCCTCAGGATTGCGATTCTGCGGCTCGACCAGGATCGCCATCAGTTCGTCTGGGGTCATCACCATCTGCTTCTCGATGGCTGGTCCACTCCGGTGGTGGTGCGAGAAGTCATGGATGCCTACGATGCTTTCCGCAACGGACTGCCTCTCTCGTGGTCGCTGACCGTGCCTTATCGCCAATACATCGAGTGGCTGGCAAGCCGGAGCGATGGCGCCGCCGAGACGTTCTGGCGCGGCACGCTCTCCGGCTATCGGGGGGCGACCTCCGGAGATGCCGAGAGACGAGAAGATTCCGGGTATTCTCAGGTCCATCGGCTGGCTTCGCCGGAGGCCTCGGCGGCGTTTCACGCCTATGGCCGGCGCCATCGGTTGACGATCAATACCCTCGTCTTGGGCCTTCTGGCGATCGTGCGTTGCCATCGCTCCGGCCAACAGGATCAGGTCATCGGTTGCGCGGTCTCGGGCCGCCCCGGAGATCTGGCCGGCGTCGAAACGATCGTCGGCGTGTTTCTGAACACTCAACCCGCGCGCGTAGAGGTCGATCCGAACCGGACGCTCTTGGATTGGTTCGCGAGGATCCAGGATCAACAGGCGGAGGCAAGGCAGTTCGAGCACTGCCCGCTGGTCGAGGTGCAAGCCTGGAGCGACCTCCCGCGCGGGAAGTCGTTGATCGATACGTTTCTCACGGTTCAGAACTATCCGGTGGACCGGGCTCTTGCGGATCGCCGGAGCCCGGTCGAAGTGCGCGACTACCGATCGATCGAGCGGGTCAACTTCCCGCTCAGCCTGGTCGCCACCCCAGGGCCACCGCTTCGTCTCGAGCTCAAGTACGACCGCGGCCGCTATAGCGATGAAGAGATGTCCGACCTCGTTTTCGACCTCCTTCTGTTGATCGATGCCGTGGGGAGAGACGACGATCTCAAGTTAAGCCGGTTGGTGGAACTGGTCGATGCGGCCGCCCGAGATCGAAGGGTGGCGAAGCAGGAGGAATTTCGTCAGCTCCGCAGCCAACGGTTGAACCGGGTACGCAAGTAGGAAGGAAAGGACCAACATGAACGAAACGGCTCAGAACGCTCCATCCGCCCCCAAGAGAGATTGGTCGGCGCGGCGAAAATCACTCCGGCCGATGTCCATCGGGGGGCCGCAACTCGACTTGGTCGAGGTCGAGCCGCTCCACTCGGACCAGGGGCTTCCGGTCGTGATCCGGCCGCGCGTTCGGTCGCTCGACCCCTTCGCCTGGGTCGAGTCGAATCGCGCGTTCATCGAGGAAAAGCTGTTGGAGAGCGGGGGCATTCTGTTCCGTGATTTCGGCCTTAGAGGGCCTGTCGATTTCGAGCGCCTCGTCGACGCCACCGGTGTGAAGCGGATGTTCTATGTCGAGGGGGCGACGCCGCGAACCCAGCTTGGGGAAAAGATCTATACGTCGACCGACTTTCCTTCGGATCAGGTCATCGCGCCTCATAACGAGCTCTGTTACGTCAAGGCTTGGCCGCAGAAGATCTTCTTCTTCTGCGTCATCCCGGCGCAGACGGAGGGGGCGACGCCGATCGTCGACGTTCGCAGCGTCTATCGCGATATCGACCCCGAGGTGCGACAGGAGTTCGAAGCCAAAGGATGGATGCTGCGGCGCAATTTCGGTATGGGATTCGGGCCGGCTTGGCAGGTTTCCTATCGCGTCGAGACGCGTGCGCAGCTCGAATCTTATCTGGAGGAAGCCGACGTGCGGTTCGAATGGTTGGATGAGGTTCGCCTCCGGACGACGCAGATCCGCCCGGCGGTCGCAAAACACCCCGAGACCGGAGAGATGCTCTGGTTCAACCACATCGCCTTCTGGCATGAATCCAGCCTCGAACCGTCGCTGCGCGAGATGTTTCAGCGCGAGCTGGGTATCGAGAACCTTCCCTACAACACCTATTTCGGGGATGGCACGCCGATCTGCGCGGACGTCGCCGCGGAGCTGCGGCGGGCCTACAGCGCCAACCTGACCAGCTTTCCTTGGCTGGAAGGGGATGCCCTGATGCTGGACAACATGCTCGCCGCCCACGGGCGGCAAGCCTTCACCGGCGAGCGCAAGGTCTTGACGGCCATGGGCCAGGCCTGCAGCGATCGCGGCGTGTCGTTGGGCAACTGAGGAGCTTTGGATGCAGATCGCGGGCTTTCAACTTTCGCCGCAGCAAGAGCGGGCTTGGCACCTCGTTACGGCCTCTTCCAAGAGCGCCTTTGGCGTTCGGGCGTGGATCGGGATCGAGGGCGACCTCGACGTGGCACGCCTGCGCCGCGCAGTGGAGGAGGTTGTTCGCCGCGAAGAGATATTGCGTACCCGGTTCGTCAAGGAACCGGGGGTGCGTTTGCCTTTGCAGGTAGTCGAAGAGGAATCGGCCGGCGTGCTCAAAGAGGGTGGTGACGAAACCGACGATCGCTCGTGGATGGCTACGGATCTCGGGTTCATCTTCTCGGCCGCGGACAGCCGTTCACCACTGTTCGAAGTGCACTTGCATCGGCGCAATCCCGGGTGGCTCTTGCGCATCGAGGCCTCGGCGCTGGTCGCCGATCGAATTTCAATCGACAATCTCCTGGCCGAGATCGGGCGAGAGTACGCGATGGTGGGAGAGGCTGCCGAGCCGCTTCCCTACGCGGTGTATGCGGAGTGGCAGAACGAGCTGTTCGGCACGCCCGAAGGCGCGCCCGGTCGGGAGTATTGGCAGCGGCTGGAGCTTGCGGCGCTCGACGAGGTCGATCTCCCCGATCGCGTCGGCGCGGATGAGTCGGCTTTCGCGGTCGGGTACATCGCGCACCACCTCGACGGCGATCTCGTCCGTAGCCTGTCGTCGACCTTCGAGGAGGACGAGGTCGATCTTCGAGCCGTCCTTCTCGCGGGTTGGGTCGCGCTGCTCGCGCGCCATGGGGAATACGAGAGAGTCGTCGTGGCGATCAGCGGCTCGGGCCGCAGCGACGACGAGTTGGCGTCGGCGCTTGGGCCGTTCTCGCGCTCGGTGCCGACCGGCGTTGCGACCGGGAGGAGCGATTCGTTTCGCAAGCTGGTGCGGCTGGCGGCGCGCTCGGCCACCGAGGCGCTCGGTTGGCAGGAGTTGCTTCGGTGGGATGATTTGAGGGATTCGAAAGGGGAAGTCCCTCCTTTCGTGCCGTACGCCTTCGACTTCGAGCCGGTTGCGGCGGTTCTGAATGCCGGTGGGCTGACTCTGCGCGTCGAGGATGTGTTTTCCTGCTTCGATCGATTCAGGGTCAGGCTCGTCTGCCGCCCCCAGCAAGCCGGGCTCGATCTGCGATGGGACTACGATCTCGGATCGTTTTCCGAGCCGCAAGTTCACAAGGTTGCAGAACGCTACGCGCAGCTCCTGCGAGCCGCGGTGGCGAGCCCGGACGTTCCATGGGACCGGCTGGACATCCTGGGTTTGGCGGAGAGGCGTTACCTCGCCCAGGGCCAGCAGCAGAGCCCGATCTCGTTTGGCAAGGCTCGGACGCTGGCCGAACGGTTCATCGAGACGGCGCGCGAACAGCCGGAGCGGACGGCCCTCGATTTCGACGGCGGATCGATGACCTATGGCGAGCTTCTGAATGGCGCTTGCCATCTCGCGAACCAGCTGATCGATGCCGGGATCGAAGCGGAAACTCCGGTCGCGGTCGCCATCGAGAGAAGCCCCGAGGCGATCCTCGCGATCCTCGGTGTCCTTCTGGCGGGGGGCACCTATGTGCCGATCGACCCCGAGTATCCGACCGAGCGCCGCAGGGTCATTTTGGAAGATTGCGGCGCGCGTTTCGCCGTGACCGCGCGGCGCCGGGCTTTCGATCTGCCACCGATCGTTCGACGGATCGAGGTCGATCGTACGAGCGTTGATCGGAGCTCCCTCGCAGCGCGGTTGCCTAGGGTTCCCGAAGACCAATTGGCTTACGTAATTTTCACCTCGGGGTCGACCGGCCGGCCGAAGGGGGTCATGATCTCTCATCGCGGCATCGCGAATCGCGTACTTTGGATGAAGAACGAGTTCCGGCCGGGCGTCGACGACTGTGTGCTGCAGAAAACCTCGTTCTCGTTCGATGCTTCGATCTGGGAGATCTTCTTGCCGTTGGTCGCCGGTGCCCGCCTCGCGTTGGCAACCCCGGATGGACCGCGCGACAGCTCGTATCTGATTCGAGCCACGAGGCAGTTCGGCGCGACGATTCTTCAGGTCGTACCTTCGATGCTGCACCTGATGGTCGAAGACCCCGATCTCTCGACCTGCACGAGCTTGAAACGCGTGTTCTGCGGCGGCGAGGCGCTGCCGTCCGAATTGCCGGGACGTTTGGCGGAGCGGCTCGACGTCGCGCTGCACAACCTCTACGGCCCGACCGAAGTCTCGATCGACGCGACCAGCTGGCCATGCGACGGCCCGAGCGATGGCGCGATCGTTCCGATCGGCCGGCCGATCGCAAACACTCGGATCTTCGTGGTCGATCGCTACCTCGACTCGATGCCTCTCGGCGTACCTGGCGAGCTCGCGGTGCATGGCCCTGGATTGGCGCGCGGCTACCTCGGCCGGCCCGAACTCACCGCCGAGAAATTCGTACCGGACGGCATGAGCGGCGTGGCCGGAGCCCGGCTCTACCGCACGGGCGACCGAGCGCGCTGGCTGCCCTCGGCCGCGCTCGAGTTCCTCGGCCGTCTCGATCAGCAGGTCAAGGTGCGCGGATACCGGATCGAGCTGGGTGAGATCGAATCGATCCTCCATCGGCATCCTCGCATCGCGGAAGCCGCGGTCGTGGTGCGCGGCGAGGCTTCGGGCGATCAGCGGCTCGTCGCCTTGGTGGCGGCGCGCGAGCGAGAGCGCGAGGAGGAGGAGCTCTTTCGCCTTCCCAACGGCATGGAAATCGCCCATTTGAATTCCGGGGAGACCAACTGGCTCTACCACGAGATTTTCGAGGACCAGGCGTACGACCGCTTCGGTATCGAGATCGAGAATGGCGATTGCGTCTTCGACGTCGGCGCGAATATCGGGATGTTCTCTCTATTCGTCGGCACGCGTTGTCCGGAGGCGAAGATCCACTCATTCGAGCCCATTCCCAAGACCTGCGCGAAGCTGCGCAGCAACGTGGCGCGCCATCGCGTGAATGCAATGGTGCATAACGAGGGCCTCTCCAACCGGTCGGGAACGGTATCGTTCACCTTCTATCCGAAAGTTTCGGCAAGCTCGGGAATCTACGCCGATCCGATCGCCGACGAGGCGGTCACCCGCGCCTTCTTGCGCAATCAGGATTCCGGCTTTTCCGGGTTCGAGGACGAGCTGATGGCGGGCCGCTTCGCGAGCGAGCGAGTCGAATGCCGTATCCGTACGCTCTCCGAGGTGATCGCCGAGGAGCGCGTGGAAAGGATCGACCTGCTCAAGATCGACGTCGAGAAGAGCGAGTTCGACGTGCTCGAAGGCATTCGGTCGGAAGACTGGCCGAAAATCCATCAAATCGTCATGGAGGTTCACGAAACGGACGATCGGCTGGCCAGGATCTCCGGATTGTTGGAGCGGTACGGTTTTGAAGTCGGCTGGGAGGAAGCTCCTCTGCTCAAGGGATCCGGCTTGTTCAATTTGTTCGCCCGCCGGAAGGGCTCCGCGGCTCGCGACCCGAAGAGGAGATCCACAGCGGCGCCCCCGCCGGTGCCGCTCACCGACGAGAGCTTGACTTCGGTCGCGCTGCGGCGCTTCGTCGGTTCGCACCTCCCGGAATACATGGTGCCTTCTCACTTCGTCGTCGTCGATCGGCTGCCGCGGCTGACCAGCGGGAAGATCGATCGTCGCGCGCTGGCGCAGCTCTTGGAGTCCAGCGAAAGGCGAGAGCTGGATCTCGAGCTGCTCAGCCCGGTCGAAGAGATCCTTCGTGACATCTGGCGCGAGGCGCTGGGACAAGCCGAGATCGCCCGCTCGGACAGCTTTTTCGATCTCGGCGGACATTCGCTGCTCGCGACTCGAATGATCACGCGAATCCGCGAGGCGTTCGGCGTGGATCTGCCGTTGAGCGCTCTCTTCGAGGCGGCTCGACTCGATCAGATGGCGAAAAGGATCGAGGCCGCGCAAGTCCCGGACCACCCGGTCGCCGAGGAAGCCATCGTGCGCCGACAACGCGCGGAGCCGGCGAGACTCTCTTTCGCGCAGCGGCGCCTCTGGTTTCTGGAGCAGGTGGAGCCGGGGAGTTCCCTATACAACGTTCCCACCGCCCTCCGGTTGGCGGGACGACTCGCGGTGGCGGTGCTGCATCGTGCCCTGGACGAGATCGTTCGCCGCCACGAAGCCTTGCGCACCCGCTTCGACCTGATCGACGGCGAGCCGCGACAGATCGTCGAGCCGCATCGGCCGATTCGCCTGTTCATCGTGGATCTGATCGCCCTGGGAATGGAGGACGCCAAAGAGGGTGAGGCGCTGCGTTTGGCGTCGCTCTTCGCGAATCAGTCCTTCGATCTCGAGCGAGGACCGCTCTTCCGGGCGGGCCTTCTGGCGCTCGCGCGAGAGGAGCATTCCGCCCTTCTTACGTTGCATCACGCGATCTGTGACGGTTGGTCGATGGAGATCCTGACCCGCGAGATCTCGCTCTTGTATCGGGCTTTCTCGGTTCACCAGGGCTCGCCGCTGGTCGATCTGCCGATCCAGTACTCGGACTACTCCGAGTGGCAAAACGAGCGCCTGGAGAGCGAGGCGATGGCCCGCCAGGTGGCGTACTGGTGCGATCGACTACGCGATCAGGTGACGGTCGAATTGCCGCTCGACCATCCGCGGCCTGCCTCGCCAAGCCGGCGCGGCAGCCGGCGCAGCTTCGTGGTGCAGGAGGAGACCGGCCGGGCGTTACGGGCGCTCGTTCGCCAAGAGCGCGCGACCCTTTACATGGCGCTGGTGGCCGCCTACCACGCGCTGATCCACCGCTCCACGGGTGAGGATCGCGTGAGCATCGGAACCCCGGTCGCCAATCGCCACCCGAGAGAGACCGAAAACCTGGTGGGTTGCTTCGTCAACACGCTGGTCTTGGCGACGGATCTCTCCGGCAATCCAACCTATCGGGAGGTCTTGCGCCGGGTTCGCTCGGCGACCTTCGAGGCCTATGCCCACCAGGATGCGCCGTTCGACAAGGTCGTCGAGGCGCTTCGCTTGGAAGGAAGACGTCGAGACCTGGAGCTCTTCAACTTCTGGTTCGTGTTTCAAAACCGACCTCGTTCGGGCTTCGAGCTGGCCGAGCTCGCGTTGTCGCCGCAGGCGGTCGAGCGCGGGCGGGCTCAGTTCGACATGGTTCTCGCCATGACCGAAAGCGACGAGGCCTTGGGTGGGACCTTCACCTTCGCGGCCGAGCTTTTCGAGCCGGAGACGATGCGGGAGCTCGAAGCTCATTTTCTCGCCGTGCTCGACACCATGGCCCGGCGGCCGGATCTGCAGGTTCTGGACCTGATCGCCGATCGCGTCGAGGTCGGCGTGCAATCGGGCGGCATTCAAGGAATCGAGGACCAGGAAGAGAGCTTTGCGCTTTAGAACGCACCTCGGCGCGCTGACGAAAGCGACCCGAGTCCGAGAGGAATGACGCATGCCAGAAGACGATCTCTACTACTTGAGCCCGGCGACCGCGGTCGAGCCCTTGGTCCATCGCTGGGTGGCCTGGTCCCACATCATCGCGCCCATACCGGCGTGCCTTCACCTGAAGAACTACCAGGTTGAGCTCCTCCGTTCCTATCTGGAAGATCCGAAGGTCCACTGGGAAGCCTGTCGAGATCGCGAGCTGCGCAGCGGACCTTTCGTCGAGGTCGATCCCGGACGGGCCGCGGAGGTCGAGGCGCTCCTCGAAGAGATCGAACGGGATCGCAGTTTCGAGCTGGAGACGGCTCGGGACCTGTTCGAGTTTCACACCTTCTTGGTCGGCGAGGCGCGGGGTCAGTGCCTGGAGCCCTATTACTCCCGAGTTCCCGAGACGCTGCGCGGATACGTCGAGCTGGTTTACGACTATTACAACCGGCCGACGGTGCGCTTGTTCGAGGGGATGACGTACAAGGGACCTTGGTTCGACAGCGGACGTCAGTCCCTGAGGCTCGGATCTCAGATGCGCGACAATTCGCGGTCGTTCTTCATGAATACGCCGCGGCTGGTCGATTCCGACCACTTGGATGTTCAAATGCCGTTCTCCGCTCCGGCGCTCGATGAGCTGTTCCGGCTCGACCAGGCGCCGCAACCGCTTTCGACGATTCGGGAGCTGCTGAGCGTCGACGACTCTCAGATCGGACTTCTGCTCAACCTGTTGGTCCGCGACGCGCCTCCTCCGCCGGAGCCGTGGCGAGGACGCGAGGTTCGAATCCGCTATATCGGCCACGCCTGTGCGTTGATCGAGTGGCAGGGCGTCTCGATGCTCACCGATGCCTGCGTGGGGTGCGTTCCCGTCGAGGGCGCTTCCGATCGCTTCACCTATCGCGATCTTCCGAGCCACATCGACTTTGGCCTGGTGACGCACAACCATCAGGACCACTTCTGGCCGGAGACCTTGTTGCGCCTCCGGCACCGGATAGGAACCCTGGTGGTACCGCGATCCGGGATCTTCTACGGTGACATGTCGCTGCGCTGGGTGGCCCGCTCGATGGGTTTTGCCAACGTGATGGAGCTGGAGCCTTTCGAAACGATTCCTCTCCCCGACGGCGAGATCATCGGCATTCCTTTCATGGGCGAGCACGCCGATCTGGCCCACGGCAAGATCGCCTACGTCATCCGGGCGGGGCACCAGCGGATGATCTTCGGCGCGGACTCCGACTGTCTCGAACCGCGGGTGTACGAAAACGTTCGGGATTCGATCGGATCGATCGACACGGTGTTTCTCGGTATGGAGTGCGTCGGAGCGCCTTTGACCTGGGATTGCGGCCCGTTTCTGCCGATCAAGGTCGAGCACGAGCACGACCAAACCCGTCGTTACAAGGGAAGCGACTCGCGGCGCGCTCTGGAGATCTGCGAAGCGGTGAAAGCGCAACGCATCTACCTCTACGCGCTGGGGCTCGAACCTTGGTACGAGCACATTCTTGGATTGGCCTACAACGAGGACTCGATGCAACTCACGGAGTCCCGCAAACTGCTGGGAGCCGCTGCGCAACGAAACCTCGAGGCACGGCTCATGTTCAACAAGTGCGAGCTGCTGCTCGACGCCTCGACCGACCGGATCGCAAGAGTCGCCGGAGGGTCGCCGAAGGCCGCATCTCCCGCAATGTCCGCGGTATTCGACGACGGCGGAGATGAGTTCACCTTCGATTGAGCGCGTTCGACAGGGAGAAAGCGATGACCAGCGGTAAGGCAATGGTGTTCGACAGCGCGCTTAAAGAGGAGCGCGATTATTGGCTCGCCCAGCTCGCTCCCGGCTGGCAGGCGGCGGGGCCGGCTTTTGAAGGGATCGAAGAAAGGACCGACGCTCCCGCCTGGGAGGGCTTCGACGTGGAGCTCGACGCCGAGCTCGTCGCCGGCCTGACCCGGGTGACCAAGGGATCGAAGCTGTTGCTTTTCACCCTCCTGCTCGCCGCCCTTCAAGTGGTGCTCGGACGCTATTCCGGCTCGCGCCGGCCGGTCGTCGGCAGCCCCTCGCGCCTGGCGGAGGGCGAGGCGGAGGACCAAGGCAACTCGCTCGCGATCGTCGCGGCCTTGGACATGACGCACTCTTTCAAGGCTCATCTTTTGGCGGTGCGCGCTGTTCTCGCCGAGGTCTATTCCCGCCAGCGCTATCTTTTCGAGCGCTTGCTGCGCGACCTTCGATTGCGGGGAGGCGACGGACGCTGTCCGCTCTTCGAGGTCGCGGTCGAGATGGCCGGACTGCACCACCGGATGCCGGAGGTCGGCGCGGGCGTGCAAGTGCGCTGGCAGACCGCCGAAGGCCGGATTTCGGGGCGCGTCGACTATCGGCCGAATCGCCATCGCCGCGAGGCCATCGAGCGGTTGATGTCGCAGTGGACCGCGGTCCTGCGCTCCGCCACCGACGACGTCGAGACCCGGCTCGCGGACCTGGAGCTTTTGGAGCCGTCCGAGCGGCGCCGTTGGTTGCGAGACTGGAATGCCACGGAGATCGATGCCGACCTCGACACCCTCTTCGTCGAGCGATTCGCGCGATGGGTCGCCGAGACTCCGGATGCTCCGGCCGTGGTCGCCGCCGAACGATCGCTGACCTATCGCCAGCTCGACGCTCTGAGCGCGGCGCTGGCGCGACGATTGGCCGCGCGGGGCGTGGGCCTGGAGTCCGTGGTCGCGTTGTTGGCCGAGCGCTCGATCGAAGCGGTCGTCGGTTGCCTCGGAATTCTCCGGACCGGTGCCGCCTATCTACCGCTCGATCCCGGGTATCCGGCCGACCGGCTGCGGTTCATGATCGACGACTCGCAAGCACGTTGCGTCGTCGGGCAGGATCGTCACCTGGAGTTCGCGGCGGAGTGGGGTATCGACCGCCTGGCCATCGACGGCGAGGGGCCGGCGAAAGACGAGCTGCCGCAGCCGTCGCCGTTGAATTTGGCTTACGTGATCTATACCTCGGGTTCGACCGGTACGCCGAAGGGCGTGGCGCTGATGCATCGCGGTCTGGCCAATCTGTCCCGGGCGCAGCGATTGGCCTACGGGATCGGTCCCGGCTCGCGCATCTTGCTGTTCGCTCCGCTCAGCTTCGATGCCTCCGTCTGGGAGATCACGATGGCCTTGACCAACGGCGCGGCGCTGTGCGTCGCGACGCCGGACGACTCGGCCTCGCCGGACAACCTGGCTGCGATCATCGAGGCCCGCGGCGTCGACGTCGCGACGCTGCCCCCTTCCTTGCTCAGCCTGCTGCCGGCCGAGCGCCTGACCGGATTGACCACGTTGATCGTGGCCGGCGAGGCCTGCCCGGCGGCGGTCGCCCATCGTTGGTCCGCGGGGCGGCGGTTCTTCGACGCCTACGGACCCAGCGAAGCGACCGTCTGCGTGTCGCAGTACGAATGCGCGCCGAGCGATGTCGGGGCTCCGCCGATCGGGCGGCCGTTGCCCAACCTCCGCCTCTACGTGGTCGACGAGCAGTTGCGGCCGGTTCCTCCCGGCGCGCCCGGCGAGCTGGCGGCCGGCGGCGCGGCTCTCGCCCGGGGATATCTGGCTCGGCCGCGGCTCACGGCGCTGCGTTTTGCGCCGGACCCGTTCTCCGATACGCCCGGGGAGCGTTTGTATCGGACCGGCGACCTCGTGCGGCTCCGAACCGACGGCGAGCTGGAGTACCTGGGGCGGATCGATCAACAACTGAAGGTTCGCGGCCATCGGATCGAACCGGGCGAGATCGAAGCGACGCTGAGCCAATGCCCGGGAGTGCGCGAGGCGGTGGTGATCGGTCGCGGCGACGGCGCGGAGAGAACTTTGGTGGCCTACGTGAGCTCCAAGGCCGAAGCGCCGCCGACGGTGGCGGAGCTGCGAACGTTCCTGGAAAACCGTCTGCCGCATTTCCTGGTGCCGGATCAGTACGTGATCCTGGAGCGCTTTCCGACCCAGGCGAACGGCAAGATCGATCGCTCCGCGCTGCCGGCGCCGGATCGCGCTCGGCCCCGTTTGGAGGCGGATCTCGTCGCGCCGAGAAACGAGCGCGAGGAGCGGCTGGTAGGAATCTGGTCGGAGGTCCTCGGACTCGAACAGATCGGGGTCGAAGACAACTTCTTCGAGCTGGGCGGCCATTCGCTTCAAGCGACGCGCGTCCTCTCGCGGATTCGCGACACGTTCGACGTGCGAATCGACCTGTCGAAGATGTTGCGTACGCCGACGATCAGCAGCCTCGCGATGGAGATCGCGGCGGCGGCCGTCGCTCCGGGCGACGATCGACAGCGCATCGAACGGAGCAGCAAAACCATCGACGAGCAACTCGCCGACTTGGACCTGCTCTCGGATCAGGATGCCGCGCGGGTGCTCGATCGTGGATGATGCGTCGGCGATCCGGAGCTTGAGAGTGCGATGACGTTGATCGAGAAGATCGCCCGGCTGTCGGCGGAAAAGCGAGCGTTGTTCGCGCGCCGCAATCCGCCGTCGTTCGCGCAGGAGCGGCTCTGGATGCTCGATCGCCTTAGTGCGGGTGCGGGAGTCGCCTACACGATCTCGCTCGCGCTCGAACTGAGAGGACGCCTTGATGCGGCAGCGCTGCGCTCAAGCTTGGCGCGGGTGGCGGTGCGCCACGACGCGCTGCGGACGGTGTTCCTGGAGATCGACGATCTCGTCTGCCAGGTGCCCTTGCCTGCGGGAGCGGTGCCGCTGCCGCGGATCGATCTCGCGGCTCTGGGGCGACCTCCGGCCGAGCGCGAAGGGCGGCGCATCTGCCGGGGCGAGGCGCGGCGCACGTTCGACCTCGCCGTCGGCCCCCCTTGGCGTGTCTGCCTGTTGCGGCTCGACGATTTGGCGCACGTTGCCACGTTGTCGATTCACCACGCGTTCAGCGACGGTTGGTCGCTGGGGATCCTGATTCGCGATCTTTCGGCGTTCTATCGCGGCGCGCTCGAGCGGCGGCTCCCTGACCTGCCGGAGCTGCCTTTGCAGTATGCGGACTTCGCGCGTTGGCAGCGGGGATGGCTCGACGGCGATCGACTCGCGGAGGAGCTTCTTTTCTGGCGCGGTACGCTCGAAGGCGCGGCGGACGAGCTGCAACTGCCGAGCGACCGGCCGCGTCCGGCGTCACCGAGCTTTCAGGGTGCGAGCCGTGCGCTTCGTTGCGCGGAGCGAAGGCTCGACGCCTTACGAAAATTGGCCTTGGAGCACGGTACGACGCTGTTCGTCGTGCTTTTGTCGGCGTACCAGGTCTTGCTTTCCCGGCTGAGCGGCCAGCTCGAATTCTGCGTTGGAACGCCGATCGCGGGGCGCACCCGCTCGGAGCTCGAACAGCTCATCGGCCTGTTCGTCAACACCCTGGCGTTACGCGCCTCCCTCTCGCCGGAAGACGGTTTCGCGCACTTGGTGGCGGCTTCGCGCGATCGCGTCGTCGCGGCCTTCGAGCACCAGGAGCTGCCCTTCGACAAGCTGGTCGCCGAGCTGCGGCCGGAGCGAAGTCTGAGCCGCAGCCCGCTCGTTCAGGTCCTGTTCGTCATGCAAAACGTACCTGCCGAAGCGCTCGACCTGCCGGGGCTCACCGCCGCGCCCTGGCCGGTCGCTCGTGAGACGGCGGCTTTCGATCTGACGCTCTCCGCCCAGGAGGTCGATGGGCGATTGGATTTTTCGTTCCAGCACTCGACGGATCTATTCGACGGGACGACCGTCGGTCGATGGCTCGGCCTGTTCGATGCCTTGGTCGCTTCCGCGCTTGAGGATCCGGAGCGTCCGCTCTCGTCCCTCGACTGGCTGAATGCGGAGGAGCGCCATCAGCTTCTCGAACGCAACGACACGGCGCTCCCGCGATCCGAGCGGTCGCTGGTCGATCTTTTGTCCCGCCAGGCTCGGGAGACCCCGGATTCGATCGCGGTGGTCTTCGAGGGCTTCCACCTCAGCTATCGCGAGCTGCGGCGCCAAGCGCGGCATCTCGCGGCGCGCCTCCGTTCCCTCGGGATCGGTTCGGAGTCTCTGGTCGGAGTCGCCCTGGAGCGCTCGTTGGAGCTGGTGATCGCGCTCGTCGGCGTGCTCGAAGCCGGGGCGGCCTACGTGCCGATCGATCCCAGCTATCCGCAAGAGCGCATCGCTTTCATGCTCGAGGACGCAGAGGTGGCGGTTCTGCTCGAGGCGGCGGGTTCCGACGGGGTGCGATCGAGCGAAGGGGTGACGCGGCTCGCGCTCGATCGGGCGCCGGCCGGGGTCGATCCTGTCGGGAGCCTGCCGGTCCTTTCGGGCGAGAACCTGGCCTACGTCATCTTCACCTCCGGCTCGACCGGCAGGCCGAAGGGAGCGATGAACAGTCACCGCGCGATCGCCAACCGCCTCCTCTGGATGCAGGAGGCATACGCTTTGTGCGGGCGCGATCGCGTGCTCCAGAAGACGCCGTTCAGTTTCGACGTCTCGGTCTGGGAGTTCTTCTGGCCGCTGATGACCGGCGCCACCCTGGTGGTCGCGGTGCCGGGCGGGCAGCAGGACGGTACCTACCTGGCGCGGCTGGTCGAGCGGGAAGAGATCACGGTGGTTCACTTCGTGCCGTCGATGATGCCGATTTTTCTCGACGAGGTCGAAGGCGTTTCCGCCGCGAGCCTCCGCTGGGTGATCTGCAGCGGCGAGGCGCTGCCCAGGGACCTGGTCGAACGGTTCTTCGGTCGGATCGAAGCGCGTCTGGAGAATCTCTACGGCCCAACCGAGGCGGCGGTGGACGTGAGCCGTTGGTCCTGCCGTCCCGATGCCCAGGGCGGACTGATCCCCATCGGCCGGCCGATCTCCAACCTCGCGCTCCACGTCGTGGACGTCGACTTGGCCGCGGTTCCTACCGGTGTGGCCGGAGAGTTGTTGATCGGAGGCGTCGGCCTCGCCCGCGGGTACCTCCGGCGCGCCGACCTCACCGCCGACCGTTTCATACCCGATCCTTTGGGCTCCGTTGCCGGGGCTCGCCTGTACCGTACGGGGGACCTGGCCCGTTTTCTACCCGACGGTGCGATCGACTTCTTGGGCCGGATCGATCATCAGGTCAAGATCCGCGGATTCCGAATCGAGCTCGGTGAGATTGAGGAAACGCTCTGCCGGCACCCCGAGGTAACGCGCGCCGTCGCCGTCGCGCGGCAAGTCGGCGGCGAAGGGGGATCTCGCCTGGTCGCCTACTTCGTCGCCGCCGGAACGATCCCCGGAGCGGCGGAGCTGCGCGCGTACCTCGGCGCCAAGCTGCCCGAATACATTGTGCCGTCGTTTTTCGTTCCGCTCGCAGCGCTGCCGCTCTCGCCCAACGGCAAGCTCGACCGCCGTGCGCTGCCCGACCCGCAAGAGCTTCGGGTCGAAACCGATGCTGCTTTCGTGCCGCCGCGAAACCCGGTCGAGCAGGCCCTGGTGCAGATCTGGTGCGAGGTGTTGGGCATTCGGCGCATAGGGGTCCACGACAATTTCTTCGAGCTCGGCGGAGACTCGATCTTGGGGTTCCGGACCATCGCGCGGGCGCGACGGGAAGGGTACCAACTCACCCCGCGCCAACTGTTCCAGCACCAGACCGTGGCCGAGCTGGCGGCGGTGGCGGGCCAGGCGGTGCAGGCGACCGCCGAGCGGGAAGCGATCGCCGGGCCGGTGCCGCTTTCGCCGATCCAACGCTGGTTTTTCGCTGCGGATTCGATCGACCGGCATCATTTCAACCAGGCGGTCCTTCTGCGGGTGGGTGCGGGCCGTTCGGCGGCGCACCTGGCGCGGGCTTGGGCGGCGCTCTGCGACCATCATGATCAATTGCGCGCGCGGTTCCGTCGTCGAGGAGCCGCCTGGGTCCAAGAGATCGAGCCGGCGGGAGGGACGCCGCCGGTTTGCCTCGTCGATCTGGCGGCGTTGCCGGGTATCCGCCGCCGCGAAGCGATGGAAGGAGCTGCCGACGCTTTGCAGGGCAGCCTCGATCTCGACCTCGGACCGATCGCGAGGCTGGTGCTGCTCGGGCCGGCACTCGACGGCGAGGATCGCTTGCTCTGGGTCGCCCATCATCTGGTGGTAGACGGCGTTTCCTGGCGCGTCCTGCTCGAGGATCTGGAGACCGCGTACACTCAGCTCGCGAACGGCTCCCAGGTGCGTCTGCCGGAGAAGACCTCCTCGTTCCGGTCCTGGGTGAACGGTTTGCTCGCGGCGCTCGGCGGCGGCAGATGGCGCGAGGAGCGCACGGCCTGGGAGGTGCCCGAGTCGTCGTCGATCGCTCGCCTTCCGATCCGCCGAGACGTTGCGAACGAGGCGGCCGCGGCGGTCTCGGAATCGGTGGAGATCGACGAAGAGGCCACCCGTTTGCTGTCGACCGCGATCGTCCGTTCGTTCCGCAGCCAGATCGAGGATTCCTTGCTCCTCGCGCTGGCCGAGGCCGTGCGGCAAACCTGGGGCGGCGAGGCGATCGAGCTCGATTTGGAAGGTCATGGACGCGAGGATCTGGGCCAAGGTCTTGACGTGTCGCGAACCGTGGGTTGGTTCACCAGCCTCTATCCGGTTCGCTTGCGCCCCGGCCTCGGATCGATCGAGGATCGGCTGCGCCGGGTCAAGGACCAGTTGCGCGCGGTTCCCGATCGCGGCCTCGGCTATGGCGTCCTGCGCTATCTCGGGGGAGGATTGGCAGGGGGTCGCGCCGCGGAAATCGTCTTCAACTACCTCGGCCGGCTGGATCGGGCGCTCGACGGCGGGTCGCGGCTAGTGGGCGCCGAAGAGAGCGCCGGTCGTTCGGTCAGTCCGCGGGCGCTACGCCGTTGGGATCTCGAGGTCACCTGCCGGGTGGTCGCCGGCCGCCTCCAGGCGAGCCTTCGCTACGTGCCCGGGCGACTCGCCAAGGGCGAGGTTCAAGCCTGCGCAGCGCGGTTCGCAGGCCTTCTCGGCGAGCTCGCCGCCCGGATCGAGGAGGGCGCCTGGGGATATTCGGCGGCCGACTTTCCCCTTTCGGGATTGACCACCGAGGCGCTCGATCGGCTGCTTTACGGGCGGCGAGGAATCGAAGACGTCTATCCCCTCACACCCTTGCAGCAAGGAATGCTTGTCCGCACGATTCGCGCGTCCGGCGGCGTCGCCTATCTCGAACAGCTCGCCTGGCGATTGTGCGGACCGCTCGACCTCGCGCTGCTTGCCAAGTGTTGGGAAAGGGTGGTCGAAAGGCATCCGGTCCTGCGCACCTCGTTTCATTGGGAAGGTCTCGAAGAGCCTCTCCAGGTCGTTGCGGAACGCGGGGTCGTCCCCTTGGAGCGGCTCGATTGGCGCGCGCTGCCCGAAGCCGAGCGGGAGCTTCGGATCGTCGAGTTGCTGACGGAGGAAGCGAACCGGCCGTTCGACCTCTCCCGGGCTCCGCTGTTTCGTCTCACCGCCGTCCGCCTGGACGACGATCTCCATCAGCTCGTGCTCGCGGTGCACCATCTGCTGCTCGACGGATGGTCGACCGGATTGGTCGTCAGCGAAGTCGGCAAGCTGTACGAGGCGCTGTCGGCCGGTTCCGCCGAACCGGCCTTGCCGCCGCCGTTGCCGTTCGGCCGTTATCTCAAGTGGCTGCGCGAGCAAGATCTCGGAGCTTCGGAGCTCTTCTGGCGCGTCCGCCTGGCCGGTTTCATCGAGCCGACGCCGTTGCCCATGGAGGAGCGCACCGGCCTGCCGGCCGACGATTTCGCGGAGCGCGGATGTGCCGTCGATGGGGTGACGACCGCGGCGTTGCGGGAGCTCGCCCGTCGCTACCGCGTGACCTTGAACACGGTGGCCCAAGGTGCGTGGGCGCTCCTGTTGGCCCGATGCACGGCGCGCCGGGAGGTGGTGTTCGGAGCGGTTGCCGCAGGCCGTCCGGCCGAGCTGGAAGGTGCGGAAACGATGGTCGGCGTGTTCATCAACACGCTCCCGGTGCGGGTCGACGCCGATCCCACGCAGGCGTTGGGACCCTGGCTCGCGGCGCTCCAGGACCGCGAAGCGGATGTGCGCCTCCACGAGCACGCTCCGCTCGCGAGCGTTCAATCCTGGAGTGCCGTCGAGCGGGGCCGGACGCTGTTTGAAAGCCTGTTGGTGTTCGAGAACTATCCGGTCGACGAATCGCTGCGCAGCGAGCGACAGGGTCCGCTCGAAGTGGTCGACGTGCGGTTTGTCGAAACGACCAACGTCGCGCTGACGCTGCTCACGGCTCCGGGCGATCGCTTGCCGCTGCGGCTCAAGTTCGATCCCCAGCGCCTCGCTCCGGGCAACGCCGAGCTGCTGCTCGGCCGCCTCGCGTCGCTGCTTGCCGAGATGGCCGCGGACGGCGAGCGGCCGGTCGGAACGTTCGAAGCGGTCACCCGATCCGAACGGCACCAGCTGATCGCCGAATGGAACGATACCCGGGTGGAGCGAGGGCCGCTGCCGACGCTCGACGGGTTGATTCGGGCGCAGGGCGGGCGGACTCCGGATGCGATCGCCGTCGTCTTCGAGGGGGCGGCGCTGTCCTATGGTGAGCTGGGCCGACGAGCGAACCGTTTGGCGAATCGGCTCCGCCGCCTGGGCATCGGCGTCGACGACTTGATCGGCGTCGCCGCCGAGCGATCGCTCGATCTGGTGATCGCCTTGATCGGCTCGCTGCGCTCCGGCGGCGCCTACGTGCCGCTCGATCCGACCTATCCCGCGCTTCGTTTGGCCGGCATGCTCGAGGATGCCCGCGTGCTGGCGTTGGTCACCACCTCGTTGTTGGCTCCGCGCTTCGCGGCGCTCGCGCCCGGGTTGCCGCAGCTGCTGCTCGACGGGGTCGAGGAGCCGGGTGTCGAAGCGGGCGATCCGAGCATCGACATGCCGGCGGAAGCCGCGGCGTACGCGATTTTCACCTCGGGCTCGACCGGCAGGCCGAAGGCCGCTGTGAACGGTCACCGCGCGATCGTCAACCGCATCCTCTGGAAGCAGGAGGCCTACCGGTTGGCGGCCCGGGACGTGGTGCTCCAGAAGACCCCGTTCAGCTTCGACGTCTCGGTGTGGGAGTTCTTCTGGCCTCTGATCGTCGGCGCGCGCCTGGTGGTGGCCAAGCCCGAAGGGCACAGGGACAGCGCCTATCTGACCGGTCTAATCCGCGACGAAGGCGTCTCGACCCTGCATTTCGTGCCCTCGATGCTGCAAGCCTTCCTGAGCGACGGCTCGGTGGATCGCTGCACGTCGTTGCGCCGCGTCATGGCGTCGGGGGAAGCGTTGTCGGCGGACCTCGCGCGCAGGTTCGAGCAGGTCCTGGGTCCGGTGGGCGCCCGGTTGCACAACCTTTACGGCCCGACCGAGGCGGCGGTCGATGTCACCTCCTGGACCGTGCCGTCGGGGTTCGACGGGCGAGGGGTGCCGATCGGCCGGCCGATTGCGAACCTGGCGATTTTTCTCCTCGGTTCGGACGGAGAGATGACTCCGATCGGATCTCCCGGCGAGCTCATGATCGGCGGGGTCGGGCTGGGGCGCGGCTACCTGGATCGCCCCGACCTGACCGCCGAGCGCTTCGTGCCGAGCCCTTTCGCGGCCTTTGCCGGGCCGGGCGAGCGTTTGTATCGCACCGGCGACCTCGCGCGCTTGCGCCCGGACGGCGAGATCGAGTACCTCGGCCGCTTGGATTTCCAGGTCAAGATCCGAGGGTTTCGCATCGAGCTCGGAGAGATCGAGGCCGCGCTCCTCGCCGAACCCGAGGTGCGCGAAGCGGTGGTCGTCGCGCGCCGTGAGGCGAGCGGCGCGACCCGGCTGGTGGGATACGTGGTCGGCGCGCCCGACCCGCCGCTCGAGCTCGCTCGGCGGCTCGGTCGGATCCTGCCCGATTACATGGTCCCTGCCGCCTTCATGGTCCTGCCGGCGCTGCCGCTGTCGGCCAACGGCAAGCTCGATCGCCGGGCGCTGCCGGAGCCCGAGCTGCGCGGGGCCGAGACTCCGCTCGACGGTCCGCGCACCGAGGCCGAGGCGCGTCTCCTCGCGATCCTCTGCCGAGCCCTCCGCGTCGAGCGGCTCGGCGTCGAGGACAACTTCTTTGCCTTCGGCGGCGATTCGATCCTCGCTCTCCAAGTCGTGTCGCAGGCGGGCCGCGAAGGCTTCAGCCTGGCGGTCAACGACGTCTTCGAGCGGCCGACCGCGCGCGGGCTCGCGACGGCGGTGGAGAAGGCCCGCCGCACCGAGCAGGCCGCACCGTGGTTGGGTCCGGCGCCGCTGCTGCCGGCGCAATCCGCCTTCTTCGCCGCCCGGCCGGTCGAGCCGGATCATTTCAACCAAGCCCTGCTGCTCGCCTCCTCGGAGCGGCTCGATCGTTCCGCGCTTCGCCAGGCCCTCGGCGCCCTGATCGCCCACCACGAGGGCCTGCGGGCTCGTTTTACCCACGGCGAGGAAGATGGCGGTGTTTGGAGCCAGTGCATCGAGCCGCCCGGCGAAAGCACTCCGTTCTCGGTTTGCGATCTCTCGGGGTTGCCGTCGTCGAGGGTCTCCGGCGCGCTCGAAGGCGCCGCGGCGGCCGCTCAAAGGAGCCTGGACCTCGCGCGCGGCCCGTTGGTGCGCGGCATGGTGTTCGAGGCGCCGGCCGGGGAGCGGCAACGGCTCTTGCTCGCGATTCACCACCTGGTGGTCGATGGGGTTTCGTGGCGGATCCTGCTCGCCGACCTGACCCAGGCGTACGCGGCTTGGAGCCGAGGAGCCGACGCCGACCTGGCACCGGTTCGCTGTTCGGCGGGCCGTTGGGCGACCGCTTACCAGACCTGGGCGCGCACCGAAGAAGCGGCGGACGAAGCGCGACTCTGGACCTCGGGGCCGTGGGAAAGACGGGCCTGGCTGCCGGTGGACGGATCGCGCCACGCCGGCCTCGTCGGCCGAACCGAGACGGTGGCGATCGAGCTCGACCGAGAGGTCACGGAGAGCTTGCTGCGGGATGTTCCGCGCGTCCTCCTGGCGCAGGTCCAGGACGCATTGCTGGCGGCGATCTCTCGCGCCCTCGCCGAGGCGGGCGGCGCGAACGCGGCGCTGATCGCGCTCGAAGGGCACGGCCGGGAAGACTGGAGCCAAGAGCTCGACCTGTCGCGGACGGTCGGCTGGTTCACTTCGATCTTTCCCTTTCTCCTCGATCTCAGAGGGGTCGATTCTCCGATCGACGCGCTCGTCGCCGCGAAGGAAAGTCTGCGCGCCTTGCCTCGTCGGGGCGCGGGTTTCCTCGCCCTTCGCGCCGCCGGGGAGGCATCGATCCGCACCCGCCTGGCCGCTTTGCCGCAACCCGAAGTCCTGTTCAACTACCTGGGGCAACTCGACGCCTCGATCCCCGCGGATTCTCCGTTCGTTCCCGCCTCCGAGTCGGCGGGTCCTTGGCGCAGCCCGAGCCAGCGACGCGACCACCTCCTCGAGGTCAACGCGAGCATCCAAGGGGGGTGTTTGCGCGTGACGTTCCGTTTCTCGCCGGCTGCCCAGAGACGCGAGACCGTCGAACGGATCGCCGCGGCCTTTCGGCGCGAGCTGGTGGCGATCACCGAGGCCGGCCACGCTCGACTCGTCCCGATGTTTTCGCCCGCGGACTTTTCGCTGGCGCGGATCGGCCCGGAGGATCTCGCGCGCCTGCTCGCCGCCGAGCCGGCTCTGGTCGACCTCTATCCGCTGACGCCGTTGCAGGAAGGCCTTCTGTTCCAGGCCCTGGCTGATCCGGCGTCCGACGCCTATGTCGAGCAGGTGGCCGCGACGTTCGTGGGGATTTTCGATCAGGAGGCCTTCCTCGCGGCATGGCGGCTGGTGGTGGAGCGCCACGCCGCGCTGCGGACCCGATTTGCCTGGCGCGATCTGCCGCGGTCGCTGCAGGTGGTCGTCGCCGCGGCGGAATTGGCTTTTGCCTGCGAGGACTGGAGCGACGTTGCCGAGACCGGGCGCGCGGCGCTGCTCGCCGCGCGCCGCGCCGCGGATCGCGCGCGAGGTTTCGATCTCGGCGCCTTGCCGCTTTCGCGACTGGACCTGGTGCGTTTCGGCGCGGATGAGCTCGCGTTCACCTGGACTTTCCATCACGCGATCTTGGACGGCTGGTCGAGCTCGCAGGTGGTGCGCGAGGTTTTCCTGGCCTATCGCGCCGCCATCGTCGGCGAGCCGGCGCAACTTCAGCCCGCGCCGTCGCCGCGGGATTTCGCCGCTTGGCTCGCCGGGCGCGAGCTGGCCGAAGCCGAGGCCTTCTGGCGCGAAGCGCTCGCCGGGATGCGCCCGACCTCGATTTGCGAAGGCGCGGCACCGCAGCCCGGCGGTGGGGCGGGGCAGGAACGAGAGCTGCTGCTCCGCGCCGAGGACTCCGCGGCGCTGCGCGCCTTTTGTCGCGCCCGCAAGGTGACGCTCAACACCGCCGTACAGGCGGCTTGGGCGGTCCTGCTCGCACGTATGACCGGCGAGGCGGACGTCGCGTTCGGTGCGACGGTGTCCGGCCGTCCGGCCGACGTGCTGGGAATCGAACGGATGGTCGGGGCGTTCATCAACACCCTGCCCGTGCGGGTCCGCTTCCACGCCAACGAGACGGTCTCCGCCTGGCTTTCGCGGTTGCAGGGCCAGCAGGTCGAGGCGCGCAAGTTCGAGCACGCTCCGCTCTCTCTGATCCGTTCGTGGGCCGGATTGGCCTCCGATCAGGAGCCCTTCGACAGCCTGGTGGTTTTCGAAAGCTATCCGGTCGATGCGGGGCTGAAAGAGCGGAGCGCGGAAAGCCTGGAGGTGCGCGACGTTCGCCCGATCGAGCGAACCCACTACGCGTTCACCCTGCTCGCCTTCCCCGGCGACCGCATCGCGTTGCGCGGGTTGATCGATCCGGCGCGCCTCGATCCCGTGGCCGCCCTGCGGCTGCTGCTGCGGTTCGAGACCCTACTCGCCGGGTTCGCCGGCCGCGCCACCGCGGAGCCCCTCGATCTGCCGTTCACAACCGCCGCGGAGCGCTGGCAAATCCTCGGCGAATGGCGCTCCGAGCCGGCGCAGCCGGCGTCCGCGCAGTCGGTTTGGGAGCTGTTCGCCGAGCGGGCGGAGCGCACGCCGGACGCCGTGGCGATCCTTGCGGAAGGGGAGGCCCTGACCTATTCCGGGGCTCGGCGGCGGGCTCTCGGCGTGGCCGGCCGGCTGAGCGATCTCGGCGTCGGCGCGGACGACCGGGTGGCGCTCCATGCCGAGCGCTCCGGCGCTTTCGCCGTCGCCGTTCTCGGCATCCTGGCTTCGGGCGCCGCCTACGTGCCGCTCGACCCCTCGTATCCGGCCGAGCGGTTGGCGTGGATGCTCGCCGATTGCGGCGCTCGGGCACTGTTGAGCCAGGCTTCGCTCGAAGCTCCCTGGGCGTCCGCCGGTCCGCCGGTCGTTGCGCTCGACGAGGCGTTCGACGCGACGCCGGCCGAACGCGGGAGCTTCGTCGATTCCGGACAGCTCGCCTACGTTCTCTACACTTCGGGCTCGACTGGCCGCCCGAAAGGCGTTGCGATGCCGCATCGGGCGCTCGTGAACCTGATCGCCTGGCAAGGTCGGCGCAGCGGCTCGCGGCCGCAACGCACTCTGCAATTCGCCGCCTTGGGATTCGACGTGTCGTTCCAGGAGATGTTCGCCACATGGGCCGCCGGGGGCGCCCTGCTGGTGATTCCGGAGGATCTCCGGCGTGATCCCTCGGCGTTGCTCGGACGGATCGAGCGCGAGAACGTCGAGCGTCTCTTCGTCCCCTTCGTCGCGCTCGAGCAGCTCGCCGCCGTGGCCGTCGAGGAAAGGCGGTTTCCGGCGAGCCTGGCCGAAGTGGTTACGGCGGGAGAACAGCTGCGCCTGACCGGCGTGATCGAGCAGTTTTTTTCCGCGACCGGGGCGCGCCTCGACAATCAGTACGGCCCTACTGAGGCGCACGTCGTCAGCGCCTGGCTGCTAGCGAAGGATCTGGCGCAAGAGCCCCGTTTGCCGCCGATCGGCCGGCCGATAGCCGGCGTCCGCTTGTCCGTCGTCGACCGCGAGCTGCGGCCCGCGCCGATCGGCGGAGTCGGCGAGCTGCTGATCTCGGGGGTGGCTCTGGCCCGCGGTTACCTCGGGCGTCCCGACCATACGGCGGAGCGGTTCGTTCCCGCAGACGGCGAGATCGGTGCGCGCGCCTATCGTACGGGTGACCTCGCGAGATGGCGCCACGACGGCGCCGTCGAATACCTCGGACGCATCGATCGCCAGATCAAGGTGCGAGGATTCCGGATCGAGCCGGGCGAGATCGAGGGGGTGCTCGGCGAGCATCCGTCGGTGCGCGCGGTGGCCGTGGCGGTGCGTGCCAACGCCTCGGGAGCGAAGCTCCTGGCGGCTTTCGTGACCCTCGCGCCGGATCAGCGTTTCGATCCGGAGAAACTGCGGCGGCACGTCGCGAATCGCCTTCCGGAGTTCATGGTTCCCGGTGTCTTCATGCATCTCGACGTTTTGCCGCTGACGGCGAGCGGCAAGGTCGATCGGGGCCGGTTGCCGGCGCTGTCGCTTGCCGAGCGCGAGGGGGAGACGCGCCCGCTGGCGCCGATCGCTCAGCTTCTGGCCGGCATCTGGGCGGAGATCCTGGGTCGCGACTCGGTGGGCGCCGACGCGCATTTCTTCGAGCTGGGCGGCCACTCGTTGACGGCGGTGCGCGTCGCGTCCCGCTTGCGGCAGGTTTTCGGCGTCGAGGTGGGCGTGCGCCAGATCTTCGAGCGGCCGACCCTCGCCGATCTTTCGGCGTTGATTCTGGAGCTTCGCTCGGCGGGCGCCGAGCCCGCGGCGACCGCGATCGTCCCGAGGGCGGACGACTCCTCGCTGCCCCTGTCGTTCACCCAGAGCCGGGTCTGGTTCCTCGATCGGCTCGGACCCGGGGACGCCACCTACAACCTGCCGACCGCGGTGCGAATCCGCGGCCCTTTGCGGTCGGCGGTGTTCCAGGCGGCGATGTGGGAAATCGTGCGCCGCCACGAGATCCTGCGCACGGCGCTGGTCGAAATCGACGGCCGCCCCGTGCAGATCCCGAGGGCGGCGGAATGCCCCGAGATCCCCCGGCTCGATCTTCGTGCGCTGGCTCCCGCGACCCGGGATATCGAAGCTCGCCGCGTCGCGGCTCTGGAAGCGATGTCTCCGTTCGACCTGGCGGCGGGTCGGCCTCTCCGCGTGCGCCTGATCCACCTGGCCGATGACGAGCATGCGGCGCTGCTCTGTCTGCATCATTCCGCCGCCGACGGTTGGTCGATGGAAATCCTGTTCGCGGAATGGCTCGACCTCTATCGATCGTTCGCCGCCGGCGAGCCGTCCCACTTGGCGGATCTCCCCGTGCAATACGCCGATTTTGCGCTCTGGCAGAGGAGCTGGTTCGATGGCAAACGGCTCGAAGCCGAGGTCGAGCACTGGCGCGGGAAGCTCGCCGGAGCCCCCGCGATCCTCGAGCTTCCGTTGGATCGACCGCGCCGCCCGCTCGCCGGTTCGCGCGGGGCGACCCGCCCGCTCGCTTTGCCGGCCGAGCTCACTGCGCGGCTGCGCGGGTTTTCGCGTCGCGCCGCGGCTACGCCCTTCATGGTCTTGCTCGCCGCGTGGTCGGCCCTGCTCCGGCGCGTCACCGGCCAGGACGATCTGCCGATCGGAGCTCCGATCGCGGGCCGAACGCGTCCCGAGATCGAACGGCTGATCGGTTTCTTCGCCAACACCCTCGTGCTGCGCTTGGGCGTTTCTCGGGACCGCACCTTCGAGGGGATGGCTGCCGCCGCCCGCGAGCTGGTGTTGGAGGCGCACGAACACCAGGATCTCCCCTTCGAGCGGCTGGTCGAAGAGCTCGCGCCGGAGCGCGACCTGTCGACCACGCCCCTGTTTCAGACCATGTTCACGCTACAGCCGCCCGCGCCGCCGTCGCGCGGATTTCCGGGCTTGAGCCTGGAGCCCTTGGGATTCGCGTTCGAAGTCGCGAAGTTCGATCTCAGCCTGTCGCTGGCGGAGGGGGACGACCGGTTCGTGGGGGCTCTCGAATACCCTGCCGAGCTGTTCGATGCGCCGACGATCGATCGCCTCGGGGAAGCGTTCGTGACCCTGGTCGACGATGCGCTGACCCGGCCGGAGACGAAGGTGGGCGCCCTGTCGCTGCTTTCGCCATCGGCGCGAAGAGAGCTGGCGTCACTCGGTGCCGCCGAAGCCTTGCCGAGCGGGCCGCAGCTGCCGCTGCACCGCCGTTTCGAAGCCTGGGCCGCCGCAAGGCCGGACGCGCCCGCGATTCTGGACGACCGCGGGAGCTGGAGCTATCGGGAGCTGGATGCCGCGGCGACGCAGATCGCCGCGGCCCTGGTCGGGAGGGGGGCCGGCCCGGAAATCGGAGTCGGCGTCCTTGCCGACCGTTCGCGCACGACCCTCGCTGTGATCCTCGGTGTGCTCAAGGCGGGAGGATTCTTCGTCCCGCTCGATCCCGAGTGGCCGGAGGATCGGCTGGCCGAATGCGTAGCCGAAGCGCGCCTGCCGTGCGTGGTCATCGCCTGCCGCACCGATCGCGAGCTTGCCGGCACGGCGGAGACGGCGATCCTCGACGCGGTGGCGCTGTGGTCGGCCGAAGGGGCGACCGATGCGCCGGCCGACGCCGAGGCTTCGCTCGCCGACCGGCTCGCGTACGTGATCTACACCTCCGGCTCGACCGGGCGCCCGAAAGGGGTCATGGTCTCCCACCGGGCGCTCGCCGCCCACCTGTCGGCGCAGGCCGATCTGATCGGTCTTGAAGAAACCGACCGCGTCCTCTGGTTCGCCAATCCGGTGTTCGACGCGGCGATCGAACAGTTCCTGGCGCCGCTCGGGGCGGGCGCGGCGGTGGTGATTGTTCCCCCGGGCGTGCCGAGCGCGCCCGAGCTCCATTCGCTGCTCGATCGAACTGCGCCGACGATCCTCGACCTGCCGCCCGCGTATTGGGCCCAGGTCTGCGCCGAGTGGCGGGAGCAACCGCCGGGGCCGATTCACTCGCCTCGATGGCTCTTGCTCGGCGGCGAAGCGATGCGGCCGGAGATCGTGCCGGCGTTCGCCGAGTCACCTCTCTCCGCCGCCCGGTTGCTCAACGTGTACGGCCCGACCGAGGCCACGATCACGGCGACGGCGTTCGAGCCGACCGACCGCATCGCTCCGACGGTTCCCATCGGCCGGCCTCTCGCCGGTCGGGTGGTGCGGATCCTCGATCCCTGGTTCGAAGCAGAGCCGCGCGGCGGCGTCGGGGAGCTGTGCCTCGGGGGCATCGGGCTCGCCCGCGGTTATCTCGGCCGCCCCGACGCGACCGCGGAGCGGTTCATTCCGGATCCCGCCGCCGAGGAGCCCGGGGCGCGCCTCTACCGCACCGGGGACCTCGCGCGATTCCGCGCCGACGGCGTCTTGGAGTATCGGGGCCGCAAGGATCTGCAAGTCAAGGTCCGAGGTTTTCGGATCGAACTCGAAGAGATCGAGAGCGCGCTCGTCGAGCTGCCGGAGGTGCGCGCCGCCGCGGCCGGAGTCGAAGGGACGGGAGAAGCCGCGCGGCTGGCCGCCTGGATCGTGCCGGCGCATCGGGGGGACGGGCTGCACGTCGCGCAGCTTCGGAGCCGTCTCGCGCTCCGCTTGCAGCGGCACCTCGTGCCGAGCGTCTGGATCGAGCTCGACGAGCTGCCTTTGACTGCGGCGGGAAAGATAGACCGCCGGGCGTTGCCGTTGGCGGATGCGTCGAGCGTCCACGAGCAGTCCGGCGGCGAGCCGCAGACCGATCTCGAACGGAGCCTGGCCGCGATCTGGCGCGACGTTCTCGGCGTCGAGAGGATCGGCCGAGGTCAGGATTTCTTCCATCTCGGCGGACACTCCTTGTTGGCGATGCGGACGATCTCTCGGGTGCGCAGCGATCTCGGCATGGAAATTCCCGTGCGCGTGCTTTTCGAGGCACCGACCCTGGCCGCATTCTCCCTGCGAGTCGCCGACCGGCTCGCGCAGGGAGGCGGCGAAGAACGGGAGATCGCCGATGCGATGGCGAAGATCGAGAGCCTCTCCGAAGAGGAGCTTCTGGCATTCTTGGGGGCCGTCGAGGAGAGCGAGTCGTGAGCGAGCTCGACCCGCTTCTCCGCGGCCTGACAACCGAAGGGACGGCGGCCGATTTCGGCTCGATTCGCAAACTGGCACCGGCGCGTCGCCGCGCTCTCGAAAAGGCGCTCGCCGCAAAGGGGATCGACCTTTCGGAGCGCATGATCCTCCGGCGCGAACCGGGTGCAGATCCCACCTCCCCTCTCTCCTTGGCCGAGGAGCGCCTCTGGTTCCTGAACCGACTGAATCCGCAAAGCTCCGCGTTCAACGTCCCTTTGGCGCTCCGGGTGACGGGCGGCTTCGACCTCCCAGCCTTCGCCGCGGCCTGGACTGCACTCGTCCTTCGCCACGAAGTTCTGGGCACACGCTTCATTGATGGCGGCGACGAGGACGGCGGACCTCGTCGGGTCGGAGAAGTCCGGCACCGACGGCCCGCCCAGGTCGACCTTGCCGGTCTGGCCCTCGGGCGGCGCGAAGCCGAGCTGGCTCGGCTGGCCACCTGCGAAGGGATGCGGCCGTTCGATCTCGCGCGCGAGCTTCCGGTTCGGTGGTCTGCGGTCGCCCTCGACCGCGGCCAGGCGGCGGCGCTGCTGATCGCCTTCCACCACATCGTCTGCGACGGATGGTCGCTCGACATCCTGGTCCGCGAGATCACCGCGCTCTACGCTGCCGCCGCGCGCCGTCAAGCCCCGCCGCCGCTGCCGCCGTTGCCGATCCAGCTCGCCGATTTCGCCGTATGGCAGCGTCGGCGCCTTCAAGGCCCCCGGCTGGACGCCGAGATCGAATACTGGCGCCGACGTCTCGCCGGGTCTCCGCCGCTGCTGAACCTGCCGCTGGATCGGCCCCGGCGGGCGCCCTCCTCGGCGCGCGGCCGGCGTTTCGTCGGGCGGATCGATCCGCTCCGGGCTCGCGCCCTCGACGCGATCGCCCGTCGGCGGCAGGCGACCTTCTTCATGGCCCATCTCGCCGTGTTCGGCGCGGTGCTGGCGCGCGTCTGCGGTCAGCGCGACGTGACCTTGGGGACCGCGGTTGCCGGGCGCGATCGGGTCGAGCTGGAAGGATTGATCGGGTTCTTCGTCCAGACCCTGGTCTTGCGCCTCGACCTGGAAGGGGATCCGGGGCTCTCCGAGCTGGTGGCCCGCTCCCGTGCCACGGTGATCGACGCGGAGGCCCATCGAGAGGTGCCGTTCGAGCGCCTGGTCGAGGCGCTCGCGCCGCAGCGCGACCTTGCCACGACGCCGTTGTTTCAGGCCATGTTCGCCGCGTCGCCGCTTTCGGGCGAGGCCGACGCGAACGGCGAGGCCCCGTGGCGGATGGAGATCCTCGGTACCGCCGAGGTTCCGGTGCAGGTGGACCTCTACCTTTCGGTCCATCAGGAGCACGAAGGAGCCAGCTTTGCCTTGGCGTACCGGGCCGAGCTGTTCGAGCCATCGACCGTTCGGCGCCTGGCGGACCACTATCTGCAGTTTCTCGCCGAAGCGACCGCCGAGCCCGAACGGCCGTTGGGCAGTTTCGACCTGCTCGCCGCAGCCGAGCGCGCCCAGGTCACCTGGGAGTTTCCGGACGGAGGCCCGTCTCTGGCGGTGCCCGGCGCGCTCCTCCACGAGCGGTTCGTCGCGACCGCCTTGCGCATGCCGGAGCGGATCGCGCTCGAAGCGGCGGAGGGGGTCCGCTGGACCTACGCCGAGCTCTACCGACGGTCGGTCGCGATCGCGTGGCGGTTGAAGGATCTCGGGGCCGGTCCCGAGACCTGCGTCGGAATTTGCCTGGAACGGCGGCCCGAGATCGTTGCCTGCCTGCTCGGCGTGTTGATGGCGGGCGGAGCGTACGTGCCGTTCGACCCGGGGCATCCGGCCGATCGTTGGGGCGCGATCGCCCGCGAGGCGCGGATCGCGCTGGCGTTGGGCGAAGGGCCGGCCGGCGAAGGACTCGCCGAGTTGGGGATTCACGTCGAGCCGCCGTCCGGGCAGGGTGGCGCGGTTCCGGAGATGCCGCCGAGGAGAGAGGCCGAGCCGGAAAACCTCGCCTACGTGCTGTTCACGTCGGGCTCGACCGGAGAGCCCAAGGGGGTTGCGCTCAGCCACCGTAGCGCCTGCGCTCTGGTGGCCTGGTCGCTCGACCGGTGGCGGCCCGAGTCGTGGGACGGCGTCTTGGCTTCGACCTCGATCGGGTTCGACCTGTCGGTCTACGAGATCTTCGCGCCGCTCTCGTGCGGCGGGCGGTTGGTCTGGGTGCGCGATGCCTTGGAGCTGGCCGAACGGGTCCCTCCGGGGATCGTCCGGCTGATCAACACGGTGCCGTCGGTGATGGCCGAGCTTTTGGCGGCCGACGCCGTCCCGGCGACGGCGAGGATCGTCAATCTCGCGGGAGAGGCGCTTGCCGGCGACCTCTCCGCGCGACTCCGGGCGGAGACCTCGGTGGCGGAGATCTACAATCTCTATGGGCCGACCGAGACCGCAACCTATTCCACCTGGCACCGTGTCGCCCCGGAGCGGACGGGCGATCCACCGGTCGGTCGACCGCTCGCCGGCACCCGGGCCTACGTTCTCGATCCTGAGCTTCGAGCGGTCGGGATCGGCCGGATCGGCGAGCTGTGGATCGGAGGGGCGGGCCTCGCCCGCGGCTATCTCGGGCGTGCCGATCTGACCGCCTTGCGCTTCGCTCCCGAACCGTTCGGAGAGGAGAGGGGAGGACGTATCTACCGAACCGGAGACCTCGCGCGCTGGCAGCCGGACGGCGAGCTCGATCTTCATGGCCGGATCGACGGCCAGGTCAAACTGCGCGGGTTCCGTATCGAGCTGGGCGAGATCGAGGCCGTTCTCCGGAAATTGCCGGGGGTGCGCGAAGCGGCGGCCGCGGTGGTCGGAGAGGGAGCCGAGCGGCGCCTGATCGCCTGGGTGGTCGGGGCACCCGATCTCGCTCTGGAGCCGGCGCGAGAGGCCCTCCGCGCGACGCTGCCCTCCTACATGGTGCCGGCGTCGATCTCCCTCCTGCCGTCGATGCCGCTCGGACCTCGGGGGAAGCTGGACCGCCGCGTGCTCGCGGCGGTCGTCGGCGGCGCGGCGGGACGGCAGGGACCGACGATTCGCCCGGTGGGGTCGACCGAGGAGATCGTCGCCGGACTCCTGTCGGAGGTCCTCGGCCGCGAAGAGGTGGGCGCGAACGACGATTTCTTCGCGCTCGGCGGCCATTCGCTGCTCGCCCTCCGGGTGATGACCCGGATCGAGCGCGCGTTCGGCATCGAGCTGTCGTTGCGGGCGCTGTTCGAAGCGCCGACGGTCGCGGGGTTGGCGCGCCGCATCGAGAGCGCTCGCGAAGAGCGATCCGGTTCGGCCCTCTCGCCCCGGCCGCCGCTCGCGCCCGCCGACCGCTCGGCGCCGTTGCCGCTGTCGTTTTCCCAACGACGCTTTTGGCTTTTTCAGCAGCTCGCTCCGGAGAGCGCCGCCTACAACGTGCCTTTGGCTTTGACGATCGAGGGATCTCTCGACCTCGACCGATTGGACGCCTGTTGGAACGCGCTGGTGCGGCGCCATGAGGCGCTGCGCACGGTGTTCGAAACCGTAGGCGCAGCCGAGCCCGTCCAGCGCATCCTGTCGTCCGCGCTGTCGGGAGTTCCGCGCGTGGACCTGCGGGCGCTGCCCGCCGCTCCGCGCGATCGCGAACTGAGGTCGGTGGTCGAACGGCCGGCGCTCCTGCCGTTCGATCTCGGTCTCGCGACCGGGATGCGCGCCATCGTGGCGCTCGTCGGCGAGCGCCGCTCCGCCCTCGCGCTCTGCTTTCATCATGCGATCGTCGATCGTTGGTCTCTGGAGGTTCTCGACCGAGACCTCAACGAGCTTTACCGGGCGTCCACAGAAGGACGGCCGGCGAGATTGCCGGCGCTGCCGATCCAGGTCGCCGACCACGCCGCCTGGCAGCGCGCGACCTACGGCGACGATCGCCTCGAGCGCGAGCTGGCTCATTGGCAAAGCGTCCTCAAGGGTGCGCCGGACACCCTCGACCTGCCGTTCGATCGCCCGTTGCGAACCGTTCCGTCGGCGGTCGCCGGACGGCTCGATTTCGGCCTGCCGGCGGGGCTCGGCGCCACCCTGGCGGCGGTGGCGCGACGCTCGGCCGCCACCCCCTTTCTGGTCGCCTGCGCCTCCTGGCACGCGCTCTTGACGCGGTTGACCGGCGAACGACGGGTGAGCGTCGGAACCCCGACGACCGGCCGCGATCGGGTCGAGCTCGAGCCGTTGATCGGGTGCTTCGTCAATACCCTCGTGGTGCACGCCGACCTCGGCGCGGTGGAAACGTTCGCCGAGGCGATCGCCGTGGTGCGCGGCGCCGCGCTGTCGGCGTTCGAGCACCGCGACCTTCCGTTCGAAATCTTAGCCGACGCCCAACGCCCGGGCCGCCGCGGCGAAGCGGCCCCGTGGGTCCCGACGGCGTTCGCGCTCGGCGCGCGATCCTTCGGCCGTGCCCCGGCTGCCGAAGGGTCGCATCCGACGTTCCGGCCGCTGGCCGGGCGGGTGGGCGGCGCCGCGAAGTTCCCCCTTCTCGTGGCGATCGAGGAGCAGGACGAGGAGCTGGTAGGAACGGTCGAGTACGAGACCGCATGGCTCGACCCTGCGACGGCGATCCGCACGGTCGAGCACTGGCGCCGGCTCCTTGGGGCGGCGCTCGCCGCGCCGACCACCCGTCTCGCCGACCTGCCGCTGCTGGGAGATGGTGAGCGCCACCAGTTGACCCGGGAGTGGAACGACACCTCCGGCAGGTTCGTCCGGCGCGGTCTGTTCGCGCTCTTCGCCGAGGTCGCGGCGGCCGATCCGCGGGCTCCGGCGGCGATCTTCGGCGGCACCGAGATCAGCTACGGCGAGCTTCTCGAACGGGCTCGAAACCTGGGCCGGAACTTGGCGGCTCTGGGCGTCTCGACCGACGTGCGGGTCGGGCTTCTGTTCGAGCGTTCGCTGCCGTTCCTGGTTTCGGTCCTCGGCACGTTGGCGGCGGGCGGAGCCTACGTGCCGCTCGACCCGAGCCATCCTCTCGAGCGGCTCTCGACGATCGCGCGCGACGCCGGACTGCTCGCTCTTCTCACCACCGCGGATCGCCTGCCGCTGCTCGCGGGCCTGGACGCGAGGTGCCTCGCGTTCGAAGCGTTGGAGCTCGGCCGGGACGGCGACCGGCAAGCGCCCTACCTGCCGGTTGAGGTTCCCGCCGAAGCGCTCGCCTATGTCGTCTATACCTCGGGGTCGACCGGCCGCCCCAAAGGGGTCGGAATCTCCCAAGAGGCGGTCTGTCGGTTGGTGCTCGGCGCGGACTACGTTCCTTTTTCGAACCGGCTGCGGATCGCCTTCGCGTCGAACCCGGCGTTCGACGCCGCAACGTTTGAAATCTGGGGCACGTTGTTGGTCGGCGGTTGCCTGGTCGGTCTGACCCGGGAGGAGGCGCTCGATCCGGCGGAGAGCGAAAGGGTGCTCGTGCGCTATGGAGCGACCACGATGTTCGCGACGACCGCGCTCTTCCAGCAGACCGGTCGCGAAACGCCGAGCGCTTTCGCGATGCTCGATCACCTGCTGTTCGGCGGCGAGGCCGTCGATCCGGTGCGCGTGCGCGAGATCCTCTCGCGCGAGGTTCGCCCCCGGCGGGTCCTGCATGTGTACGGCCCGACCGAATGCACGACCTTTGCGACCCGCCACAAGGTCGAGGAGGTCGCCTTCGATGCGGTGACCGTGCCGATCGGCCGGCCGTTGGCCAACACGGTGGCGCGGGTCGTGGATCTCTGGGGCTCCGAAGCGCCGATCGGGGCGCCGGGCGAGCTCTGGCTCGGCGGGGCCGGGTTGGCCCGCGGTTACCTCGGCAGTCCGGACTTGACCGCGACGCGGTTCGTGCCCGATCCGTTCTCGCAGCAACCCGGCGCGCGAAGCTATCGGACCGGGGATCGGGTTCGGCGGCTCGGCGGCGGGGAGATCGAGTTCCTCAACCGGCTCGACGGTCAGGTGAAGATCCGCGGTTTTCGCGTGGAGCTCGGCGAGGTGGAGTCGGCGCTCGCGGAGGGCGCAGGCGTCAAGGACGCGGCGGCCGCGATCCATGTCGACCCGCTCGGGGAGCGGATCTTGGTGGGCTACGTGGTGCTCCGCGACGCCGCTTCGGAGCTCGATCCGGAGCGCATGAAACGCGAGCTCTCCAAGCGCCTTCCCCCTTACATGGTGCCGGTGACTCTCGTTCGCCTCGACCGGCTGCCGCTCACGCCCAACGGCAAGCTCGATCGACGCGCCCTACCCGCGCCCGATCCGGAAAACGTCCCCCGCGCCGCGGTGGAGGCGCCGCGCACCCCGCTCGAAGCCGCCCTGCTCGACCTTTGGCACGAAGTCCTGGGCGTGCGAGGTCTCGGCATCGCCGACGACTTCTTCGAAGCCGGTGGTCATTCCTTGACCGCCGTGCGTCTCAGCGGACTCTGTCGCGATCGGCTCGCCTTGGCGGTTCCGGTTCGCGCGATCTTCGAGCATCCGACGGTGGAGCGGCTCGCCGCGGCGCTCGATGCACGGCCGGCGGAAGCCGCCGATCCGTTGGGCGCCGCACTGGCGACACTCGGGGCCATGTCGGACGACGAGGTCCGGTCGTTGATCGCCTCTACTGAGGAAAGGCCATGAGCGGCGCGGCCGCGGTGGAGAGCGAACTGCCTGGCGCCGAGGTCAAGGAAGGCCTGGTGGCCCGGCTGTTCAGCCTCTCGCCCGAGCGTCGCCTGGCGCTCGCGCAGCTCCTGGCGCGCCAAGGGGTGGATCTCGACGAGCTGGCCGTCCTGCCGGCCGCGCCGCCCGCGGGCGGCGCGCCGCTCTCGTTCGCGCAGGAGCGGCTCTGGTTCTTGGACCGCCTGGAGCCCGGCAACACGGCCTACAACATCCCGATGGCGTTCCTCTGGCAGGGCCCGTTGGACGCGCCGCGTTTTGCCCACGCCATCGACGAGGTCGTCCGCCGTCACGAGGTTTTGCGAACTCGGTTCGTCGCCGGTTCGGAGAGCCGGGACCGTCTCGTGCAGGTGGTCGATCCGGCGCGGCCGCAACGGTGGACCGCGGTCGACCTGGGGGGGATACCGGGGCCGCGACGCGGCGGCGAGACGGCACGGATCGCGCGCGACGAAGCGCGATTGCCGTTCGACCTCGAGCGAGGCCCGCTCCTGCGCCTGCGGCGGCTCCTCGGCGCGGAAGGCGGCGATACGGCGGTGCTGGTGACCGTCCATCACGCGATCGCCGACGGCTGGTCGCTGGAGATCCTCCTCGGCGAGGTGAGCTCCCACTATCGGGCGCTGGCCGGGGGCGCGCCCGCACCGCTGCCGGAGCTGACTTTGCAGTACTCCGATTACGCCATCTGGCAGCGGCGCCGGTTCACGGCGGCCCGGATCGCGGTCGAGGTGGAGCACTGGCGGCAGCGGCTCGCGGGGCTGCCGGCACGCATCGATTTGCCGCTCGACCGGGTCCGGGGAGCGCGCCCGTCGGCGCAGGGCCGAACGGTCGAAGCCAGGCTTTCGGGCGAGGTCGCGACCGGCCTTTCCCAGATCGCCCGCCGGGTCGGCGGCACTTCGTTCATGACTCACCTCGCCGTGTTCGCGACCCTCCTGGTCCGCTCCGGCGCCCAATCCGATCTGGCGATCGGTACCCCGATCGCCGGACGGGTGCGCCGAGAGCTCGAAGGCCTGATCGGCCTGTTCGTCAACACGCTGGTCCTGCGCCTCGACCTGAGCGCGCCGATCCGTTTCGTCGATCTGGTGGCCGAAGCGCGCGAGGTCGTGCTCGATGCCGAGGCCCATCAGGAGCTGCCGTTCGAAAAGCTGGTCGAGGTCCTGGCGCCCGAGCGCCACCTGGGCTCGACGCCGCTGTTTCAGGTTCTGTTCGCGGTCACCCCACGAGCCGGCGGTTCGGGGTCGGCCGAGGCGCTGCCGCTGCGGGCGCTTTCCAGCGAGGACGAGGCGGCGAAGGTAGACCTCAAGCTGTCGGTCCAGGAGGGAGCCGCGGAAGCCTCGCTCGCGATGGTCGTGCGGCGGGACCTGTTCGACGTCGCGACGGCGATCCGGCTGGTCGAACGCTACCGGCGCCTCGCGGCCGCGGCAGCGGCCGCGCCCGAAACCTCGATTGCGAGCCTCGCTCTCTTGTCCGCCGTCGAGATGCACCAACTGGTGCATGAGGAAAACGACACGGCCTGGGGCGCGGAAGCTGCGACCTTGCTCGACCGGTTCGACCTCATGGTCGCGGCCTTTCCCGCGGCGGTCGCGGTCGAGGACCGAGCGGAGCGATTGACGTTCTCGGCGCTCGACGCGCGATCTATGGCTCTGGCCCGCCGGCTCGCCGAGTTGGGGGTCGGTCCCGACCGGGCGGTCGCCCTGTTCATCGAGCGGTCGGTCGCGGCGATCGTGGCGCAGATGGGCATCCTGCGCGCCGGCGGGGCCTATCTGCCGCTCGATCCGGGTCAGCCCACCGAGAGAATCGCAAGATTCCTGGTTCTCGCCGACGATCCCTGGGTGCTCACCCGGGCTCCCGAACGGCTTTCGCTCCCTCCCGAGGCCCGGGCGCTCGACTTGGACGAAGCGATCGCCGCGGGATCGGAGAGCGCTGCCGTGCCGCTTCGCAGCGCGCCGGAAAACCTCGCGTACGTCCTGTTCACCTCGGGTTCCACGGGAACGCCGAAAGGGGTGTGCATCGAGCACCGGCAAGCCGTTCACTATTTGGACGCCATCCTCAAGCGTCTGGACCTCGAGCCGGGGGCCGTCTATGGGGTGGTCTCGACTCTCGCCGCGGATCTCGGCAATACCTCGATCTTCCCGGCTCTGTTCGCCCACGGCTGGCTGCGCCTGGCGTCGCCCGAGGCCTCCGGCGACGCCGGGGTGCTGGCCGCCGAACTCGGACGCGACGGCGGCGTCGACCTGTTGAAGATCGTCCCTTCTCACCTTTCCGCTCTGCTCCACGGCGTCGCGGCCGAGCGCCTGCTGCCGCGCCGCTGGCTCGTTCTCGGCGGCGAAGCGAGCTCGTGGGACCTGCTCGAGCAGGTGCGTCGGCGTGCGCCGGGCTGCCGGGTGCTTAACCATTACGGTCCCACCGAGACCACGGTGGGAGCCTTGACCCACGAGGCTTCGGAGGACCCGCCGCGAGGCGTGCAGGTACCGCTCGGCCGTCCTCTCGCGGGAGTTTCGGCTTTCGTCGTCGAGCGTTGGGGCGGGCTCGCGGCGGTCGGCGTGCCGGGTGAGCTGCTGCTCGGCGGCGCCGGGCTCGCGCGCGGGTACTTCGGTCGGCCGGACCTGACGGCGGAGCGCTTCCTCCCGGACGGCCGGAGCGGCGCCTCTGGAGCGCGCCTCTACCGGACGGGCGACCTCGTCCGCAGGCATCCGGACGGCGTGCTCGACTTTCTCGGCCGGATCGACCTGCAAGTAAAGATCCGCGGCTTCCGCATCGAGTTGGGCGAAGTGGAGGCCGCGCTGCGGGCTTACCCGGGGGTCCTCGATGCGGCGGTGGTCGTACGTGGCGAGGGGGCAGCCCGGCGGCTGGTCGCCTATGTGTCGGCGGCCGGAACCCTCGATCGGGCCGCGGTTTTGGGCGCGCTGCGGCGCGAGCTGCCGGAACCGATGGTGCCCTCGGGCGTCGTCTCGCTCCCGGCGCTTCCGGTGACGCCGAACGGCAAGCTCGACCGCGCGGCCCTGCCCGATCCTTCGGAGGATGCCGGAGACGCCGGGCGGGAGGCGAGATCGCCGCGCACGCCGACCGAAGAGGTCCTGGCGGGAATTTGGCAGGAGGTGTTGGAGCGCGACGGGATCGGGATCGACGACGACTTTTTCGGCCTCGGCGGCCATTCGCTGCTGGCGACGAGGTTGATGGCGCGGGTGACGTACGCGGTCGGCGTTGATCTGCCGTTGCGCACGCTGTTCGAAGCGCCCACGATCGCCTCCTTGGCCGGCGCGGTCGACGCGGCGCGCGGCCTCGGCCGGGAGGCTCCGCCGCCAATCGTCCGCGCGGATCGGGATCGAGACCTCCCCTTGTCGTTCGCGCAGCAGCGGCTCTGGTTTCTCGATCGCCTGGAGCCGGGAAGCTCGGCCTATCACATCCCCTTCGCGCTGCGCCTCTCGGGACCGGTGCGCGGGGATGCCCTGGCCGCCGCCTTCTCGGCGATCGTTCGTCGCCACGAGGTCTTGCGGACCCGCTTCCCGAGCCGGGCGGAAGGGCCGGTCCAGGAGATCCATCCGCCGGGCGACGTGCCGCTCGCCCGAATCGACCTCGAAGCCTTGGCCGTCGCGGCGGCGGAGCGCGAGATCCTGCGGTTGGCCGCGGCCGAGGCGCGGCGTTCGTTCGATCTCGCCGCCGGACCGCTCCTGCGGGTGGCTCTCGCGACGTCGAGCGAACAGGAGCACGTCCTTCTCGCGACGCTTCATCACATCGCCTCGGACGGTTGGTCGACGACGATCCTGGCTCGCCAGCTGGCCCATTTCTATCGCGCGGCAGTCGCCGGGGAGCCCGGCGCCTTGCCCGAGCTGCCGATTCAGTACGCGGACTACGCCGCCTGGCAGCGCTCTTGGCTCGCGGGCGATCGGCTGGAGGGGGAGATCGCCTACTGGCGCCGGCAGCTCGGCGGCGCGCCGCCGAGGATCGAGCTGCCGCTCGACCGGCCGAGCGGGTCCATCCCGGGGCGCCCGGGCGCCGAGATCGCGATCGATTTCGCCCCCGGTCTGGGCGGCGGCCTTCGCCGGTTGGCGCGACGCTTCGGAGCGACTCCGTTCATGGTCTCGCTCGCCGCGTGGGCCGTGCTGCTTGCCCGCTGGAGCGGCCAGGACGACCTGTGCGTCGGGACTCCGATCGCCGGGCGCGGCCGGTTGGAGGTGGAGAATCTGATCGGTTTCTTCGTCAACACGCTGGTGCTGCGCGGCCCGGTCGTTTTCGAGCGGTCGTTCGGCGACCTCGTGGAGCTTTGGCGGGAAATCGTGCTGGATGCGCACGCCCACCAGGACCTGCCGTTCGAGCGTCTGGTCGAAGCGCTCCAACCCGAGCGAAACCTGCAACACTCGCCGCTGTTCCAGGTCTTCTTCCTCCTCCAGAGCACCCCTGCGCCGAACGCCGACCTCGGCCCGGTGGCGGTGCGGCGGATCTCGGGCTCGGGCGCCGAGCCCAAGTTCGACCTCACCTTGGCGCTCGCGGAATCGGGCACCGGTCTGACAGGCGGTTTCGAGTATCGCGCCGATCGGTTCGATTCCGCGACCGTAGGTCGCATGGCGGCCCACTTGGCAAGCCTTCTGGCGGCCGCGGTCGAGCAGCCCGAGGTGCCGCTCATGGCCCTCCCCTGGCTGGGCGACGCGGAGCGCGCCCAGCTCCTCGGCGAGCTTGCCGAGGGCGGAGCGATGGAGGAGGGGCAACGGGTGGGTCTTCACGGACTGGTCGCGGCGCAGGTGCGGCGAGCCCCCGAGGCCATCGCGCTCGAAGCGTCCGGAGTCCGCTGGTCGTACGCCCGCCTCGCTCGGGAGGCCGCCGGCGTGGCACGTCTACTCGTCGGCCTGGGGGCGGGTCCGGAGGTGCGGGTCGGCATCTGTCGGCCGCGCGATGCCCGCTTGGTGGCCGGCCTGCTCGGCATCCTCGAAGCCGGAGCCGCCTACGTGCCTTTGGACCCGGCATTGCCGACCGAACGGCTGCGTGCGATCGTCGAAGATTCCGGCGCTTCGTTCGTCCTCACCGATCCCGATCTGGCCGGGCGCTTCGAAGGGCTCGCGGCCCGGGTGGTGATCGCCGGGCCGGACCTTGAAGCCGAGCCGCAGATCGCCGTCGTCCCGGTCGAGCCGAACCGGCTGGCTTACGCCATTTTCACTTCCGGCTCGACCGGTCGGCCAAAAGGGGTGGCGATTGGTCACGGCAGTGCCTGCGCGCTCGTGGCCTGGGCGCACCGGCAGTTCGTTCCCGCGGTCTGGAACGGCGTCCTGGCCGCGACCTCGATCGGCTTCGACCTGTCGATCTTCGAGCTCTTCGCGCCGCTCGCGGCGGGCGGGCGGGTGGTGCTGGTCGAGAACGCCCTGGCGCTCGCCGATCTGGGCGACGAGGCGGGCGTCGTGCTGGTGAACACGGTGCCGTCGGCCATGGCCGAGCTGATCGAGGCTGGCGCGATCCCCAAGACGGTGACCACCGTCTGCCTGGCGGGAGAGCCGCTGCCCGGACGCCTGGTCGATCGCCTCTACGCGGCCGGGGTCGATTCGGTCTACAACCTCTACGGACCGACCGAGGATACGACCTACTCGACCTTCTGCCGCGTCGAGCCGGGCGCCGGCGAGCCGCCGATCGGCCGGCCGCTGCCGGGCGGCCGCGCGTACGTGGTGGATCGGAAGGGTTCTCCGGTCCCGATCGGCGTGGCCGGCGAGTTGCTGCTCGGCGGGGTAGGGCTTGCGCGCGGCTATCTGGGGCGCCCCGACCTCACCGCCGAGCGCTTCGTTCCGGACGGCTTGAGCGGCTTGGCGGGCGAGCGCCTCTATCGCACCGGGGATCTGGCGCGGTGGCGGATCGAGGGGGATCTCGAGTACCTCGGGAGGATCGACCACCAGGTCAAGGTGCGCGGATACCGGATCGAGCTGGGCGAGGTCGAGGCGGCTCTACGCGATCTGCCGGGAGTGCGCGAGGCCGTGGTCGTCGCCCGGGGAGAGGGTGCCGGCCGGCGGCTGATCGCCTATCTCGTAGGCGCGGTCGCCATGGACGCCGAGAGTCGGGTCGCCGCGCTGCGCCGCCGCCTTCCCGAATACATGCTGCCCGCGGAAACGGTGTGGCTCCCGGCCCTGCCGCTCACGCCGAACGGCAAGATCGATCGCCGGGCCTTGCCCGAGCCGAGCGCCGCGGGCTCAACGGGCGCCGCGCTCGATGCCGAGCCCGAAACCGAGCTGGAGAAGTTGGTCGCTTCGATCTGGGCCGAAGTGCTGGGTCGCAACCGGATCGGGGCGAACGAAGATTTCTTTCACGCCGGAGGCCACTCGCTGCTCGCGGTTCGGGTGATCTCCCGCGTCCGGCTCGCCTGCGGCATCGACTTGGCGCTCCGATCGTTGTTCGAAGCGCCCACCCTGCGCGGGTTCGCCCGGACGATCGAGTCGGCTCGGACGTCGAACCGGATCGCGCCGCCGCCGATCCGGCCGGCGCCGCGCACCGGCCCGGCGCCGATGTCGTTTGCCCAGCAGCGGCTCTGGTTTCTCGACCAGCTGGGGACCGGAAGCGGTCGGTACCACATTTCAAGGACGATTCGCATCAAGGAACCGGTCGTTGCGAGCCGGCTGGCCGAGGCGCTCTACGCCCTGGTGGCGCGGCACGAGGTCTTGCGAACGCTGCTCTCGGCCCCCGAAGGAAACCCGATCCAGACCGTCCTCGAACCGTCGCCCGTCGCCCTGCCCCAGGTCGATCTCGCGGCGTTGCCCGCGGAGCGACGGTCGGCCGATCGGTCGCGGCTCGTCGGCGCCGCCGCGAGAAGGCCGTTCGACCTTTCCTCCGACCGGCCGATCCGCGCCCTCTTGGTGCGCAGCGCCGCGGAGGATTGGCTGCTCGCCCTCACGCTTCACCACGTGGCCTGCGACGGATGGTCTTTGGAGATTTTAAGGCGCGATTTCGCCGCCCTCTATTCCGGCGCGGCGTCGGGTCGGGCCCCCGACCTGCCGTCGCCGCCGATTCGCTATGTCGATTTTGCGCTGTGGCAACGCGAGTGGCTGGTCGGCGAGGTCTTGGCGGAGTCGGTACGGTACTGGCGCGATCGTTTGACCGACCTGCCGGAGGCTCTCCCCTTGCCGGTCGATCGCCCGCGCGGAGAGGTGCGGTCGCCGCGCGGAGGGTTCCACCCGATCGCGCTGCCGAAGTCCGCCGTCGAGAGCCTTCGCGCGGCCGGGCGACGGTTCGCGGCGACACCTTTCATGGTCGCGCTGGCCGCGTTTTCGGCCTGGCTGTCGCGCGCAACCGGCGAGCGGGATCTGCCGATCGGCACGCCGGTCGCCGGCCGGAACCGGCCCGAGGTCGAGGACGTCGTCGGCCTGTTCGTCAACACCTTGGTCCTGCGCGCGCAGGTCGAGGGGGACGAGCGACTCTCCTCCCTGCTCGGCAGGCTGCGGGAGGTCGTGCTGGAGGCTCACGACCAACAGGAGCTGCCGTTCGAAAAGCTGGTCGAGGAGCTGGCGCCGGAGCGCGACCTCGGGATCTCGCCGCTGTTCCAGGTATTCTTCGCCTACCAGGTGAACGCCGGATCGTCGAACCGTTCGGTGGCTCGACCTCAAGCGCCCGTGTCGGCCGAGGAGGGCGAGGCCAAGTTCGACCTTAGCCTCGCCCTCGTCGAAAGCGACGAAGGGCTCACCGGCGGCATCGAATACGCGGCCGATCTGTTCGATGCGACGACGATCGACCGGCTCGCCGCGCGGTTCGAGCGGCTCTTCGAAGCGGCTCTGGCGGATCCCGGGGTCTCGATCGCCCTCCTGCCCTGGCCGCCGGAAGAGGAGCGCCGCCAAACGCTTTTCAATCGGGAGGCCAAGCCGCGCCGGCCCGATCGAGGAGCGGAGGCCGCGCGGGCCGCCGTCGGCCCGCCGGATCGCTTGGCTAGAAAGCTCGAAGAGATCTGGTGCGACCTTCTGGGGCGCGATCGGATCGGTCGCGAGGACAGCTTCTTTCGGCTCGGCGGCCATTCGCTGCTGGCGCTTCGCCTGGTCGCTAAAATCCGCGTCGAGCTGGGGATCTCCCTGCCGCTCGCGACCCTGTTTCTCCATCCGACCTTGGCGGGGCTCGCCGCCGCCTTGCGCGAGCCGATCCGCTCGCCGCCGAGCGAAAACCCGATCCAACTCCGGCGAGGCGATTCGAGGGAGCCGCCGTCGTTTTGGGTTCATCCGGTCGGCGGTGGCGTCTTTTGCTACGCCGACCTCGCCGCCGATCTCCCCGGGGCGTCCCCGGTCTTCGCCCTCCAAGCGGCCGCGGCCGACGGTCCCGACTCGATCGAGGGCCTGGCGGCCCGCTACCAACAGGATGTCGAGCGGATCTGTCCGGCCGGGCCGTTGCGGCTCGGCGGCTGGTCGATGGGCGGCCTGATCGCCTTCGAGATGGCGCGTCAAATCGCCGAGAGCGGCCGGTTCGTCTCGCTTGTGGTGATCGACTCTCCGGCGCCCGGGAGAGTCGAGGCGAGGCCTGAGGACGGCGGCGGGACCGCCTACGATTTCGCGGCCGACGTCCTGGCCTCGATCGACGGCGGCGCGCGGTTTCGGTTGCCGATCGCGCGCGCCGAATTGGTTTCTCTCACCCCCGAGGAAGCGCTCGCGAAGCTCCTGGCGCGCCTGCGCGACATCGGCTCTTTCGACCTCGCGCCGAGCGACGAGGAGGCGCGGCTTCGCCTCGCGATCTATCGCCGTCTCGCCGCGGCGAGGCACTCCTATGCGGGCGGCAGGCTCGCCGGCGACCTCCTCCTGTTGCGCGCCGCAGAAGGCCGCCGCGACGATCCGCATCCGGCCTGGGGTTGGGACGCCCTGGCGGCGACCGTCCACGTGGAGACGATCCCGGGCGATCACTATTCGTGCCTTAAGAAACCGCAGGTCGCGACCGTCGCGCGACGGGTGGCGAGTTACTTCGCAGGATCGCGTCGGGTATGATCGTTCGGGTTCGTCGAGGCGCCCCTGCATTTCCGCACCGGTGACAGGAGACAGGAGACAGACCGATGACCGTTTTTTGGCTCGATGATCTCAAGCAGGGACTCCGGCGTTTGTGGCGCTCGCCCGCTTCGAGCGCGGTCGTGGTGCTGACCCTGGTGGTCGGGATCGGCGCGAACACGGCGATCTTCAGCGTCGTCAACGCCGTTCTCTTGCGCCCCCTGCCGTTCCGGGAGCCCGAGCGTCTGGTTCGCCTCTGGCAGGCCGAGCTGCCGGCGCGCGATGCGACGGTTCCGGTCGCTCCCGCGAACTTCTTCGACTGGCGGGCGCAGAGCCGATCCTACGAGGCGCTGGCGGCCTACCTGAACTGGCCCTTGAGCTTGACCGGCATCGAAGTCCCCGAGCGGGTCGAAGGCACTTACGTGACGCCCGATCTGTTCTCCCTGCTGGGCGCCAAGGCGCAGATCGGCAGGACCTTCGGCGCCGCCGAGGCGCGGCCGGACCACGATCACGTCGCGATCTTGAGCGACGCGTTCTGGCGCCGCGCCTTTGCCGCCGATCCGGCCGCGGTCGGTCGCTCGATCCGGCTCGACGGCGAGCCGTTCACGATCGTCGGGGTGATGCCCGCCTCGTTCGGTTTCCCCCGGCCGAACATTCAGGTCTGGCTGCCGCTGGCCTACGAGCCGAACGACGTCAGCCGCGGCGCCCAGTACCTGGCGGTGATCGGTCGCCTGAGGCCGGGCGTGTCGCTCACCCAGGCGCAGGGCGAAATCGACCGGCTCTCCGCGTCGCTCTCCGCGCTCTATCCGAACACCAATGCGGGCTGGGGCGCCAGGGTCCGCTCGCTCCAGGAGTTCCTGGTCGGCAACGTGCGGACCACCTTGCTGCTGCTCCTGGCGGTGGTCGGTTTCTTCCTGCTGATCGGTTGCGTCAACGTCGCCAATCTCCTGCTTTCGCAAGCCGTCTCGCGGCGCCAGGAGATGGTGGTGCGAACCGCGCTCGGAGCGGGGCGGAGCCGGTTGGTTCGCCAACTGCTCGGCGAGAGCCTGATTCTGTCCCTGCTCGGAGGGGCCGGTGGCGTGCTGGTCGCGAGCTGGGGCACCCGGCTGCTTCTGGGATTGAGCTCCGGCACGCTGCCGCGGGCGCAGGAGGTCGATCTGGATTGGCGGGTCTTGCTGTTCGCCCTGCTCCTCTCGATCGTGACCGGCCTGATTTTCGGCTTGCTGCCCGCCGCCGAGAGCTACCGTCTGCAGCTCGCGGATTCGTTGCGCGAGGGCACGAAGGGTAGCGAGAACCGGGGACGGCGGCGGGTGCGGGCGGCCCTGGTGGTTGTACAGGTTGCGCTCGCGTCGATCCTACTCGTCGGGGGCGGGCTCATGATGCGCAGTTTCGTCCACTTGAACTCGGTGGCCCCCGGTTTCGCGCCCGGAAACGTGCTCAGTTTTCGCCTCGCCCTGCCAGAGGCGAAGTACGACGAGCCGGCGAAAGTCGACGCCTTCTACCGCCAGGTGCTGGAACGCGTGGCGAGCCTTCCCGGCGTCACCGATGCGGCAGCCGTTTCGTTCCTGCCCTTGAGCGGGATGGCCTCCTCGCGTCGCTTCGTGATCGAGGGCAGCCTGCCGGAACCGGGAGCCGAACCGATCGCGGGATCGACCGTCGTCACACCGAGTTACTGGAAGACGATGCGGATCCCCCTCGTGCGCGGACGCGCTCCCGAGTCGCGCGAGGGGTCGGCGGGAGAGGTCGTCGTGAGTGCCGCGGCGGCGAGCAAGTTCTTTTCCAACGGCGATCCGCTCGGCCGGCGGATCAAGCTCGGCGAGGTCCAAGAGGAGGGCTCCTGGCTCACCATCGTGGGCGTCTCGGGCGACGTGAAGCACGAAGGTCTGGCCGACGAGGTTCGCCCAGAGCTGTACCTGCCGTTCTCCGCCGATCCCCCGAACGAGATGTCGATCGTCGTGCGGTCGGAACGGTCGAACTCGGCCGATCTCGCGCCGGAGGTTCGCCGGCAAGTCGCGGGGCTCGATCGCGACCTTCCGGTGGCCGAGCTGATGCCGCTCTCCGAGGTGGTCCGCTCGTCCATCAACCGGCCCCGATTCCTCACGTCCCTGATGTCCGTGTTCGCCCTGGTGGCGCTGGCGTTGACGGTCTTCGGCATCGCTGGGGTGGTGAGCTACGGCGTCGCCCAGAGACGCCGGGAGTTCGGCGTGCGGATCGCCCTTGGCGCCGAGAGCGGCAAGCTGCTCCGCCTCGTCCTCGGTCACGCGCTCCGGCTGACCGCGATCGGGCTCGGGTTCGGCCTGATCGGCGCTTTGGCTTTGACCCGCCTGCTCTCGAGCCTGTTGTTCGAGACCCGGGCGATCGATCTGCCGACGTTCGCCGGTGCCGCCCTCTTGCTCCTTGCCGTCGTAGCGATCGCCGCGTACCTGCCGGCTCGCCGAGTGATGAAGATCGATCCGGCCACGGCGCTGCATACCGATTGAAGCGGCATCGAGCCATTTGCCGGTACCTTAGGGGACTCACGTGAAGAGTCTGTTCGCTTTTATCTATCGCCAATCGCGGAGCCTGCTGGTGATCTCCGTGCTCTCCGGCGTCTTGAGCGGCATCTGCAACACGGGCCTGTTGGTCCTGATCAACGCCGCGCTCCGCGAGCCCGGCTCTTCGAACAACCTTGTGTTGTTCCTGCTGCTCTGCCTGCTCGTCCCGGTCACGCGCATCGTCGCCGAGCTGTTGCTCGTGCGCCTGGGCCAGAACACGATCCTCGAGCTTCGATCGCGCCTCGCGCGGCAGATCCTGGGTTTGCCTCTCAAGCGGCTCGAAGAAATCGGCTCGCATCGCCTGCTCTCGGCCCTCACCGACGACCTGCCGACGATCAGCGGCGCCGCGACGCAGATCCCGTCGATGTGCATAAACGCCGCGGTTTTCGTCGCGTCTCTGGTCTACCTGGGTTTCCTGTCGCCCGCCGTCTTGGCGGCGACGGTCCTCCTGATCGGCATCGCGGTCGTGGGCTATCAGCTTCCGATCGTCCATGCGACGCGCCTTCTCGAGCAGGCCCGGCTGATCAACGACAAGCTTTATTTCTGTTTCCGGGCGCTCGTCGAAGGGATCAAGGAGCTCAAGCTGAACCGTCGGCGTCGCGACGAGTTTCTCGTCCTGCAGCTCGATCGAACCGCGCGCGAATACCAGCAGAGCAGCATCCGCGGCATGCGCATCTTCACGGTGGCGGCCAGCTGGGGGCAGCTCCTGTTGTTCGTGATCATCGGCCTGATCGTTTTCGCCCTTCCCCGGTGGATCGAGGTCTCGTCGATCGCGCTCTCCGGCTACGCCTTGACCCTGCTGTACCTCGTGTCGCCGCTCCAGATGCTGATGAACCAGCTTCCGGGTCTGGGGCGCGCGCGGGTGGCGCTGCAACGGGTCGAGGCGCTCGGCGTTCAGATCTCCGCCCTGCCGTCCGAAACGGAGGGGGAGAGCCTGCGGCCAAGCGCCCCCGGCTGGTCTTCGGTCGAGCTGCGAGAGGTCGAATACCAATATGCGAGCGTCGACGCCACCGACCGCGGATTCGCACTCGGCCCGTTGAGCCTGACGCTACGTCCCGGGGACTTGGTATTCCTTGCCGGCGGCAACGGCAGCGGCAAGACCACCCTGGCGAAGCTGCTGACGGGTCTCTATCGACCAGACCGGGGTACCGTGCTCCTGGATGGCGAAGAGGTCGGCGAAACCAACATCGAGCCCTACCGGCAGATGTTTTCCGCCATATTCTTCGACTTCTTCCTGTTCGAAGAGCTGCTGGGATTCGATCGGCAGGGGCTCGACGAAAAAGCTCGAGAGTTGCTTCGAGCCATGCGCCTGGACAGCAAGGTCGAGGTTGGCGCCGGGCGATTCTCGACGATCCGCCTGTCCCAGGGGCAGCGCAAGCGCCTCGCGCTGTTAGTCGCGTTGCTCGAAGACCGTGAGATCTTCCTTTTCGACGAATGGGCCGCGGATCAGGATCCCGCCTTTCGCGACATCTTTTACCTGGAGATTTTGCCGGCCTTGAAGGCCAAGGGCAAGGCGATCGTCGTGATCAGCCACGACGACCGTTATTTCCACCATGCGGATCGGTTGTTGAAACTGGAGCTCGGGAAGTTGATCGAGACGGAGAAGATCAGCTCGGCGGAGAGTTCCGGCGAGGAGTTCCTCGTGGCCGTCACCCGGTTGTAGGCGGCATACTTCAGAGGTGCGATTCGCCGCTCCCGCTCCGGTGAAGCGTCGCTCACCGGGACGAACTGGTGTAGATCTTGTTCACAATGCGCCACTCCCCTTTGATGCGCAGCAGGTTCAGGTAATCCACATAGATCGACTTCGGGTAGGTTTCGATCACCTTCACCGAGGCGGCATCGCCGGTGGTGTCGAGCGAAACGATCTCAAGCGTACCCGGCTCTTCCTTCCCGGCGCTACCGGCGAACATCTTGTACCACTCGGCCTGGCTCAGCTGCCCGAGCGTACCGTTGGATTCGACGAACAGCAGCTTGGCGCCGGGCCAGAAGGCGGACTGAAAATTGCGGACATCGTTGAACCTGAGCCCGTGCAGATAGGTCTCGACGACGGCTCGTACCTGGTTCGCGCTGGTATCGGAAGCCCAGGCTTCATCAAGGACCAACAGGGAACTAGACAGGATGAGGAAGAAAACGACAGGGCGAAGCGTGCGCATGAAAACTCCTCTCTCGTTGATTCCTTGCTGCGGCGGCGGCGGCGGCGGCGGATTGTTCACTCCTCGTCAAGATCTACTTGATGAGTGGGCTAGTGGCAAAGTAGAATCCAATCGCGCGCTCGAAGTCAACAGCTATGGAGTCGGGAATTGGTCGGGAACCGCGCCACTGCCGAACCACTTCCGGGCTCTGGAAATCGAGCCGGGCGTCCTCGACGCTCTGCTGGCCCGTGTCACTGGCGAAGGTTCCGCGTCGAGGAGTCGCCGATCCTTGGAACCGGAGTTCGTGGCCCGGTTCCAGGAGGCCTGGACCTTCGTGTCGCAGGGGATCGACGATCCGACCGCGGCGGCTCGTTTGAGCGTGACGCCGCTCGGCTTCCATGCGATGGTGCTGGGGAGCGCGGGGACTTTGTTCGTCGATCCCTACCGCCGCGGTGACTCGCACTACCCCTTGTCGTATTGGAAACGAGAGGCGAGGCGGTCGGCGGCATCGGTACCGTTCCGCTGCGATGTTCGAGACGAGAGCCCGGTGGAGGGGGAGGAGTCCGAAGATATGGTCGGTGACGCCGCCCGCGGTGGCGCTCCCGATCTCCCGTTCCCGGAGGCCGCGTCGGGCACCCAGCTGTTAGCGGCGGCCAGAAACGGCGGCGATCGCTCCCGCGCAGAGCGCCGCCACGGTGGGGGTCACGGTGACCAACCCGGATGCACAGAGCGCGGTTCTTCTTGCGGCCTTCACCTACGTGGCGGCGGTGGTCGTGGGATTTTATGCGCTCACCCCCTGCCGCCTGGTCGATACCCGGAACGGCAACGGCCCCTCCGGCGGACCGGCGCTGGTCGGCGGCGCGGTTCGTAGGTTCGCGGTCTCGGGCCTGTGCGGCGTCCCGGCTTACGCGATCGCGGTCGCCGTGAACGTCACCGTTGTCCTCCCGTCGAGCCTGGGGAACTTGATTCTTTTTCCCGCCGGTCTCGCCCCGCCGTTGGTTTCGACGATCAACTTCAGTGGCGGGCCAGGTGCGCGCCAACAACGCGATCCTGGGGCTTACCGGCACCCCGCCGGGGAGCCTTGATGTGCAAACCCTTCTGGCCGGCGGGGGGAGCACCCACTTCGTGCTCGATGTGACGGGTTTCTTCAAGTAGGCGGTGCGCGCGGCGGTGCCGACCGCGCCGTCTTCTTTTCTTCAGTCTTCGGCCAGCGCTTCGAGGGGTGAGATCGACGCGGCGGCTTGGGACGGCAGGAGGCAGGAGAGCAGGATCACGGTGCAGAGGGTGGTCAGGGCGCCGGCCAGGATCGCCCACGGCACGGCAGGTAGGCCGAACAGGAGGCTTGCCAAGGCGCGGCCGGAGGCCCAGGTTCCGAGCAGGCCGAGCGCGGTGCCGGTCGCGAGCATCCGCAAGCCTGCTTTGAGGAACTGATCTCGGATTTGGGACTTCTGCGCGCCGAGCGCCAGGCGCAAACCGATCTCGCGCCGTTTCTGGGCGACCGAGTAGCTCACCACGCCGTAGGTACCGATCGCCGTGATCAACAGCGCCATCGCCGCGAAGACGCCCAAGAGTAGTGCTGAGGAGCGACGGTCGATCAGGCGGTCGGACATGCGGCTCGCCATCGAGCGGAGGTCGTCGACCGGCAGCTCCGGATCGATCGCCCGCACGCTGTTTCGCAGCGCGAGGGCGAGCGTCTCCGGGGACTTTTCCGAAGTGGCGCGGACGATCAAAAACAGGTCGTTGTCGAAGGCCTCAGCGTAGGAAAAATAGACCGCGCCACGGCCGGCGGTCTCGTGGAGCTGTTCCTGCTTCGCGGTGCCGACGACGCCCACGATCGTGCAGGCCTCGGAAGGGTCGTTTGCCGTCGAACCGCGGTAGAGCCGGCGGCCTAGCGGGTTTCCGCCGGGCCAGTAGCGACGGGCGAAGGCCCCGTCGACGACACAGGGTTTCGGGGAGCGATGAGGGTCGGAACGGTCGAGCCATCGCCCGCGCTCCAGGTTGAACCCGAGGGCGGCCATCGCGTCGCCGCCGAGGGCGTAAATCGTTTCGCCTTGCGCGGATTCTCCCGGGCGGAGAACATGCCCCGGAACTGTGATCGCGGCCTTGAAGGTGCGCCCGCTCAACGGGACATTGGTGGCGACTCCCGCAGCGGAGACTCCGGGTTGACGGCCGATCGCGTCCACCCACCGGTCGATCCAGGCCTGGCGTTCCGGTCCGCTCCGGTAGGCCTTGGCGGGGAGAGAAACGCGGCCGGTCAGAATCGAATCGGAGCGAAATCCGGGAGAGACGGCGAGGATCTTTTGCAGGCTGGCTCCGAGCAACCCGGCCCCCGCAAGAAGGACGAAGGCCAACGCGATCTGGGCGACGATCAATCCGAAGCGGACGTTCTGCGCGCCGCGTGCAGGGGTGCCGCCGCGCGACCCAGAGCGGAGCATCCGGCTCGGATCGGCGCCTAGGGTGAAGGCGGCGATCGGTGAACCGATCGAGAGGCCAAGGACCACGGCGAGACCCAAGGCGACCAGCGCCAGGCGGGCGTCGAACGCGATCTCGCCGCCGAGTGGCAAGCGATCGGCACCGAGCAGGGCGACCAGGCGAATTCCGAGCGCTCCGAGGGCCAGGCCCAAGAGGCCGCCCGCGAACGTGAGCACGGTCGTTTCAATAAACGTTTCCCACACCAGGTGACGCCTGCCGCCGCCGATCGCGAGCCGAATGCCCGACTCGCGGCGGCGGCCGACCGCGCGAATCGACAGCAGCCCGCTCAGGTTGACCGCGCCGAGCAGGAGCAGAAACAGCACCCCGGTCTGGAGCACCAAGAGCGTCGGTCGGATCGCTGCGACGTGGTCGCCGTGGAGCGAGGCCACCCGCGTGCGAAAGCCGGCTTCGGCCATTTCTTTGGCCTGCGGGTCATTCACCGCCATCGCGGCGTTGTGTACGTCGATCTGAACCTGCGCTTCGCGGAGCGAAACGCCGGGCGCGAGCCGGGCGACCATTTCCGTCGAGCTTCCCGAATGGCGCTGGGCCGGAGCGCGATCTTCTGGTCGCGACGCGAGCGGTAGGTAGAGCCGGGCGCGCGACGAGAGGAAGCGGAAATCTGCCGGCAGAAGGCCGACCACCCGCCGAGCCAAGCCGTCCACCCGAAGCTCGCGGCCGAGGACGTGAGGGTCGGCCCCGAGCCGTTCCCGCCAATAGCCATCGGTGAGGATGACCACGAGGTCATTTCCTCGGTCGGTCTCCGACTCGGTGAAGGCGCGCCCGCGCGCCGGGCTGACCTTAAGCGTCGCGAAGAAGTCCGGCGAGATTCGGGTGACCTCCACCCGTTCGGTGCTCCCGGTAGGCCCGAGGATCGCCGCACCGTGGCGGTAGATTGAGAGGGAGGCGAAGGCCGCGATCTCTCCCCGTCGCTCATAGTAGTTGGCGAGAGTCGCGCCATCGCGCTCCACACCGGCCTTGGGGTAGGTGTTCCATAGGCTCACCAGCCGGCCGGCGTCGGGAAAGGGGAGGGGGCGCAGCAGGATCGCATCGACCAGCGCAAACAGGGTCAAGTTCGCGCCGAGGCAGAGCGCGAGCGTGAGCAGGGCGGTGGCGGTGAAGCGCGGCTCGCGGGCCAGGCGGCGCAAGGCGTAACGGATCTCTCGCATCGGGTTCATGTCCTTTGCTGTCGCCACAGGTACGGCGGCGGACCGAAATCAACATTTCACCCGGGTGATATTGACTTCCGATTTTATCCGGGTACAATCACTCGACCGGGGCTGAGGAGTGGCAAGCTCGCCGGATTTGAAGCGCTCGAATCGAAGGGGGAGCTTGTGAAAGATCTGACGAAAGGCCCGATCCACAGGCACATCCTGGAGATGGCGGCACCGATGGCGATCGGGATGCTGATCCAGACGCTCTACTACCTGGTCGATCTCTACTTCGTTTCGAGGCTGGGCGATGCGGCGATCGCCGGAGTGAGCGCCGCAGGCAACGCGATGTTCATCGTGATGGGCCTCACCCAGATGCTCGGGGTGGGCACGGCGGCGCTGATCGCGCAGGCAGTCGGTCGAAACGATCAGCCGGACGCGAATTTGATCTTCAATCAGTCGCTCGTGTTGTCGGCGCTTTGCGGTCTGGTGACTCTGGTCGGAGGATACGCCCTCACCGGGGGTTATATGAACTCGCTCGGCGCGGATGCGGCGACCGCGGCCGCCGGCGTGACCTATCTGCATTTCTTTATTCCGGGGTTGGCGCTTCAGTTCGCGCTGATCGCTTTTGGGTCGGCGCTGCGCGGCACCGGGATCGTCAAGCCGACCATGGCGGTGCAGGGGTCATGCAGGCGATCTTCCTTCCCGCCATGGCGATCGCGTTCGCCGCCGCGCCGATCGCGGGCCAGAACTTCGGCGCCCGCCGGCCCGAGCGCGTACGCGAAACGTTCCGCTCCGCCGCTCTGATGGTGAGCGCGGTGATGCTCGCGCTCACCCTGGTCTGCCAGTGGCGCCCCGAGTGGTTCGTCCTCGGTTTCACCAGCGAGCCCGCGGTGGTTGAGGTGGGGGCACAGTTTCTCCGGTTCATCTCGTGGAACTTCGTCGCCTCGGGGTTGATCTTCACCTGCTCCGGCATGTTCCAGGCGCTGGGCAACACCTGGCCCTCTCTGGTGAGCACGGGGACTCGGCTGCTCACTTTCGCGCTCCCCGCGCTCTGGCTGTCGCATCAGCCCGGCTTTCGGATCGAACAGGTCTGGTATCTATCGGTCGCGACGGTCGCGTTCCAGGCGGCTTTGAGCTTTCTTCTCCTTCGTTCTCAGCTGCGGCGTCGGTTGGCGGGACTCTTAAGTCCGCCCGTCACCACCTAGAGGTCATTCTCATGAGCCCACAGCCGTTTTCATGCACTGCATTCTTGGGTACCGAGCGCATCGCCTCCGGCACTCTGCGCGCGGTCGCCGTCGAAGCCAAGAGCCGGGTCGATCGCGGAGATCTAAGGCCATTGCTGATCTTTGATGACACGACGAGCCACCCCCTCGAGCTCGACCTGCGCGGTACGCAGGAGGAGGTTCTCGCCCGTCTGCCGGAAGCGCAAGGAGAATCCGGTTTGGCGGTAGATGGGGAAGAGGCGGGGGAGAACGTCGAGGCTTTGCGCTTGCCCGGGCGGCCGAAGCTGGGCGTAGTGGCGCGCGAGGTCACGTTGCTGCCGCGCCATTGGGAATGGCTCGGAACCCAGCCGGGTGGCGCCTCGGTGACGCTGCGCAAACTGGTCGAATTGGCACGGCGCAGCCACGCCCTGGAAGATCGGCTCCGGCAGCGGCGCGAGGCAACCTATCGGTTCATGACCGCGATGGGCGGCAACGAGGCCGGTTTCGAAGAGGCGATCCGCGCACTGTTCGCAGGCAACCAGGAGGCGTTCGAACAGTCGCTCGCCACCTGGCCGGACGATCTCAAGAATCATGTGGAAAAGTTGGCCGGCGAATCGTTCCCCGCCACCGCGGGCGAATAGGAGACGGAATGCGTAAACCAACGTCAGAGGACGGGCCGCCGAGGCGGAGGCCGGCCGATCCCGACAGCGCGAGCGCCCGGCCCGGCGGGGAGAGCCAGACGGCGGCGACCGAGCGGTTCGTCTGCATTCATGGCCACTTCTATCAGCCGCCACGGGAGAATCCCTGGCTCGAAGCGATCGAGCGGCAGCCTTCGGCGCGGCCGTACCACGATTGGAACGAGCGGATCACCGCCGAGTGCTACGCCCCGAACGCGCGGGCGCGGGTGCTGGACGAGCGCGGGCGGCTGGTGCGCCTGTTCGACAACTACGCCCGGATCAGCTTCAACGTCGGCCCGACCCTGCTCACCTGGATGGAGCGGGCCGACCCGGAGACCTACGCCGCCATCCTCGCCGCGGACAAAAAGAGCCTCGAACGCACGGGGCACGGTTCGGCGATCGCCCAGGCGCACGGCCATCTGATCCTGCCGCTGGCCGATGCGCGCGACAAGCGCACCCAGGTGCTCTGGGGAATCGCGGATTTTCGCCACCGGTTCGGTCGTGCTCCCGAAGGGATGTGGCTCGCGGAGACCGCGGTGGACGTGCCGACGCTCGAAGCGCTGGCGGAATGCGGCATTCGATTCACGATCCTTGCGCCGCACCAGGCGGCGCGCGTGCGCCCGAAGGGAGAGAAGGCCTGGCGGGAGGTCCCGGGCGCCTCGATCGACCCCTCGCGCGCTTATTCCGCCCTGCTCCCCTCGGGGCGCGAGATCGCGCTCTTCTTTTACGACGGACCGCTCTCTCGCTCGATCGCGTTCGAGGGGATGCTCCACAACGGCGACCGTTTCGCCGAGCGGCTGGCCGGTGCGTTCCCCTCCCGGGCCGGGGCGAAGCTGGTCCATGTCGCGACCGACGGTGAGAGCTACGGCCATCATCATCGGCACGGTGAGATGGCGCTCGCGGCGACCCTGCTCCGGCTCGAAGAGCGCGGGCTCGCGCGGGTTACCCACTATGGCGAATTTCTGGCGCTCCACCCGCCGGAATGGCAGGTCGAGATCGCGCCCGAGACCTCCTGGAGTTGCGCCCATGGCATCGAGCGCTGGCGTTCCGACTGCGGCTGCAACGCCGGCGGCGGACCGGGCTGGAATCAGAGCTGGCGGGCGCCCCTGCGCGCCGCGCTCGACGGTCTGCGCGACCGCTTGGCGGTTCGCTTCGAGCGTGCCGCCGCCGAGCTGCTCGCCGATCCGTGGCGCGCCCGCGATCGCTACATCGAGATCGTGCTCGACCGTTCGGGAGTGGCGCTCGACCGTTTTTTCGCCACCGAGGCGCGCCGGCCTCTCGATGCGGCAGAGCGGGTGCGGGCGCAAAAACTGCTCGAACTCGGACGTCAATCGATGGCGATGTATACCAGCTGCGGTTGGTTCTTCAGCGATCTCGCCGGGATCGAGACCCGCCAGGTGCTGCTCCACGCCGGGCGGGCGCTCGAACTCGCCGAGGACCTGTTCGGCGAGCCTTTCGAGCCGGCCTTCCTGGACGCGCTGGCCGCGGCGCGGAGCAACGATCCGGCGTTCGGCGATGGGCGGTCGATCTACCAGGCGTCGATCCGCCCGGCCCGCGTGGCGCTCTCGGCGATCGCCGCGCACGACGCGATCGCCGCACTGTTCGGGCGTCCCGAGCGACCCGATCGAGACTCCGATCCGGGCGAGGAGGCGGGGCGGATCTACGCCTTCACGGTCGCCCGGCGTACGCTGCGGCGCGCGAACGGCGGTCCGCTCAAGTTGCTGCTCGCCGAGGTGGATATCACCTCCGAGATCACCGGCGAGAGCGGCGGGTTCACCTATGCGGCGTTTGCCTGGGGCGATCCGAACGTCCAGGTCGGGGTGAGGCCGCGGGTGGGGCCGGCGCTTGCGCCCGAAGAGATCGCAGAGGTGGATGCGGCGCTCTTGCTGGCCGATCCGGCTCAGGTGGTGCGTTGGCTCGATCGGCGATTCCCGGTCCAGCACGCGTTGGACGCCCTGTTCGGCGACGACCGCGAACGGCTGCTCGAGCGGATCCTCGGCGCCACGATCGACGAAGTGGAGACCAAGGGGCGCGAGCTGTTCGAGCGCCACGCCCCGCTGATGCGTCGGCTCGCCCGGGTCGGGCTCGCCCTGCCCGGGGCTTTGCGAAGTGCCGCCGAAATGGCGATCCACGCCGATCTGAAACAGGCTCTGCGCGATGACCAGAGCGATCTCGCCGAGATCCGCCGCCGTCTGATCGAGGTGCGCGATTGGGGGCTGTCGCTCGATCGCGAGGGGTTGCGCTATGTGCTTGAGCCGGCGATGGCCGATCTGGCGGAGTGCCTGCGCCGCGATCCGTTCGATGCCGGAGCCGCGATCCGCCTGGAGGCGCTGCTCGATCTGGCCGGTGCGCTACCTTTTGCGCTCGATCACCTGCCCCCGCAGTGCGCGCTCTACCGTCTGTTTGCGGAGCGCGCCGATCTGCCGGCCGAGATGGCGCGACCGGATGGCTCAGGAGCGGAAGGGCTCACGCGTTTGATTCGTTTGGCGGAACGATTGTCAATTCGGCTTTGATGGCATGCCAAAGCATCGGGTCCGGCCAATCCGGCAGGTCGGAACGGCGCGCCAGAAAGACACCCTCGAAACTGTGAGGAACGCCCCTCCGGGCGCCGCGGTTCAGGCGCGGCTACGTCGTCACGCGCCCGTCACGCCGAGCTGTTCGAGCAGGCCGCTGAAACGAGAAAACCCCCCTCGTGAGGGGGGTCGATACGGGGTTGGTTCCGTCTCTCCGGTGGGATTTTTTGGCTTCACCCCTGTAGACAAGGGGAATTAGGAGGACTGTGAGACGGGGTGAGATCCGAGGATCTCTTTCTTTGGGTGGGATGGTAGTTGGTAGGCCGGTTCCTTCCCCGTGGGATATCTCGTTGACTGACTTCCGACAGAAGCAAGGCGTGTGCCAGGTTGCGGTCAGAGTTCGGGAAGTCGAATCTCGACGCCTTACGAGTCCCTTCGCGACAGCAGGAACCGGACCAGGAATCCGGCCGACAGCATGCCGGGAAGTACCGCCCAGAGGTTCCCCTCGGAATATACGACCGCCGCCGCGACGGCGAGTCCGCCTGCGAGGACCGCCCAGGAGAGGCGCAGAAGTGCTCTTTCGAGCCTTCCGGCGGCGCGCCGCGCCTCGCGGCCGGGTTCGCTGCGGATCTGGAGCGCACCGCGCTCGGCGCGGGCGAGGAATGCATCGAGCCGGCGCGGGAGGCCGAGCGCGGCCCGCGCCCCCGCCCAGGCCTCGGCGAGTTGGGCGCGGAGGTCGCGGGAGAGCTCCTCCTTGGCGATCCGCTCGGCGAACGGCAAAGCCTCCGACCAGGGGTCGAATTCGGGATCGAGCCCGGTGGCGAGGCCGCCGAGCAGACCCACGGCGCGCGACACGAACAGCAGCTCGACCTGGACCTGGAACGGCATTTCGTAGAGCAGATCGCGATACTTGCGCAGGAAGTAGCGGGCCTCCGACATCGCGACATCGCGCAGCTTGCCGACGCTCACCCCCCAGAACCGGGCGAACAGCTCGGCGTGCACCTCTTCCAGTCGGGGAAGATCGGCATCGGCAAGCAGGACGCCCGCGGCGGCGTAAGCCTGGACCAGACGCCCGGCGTCGCGCGTGCCGAGCGCGATGGCGATCTCGCGCAGGGCACCGCGCAGATGGGGCGGCACGGAAGCCATCATGCCGAAATCGATGTAGATGATCCGGAACGGATTGCCGACCCCGGTCTCGGGCGGCGGCCCTTCCTCTAGAGGCAATGGACGGATGAACAGGTTGCCCGGGTGCGGATCGGCATGGACGAACGACAGGTCGAAGATCTGCCGCATGGTCGAGCGGAACAGCCGGCGGGCGACGGCGCCGGGATCGATTCCGGCACCGATCAGCCCGGCGCGATCGTTCACTTTGAGCGCGGTGACGTTTTCGGCCGCGAGCACCCGACGGGAAGAGGCCTCGCGGAAGATCCGCGGCGCGCCGATCCCCGGGTCGTCGGCGAACATTAGGGCGAAGCGCTCCGCGTTGTCCGCTTCCGCCCACAGGTCGAGCTCGGCGCGGGTGGTGGTCGCAATCTCTCCGGCGAGCCGCTCGAGATCGACCCGGCGGCGGATCTTCCTCGACGCCTTGAGCAGGCGGATCGCGAGACTTGCGGCGGCGAGGTCGGTCTCGACCAGGATCTCGATTCCCGGCCGCAAGACCTTGACCACCGCCGCGCGGCCATCCAGGAGGATCGCCGGATGGACCTGGGCGAGCGACGCGGCGCCCAACACCAGCGGGGAGATCTCGGAGAACGGCGAGCCGCCCGGGAACTCGGCCTCGATCCGTGCCCGGATCGCCTCGAACGGCGCCGGCGGCACCTCGTCTTGAAGCCCGGCGAGCTCGGCGGCGATCTCGGCTGGGAGGATATCCACCCGGGTGCTCAAGAACTGGCCGATCTTGATCAAGACGCCGCCCATTTCGGCGGCGAGCCGGCGGTAGCGCCGCGCGATCACCAGCCAACGCTCGACGGGCGATCGCCGCAGAGGGGCAAGAAGCGGGAGGGCGAGAATGACGTCCCACCAGAACGCATGGACGAAGGTGCGCAGCACGAACCGGCGCAGCTTGCGGTAGCGCCGTGGATCGCGGGGCGCAGCGACGGCGCTCGGGGTCGGATTTCGGGTCGGTCGAATCAAGGTCGGAGGCTCGCTCTCGTCGTGGGCGAAGGAACAGTGTGGCAGGATTGGCGTCGATGTTCGACCCGACGGCGGCGGCATCCCATGTTCAGAGCGATAACCTGTCCACTCCAGGTGACGGGATCGTCCTCCGTGCCCTCGGCAGCACTGAGGACCTGGAGGCCTGCGTGGAGCTGCAACGCGCGACCTGGGGCCGGCATTTCAGCGATCTGGTGCCGACCAGCCTGCTCAAGGTGAGCCAGAAAGTGGGGGGGCTTAGTGTCGGGGCGTTCGATCCGGCGGGCGCCCTGGTCGGTTTCCTGTTCGGGCTCTCCGGTGTGGTCGCGGGCCGACCCGCGCATTGGTCGCACATGCTCGCCGTGGTCCCCGCGGCGCGCGACCAGGGCCTAGGGGTCCGGCTCAAGCTCTACCAGCGCGACCTCCTGCTCGCCCAAGGGGTGGAGGTCGTCCGCTGGACGTTCGATCCGCTGGAAGCGCGAAACGCCCACGTGAACCTCGATCGCTTGGGCGCCGAGGTCGAGAGCTACGTCGAGGCAATGTACGAGGGTGAGGTCGGCTCCGACCTCGCGGAGGGGATCGGCACCGACCGCTTCATCGCCCGCTGGGAACTCGCCTCGGAGCGCACGGCCGAGGCGCTCGCCGGCCGGCTGCCGCACAACCCCGAACGCTACGCGGGCACGCCGATCGTCTCGCCGGACGACCAGGCGGGCGCTCCGCTCCCTCATGCGAACCCCGTGCGCATCGAGATCCCGCGCTCGATCCAGGATCTGAAAGCCATCGACCTCGACCGGGCCGTCGCCTTCCGCGCCTCCTCCCGCCGCGCCTTCTTACACTACCTGGCAGCCGGCTACCGGGTGGACACCCTGCTCGCCGAAGGGGAGCGACGTTTCTACGGGTTGGTGCGGGGAGTGTAGGGCTCGATGAGTGCTCGTGATGTACGGTTCTACCGATCTCGCGCCCTGGTAGTCTCTTCTCCATGCGCCTCACCTCCCTCCACCTGCGCGAAATCCGGATGCCGCTCAAAGAGCCGTTCCGGATCTCCTCGGGCGTCCAGACGCTGCGGCGGATTCTGCTCGTCGCCGCGACCGACGAGGTGGGCCGGGTGGGGTGGGGCGAATGCACGGCGGGGGAGGAGCCGAACTACAGCTCGGAGACGACCGACACGGCGTGGCTCGCGATCCGGGAATGGGTGGCTCCTCGGTTGCTCGGACGGGAGATCGCGGGGCCGGCCGAGGTTCTTCCGCTGTTGGAGCAGAACTTTCGCGGCCATTCGATGGCCAAGGCGGCGGTCGAGGTGGCGTTCTGGGATCTCGAAGCGCAGCGCCTTGGCGTGTCGCTCGCCCGCCTGATTGGGCAAGGGCGCGGGGAGATCCGCACCGAAATCGAGGGGGGGATCTCGCTCGGCATTCAGGCGAGCCCGCAGGCGCTCGCTCAGAAGGCTGCGGCCTGTCTCGCGCGCGGCTACGGCAAGATCAAGATCAAGATCGGCCCCGGCGAGGATCTGGAGTATGTCGCCGCGGTGCGCGAGGCTCTGGGGCCCGAGGCCCCGTTGATGGTCGACGCCAACAACGCTTACGGCCGGGCCGATTTCGCTCGGCTGGCGGCGCTCGATGCGTTCGGCCTCCTCATGATCGAGCAGCCGCTCGCGTGCGACGACCTGCTCCGCCACGCCGAGCTGCAAAAGCGGCTGCGCACCCCCATCTGCCTCGACGAGTCGATCACCAGCCTGGACCGTGCGGAGGACATGGTGACGCTCGATGCGGGGCGGATCGTCAACATCAAAGTCGGCCGGGTCGGCGGCATCGCTTCGGCGCTCGCGATCCACGATTTTTGCCGCTCCCGGGGCGTGCCGGTCTGGTGTGGCGGCATGCTCGAGTCGGGGATCGGCCGCGCGGTCAACGTCGCTTTGGCCGCGCTTCCCGGTTTTACTATTCCGGGCGACATCTCGCCCTCCGAGCGCTACTGGCAGCGCGACCTCGTCGCCCCGGAATGGACGATGGACGCGCGCGGCCGTATCCGGGTTCCTCTCCAAGCCCCCGGGCTTGGGCTCGCGGTCGATCTCGATCGAATCGAGGACCTGACCGCGCGAGCGGAGCGTTTGGCGGCCGGCTAGGGGGCGAAAGGCAATGCCTGCTTGGAGGGGTGAGCCGTTGTCGCAAGTTGGGTGCAACCCGTGGTGCCCTCGTGTGTTAGCCCTCTTCCGCTCGGGTCGGGAGCAGGGTCGGGCTCGGATCAGGCTCGGATCGGGAGCAGGGTGTTTTCTCTCCGGGCCTGTGCTACTATCCTCTGCAAGCTCACGGATTGTCAGATACCCGGCGCCTAGCGGTTGTAGGTCGTTGTGGTTCGCTGCAAGTTCGAGAGGGAAACGGACACTTCGGAAAAAGGAGGGAACGAATGAAGAAAGCAGCCGTCTTGTGCATGCTCTTGGGGCTCGCGGTGTTGTTGGTGCCGTCGGGCGCTCAGGGAGTCATCTGCACGATCGACGACGTGCCGGCCGCCACTCTGTTGGTGCCGTACTTCGAAGTCGATCTGACCAACCCGAACGGGATCAACACCCTGTTCTCGGTCAACAACGCGTCGGCGACCGCGGTTCTCGCCCACGTCGTCTTCTGGTCGGACCTTTCGGTCCCGACCTTCGACTTCAACATCTACCTGACCGGTTACGACGTCCAGACCGTCAGCATCCGTGACATTTTCAATGGCACGGTGCCGCGTACGGCCTCGGATGGTCAGGACCCGACGGACACGATCAGTCCGCAGGGCACGTTCTCGCAGGACATCAACTTCGCCTCCTGCACCGGCCAGTTGCCGCCGCCGGCGGTTCCGGCCTCGTTCGTCACCCACCTGCGCGCGTCGCACACGGGTACGTTCTCGGCGATCTTGAACGGCTGCGCCGGTCGCGCCATCGGCGACAACATCGCCCGTGGTTACATCACGATCGACACGGTCAACAACTGCACCCTGCGCTTCCCGGGCGATGCCGGCTACTTCGTGGCTGGTGGCACGGGCGACGCGACGAACCAGAACGTGCTCTGGGGCGACTACTTCTACGTCAACTCGGAAGAGAACTTCGCCCAGGGCGAGACGCTCGCCCACATCGAGGCTTCGGCCACGAATCCGGAGACCTCGGTCCCGGGTGAGTACACCTTCTACGGTCGTTACGTGAACTGGACGGCGGCGGACAACCGCGAGCCGCTCGCGACCAACTTCGCCGCCCGTTACATCAACGGCGGTGCGTTCACCGGTGG